>JBIQHU010000021.1:0-16989 GCA_044508395.1 Mycobacterium sp. | reverse complement strand
GTCGTCTTTGGGGTCGTCACCGTGACCTAACCTCCTTGATGCTCACCGGCACTCGGCGCTGCAGCGACTCGGTTGCCGCTTCGGCCAGCCAGGCGACCTCGACCGCGTCGGCCACCGTGCATGCCGGGGCGGCTTCGCCCTTGACCACGTCGACGAACGCGCTGAGCTCTGCGCGAAACGCCTCGGTGAAGCGGTCCATGAAGAAGTGGTGCGCGGGTCCGTGCGGAAAGTCGTTGTCGGGGTCGACGTTTCGAACCGGTACGCCTTGATCCCAGCCTGCGACGACCGTGTCGTGGAATCCGTGCACCTCGAGACGGCAGTCGTAGCCGTGTGCGTTGTACCGCGCCGCCGACACCACCCCGAGCGTGCCTTCCTCGAAGGTGACGACAACGGCGGCGGTGTCGACGTCGCCGAACTCGGCGAATCTCGGGTCGCCCTGAACGCTGCCCGTGGCGTACACCTCGACGGCCTGTTGCCCGGTGATCCAGCGGAGCACGTCGAAATCGTGTACCGCACAGTCGCGGAAGATCCCGCCCGAACCCGCGATGTATTCCATCGGCGGGGGAGCCGGGTCCATCGTCGTGCTGCGCACGGTGTGCAGGGCGCCCAGTGAGCCGTCGTCGACCGCACGCTTGGCGGCAGCGAACGCGGCGTCGAACCGTCGTTGGTAGCCCACCTGAACCGGTACGCCCGAACGTGCGATGACGTCGGCCACCCGTACGCTCTCCACCGCCGTCGAGGCGATCGGCTTCTCGCAGAACGTGGGCAGGCCCCGGGCGACCGCGGCAAGCGTCAGCTCTGCATGCGCAGGCGTCGCAGCCGAGACGACGACGCCGTCCACACCGGACGCCAGCAGCGCATCGACCGAATCAACCGGCTTCGCACCGTATTTGGCGGCGACGGCGGTCACGACCTCGGGCCGTTCGTCGGTGACGACCAACCCGTCGATGCCCTCCAGTCCCGAAAGGGTGTCGGTGTGGAAGGCGCCGATGCGGCCCAGTCCGATCACGCCGAGGGTGGTCATGGCAGTCTCCGTTCTTCTTGGGTGCGCAGGACGACGTCGAGTTGGTCTGCGCTGAGGTCATCGGCGAGCGCCGCCAGCACCGTGTCGACCTGGCTGGGTGGGGCCAGACTGGCGATGGGCTGATCGCTGTCGAGGTTGGTGGGAAAGGCGTAACCCTCGGCGGTGGCGACCACCACGTTGTAGAGATCCCGCCATGGGCGGCCAGCCGCCTTCATCGCCAGCAGCGAGGGATAGATCGCGCGGATCATCGCTGTGCGGTCCATTGCCTCCATCGCCCGGCCGAACGGTGACGAGATCTGCAGCAGGTTCGCGATCCGGCGAATATCACTCGAAACATTCGACCCCGCACCGTGATACAGCGCTGGGTTGAAGAACACCGCATCGCCCTTGCGCAATGGCAGCTGCACGTGATGGTCGGCGAAGAAGCTGACGAACTCGGGCCGATTGAAGGCGAGGTATCCGCCGGCGAACCGCTGCGAATACGGCAGGAGCATCGTCGGGCCGCTCTCCACGGGCATGTCGCAGTGGGCGACGGCGCCCTGCAGCGTCAACACCGGCGACGTGCGGTGCAGATGTGCCGGGTACTGCTCGAGATGCTCGTCCGGCACGAAGCCCAAGTGATAGTCACGATGCGGAACCTGCTGTGTGCCACCGGGGTTGACGACGTTGACCTGCGAGGTGACCTGATAGCGCGGCCCCAGCCAGGCCTGGCAGACCATCGCGAGGGTGTCGTTGGCGTAGTACTCGGCGAACACGTCGGGTGCGTGGAGCGCGAGCTTCTGCGCGGCGTTCCAGATCCGGTCGTTGGCGCCCGGCTTGCCGAAATGATCGCCCGCGGCGGTGCCGGCGTCGCGCTGTGCGGCGATGATCGAGAAGAAGGCCTCGTTGGCCCGATCGACGACGTCGGGGGAGAAGGCATTCTCGAACATCACCACGCCGGGGCCGTCTGCGAGGGCGCCGATCAGCTCGGACTGCACCTCGCGCCTTTCGGCCCCTGCCACCGCGGCGGCGGAGTACACCGGCACGTTGCTTCGCACGTCGCTGGCGTTCGGATAGTCGCCGCGCTCCGTGTCGCGAAGCACCTGGGCGCGGAAGTCGTCGAGCCGGCAGTCGGACTCGTCGATCCACGCTGCGTGAGTCGTCGTCGCTGATGCGGCCATGGGAGTTAGTCTTGCTGTGATACTTGCCGCAATCAACGCCATAAACCCATCAAAAACACCTCAAGGGAGTCTGGGCGAGCAGACGCAAACTGCCCCGTTCCGCGGCGTGTCGGGGGACCTTTCCGTCTGCTCGCGCGAAGAGGGGAACCGTGCAGTGGCGCATCGCTACAAGATCCGCGAGATCGCTCAACAGAGCGGTCTCAGTGAAGCGACGGTCGATCGTGTCCTGAACAAGCGTCCGGGCGTCCGGGCGAACACCAGGGCCGAGGTCGAACAGGCAATCGCCGATCTCGACAAGCAGCGGGCCCAGCTGCGCCTGAACGGCCGCCGGTACCTCATCGACGTGGTGATGCAGACGCCTGCGCGATTCTCCGACGCGTTCCGGGCCGCCGTCGAAGCCGAACTGCCCGCGTTCGCGCCTGCCATGCTGCGGGCACGCTTCCGCCTATGGGAGTCGGGGACGACGGAGCAGATGGTCGAGGCGCTGAGCCGTATCCGCGGCAGTCACGGTGTGATTCTCAAGGCGCAGGACGATCCCGCCGTGGCCGAGGCCGTCGACCGCCTGGTCGCAAGCGGTGTCCCGGTGGTGACCTACACGACCGACATCCCCGCGAGCGCGCGGTGCGCCTACGTGGGCATCGACAACCACGGAGCCGGGGTGACGGCGGCCTACCTGATGCGCGAGTGGCTCGGTCCGGCGCCGTCGGACGTCCTCATCATGTTGAGCCGCGCGGTGTTCCGCGGCGAGGGTGAGCGTGAGGTGGGCTTCCGCGCGGCGATGCGCGGTACGGGGCGAAAAATGGTCGAGGTCACCGACAGCGACGGTATCGACGCCACCAATGAGCGGTTGGTGCTCGAGGCGCTCGAGGCGCATCCGGGCGTCGAGGCCGTCTATTCGGTCGGCGGGGGCAACACCGCGACAATTGCGGCGTTCGAGCGTTTAGGACGGGTGTGCAGGGTGTTCGTCGCCCACGATCTCGATGCCGACAACAGAAAGCTGCTGCGTGACGGCTCCATCTCGGTGGTTCTGCACAACGATCTACGTGCTGACGCACGCCTGGCGATGCGGCTGATCCTCCAGCAGCAGGGCGCGTTGCCGGCCGAGCCGGCCCGCCCCGTGCCGATCCAGGTCATCACTCCGTACAACCTGCCGCCCTGAGGACTCCGCGAGTGCTAGCAGCGCGCTACTGACCGGTAGCAATTTCCTTATTAATGACACCGAGTGCCACGTGACGCAAAACACAATTCTGTCTCGGGACGCCGACAGACACAGGCGCTGAGCAGCGGCTTCGGTAAGTCGACACCTGCACGCAATCCGCGAGTCGTGTGAAGGCCTGCCTAAGAGAAGTGCAATAATCGGTACTGCCAGTGACATCAAATTTCAGTGGACGTCCAACGACGGCGCGTCGCCATGACCGCGACTCGGAGAGACGTTCGCCGAGATAGCTCGGATCGGAACGGAAGGCGGTCGCAGTGGGAGCCAACGGCAACGGGGTCAGCCCGGGCACTAGGCACAAGCTCGAGAAGGTCGTCATCCGATTCGCGGGCGACTCCGGCGATGGTATGCAGCTCACCGGTGACCGGTTCACCTCCGAGGCCGCACTGTTCGGCAATGACCTTGCGACACAACCGAATTACCCCGCCGAGATCCGCGCGCCACAGGGCACGCTGCCCGGTGTGTCGTCGTTCCAGATTCAGATCGCCGACTACGACATCCTGACCGCGGGCGACCGCCCTGACGTCCTCGTCGCGATGAACCCCGCCGCGCTGATGGCCAACGTGTCCGATCTGCCGCGCGGCGGGCTGATCATCGCCAACTCCGACGAGTTCACGAAGCGGAACCTGGCCAAGGTCGGCTACGAAGGCAACCCGCTGGAGAATGACGAGCTGAGCGACTACGTCGTGCAGGCCGTTCCGATGACCACGCTCACCCTCGGCGCCGTCGAGGAGATCGGCGCGTCCAAGAAAGACGGTCAGCGCGCCAAGAACATGTTCGCGCTCGGACTGCTGTCCTGGATGTACGGCCGCGAGCTCGAGCACAGTGAAGCGTTCATCCGCGAGAAGTTTGCCCGCAAGCCCGACGTGGCCGAGGCCAACGTGCTCGCGCTCAAGGCCGGCTGGAATTACGGCGAGACCACCGAGGCATTCGCGAGCAGCGTCTACGAAGTGGCGCCCGCCAAGCTCAAGAGCGGTGAGTACCGCCAGATCTCGGGTAATGCCGCGCTGGCGTACGGGATCGTCACGGCCGGCCACCTCAGTGATTTGCAGGTGGTGCTCGGCACCTACCCGATCACCCCGGCGTCGGACATCTTGCACGAGCTGTCCAAGCACAAGAACTTCAACGTCCTGACCTTCCAGGCCGAGGACGAGATCGCGGGCATCGGCGCCGCGATCGGCGCGTCGTACGGCGGCGCACTCGGCGTCACCAGCACCTCCGGGCCCGGCATCTCGCTGAAGTCGGAGGCGATCGGCCTGGCGGTGATGACCGAGCTTCCGCTGATCGTCATCGACGTGCAGCGCGGCGGACCGTCGACCGGCCTGCCGACCAAGACCGAACAGGCCGATCTGTTGCAGGTGCTGTTCGGGCGCAACGGCGAATCCCCGGTCGCGGTGTTGGCGCCGCGGTCGCCGTCGGACTGCTTCGACATCGCGGTAGAGGCCGCGCGTATCGCGGTCAACTACCACACTCCCGTGGTCATTCTGTCCGACGGTGCGATCGCAAATGGCTCTGAGCCCTGGCAGATTCCGGATGTCGGCACGTACGAGAAGATCGAGCACACCTTCGCCAAGTCGGGTGAGCCGTTCCAGCCGTACGCTCGCGACCCGGAGACGCTGGCCCGTCAGTTCGCGATCCCCGGCACCCCGGGACTCGAGCACCGCATCGGCGGGCTGGAGGCGGCCAACGGGTCGGGCAACATCTCGTACGAGCCGAAGAACCACGACCTCATGGTGCGGTTGCGGCAGGCCAAGGTCGACGGCATCAAGGTGCCGGACCTCGAGGTCGACGACCCGACCGGTGACGCGGAACTGCTGATGCTCGGCTGGGGCAGCAGCTACGGCCCCATCGGCGAGGCATGCCGTCGTGCGCGCCGCAAGGGCATCAAGGTGGCCCAGGCGCACCTGCGCAATCTCAATCCCTTCCCCGCCAACCTCGGCGAGGTGCTGCGGCGCTACCCCAGGGTGGTGCTGCCGGAGATGAACCTCGGCCAGTTGGCGCTGCTGCTGCGCGGCAAGTACCTCGTCGACGTTCAGTCGGTGACCAAGGTGGAGGGGATGGCGTTCCTGGCCGACGAGGTCGAAGGAATCATCGACGCTGCGCTCGATGGAACGTTGAGCGACAAGGAAATCGACAAGGCCAAGTTCGCCCGGCTGGCGGCAGCCACCATAGAAACCGAAGCGACTGGTGTGGGAGCAATCGCATGACTGACCTGACTGGTGTGGATCTCGGGCTGGCGTCCGGGACCGGCCTGGTTCCGACGACGGACGAGCCGCAGAAGTCGAAGGACTTCACCAGCGACCAGGAAGTCCGCTGGTGCCCGGGCTGCGGTGACTACGTCATCCTCAACACCATTCGCAACTTCCTGCCCGAACTGGGGCTGCGTCGCGAGAACATCGCGTTCGTCAGCGGCATCGGCTGCTCCAGCCGGTTCCCGTACTACCTGCAGACCTACGGCTTCCACTCGATCCACGGCCGTGCGCCGACGATCGCGACCGGGTTGGCGCTGGCCCGGCAGGACCTGTCGGTGTGGGTTGTCACCGGCGACGGCGACGCGCTGTCGATCGGCGGCAACCACCTGATCCATGCGCTGCGACGTAACGTCAACCTGACGATCCTGCTGTTCAACAACCGGATCTACGGCCTCACCAAGGGTCAGTACTCGCCGACGTCGGAGACCGGCAAGATCACGAAGTCCACCCCGATGGGCTCGCTGGACTACCCGTTCAACCCCGTGTCGCTGGCGCTGGGTGCCGAGGCCACGTTCGTCGGTCGCGCGCTGGATTCCGACCGCAAGGGCCTGAGCGAGGTCCTTCGCGGCGCAGCTCAGCATCGCGGTGCCGCGCTCGTCGAGATCATGCAGGACTGCCCGATCTTCAACGACGGTTCCTTCGACGCACTGCGCAAGGAAGGCGCCGAGGAGCGGCTCATCAACTTGACCCACGGCGAGCCGATCACCTTCGGCGCCGACGGCGAGTACTGCGTGGTGAAGTCGGGCTACGGCCTCGAGATCGCAAAGACCGCGGATGTCGCGGCCGACGAGATCGTGGTCCACGATGCACATCTCCAGGATCCGGCGTACGCATTCGCGCTGTCGCGGCTGTCCGAGCAGAACCTCGATCACATGGTGATGGGCATCTTCCGTCAGGTCAGCAAGCCGACCTATGACGACGCCGCCCGGCAGCAGATCGCCTCGGCGCGGGACGCCAAGCCGCACGACACGGCTGCATTGCAGTCGCTGTTGCGTGGCAAAGACACCTGGACTGTCGACTAATCTCACTGACGTGACGTCCCCGGTTCCGGTAGCAGCGATCATTTTGGCCGGCGGGGCTTCCCGCCGGATGGGCCGCGATAAGGCGACCGCCCTCTTCGAGGGCAAGACGCTCGTCGAGCGGACGGTGTCCGCCGTGAGCCCGCGATGCGCACCCGTCTTCGTCGTCGCCGCGCCGGGTCAGGCGATGCCGGGCCTAGAGGCAGAGATCCTGCGCGACGAGGTCCGCGGCGTCGGCCCGCTGCTGGCCACCGGTCGCGGGCTGCGCGCGGCCGCGGAGGCCGGGCGCGAATACGCGTTCGTGTGCGCCGTCGACATGCCGTTCCTGTCCGCCGACCTGATCGACGAGCTCATCGGGCCCGCCGTCCGTCTCGGCGCCGACGTGGTGCTGCCGTGGGACGGCCGCTCGCACTACTTGGCCGGGATCTACCGCACCGATCTGCATGAACGCGTGTCCGAGCTCGTCGACGCGGGGGAGCGCAGCATGCGGGCGCTGGTGGACACGGTCGACACGCAACGGGTCGTCATGCCCGAGCAGCGAGCGCTGACGAACGTCAACACCATCACGGAGCTGAGGGACGCGGCGTCTCGGCGAATCGCGTAGCAAATTCGCAAATTCAATTGCACCGAATTACTTGCGATTTGTGCTGAATTCCTGGCACCGAATTGTTTCGATATTTTCCAGTGATAGACGTCGCGGAATGTTCGGCCGGGGTCTCGAATGCGACCGGTTGGGCCGACAGATGCGGTCTGAGTGGTGTTGTGCAACAGGAGCTTCGACCATGCCGCGCCAGGAATTTGCGCTTGTTCGATCGCTGTTTCGATACCAATTTCGTTCGGCGGAAGTATCGGGGAGCGAATCGCTGCCCTGATGACCCGTCGTTACCGGTCTGGTCGTGGGGCAGGAGCCACCCGGATGCGAACCTGCCGCAGAACCTTTGGTGCCGTATGGCTGGGAATCACTTGTAGCAGAACAGTTTCAGGTATGAGCGCCACGAGATCGCCAGCTGTCGATACAGGCGTTGAACCCCGGATTTTGTAGCTGAAATACCAAGTGGAACAAGGGGATTAGGGCAGCTCCGCCCTGAGCGAACGTGACGCTGCCTGTGGCGAACAGAATCGCCGATTAGACGCCATGCGAGCGATTCCTCCACGCGCTCTGGGCGTTTCACCAGCGCCTAAACGCGTTTGGCGGCGCGTCGAACGGTGTGCTGGGTCACAAAATCGTAGTGAGATGACTCACGGATCTGACCCTGTGCCGCGAAATCCACCTCGGGGTCAAACGCGCGGATGACCTGCGTGGACGTTGGCCGTAGCCCGCCGTGATCGTTCCGTGATCTGCCCGCGACACGTTCTTCACCGAAATGACTTTCGCCGAAACGGTTTGTACGGTCCCTAACGGCTTCTAACGGAGCAAATAATTCAAAAACCACGAACCTGCGTGTGAGTGGGGCCAAGCGCGGTGACGACGCCGCCGAGGCCGCTGGGTGTGATCGCCCGGCGAGGCTGTTCTCGCCTCCCGCTGCCGCACCTAACCGAGATGGTGCGGCCCAACACCCATGGCCTGGTGACCAGGCATGTGCCCGTGCGTCCGCGCAGGGGTGTCGGTGGTGCGCGCTCGTCCGAAAGGATCGAAATTGAAGAACATCCGCAAGACGCTTGGTCTGGCGACCTTCGCAGGCACGCTCGCCGTCGCGCCGCTGGCGCTGGCAGGCACCGCCAGTGCGGACAGCGTGAACTGGGACGCCGTCGCGGCCTGCGAGTCCGGCGGCAACTGGTCCATCAACACCGGCAACGGCTACTACGGCGGCCTGCAGTTCACCATGGGCACCTGGCGCTCCAATGGCGGCAATGGCTCGCCGCACAACGCCAGCCGTGAGGAGCAGATCCGCGTGGCGGAGAACGTTCTGCAGTCGCAGGGGATCGGCGCGTGGCCGACCTGCGGCCGTCGTGGCTAGCCACGACCAGTAAGAGCTTTTCGGGGCGGTGTCCGGGCAAAATGCCTGGACACCGCCTCTTCTTTCTCTTTCTCGCGATTTCGGGGTGCTGGGGCACGCTCAGCGTGGCCCAGCACGCCGAAATCGCATCCTCAGAGGCCTCTTACGCCAGATAAGTAACGATTAAAACTTTTGACGCTCTGGTAACACGTGACCTTCCCCACCCGAAACACCGGATAGCCGCATCGAAGCTAGCGCTTCACGCGGGCCTTGAGTTTCAAACGGTCGGGGAAGGACCGCAGATGAACATTCGTAAGGCTGTTACCAAGGGCCTGATGGCCGCTGTCATCGCCGGTGCGATGGCGATCATCCCGATGGCACTGTCCACCGCCACCGCCAACGCGGACTCGGTGAACTGGGACGCCATTGCCGAGTGCGAGTCCGGTGGCAACTGGAACATCAACACCGGCAACGGCCATTACGGCGGGCTGCAGTTCAAGCAGGCGACCTGGACCTCCAACGGTGGGGTGGGCAACCCCGCGCACGCCTCGCGCGCCGAGCAGATTCGCGTCGCCGAGAACGTCCTGCGCACCCAGGGCCTCAAGGCCTGGCCGAAGTGCGGTCCCCGTGGCGCCCAGCCGGCCGTCTGGCGGAATCCGGGCACTTCGATGCCGTCTGTGCCGTCTATGCCCTCTACGTCTTCTACGTCCTTTACGCCGGCTGCTACCGCCACCGGCTGCTCGTCGATGCCCTCCAGCGGACTGTTCGGCTTCATCAACCCCCGCCAAATGTGCACCGCGCTGCTCAACCCGTTGGGCACCCTGGGCACCACACGCTGAACTCGTTGCCCTGCGGATCGACCCGCATGCCCGGGTCTGTGCGCAGCGTCCACTGCCAGCGGTTGGGCACCACACGCTTGTCGTCGGTGCGGACGAACTTCCAGATGAGGGTTTCCCAGCCGGACGCGCCGTAGAGCCAGCGGGTGTTCGTCATGCCGGTTCGAGGTCGCGGCCTGTTGGCAGCGCGAACGCCGACCGGGCTGCCACCGCGGCCAAATGCCTCGTAAGCAACGCCTCGGGCCCCAGCACGGTCGCGCGGCTCACCGCGGCGCTGAGCAACGGCGGCAGGTTCACGATCTGGCCGATCAACCTCGATTCGCGCATCAGCGAGCGCACCCGTGGGCGGCGGAATGCGGCGAACCGGGCGAATGCGGCGGAAAGGTCGTCCGTCCGCGCGACGAACGACGTCAAGATCGCCGCGTCCTCGATTCCCTGACAACCGCCCTGACCCAGATGCGGCCGCATCGGATGGGCCGCGTCGCCGACCGCGACGATCGGCCCCCTGGACCATTGCCGGGCCTCGTCGCGGTCGTAGAGGTCGTTGCGCAGCACGCGGTCGGGGTCGGTCGCGTCGAGGACAGCCGGGATGGGATCGGTCCAGGTGCCGAACTTGTGTTTCAGATAGTTCAGCTCGCCCTCCGGCGCGTTGCCTCCCTTGGGCGTTCGTTCGGTGGCGAACCAGTAGGTGCTGTTTTCGTCGATGGGGACGTGACCGAATTCGACGGCAGGGCCGAGGACCTCGCCTGCGACGTCGGGGTCGATGTGGCAATCGGCCACGCCGCGCCACGCCGTGTAACCGACGTAGCGGCTGGCGAGCGGTCCGTTGAGGTGACGCGCGACCATCGAATTCGTGCCGTCGGCGCCGACGACTGCGTCGACGTCCGTCGCCGTGGAGTCCGAGAGGCTCACCCGCACACCGTCGGCGGTCGCCACCATGGACTGGGCCGCGACACCGTACTGCAGTGTTCCCTCGGCGAGCGAGCTGGCGAGCACCGAGGTCAGGGCGTTTCGGTGAATCACCACCAGCGGCTCACCCAACGCCTTGACCAGTCGTTGCGGCGACGGGCGACGCAGCCAGGTGCCGTCGTGCCAGCGCATCGCCCCCGCGGTGATTCGGCCTCCGGCTGCGCGAACGGCGTCGCCCATACCGATTTCGTCGAGTGCGGCCAGCGCGTTGGGCCAGATGCTGATGCCCGCGCCCGACGAGGTGTCCGTGCGCTCCTCGATGACCGTGACGTCGTGTCCCTGCTGTTGTAGCGCGTTGGCGGTCGCCAGCCCGGCGATCCCCGCCCCGATCACCAGGATCCGCTTCGGCATGACTCGAACGTAGCGGGTCCGCCGAGACTGCCGGCGGCTGTGCTACCAAATGGGCATGACCGACCCGACGCCGTTCGACGACCTCGATGCCTACCTCGCGCTGCCGCGCATCACGGGCCTCGCGGTGTCGGGCGACGGCACCCGCGTGGTGGTCACCCGCGCAGAACTCAACGACAAGCGCACCGAGTACATCAGCGCGGTATGGGAAGTCGACCCCGCGGGGGCGCGGCCGGCGCGACGCTTGACCCGAGGCGCCAAGGGCGAGTCGTCGCCGGTGTTCACTGCCGGCGGGGACGTGCTCTTCGTTGCGAAGCGGCCCACCGACGGCGACGACAAGACGCCCGCGGCGTTGTGGCGTCTGCCCGCAGCGGGCGGTGAGGCGTTCGAGGCGTTGGCGTTGCCCGGCGGAGTCGAGTCGGTGCGCACCGCGAGCGACACCGACATCGCGGTCGTGAGCGGACCGATGATGCCGTCGGCGCGCGACATCGACGACGACCGCCGTATCTGGGATCAGCGCAAGGACAACAAGATCACCGCCATCCTGCACACCGGATATCCGATCCGCCACTGGGACAAGGATATTGGGCCGGGAGAGCCTCATCTGTTCGGCACAGATCTCGATAGCGGCGAGCCGAAGGACCTGACCCCGTCACCTGGAAGTGCGTTGTGGAACGCCGATTTCGACGTCAGCGCCGACGGGGCATTCGTCGTCACCAGCTGGCAGCTACCTGCAACGCGCGCGTCGAAGCGCGCTGTCCTGGTGCGCATCGACACCGACACCGGTGAGCGAACCGTGATCGCCGACGATCCCGACGCCGATCTGTGGGACCCGGCGATCGCACCCGACGGCTCGGCCATCGCCTACATTCGTGAGGCGCATTCCACGCCGCAAGAGGCGCCACGTCTCACACTGTGCTACTTGCGTTTCGGCGGTAATCCGGTCGACATTGCGGTCGACTGGGATCGCTGGCCGACGTCGGTGACGTGGTCACGCGACGGTTCGGCATTGATCGTCACCGCCGACCAGGACGGCCGGGCTCCCATCTTCCGCATCGACCTCGCAAACGGCACCGTCACCCAACTGACGTTCGATGACTACGCCTACACCGACGTGGCCGCGGCGCCCGGCGGTGTGCTCTACGCGCTTCGTAGCTCCTACGCCGCGCTACCGCATCCTGTGCGCATCGATCCGCACGGGGCCGTCACCGAATTGCCGTGCGTCGATCCGCCTCGCCTTCCCGGCACGTTGACCGACATCGAGGCGACCTCAACCGACGGCACCCGGGTGCGTTCGTGGCTGGTGCTGCCGGACCGTGATGCGCCCGCACCGCTGCTGCTATGGATCCACGGCGGCCCGCTTTCCAGCTGGAACGTCTGGTCGTGGCGATGGAATCCCTGGTTGTTGGCCGCTCGGGGCTATGCGGTGTTGCTCCCCGATCCCGCGTTGTCCACCGGATACGGGCAGGACTTCATCCAGCGGGGCTGGGGAGCCTGGGGCAACGCCCCATACGACGATCTGATGGCGGCGACGGACGCTGCGTGCGCGCATCCCCGTGTCGACGCCGACCGGACCGCGGCAATGGGCGGATCCTTCGGCGGCTACATGGCCAATTGGGTTGCCGGACATACCGATCGGTTCGACGCGATCGTCACCCATGCGAGCCTGTGGACGCTCGAGCAGTTCGGCGTCACCACCGACTCGGCGTACTACTGGGTGCGGGAGATGACGCCGGAGATGGCTGCGGCGAACTCACCGCACCATCACGTCGGCCAGATCGCCACCCCGATGCTCGTCATCCACGGCGACAAGGACTACCGCGTGCCGATTGGCGAGGCGTTGCGGCTCTGGTACCAGCTGCTGACCGAATCGCGGCTGCCTGCCGCCGACGACGGCACCAGCCCGCACCAGTTCCTGTTCTTCCCATCGGAGAACCATTGGGTGCTCACCCCGCAGCACGCCAAGGTCTGGTACCAGGTGGTCATCGCTTTCCTGAGCCGTCACGTCCTCGGTGAGGACATCGAGTTGCCGGAGACGCTCGGGTAGCGTCGCGGACATGAGCGGACAACGCGAGTTCGACATCGTCCTGTACGGCGCAACCGGCTTCGTCGGAAAACTGACCGCCCAGTACCTGGCCAAGGCCGGTGGTGATGCACGTATCGCACTGGCGGGCCGATCGCACGACAAGGTGCTCGCGGTACGGGAATCGTTGGGGGAGAAGGCGCAGTCCTGGCCGATCATCTCGGCGGATGCGTCGCAGCCCTCGACGCTCAATGCGATGGCGGCCAGGACGCAGGTGGTGGTGACCACCGTCGGGCCGTACGCCCGCTACGGGCTCCCGCTGGTGGCGGCGTGTGCGGCCGCGGGCACCGACTACGCCGACCTGACGGGCGAGACGTTGTTCATTCGCGACAGCATCGACCAGTACCACAAGCAGGCCGCCGACACCGGCGCACGCATCGTGCACTCATGTGGATTCGATTCGATCCCTTCGGATCTCAGCGTGTTTGCGCTCTATCGGCGTATCCAGGACGATCAGGCCGGCGAGCTGACCGATACCAATCTGGTCGTGCGGGCGATGTCCGGCGGTGTGTCGGGCGGCACCGTAGCGTCGATGATCGACGTGCTCAGCACTGTCTCGCGCGATGCAGAGGCGCGACGGGCGATGAACGATCCCTACACCCTCTCACCCGACCGCGCAGCGGAGCCCGAACTCGGTGGGCAGCCCGACATTCGGTGGCGGCGCGGACGTGAGGTCGCCGACGTGCTCGACAAGTACTGGCTGGCGCCCTTCGTGATGGCCGGCCCCAACTCGCGAATTGTCAGGCGCAGCAACGCGTTACTGGGGTACGCCTACGGCAGGAAGCTCGAGTACGGCGAGCTGATGAGCGTAGGCCGCTCCGTGCTGGCGCCGGTGGCGGCGGCTCTGGCCACCGCCGGAAACGCCGCGGCGATGGAGTTGGGCAGCCGTTACTTTCACCGCATCCCCCGCCGCCTCATCGACCGAATCGCACCGAAACCAGGCACCGGCCCCAGTGAGCGGGTGCGCGAGAACGGGCACTACACGGTCGAGACGTACACCACCACCACGACGGGCGCCCACTACCGGGCACGGTTTTCTCAGCGTGGCGACTACGGCTACAAGGCCACGTCGGTGCTGCTGGGCGAAAGCGGGCTCGCGCTCGCGCTCGACCGCGACCGGCTCTCGGATCTGCGTGGCGTCCTGACACCCGCGGCGGCGATGGGCGACGCATTGCTGGCCCGATTCCCCGCCGCGGAAGTGTTGGTGGAGACCACGCGGCTGAACTGAACTACGCGGGTAAAACCGCTGTGCGCCAAGATCTTTTCGACTAGCGTAGGTGGATTATCCCAGCAATGAAGGTGGGGAACCATGGCTGGTCTCGATGATCTGTACGAGCAAATCCCGGTAAGCGAGATTGCCAAGAAGGTCGGCGCCGATGAAGGCGAAGTGAACAACGCGATCCGGACCCTGGTGCCCGCGCTGGTCGGTGGCTTGGCCGAGAACGTTGCGGCCAACGAGATCGACTCGAGTGACCTCGAATCCGCCGTTGCTCGGCAAGGCGCAAGCGGTTTGCTCGACGGCGGGGTCAGCGTCGACCAGGTCGATGCGAAGGAGGGCGACCAATACGTCGCCAAGATCTTCGGCGGCAACGACAGCGGCGCCGTCGCCTCCGCGCTGGCCGACAAGGGCGCGGGCGGCGGCGACCTGATCAAGCAGCTGCTGCCCATCCTGGCGCCGATCGTGCTGGCCTACATCGGCAAGCAGCTGTCCAAGGGATCGGCGCCCGCCGAGCAGGCCGGTGGCGGCGGGGGGCTCGGCGACATCCTCGGCAGCATCCTGGGCGGCGCCGGTGGTGGTGGCGGGGGCGACAACCCGCTGGGCAGCATCCTCGGCAGCGTGCTGGGTGGTGGCGGCAGCGGTCAGAGCAACCCGATCGGCGAGATTCTCGGCGGCCTGCTCGGCGGCAAGAAGTAACTTTCTCTGCGCGACCAGTCGCAAAGTGTCCCGTTCGGCCAGCGTGTCGGGGTCTTTTCCGTTCCCCTACCTCCGGTGTGGGCCCAGCTCGCGCGGTGTTTCTAGACTTGCGGGGTGACCGACAGCTCCCGCCCCGGCCTCGACGCCCTGCCCAAATCCTGGGATCCAGGCGCGGTCGAGACCGACCTCTATGAGGGGTGGGTCAATGCCGGCTACTTCAAGGCCGACGCCGCGAGCAGCAAGCCGCCGTACTCGATCGTGCTGCCGCCGCCGAATGTCACCGGCAGCCTGCACATGGGCCATGCGCTGGATCACACGCTGATGGACGCGCTGACGCGGCGCAAACGCATGCAGGGCTACGAGGTGTTGTGGCTGCCGGGGATGGACCATGCGGGCATCGCCACCCAGAGCGTCGTCGAGAAGCAGCTGGCCGTGGACGGTAAGACCAAGGAAGATTTCGGCCGCGAGCTGTTCGTCGACAAGGTGTGGGACTGGAAGCGCGAGTCCGGCGGCACCATCGGCTGGCAGATGCGGGCACTCGGCGACGGGGTCGACTGGAGCCGTGACCGCTTCACCATGGACGAAGGCCTGTCCCGCGCGGTACGCACCATCTTCAAGAGGCTGTTCGACGCCGGGCTGATCTACCGGGCCGAGCGGTTGGTGAACTGGTCGCCCGTGCTGGAGACGGCGGTCTCCGACCTCGAGGTCAAGTACGAGGACGTCGAGGGCGAGCTGGTGTCGTTCCGCTACGGTTCGCTGCGCGATGACGAACCGCACATCGTCGTCGCCACCACCCGAGTCGAGACGATGCTGGGTGACACCGCGATCGCGGTGCATCCCGACGATGAGCGCTACCGCGATCTGGTCGGCAAGACCCTGCCGCACCCGTTCGTCGACCGCGAGATGGTGGTCGTCGCAGACTCGCACGTCGATCCCGAGTTTGGTACGGGCGCAGTCAAAGTCACCCCCGCGCACGACCCCAACGACTTCGAGATCGGCATGCGGCATCAGTTGCCGATGCCGACAATCATGGACACCAAGGGGCGGATCGCCGATACCGGAACGGAATTCGACGGCCTGGACCGCTTCGAGGCGCGCGTCAAGGTGCGTGAGGCGCTGGCCCAGCAGGGACGCATCGTCGCGGAGAAGCGGCCGTACCTGCACAGCGTCGGCCACTCCGAGCGCAGCGGGGAACCGATCGAGCCGCGGCTGTCGCTGCAGTGGTGGGTCAAGGTCGAATCCCTCGCGACGGCCGCCGGGAATGCAGTGCGCGAGCACCGCACCGTGATTCACCCGCCGAGCCTGGAGCCGCGCTGGTTCGCCTGGGTCGACAACATGCACGACTGGTGCATCTCGCGTCAGCTGTGGTGGGGCCACCGGATCCCGATCTGGCACAGCCCCGACGGCGACATGGTGTGCGTCGGCCCCGACGAGACGCCGCCGGAGGGCTGGGAGCAGGACCCCGACGTGCTGGACACCTGGTTCTCGTCGGCGCTGTGGCCGTTCTCCACCATGGGCTGGCCCGACCACACGCCGGATCTCGAAAAGTTCTATCCCACTTCGGTTCTGGTGACCGGCTACGACATTCTGTTCTTCTGGGTAGCCAGGATGATGATGTTCGGCACCTTCGTCGCCGACGATCCGGCGATCACCTGTGAGGGCCGGCGCGGGCCGCAGGTGCCGTTCGAGAACGTCTTCCTGCATGGGCTGATCCGCGACGAGTTCGGCCGCAAGATGAGCAAGTCCCGCGGAAACGGTATCGACCCGCTCGACTGGGTCGAGAAGTTCGGCGCCGACGCGTTGCGGTTCACCCTGGCACGCGGTGCCAGCCCCGGCGGCGACCTGTCCATCGGTGAAGACCATGCGCGCGCCTCGCGCAACTTCGCCACCAAGGTGTTCAACGCCACCCGCTTCGCGTTGATGAACGGTGCCGCACCTGCTCCGTTGCCCGAGACCAGTCAGTTGACCGACGCCGACCGGTGGATCCTGGGCCGGCTTGAAGAGGTTCGCGCCGAAGTGGATTCGGCACTGGACAGCTATGAGTTCAGTCGCGCGTGTGAATCGCTGTACCACTTCGCCTGGGACGAGTTCTGCGACTGGTACGTGGAGCTGGCCAAGGTCCAGCTCGCGGACGGTGTCGAACATACGACCGCCGTGCTGGCCGCGGTGCTCGACACACTGCTGAAGCTGCTGCACCCGGTCATGCCGTCCGTCACCGAAGTGCTGTGGG
>JBIQHU010000171.1:0-9610 GCA_044508395.1 Mycobacterium sp. | reverse complement strand
GCCTGCTCGGCGATCTCCTTGCATGTGTCGGGGTGCACGGTGCTGTGGATGGCGACGATGCCGCCGGGCGCCAGACCGGCCAGCACGCCGGTGTCGCCGTAGAGCACTTCGCGTACGTCGTCGTCGCCGACCACGCACAGGCAGACCAGGTCGCTTGCCGCCCCCAATTCGGCGGGCGAACCCGCGGTCTTCGCTGCGGTGTCGGCATACGGTTCGAGGCTGGCCGCCCGGCGGGCCCACAGCGTCGTCTCGAAGCCGCCTTCCACGATCCGGCGTGCCATCGGGCCGCCCTGGCTGCCCAATCCGATGAATCCGACGCGCATCAACCCGCCTCCATTGCTTCCGATGTACTGCTTTTCGCGGCAACGCATTCCCCGACGAACGACAGCACCGAGCCGTGGTACGCCGCTGCGTTTAGTGACAAAGACATGTTGTGTCCGGTCCCGGGCTGGTGGTTGGTCACGAACCGTGGTGAGGAGCTGAATATTGCGGCGATCTGCGACATGGCGTCCGCGTCCGATCGCCACACCCGCTCGTGCTCGGCGACACTGAACTGCACGGGCACCCGTACCTGCGGCGCGAGCGCGGGAAAGTCCTGCCGGGGCCAATTCTTGGTCATGTTCGTCTCGTAAAGCGCGCCGGTCGAGGAGTTCGTCATCCCGGACAACACGTCGGGGGGATAAAGCTCAGCGGGCTGCCAGAGCACCTCGCGCAGCCCGGTCGGCCGGCCCGTGGCCGTCGCGGCCTTCATGATCTCCGCCATCTCGGCGTGGTACTGCAGACCGGTGCCCGCCAACTCCAGTCCGATCAGGTTGGCGCGCTCGGCGCGGTTGTCGGGTCCTTCGCTGGCCATCCGTATCACCAACTCACACCCGGCCGAATGGCCGACAAGAAACAAGCCGGCGCCACGTGAGTTCGCGCCGAGGATCTTGTCGATCGCGCCGTACGCGAGCGCCACGCGCTGCTCCGGCCGCTCCATGGCTTCCGGATAGGGCGCCGAACTCCCGTACCCGGGTCGATCCAGCGCCACCATCGTGTAGCCGTTGTCGGCCCCCAACCGCAGCAGCGACAACGACGGATGCCCGGGACAGTCGAAATACGCTGCGGTGCTTGAGCCTCCGTGGAACGCGACGACGACGGCCTTGGGCTCCTCGACCGCCGCGATGAGGCCGGACATGGGGATACCGTCGACGAAGACGACCCGTGGCCGCACAGTCGGGTCGCTCACCCGTCGGTCCGCATCAGGATCACACCGCTCGGGGTGAGGCCGCCGCTGCTGACCACCGCGACGCGGGCATCTTTCACCTGCCGCTCACCGGCGTCGCCGCGCAGCTGGGTGACCGCTTCGTGAACCAGACCCATGCCGTGCGTACGCCCGTGGGAGAGCTGGCCGCCGTGAGTGTTGAGCGGGATGATGCCGTCGCGTGCGATGGCCTTTCCGCCGTCGAGGAAATCCTTCGCCTCGCCGATCCCGCAGAAACCGAGGCCTTCCAGCCACGACAGGCAGTTGAACGTGAAGCCGTCGTACAGCTCGGCGACGTCGACGTCCTTGGGCCGCAACGATGTTCGGGTCCACAGGTGTGCGGACTGGCCGAGGACCTGTGGTTCGTGGGTCATCGTGGTCTGGTCCCAGTCGGTACGTTCGACGATCTGGGTGCCGACGGCCTCGAAGAACACCGGCTTGCGCGGCATGTCCTTGGCGGCGTCGACCGCCGACACGATCACCGCGACGGCGCCGTCACATGGGACGTCGCAGTCATAGAGCCCGAACGGGGTCGTGATCGGCCGGGCGTTCAGGTAGTCGTCCATGGTCATCGGATCGCGGTAGATCGCCGTCGGGTTCAGCGCAGCGTTGGCGCGCTGGTTCAACGCGATCCAGCCCAGTGTCTCCCGAGTCGTCCCGTACCGCTGAAAGTGTCGCTGCGCGTTGAGCGCCAGCACGTGGGCCGCCGAGGTGGCGCCGAACGGCATCTGCCAGCTGGAGGTGCGCGGCCCACCGGGCGGGCTGGTCCTGCCCTCCTTCATCAGCTGCTGGAACGTCGCCTCCCACAGGGTGCGGAAGCACAGCACATGGCGCGCCATGCCCGTCGCGATCGCCATCATGGCGGCGATGACGGACCCGCCCGGACCGAAGGTGTCCATGCCGCCGTTGATCCACGTCGGGCGGATACCGAGCGCGCCCTCGAGGGCGGTCACGCCACCTTCGCCCATGCCGGCGATGTCGAGTCCCGGGTAGGTCGACAGGCCGTCGATATCGTCAATCGTCAGACCGGCGTCGGCGATCGCGGCTTCGCACGCGTCGATGGTCAGCGACAGCGGGGGCACCATCAGCCGGCGGCCGAGCCGTGACGCACCGATGCCGGTGATCGCCGACTGCTCCTCGAACTTAGTCGTGGTCAGCGGTGCGCTGACGTAGCGGGCGAAGTCGGTTGGTGCGATCTCGTCTTCGGGAAGTGGGCCGATCTCCTTCACCGCCGTCGGACGGAACAGCGGAAGCCAGACGTCCTCGATCTTCTCGAACGTCACCTCGACCGTCTGCCCCAACTCCAGCTCATCGGGCTCGCACTCGACGATGTTGGTGGTCAAGCGAACTCGTGGGTCCTCGACGACGGCGACCTGTGCCACCACATAGGGCGGCGGGAGGTCGGGAAAGCCGAACCGATGGTTGACGGTGAATGCCGACAGCGTCGCCTTGCCTGACACGTCCCGCACCCCCATGTTGCGGCTGCGGCAGTACCGGCAGACCGGTTGCGGCGGGTGGATCAGCGCCTCGCAGTCACGGCACTCCTGGATACGCAGGACGCCGTCGCCTCCGGCCGTCCAGAAGAATTCGTTCTGCGCCGTGAGCTCGGGCAGTGGTCGGGTCACCGAACGAACTCCGAAATCGCTTCGTTGTCATCGGTTTTCGGCGCAGGCTCGGGCGCCTCATTGGCGTCCTGGCGTGCCACCCCGTCGTTGGACGGCCGGTGCTCACCCATGTAGATGATCGCGTGAACCGGGCAGTCCAGCAGTGCCCGCATCACCGCGTCGCGGTCCTTCTCCGGCACCGTTCCGTCCCCGATCAGGGACGCATAGCCCCAGTCGTCGAGCGAGAAGTACCCCGGCGCGTGCTTGGCGCAGATGCCGAACCCGTCGCACATCGTCCGATCCAGACGAATTCTCAAGCCGTCACTCATGATCGGGCCACTGCCTCCACTTCGTAGGGCCGAGCCGCGCTGAATGCACCGGTTCGGCAGGACGGGCAGTCGTTGGTGAGGTGGCTGCTGATGAGCTGCGGGAACTGGCGCAGCAGGCTCGCGGCGACGTTCGTGGCGCCGTCGAGGGTGCCGCACGCGCCGCGCCCGCGCAGCACCACCGACCACCGCTCCAGACGCGTGATGTCCTCCTGGGTCGCCGCCCCGTCGCGAAGCGCAGAGGTGACCGCGGCCATGGCGGCCGTGCCGTTGAAGCATGAGCCGCACTGACCGGCGTTCTCGCGGTCGAAGTAGGACATCACCGCCGCCGCGACGGCGACCGGGCAATCGTCGGTGAGGATCGAGATCGCACCGCAGCCGAGCCCGCTGCCGAGTCGGCGGATCGTCTCGTGGTCGAGTGTCGCATCGAGGATGTCGGTGTTGACCAGTCCGGCGAAGTAGCCGCCCATCAGGACCCCGCGCACCGAATCCGCAGGTATGCCGTGCAGCGTCAGCAACTCGGAAAACGCTGCGCCGTGCGGAATCTCGTAGAGGGCGGCGGGCTTCCCCCCACCCGTGATGGTCGCGAGGAACGTTCCTGGTGACATGGGTGTGCCGACGGCGCGGAAGCTCTGCGAGCCGTGCTCGTGGATGAAGGGCAGGTTCGCCAGTGTCTCGACGTTGCTGACGGTCGTGGGCAGTCCCGCGACGCCCTCCTCGAACGGCCGGGGCGGTTTGTCCGTCGGTTTGGCGGGGCCGCCGTTGATACGCCGCACCGCGGCGGTCTCCTCACCCGCCACATACCCGGGTTCGACGGTCACCACGACGACGTCCGTCGCGCCGAACACCTGCGAGTCCAGTTGCGACAGTGCTTTGTTCACCGAAGCGGCCGACTGCTCGTCGGAGACATAGACATAGGCGCGGCTGGCGTTGACGATCGCGGCCGCCAGCCGTAGGCCGTCCAGCACCAGGTGCGGCCGGTTGCGAAGCAGCCAGCGGTCTTTCACGGAGGCGGGTTCGCCCTCCTCGCCATTGGCGACGATGACCGTCTGGGTGCCGCGCCTTCCGGCGTCGCGCACGGTGCGAAGTTTGGTCCCGAGCGGGAAGGCGGCACCGCCGCGTCCGAGCAGCCCGGACAGGTCGACCTGTTCCAGCAGTGCGTCGGGGTCGTCCAGTGTCCGGTAGCCGCCGGCCTGCACGTAGTCGGCCAGTTCCTCGGCCCCCGCCTGCGCGGGTCGCAGCAGGCGCGGTGCACAGTCCGGCCATGCGGCCACTTTGAGAGCGGTTGCGGCAGCGGTCATGGCGCCTCCACCGGGTTTGCAGCCCGGCCGAGGCCGCTGGATAGGCTGACCGGCATGAGGACCGCTGTGGTGCGCGTCGGGGTCGACCCGGCCGGCGAGCTCGCGCCCGCGCAGCTGACCGACGGCATGGCGCGCCTGCGTGAATCGGCTGTCGCGGCGGGCATCGAGGTGGTCGAGAACAACCTTGTCGGCCTGCCACCGCACCGACGCGAGGTCGAGTTGTTGATTGCGAGGGACGACGCTGCAGAACTCGAGCGGATCGCGATCGGACTGTGCGCCAACGCGTTCGGCACGACTCCGGTGCCCGGTGTGCTGACGTTCATCAGCCGGGGGACCGACGATGACGCCCTCGGAGTGCTGGCGGGATTCGGGCTCACTGGTGACATCGATCGCGTCGCCGATGACGACGGCTGGGACGTGGTGCATGTGACGCTGCGCAAGTCCGACCTCGAACGCGTCCCGGAGAGCCGCATACACACCGCCCTGGAGGCGTCGCTGAACTGCGAAGTGCACATCCACACGGTATGAGCGACGGTCGGCGACTCCGTGCTGCGCATCAGGCGTCCAGGAACTTCAGGATCGCAGGCGCGGCCTGCACCCACGTATCGAACAGGCAGAACTTCTTTCCCCCGCTCGCGGCGAACTTCTCACCCGCGCGTTCCCACGAGTCCTCCGGCCACGGCGGGTCGATCAGCGTGGAGCCCTTGACGAGGCAGCTGACCTCCAGGGAGGTGCGCTTCGGGTGATCCCAGTCGTTCTCCCCGCCGCGGATGATCAACGTGGGAACCTGGATGTTGTCGAACATCTCGTCCTCGACACCTGGGATGGTCTGACCCGGCTTGGGCACGAACGCGTTGAGCCAGCGCAACATCACCTTGAGGAACTCGTCGACGTCGAGAGCGCGGAAGCGCGCCTCGTTGTCCGGGTTCTCGGCGATGCGTTCCTTCCATTCGGCGACGTGCAGCAGACCTTCGATTCCCAAGCCTCGCGCCGCGAGGATGCTCGGCACCACGTAGTGCCCGCCGAGCACGAACGAGCCGTACACGCCGCCGACGATGTTCCACACCACCAGTTTTCGCACGATCTCCGGATAGAGCATCGTGGTCAGCAGCGAGTCACGTGCCCCGCCCGAACCGCCCGCGATGACACATGGGCCGATGTCGAGTCCGGTGATCAGCGCGTGCAGAGTCTCGGCGCGCATGTGCGATTCGCTCTTGCCGTAGAACTGCACATCGGACTTGCCGCAGTTCGGCCGGTCCCACAGCAGGACGCGGTAGCCGCCCTTGACCAACGCCTGCGCCAGCGGCCGCAGTCCCGGGATGTCCTTGCTGAAGCGCCCGCCGGGCGTCAGCGCGATGAATTCGCCCTCTTTGCCCAGGATTTCGTAGACGACGCGACCGCCGTTGTACTCGAATGTCTTCTCGCCCCGCTTGAGCTTGAGGCCCGAGGACTGTGTAGAGGTCATGCCTGCACCATCACATCGTTGCCAACCACCCGCACCGGGTAGGTCCGGATACTCCATTCGGGTTTGACCGCCGTCGTGCCCGTCGCCAGCTCGAAACCCCATTGGTGCCACGGGCAGTAGATGTACTCGAGGTCGCGCACCATCACCGCGTCACCGGGAACCTCGTCGTCGACTATCGTGCGACCGCGCGGGCGCCCCGAGCACAGCGGACCGCCCTCGTGCGGGCAGTAGTTCGCGATGGCGTAGAAGGTGCCGTTGACGTTGTAGACACCGACGCCGTGCCGTCCGATGGGCACCAGTTTGTGTGTGCCGGGAGGGATCTCGTCGACCGTGGCGACGACGTGCTCACGCCCCTGAGCGAGCCGGGGCGGTTTCTTCTCTTCGCTCAATTCAGAACACCCGCACCTGACCCTCGAGTGCCGGCACAGTATCCGGCAGGTGATAGGTCGCTATGCCGTTGCGGAACATCACGGCCTCGCGTGCATGTTCAGGCAGATGCTTGACCAGCCAGCGCGGATCGTCGAACGTCCAGTGCGGGTAGTCGCTGCTGAAGAGCAGGATCTTCTCGCACTCCATCCACTCGAATGCTCGGGTCAACTCCGTCTTGTCCTCGGGGTAGTCCAGCGGCTGGGTGGTGAACTTGATGTGGTCCTTGACGTACTCCGACGGCTTGCGCTTGATGTCCACCCAGGACTTACGGGCCTCATAGATGGCGTCCATCCGCCACATCAGCGGCAGGATCCACGTGAATGCGTGCTCCACCAACACGATTCGCAGCGTCGGGTATCGGTCGAACACCCCGTCGAAGATCAGGCTCATCACCTGGTTTGCCGCGAGCAGCGAGTAGGTGACCATGAAGTCGTGGTTGTAACTCGGGAACCCGACCGGCGGGATCGGCAGCTCCTCGTGGTGGCTGCGCGACAGGTGGCAGCTCACCGTGATGTCGTGCTTGGTGGCCGCCTCCCACACCGGGTTGTACTTCGGATCGCCCCATGCCGGGCGGTTTTCGGCCTTGATGAGGATCTGCGCCATGTAGGGGTGTCCCGCCCAGCGCTCGATCTCGCGGGCCGCATCCTCCGGGGCCTCGATGGCCGCACAGATCGATCCGCGCCAGCGCTCGTGCCAGTTGTTGTGGCTGTCCAGCCAGTGGTTGGCCTGCCAGTCGTTGAGCGCCATGCTCATCGCGTGATTGACCTCGGGAAAGCGCGCCGGGTAGGCGGCCGGCTCGAGAACTGCGATGTCGGCGCCGGCCTCCATGATCAGCTGACGGAAGGCGAGGTCGGGGTCACTGCCGGCGAAGTTGCCGTCTGACGGGAACGTGTCCAAACGCATCGCATACGCGTGTGCGTAGTCCGGTGCGTCGTAATAGATCTGGTCACCGATCCGGCGCGCCAGGAAGTACTTGCTGCGCCACGGCTCGGGGATGTACGGTGTCAGTTCGCCTGCCCTCGGCGTCGGATGGACATCGGAGTCGACGCAGCGGACGGCGACGCGCTCGGTTGCGGGCTTCCGCTCTGTCACTGTGACCGTCATGGTGGCCTCCTTAGGAAGTCTTCCTCTTACTGTGCGCTGACGCCTGCCCCGACGTCTATGCCGTACAGCGCGGCGGCGTTTCGCCAGCACAGCTTGTCGCGCTGTTCGTCGGAGTACGAGGCGGGCACCTTCAGCTCGTTGAACTGCCAGTGCGGATAGCTCGAGCCGTACATCACCATGTCGTCCTTACCGGTGAAGCCGAGCCACTCACCGGCGAAGTCGGTGTCACCGGGACCGTCCATCGCGCCCTGCACGAAGTAGGTGTGCCCGGGCAGGTAGTCACTCGGCATCTTCGGCGCCCACGGTGTCTGCTCCAGGTGGGGACGGCCGAAGCAGTCCATCCGCCAGATGAACGGTGTCAACATGTCGGCAGCCCCGTCTGCCCAGACGAACTTCAAGTCGGGCATCCTCTCGAATACCCCTTCGGCGATGAGATTCATCAGGTGGTACAGGAAGTTGAGCGCCATGAAGCTCACGTAGTTCTCGTACGTGCGGGGCACCCCCGACGGTGTCGGCGCGAACGAGATACCGGCACCGACCTCGATGTGCACCCCGACCGGCAGATTGGCCTCTACCGCGGCCTCCCACAGCGGCCAGAACTGCGGCTTTCCGTATAACTCCCGAGACTGCAGCGGCACGGCGACCTGTACGACGCGCGGGTGATCCTTGTATTTGGCGATCTCCCGCAGGGCGCCGGTGATGTCGTCGGGGTTGACTCGGATGGTGCCCCGGAAGCGGTCCGCGTACGGGTTGTCCTCGAGCCAGCGTGTGACCATCAATTCGTTGTGCGCCGCCGCGATGGCGGTGCCGAGATGGCGGTCGGGCATGGTGCCGCGGGTCATCGGGTGCAGGACCGCGACATCGGCAACGCCTTCGTCGAATATGTGCTTGCCGACGATCTCAGGGTCGGAGCCCGGATACTGCCGGTCCGGTCCCTCGGCCTTGGACAGGTACTCACCGCCGGGCGCGCCGTACCAGTCCATCTCGTAGTCGGGGAAGCCGCGGCTCTTGAACGGCTCGCGCATGAAGCTGCGCAAATCCTTGTTGGATTTGCTGAAGATGTGCACGCTGGCGTCGATGACCGGGGTGGTCGTTCCGTCGGGGTGTGTGATCACGCAAGGCCTCCGATGTCCGTCCGGACAGCCGGAATGCGCGTGGGGCTGCAACATGTACCGGCACCGGACATACAGCCATAGTAAAGCCTTGTTCTTCAAAGGCAAGAATTGTGTTCTCCAGCGGATCGCTTACTTCTTCGCAGGTCAGAGTGTGCGCTGGTCAGTCGCTTGGCGGCCAGGCCGTGAAACGGGGTAACCGGAACCAGAGAACGGTTACAGCATCTAAGGAGAATGTTATTCTCGTGCCTACCGACGGGGTAGTGACGAGGTCCACCAGGAGGCCACACGTGTTACTGGAGTTCGACGCCGATCAGCGGCTGTGGCAAGAGACCGTGCGGGACGCGGTGACCAAGGCCTGCCCGGCGTCGCTGGTGCGTGGCATCGCCGAGAACGGCGTGGACCCGACCCCGTTGTGGAAGACCTACGTCGACGCGGGTTGGACCGAGCTGGCCGATCCGGAGAACGCGGTCGAACTGGCGATCGTGGCCGAAGAGCTGGGCCGAGCCACCGATCCGACCCCGTTTCTCGCGACCCTGACGCAGTTCGCACCGCTCGCGGGCGACCGCTTCGATCCGCAGGTGTCCGGCACCGCTGTGTACAGCGGGGTGAGCGCCTACCGCGACGCCGACGGGTGGGTGCTGAACGGTACGGCGCGCCACGTCCTCGACGGCGACCGCGCCGAGAAGCTCGCAGTGGTCACCGCCGCGGGGGTGTTCGTCGTCGACGCCGGCATCGCCCTCACCCGGCGCAGCAATATCTTCGATCCCGTGTTGCACGTCGGCGAGGTCACCTTCGCCGGCACGCACGTCCCGGACACCGACCGCGTTCACGTCGACACCGAACGAGCCCGCCACGTGGCGCTCACCGGGATGGCCGTCACCACTGTTGGTGCGTGCCAACGCATCCTCGATCTGGTGCTCGAGCACGTGAAGCAGCGTCAGCAGTTCGGCGTGGCGATCGGAACGTTCCAGGCGGTGCAGCACAAGGCCGTCGACATGCATGTGGCGATCGAGCGTGCGCGTG
>JBIQHU010000170.1:0-9665 GCA_044508395.1 Mycobacterium sp. | reverse complement strand
TCAGTCGTACCCGCCGAGCCTGCGTAACGACGGACGTCGACGCCTGCCCGAGGTGACGACTTGAAGTACCGGCCAGCCGTGTTCGGCCGCCAGCGCGGCGAGTTTGGGTCGTGGATTCACCGGCCGCGGGTTGCCCACCTTGACCATCAGGGCCGCGTCCTCGTCGCCGTCGGCGTAGAAGTAACTGTGTTGCAGCCCAACGCCATTGGCCGCGCAGAAGTCCACGACTGCGTTGGCCTTGTTGCGTCCCCAGACCACGGGTTTCGCGATCTGACCCGTCAGGCGTCCGGCGCTGTCGACCTCGAAGTGGTTGCACAGCACGTGGTCGATCTTCAGGAAGCGGGCCACCGGGTTCGCATGGATGGTCACCGCCGAGGTGCTGAGCGCTACCGTATGGCCGCGCTCCTGATGCGCCGCGACGATCTCGCGCATCGCAGGGAAGACGCGGGTAGCCAGGCTGTCGACGAATATTCGTTCGCAGACGTCATCGAGGTCGGTCAGCGTTTCGCCCCGCAGATATCCGGCCGCCCTGGTCATAAGATGCTCGAACCGCATGCGGCGCAGCCGGTAACGCATCGACGCCTCGAAGACCCCCATGATCTCGCCGATTCCCGCCTGCCTGCGCCGGATGCGGTCGGTGGCATGCGCGGCGGCGGTGAAACCGTCTACCAGGGTGCCGTCGAGATCGAAGAAGGCACCGATGTGGGCCCCCGGTTCACTTGCGGCGATCTCCGCGGTTGGATCCTCTGCCACGGGCTGCGCGGTCATCGCCCTCCAGCCTACGTCGCTGCGTAGAGACCTTTCCCGGTCACCAGCGGCATATCCAACGTGGTCCGGATGCCCGCGGGCGCGGCCACCACGTCGGGGATCGAGTTCACGATGCGCCCCGCGGCGGCCAGGATCGCCGCATAGGGCGCACCGCCGTTGCGACTCATCGGGACGATGTCGCAGAAGTACGACGGTTCGCCGGTGATCTCGACTCGGTATGAGCCACCCGGATGCGCGGGCTGCGCCCAGTCGGGCCGCAGGTCGGCGTGCAGTCGCGTGACGTGCTCGACGACGATCACCGGTTTGCCCCCGACCATGCCCTCGATGAGGAAGCGGACCGCCGCGACCGTGCCCTTCTTGATGGTGCCGACGGCGACGTGAAGGTCCTCCGGCGCGGGCTCCTGCTCGACGGAGTCGCGGATCTCGTCGACCTCGATGCCCAGGCCGGCGGCCAGCTGCCGGATCGCGGTGCCCCACGCGATCGACAGCACGCCCGGTTGATACAGAATCGGCAGATCGCCGAGTTCAGCCGAAATAGGTCTGCCGAAGCCCATCACGTCGAACATCACGGTCTCGCCGTCGTAGGTGGAGTAGTCGGCGATCTCCATGGTGCGGATCTGCTCGATGCTCTGGCAGGTGCCGGCCAAGGCAAAGGGCAGCAGGTCGGTGCAGAAGCCCGGATCGACGCCGGTGAAGAAGACTGTCGAATCACCTTCGCGCGCAGCATCTTCGACCTTGGCGATGGCCTTGTCGGGAAGCAGCCCCCACGGGTATTGCAGCGCACCGACGCTCGAGCCGACGACGTTGATGCCTGCCGAAAGGAACGTGCGCACGTCGGCCAATGCCTCGCGCGGACGCGTGTCGCCCATCGCCGTATACACCACGCAGTCGGGCTTGGCCTCGACGATCGCGTCGAGTTCGTTGGTGGCGGCGACGCCCGTGGTGACGTCCAGGCCTGCGAGCTCGCCCGCGTCCTTGCCAACCTTCGTCTCCGTCGACACCCACACCCCGGTGAGGTCGAAGCGCGGATCGTTGATCAACTGCCGAAGCGCCAGGCTGCCGCAGTTGCCAGTGCCGAGGAGCGCGACCCGAATTGCCATGGCCAGCAGTATGCGTGAGGCCACTCGAAATTGGAACAGGTTCTAGTTCGCCGGGGCCGTGCGGTAACCTGTCGCCCCATGGGACGCGTGGACGGAAAAGTCGCACTGATCAGTGGCGGAGCTCGCGGGATGGGAGCCGCTCACGCCAGGGCGCTGGTCGCCGAGGGTGCGAAAGTGGTCATCGGGGACATCCTCGACGAGGAGGGTAAGGCGCTGGCCGACGAGCTCGGCGAGTCCGCCCGCTACGTCCACCTCGATGTGACCGATGCCGAGCAGTGGGATGCCGCGGTCAAGGTGGCAGTCGACTCGTTCGGCAAGCTGACGGCGCTCGTCAACAACGCCGCGATCGTCGCGTTGGGTCAGATCGGCAAGTTCGACATGGCCAAGTGGCAGAAGGTCATCGACGTCAACCTGACCGGCACGTTCCTCGGCATGCAGGCCGTCGTCGAGCAGATGAAGGCGGCCGGTGAGGGGTCGATCATCAACGTGTCGTCCATCGAGGGTCTACGCGGCGCGCCGATGGTCCACCCGTACGTCGCCTCGAAGTGGGCGGTCCGTGGGCTGGCCAAGTCGGCGGCAATTGAGCTGGGCCCCAAGAATATCCGGGTCAACTCGATCCACCCCGGCTTCATCCGGACCCCGATGACCAAGCATTTTCCCGACGATATGGTGTCCGCGCCACTGCGCCGTCCCGGCCAGTCCGAGGAGGTCGCACCGTTCGTGGTGTTCCTCGTCAGCGACGAGTCGTCGTTCGCGACCGGCGCCGAGTTCATCATGGACGGCGGCCTGGTGACCGACGTTCCGCACAAGCAGCTCCCACTCGGCTAATCCCGAATAGAGCTCAGTCGACGGCCGCGAAATTCACCGTCGCCGTCGCACCGACCTGGTCGTCGTTGGCACGGTAGATGTCGACCTGGACGACGACGGATCGCTTACCCGTGCGCAGGATTCGCGCGACCGCGCGGGCCGGCCCGAACTTGACCGGCCGCAGATAGCGGATGAACAGATCGGTGGTTGCGATCCCGTGTCCAAAAGGCGTGACCCGGGACGCGAGATGGCCCGCCGTCACATCGGCCATCGTGGCGATCAAGCCGCCCTGCAGACCGCCCGCGGTGTTGACCGTTCGCTCGTCGACAGGCATCTCCATGGTCACGGTGTCATCCGTCGACGCGACCTCGGCGGGGCCGAGCTGTTCGAAGAGTTCCCGCAGCGATCTCGGCGCAGTCATGGAGAACGACATTACCGACGTTCACCTCCGACATCCGAGGTGCGTAGTCTCGTACGGCGTGAGCGCACGCGCGGGCATCGTGGTGACCGGAACCGAAGTTCTGACCGGACGGGTGACCGACCGCAACGGCCCATGGATCGCCGACCGACTACTCGAACTGGGCGTCGAGCTGGCGCACATCACCATCTGCGGGGACCGGCCCGACGACATCGAGGCGCAGCTGCGCTTCCTCGCCGCCGAGGGGGTGGACCTCATCGTCACCAGTGGCGGCCTCGGCCCGACCGCTGACGATATGACGGTGGCGACCGTGTCACGGTTCTGCGGCCGAGAGTTGGTGTTGGACAACGCTCTCGAGGCCAAGATCGCCCACATAGTGCAGCGGATGATGGCGCGTTTCCCCAATGTCGACCTCGCCGCGGTGCGTGCCGCCAACCGGAAGCAGGCACTCATTCCAGAAGGCGCTCACATCCTCGATCCGGTGGGCACCGCACCCGGTGTGGTGGTGCCTGGAACGCCGACGGTCGTCGTGCTGCCGGGACCTCCGCGCGAACTGCAGCCGATGTGGCCGGCCGCTCTACAGACACCCGCGGTGCAGCAGGCGATCGCGGGCCGGACGACCTACCACCAGGAGATGGTCCGCATGTTCGGGCTGCCCGAGTCGGGTCTTGCCGACACGCTGCGGGAAGCCGAGGAGCGGGTGGACGGCTTCGACCGGCTCGAGATCACCACGTGCCTGCGGCGCGGCGAGATCGAGATGGTCACCCGCTACGAGCCCGACGTGGCGAAGGTCTACGCCGATCTGATGACGTTGCTGCGCGAGCGCCATGGCGGCGAGATCTTCTCCGAAGACGGTGCCACCGTCGACGATCAGGTGGCGGCCCTGCTGTCGGGGCGATGGATCGCGACCGCGGAATCCTGCACGGCGGGTCTCGTGGCAGCCCGCCTGACCGACCTACCCGGATCGTCGGAGTACGTCGCGGGGGGAGTGGTGTCGTACTCGAACGAGGCCAAGTCCGAACTGCTCGGGGTGGACCCGGCGCTCATCGAAGCGCACGGTGCGGTGTCCGAGCCGGTGGCTTCCGCGATGGCCGACGGTGCGCTGCGACGGTTCTCCGCCGACACGGCCGTCGCGATCACGGGCATTGCCGGGCCGGGCGGCGGCAGCGAGGAGAAACCCGTGGGCACGGTCTGCTTCTGCGTGAAGCTGGCCGACGGCACCACCGACCTGCGCACCATGCGGTTACCGGGTAACCGGTCTGACGTTCGCGAGAGGTCCACGACTGTCGCGATGCACCTCCTGCGCCGGGTACTGACGGCGGGTGCCGTCCGCGCATGAGATCGCCGGTCGGTTAGCCTTGCCGGGCGACATAGGAGGAAACCAGTGATGACTACAGCCACCGAGCGCAGCCAGCTGTCCGAGCGCGCCGTGGCAGCCGGATGGCACTGCAGGCCGACCGACCGGACCGACTACTACTCGCGGACCCCGGTTCGCATTCACGTGATCTGGCAGGGCGACGACGCGATCAGCGGCGGCGCGCTCTACCACGACGACCTTCTGATGGCCTACACCCGGGACCTGGCCACCGTCGCGGGCTGGCTGAAGCGCTGATCAGCTGAGCGCGGAGCGCGCGGCGGCGAGATCGTCCGCGGCCAGAACCAGGCGGGTGTTGGTCGCCAGGTAGGCGAGCGTCAGGTTGACCTTCGCTTCGCCCAGGCGATGAGCGACGTCGCCGAGCGCGCCCGGTCGGTCGTCGATGGGCAGCACCATCACCTCCTGTTCGGAGGCGATCTCGATTCCCGCGTCGTGCAGCGCCTGGAATGCCGGCGTCGCGTCTTCGACGAGGATGTGCACCACTGCTTGCCCGCCCCCCGATGTCACCGCGCACAGCCCGGCGATGTTGGCTCCCGCCTTGCCGAGCACGTCCCCGACCCTGGCGAGTTCGCCGGGTTCGTCATCGAGATAGAGCGTCAGGTCTGTCGCCATGACACGCTCCTTTCGCGCCCTTCCACCGTATCGGGAAAACGGGGCACGATGAGCCTCGGTTCAGGAGCTGAGCTCGTCCCATACCTTGGTCATCGTGTGCAGGATCTCCTCGGCCCGGCCGAGTCCGGCGAGGTGGCTTTCACCCGGCATCGGATAGAGCTCGGCATCGTTGAGCCGCGACACCACATGCTGGCCGTGTGCGTACGGCACGATGTGGTCGGCGTCGCCGTGCCACCAGCGCACGGGCACCTGGATATCGCTCAGGCGAAAACCCCAGTCCCTGGCGAAGACGACGACGTCGGAGAACGGGGCGGAGAGCTGCTTGCGGCTGCCGTGGAGCAGATCGTCGAGGAACATCGCCTTGATCTCCGGACGCGCGAGCAGCCTGCGGTCGGCTTCCGGCGACACTCGGCCGTACAGGTCGGCGACCGGTGACGCGACTGGCCGGATGAGCCGAATGATGGCGCTGGCGACGAGTCCGATCGGGACCCCGGCCACCTGCAGCAGCGGAGCGACCCGCGTACCGAGGTTGCCCATCAGGCCCCCGGTGATGGCGTCGGGACCCATCGTCGGAGCGACGCCGCCGATGACACCGGCCACCACGACGCGGTCCGGTATCGCCGCCGCGCAGCCCAGTGTGTACGGCCCACCGCCGGACAGCCCGACGACAGCGAACTTGTCGACGCCCAGGGTGTCGGCCATGGTGCGCAGGTCGTCGGCGAAGGCGGCGACGGTGTCATAGCTGTGTGGGGTCGACGAGCCGATGCCCGGTCGGTCCACCCCGATCAGCCGGATGCGCTGCTGTTCGGCGTAGACCCGTGCTTCCGTCGGGATCTGGCGCCTGGCGCCGGGCGTTCCGTGCAGCCAGAAGATCGCGCGGCCCTGCGGGTCACCGAACTCGGCAAATCCGATCCGGCGGTCATCGCCGACGGCGATGTTGCCTTCGAGCTTGGGACGGGCAATTGCGACAACCATGCCCAAAGTGTCTCATGGCGCCTAGGCGCACTTGGCGCTACACCAGACGGAACTGGTACGACGCGGAGGTGATCAGCCTGTCGCCGTTCCCTTCGTCACGCATGAGCACCCGCACCGCGACCAAGCCGTCCGGGCTGGTCATCGGCTCGGTCTCGACCCGGAACGGCCCGGCCTTGCCTCGCGCGAGGAACATCACGTGCGTCGATACGCCCTGCAGGCGGTCGGTGCCTGCGGCCTCGGTCGCGGCGTCGATGGCCGCGGTCTCGAGAATGACGAACTGGGGGCCGATGTGCAGCGCCGCATCCGGTGAGGCGACTTCCACCGCGAGTTCGGGCAGTCCCCAGTTGCCGTCGGGTCGGCGATAGCCGCCGAACACCTGCCACAGCGGCGGCAGGTCGGGGGAGTCGACGATGTCGAGCGGGTTGGGCTCCATCCGCTCGAGCCCCTCGGGCGGGGTGCCGATGGTCACGCCCTGGCCTTCGATCAGCGCCAGCACCCGCTCGGGCCGGTCGGCGTCGACGATCTTCGCCCGGCTGTAGCCCATCTGACGGCCGACCTTGAGTTCTTCCGAGATGATCTCGATGCGGCGCACATCGCGTCCGGCGTCAAGGATCTGGCACGAGTGGATGACCGGATTCGGCACGGCTTCCAGATCCGACATGTGGCCGCTTTCCGGCGCCGCGATCCCGAAGACGGCGAACAGCACTCCGCCGGAGGTGTTGCGCATGTCGTGGCGCAGCGTGACGGTGTTGTCCTCTGCGACGACGTCCATCGATGCATGGCTGCGGCCGATGTAGCGATAGCTCAGCAGTCCGCCCCAGCGCCTGCGTAACTCGGCGGCGTACTCCTCCGGCGAATCGGCAAGTTCACGAATGTCACGCAGCATGCGGCACTCCCGCCTCGAAGCGAATGGACCCAGAACGTTCAATGGCGGCTGGCGCCGCGATCACAGGATGGGTCGGCGTGGCGTCAGACTCATCACGTAGTCGGCTGGAAAGGAGGCCTCGATCACCCTGATCTGATCGTTGGCCTTGGACTCCAGCTCGAGAACGACGCAGCCTTCGCCGAGCTTCTTGGACTCCAAAACTATGTAATGCTGACCGCCACCGTTGACGTCGGTGATTGGGTCCCCTGAGCGCAGTGCCCCGACCGGTACCAGGCCGGGGGCTTTGGCTTGTCGTGCAGGGTGTATTTCCACGATTCTGACGGTAGGTGAAGTGCCGGCGCCGAGTGGCGGATTTGCCCTATGACCGCACCCGGCGGGTCTTCGTCCCCCCGGCTATCCCCCCGCTATCCCCCCACTGCAATCACGTAGCCGACACCGCCGAGGAACACTGTCAGCACACACAGCACCAGGGTGCCGACCGCAATCGGCCAGCCGCGCTTGCGCCGGACGAGCTGCACGATGGTCGCGACGAGTCCCGCGACACCGATGAGCAAGGCGATGCCGAGCGACATCATCACCGCGGTGACGGCCCCTTCCACACTGCAGGTCGCCGGTGGGCAATGGTCGATGAACGCCAGCGAGAAGATTCCGAAGAACCCGGCAACCGCGCCGAAAAGGGCCGTCAGGATCAGAACGACGACCGAGACGGCGATGTCCGCGCCCGAGGCCGGGGGCTTCGGCGGCGCCACGGGATAGACGGGATAGGCGGGATAGCCGGGCTGAACCATGGCACGTGATGCTATCGGCCAGGTTGGTCGTTTCCTGCCGAACAGCCGCGCGAGTCGGCGATCATGAATGCCTGCTCACTCACGCGTATAGGGGTGCACATGGACAGCACGATGCAGGACATTCCGCTGACCGTCACGGGCATTCTGCGGCACGGCACCACGTGGTACTCGGGCCGCAAGGCGATCACCAAGACGGCCGACGGATACCGCGAGATCTCCTTCGGCGAACTCGGCGGCCGGGTCGCGCAGCTCGCCAACGGATTACGTGACATCGGAGTCGCCGACGGGGACCGTGTCGCCACATTCATGTGGAACAACCAGGAGCATCTGGAGGCCTACTTCGCGGCCCCGTGCATGGGTGCGGTGCTGCACACCCTGAACATCCGCCTGTCGGGCGAGCAGATCGCGTTCATCGCGAATCAGGCCGAAGATCGCGTCGTATTGGTGGACATGTCGCTGGCGCCGGTGTTCGCCGCGCTACTCGCAGACCTGACGACGGTGCAGACCGTGGTGGTCGTCGGCGCGGGCGATCTCGATGCGCTCGCTGCGTCTGGTAAGCAGGTGATCCGTTACGACGATCTGCTCGACGGCCAGCCACGGGTCTACGACTGGCCCGATCTCGACGAGAAGAGCGGTGCCGCAATGTGTTACACCAGCGGCACCACCGGCAATCCCAAGGGTGTCGTGTACAGCCACCGATCGAGCTATCTGCATTCGATGAGCGCCTGCTCGGCCAATGCGGTGGGCCTCGCCGACGGTGACCGAGTGCTAGCCGTCGTGCCGATGTTCCACGCCAATGCCTGGGGTCAGCCCTACGCCGCGATGATGGCGGGCGCCGATCTCGTGCTACCCGACCGGTACCTGCAGGCTGAACCTATCGTCGACATGATCGAGCAGCAGCGGCCCACCGTCGCAGCGGCGGTCCCGACGATCTGGAACGACGTGCTGCAGTATCTGCACGCCAACCCGGGCCGCGACATCTCGTCGCTGAGGACCGTTGTGTGCGGAGGCTCGGCGGTGCCACTCGGCATGATGAAGGAGTACGAGCAGCACTACGGCGTCGTCATTCGTCAGGGCTGGGGCATGACCGAGACGTCTCCGCTGGCGGCCATCGCGATACCGCCGCCAGAGGTCACCGGGGAGGATGCCTGGACGTTGCGGGCCTCGGCGGGCCGCGTGGTGAGCGGGGTGGAGATCAGAATCGTCGACGACGAGGGTGGGGTTCTCCCGAACGACGGTAAAGCGGTGGGAGAGATAGAGATTCGCGGTCCGTGGATCACGGCGTCGTATTACCAGAATGCGGATGCCGCCAAGTTCGACAACGGCTGGCTGCGCACCGGCGACGTCGGCCGCATCGACCCGCAGGGGTTCATCACGCTCACCGATCGCGCCAAGGACGTGATCAAGTCCGGTGGGGAGTGGATCTCGTCGGTCGAACTCGAGTTGTGCCTCATGGAGCACCCGGCGGTGCTGGAGGCGGCGGTCGTCGCGGTGCCCGACGAGCGCTGGCAGGAGCGGCCGCTCGCCGCCGTGGTCATCCAGAAGGATGCCGAGGCTACCGCGCAGGAACTGCGAAAGCATCTGTGCGACAAGGTCGCCCGGTTCTGGCTGCCCGAGCGATGGACGTTCATCGACGAGGTGCCGAAGACCAGCGTAGGCAAGTTCGACAAGAAGCACATCCGTGCGCTCTACGCCGACGGCGTCTACGACGTCGTCGAATGCCGGGACTGACGCTCGGCGACCCCGCTGGAATTGCCCAACTCGACGCTGATCGGTGCTTTACTCGGGACTATGGGGCAGACGAGACGGATACTGATGCTGGCGACGACAATGGTGCTGGCGGCACCTGCGGTCGCGCAAGCCGACGGCGTCGGCACCACGGGAGCGTCGAGCGGCACCGGCGGCACTGTGTTGCCGTTCGCGCAGATTCTGCGGC
>JBIQHU010000020.1:32022-64065 GCA_044508395.1 Mycobacterium sp. | reverse complement strand
GCTTACGGTGGTCTCTTCCCTGCACCGGCACGCTTCCCTTGATTCGATCCGCGAAGTCGAAACCGTTCAGCCCCTCGCATCCCCGCCGACCTTCGGCAGGACATTTCATTCTACGCGACCAACAACGGACCAGGCCAAGATTTTGTTCCCGCGTCACGCTATTCCTGCAGTTCAGGGCCTGTGACGCCTGGCTCGGAGTGCGAAATATTCGGCCGGCGGACCACGTTTGTCGCTACGGGGGCATAGCGCGAGAGCGGAGACGACATGGAAGCCTGGGATGCCATCCGGGCCCGGCGAAATGTGCGGACCTATCGGGCGGACCCCATCCCCGACAGCGACCTGGACCGCATCGCCGAGGCGGGGTGGCGAGCGCCGTCGGCCTCGAACCGCCAGCACTGGGACTTCATCATCGTCACCGATCACGAACAACTCGAGCAGCTCTCGACGGTCTGGCAGGGCGCGCACCACATCGCGGCCGCACCCGCGGCGATCGCGCTGGTCATCCCGGAGCCGCCCGATGAGCGAACGAAGCTGATCGATCAGTACGACCTGGGCCAGGCGACGCTGGCGATGATGATCGCGGCGACCGACCTCGGCATCGGCACCGGCCACTCGTCAGTCGGCGAACAGAAGAAGGCCCGCGCGATCCTCGGTGTGCCCGACGACCACAACGTCGCGTACCTCCTCGGCGTGGGCTATCCGGGTGACCGCCCGCTGAAGCCGATCGTCAAACCCAACCGGCGCCCGTTCGCCGAGGTCGTCCACCGCGGACGCTGGTGACCCGCCCGTCGGCGATCAGTGCTTCGGGACGCCGGTGTACTCGGAGTTCGGCGGCACCGACAGCGCGATGCCGACCCGGTTGGTTGGGCCGATGAACGCGGCGATAGAGATGCCCTCCAGGATGAGGTGATCGTCGAGCCCTAGCTGTCGCAGGGTTCCGCAGCTCATCGACCTCGGGGACATGGCGCCTCGAGATGCCTGGTGCTCAGATCACATAGTTGAGGTGCTCGACGATTCGCCTACCGACGGCCTCGTCGCCGCCGTAGGTGATCTCGTCGGCATGCTGCGCCAGCAGGGTTCGTCCGCCGGCCAGCCGGGCGAACAGCAGTCCGTCGAGCCGAATCGTCGAGGTGGGGTCGTCGTCACCGAAGTCGTCGACGACCTTCGCGCGGCCGTCGACCGCCACGTTGATCGTCCGTCCCAGCGGCCCCGTCAGCTCGAACGAGACGCGCGATCCGTCGGGGGCGCCGCCCAGCTTGCCGACGACGAAGCCCATGCTGGCCGCCATCTCGTCCAGCGCGAAATCAGAGGCGGGCCCAACGAGCTCCCCCGTGCTGGCGGGAGCGCCGACGGCGTCACGGATGTCATGCTCATGCATCCAGCAGTCGAAGGTGCGCACGCGCATGAACCGTCCGTAGCTGTCCGGTCCGGCCGGTGTGAACGTCACATCGTTCCATTGGGCATTGGACAGATCGGACAACGCTTGTCGCCGCTCGGCGGTCGTGGCGCGGAACATGTCGAGCAGCTCGGCGGCACTGAGGGTCCGGAGCTTGCGCACCCAGCGCTCGTTCATGACGCCGATGTCGTTGTGGACGTGTTCGAGCGTCGACAAGTCGATGTCGGCCTCCGGGGTCTCGACGCCCTGCAGCATGGATTCAGTGCCGATCAGGTGGGAGACCACGTCATGCACGTTCCACCCGGGCAGTGGCGTGGGGGTCTGCCAGTCGGTGTCGCTGAGGTCACCGATGAGGTCGTCGATGTCTCTCCATACTTCGAAAAGCCCGGAGAGCACAGCCGGCTTGTCGAGCAGGGTGACGGGGCGCGAGGGGCTGCTCACCCAACCGACGCTAGCCCTCGCGGCCCGCGAGCGTGCGCGAAATCGTAGGCCCGTGCCGCGTGTCGCCCTCAGACACGCACGCTCGCGCCGGGGTGCGCGGCCGGGGTGCGCGGGCCGGGGTGCTAGAGGCCGACGTAAAGACCGATGACGATGCCGGCGGTAAGCATTGTCCATCCGTGGACAATCAGCTTCAGCCAGGTCGGCGAATGCCGGATGTCCATGAAGTATTGCGTCACCAAGAAAACCTTGACGAAGGCGACGACCAATATGACGGCCATCGCGAGCCTGCTGAAGCCGAGCAGATGGTCGATGCCGAGCAGGTAGGAACCCGCAGTGAGCACCGCCAGCACCACCCCGACGGCTATGGCCGTCGTTTTCATTGCTCCCGAACGTGTTTCGATCAGCGCCATCTCAGTTCACCAGGTAGAAGAGCGGAAAGAGGACCAGCCACAACAGGTCGACCATGTGCCAGTAACACGTCGCTGAGACGAACAACTCACGATCACGCGCCCCCGTCAGCCCGGAGGCCGTGCGTGGCCGGATCAACCCCAGAACCAGGGTTCCGACGAGCACGTGAACCAAATGCGCACCCGTCACTACGAAGAACAGCATCCAGAAGGTGTTGGTATGGATCCACATCCCGTGGTCCATCGCCATGCCGTATTCCGCCGCCTTGATGATGAGGAAGACCAGTCCGCAGGCCATGGCGGCGATCAGGCGCTGCGACACTTCCCGATACCGATCACGTTGTGATGCATCGATGGCCAGTACGACCAATACCGATCCGATGATCAACACGACTGTGTTGATCAAGCCCAATGGCTGATTCAGTACCGACTGCCCTTCGGCGAACATCGCCGGATCTTGTGCACGGTTCCATACGATCACGCCGAAAAGCGCTGTGAATATCGCCATTTCGGTGAGGATGAAGACCCATACCCCGGCCTCACCGGGAACGACAGTGGGTCGGCGGGCCGGCGGCGCCGTGGTCGGGGTGGTCGCCAGCGATTGACTGGTCATCGTGCGGTCACCTTCCGTCCGCTGGTAAGCGCGGCGCCGACCGATTGGTCGCCCTGTTGTCCGCCGCCCTCCCCTCGTTCGAGCGCGAGGCTCCGTCGATGCCCGAGAATCAGCTGAATCAGCAGCATGATGTACCAGGCGAAGAAAATCGCGCCGGCGATCCAGAAGCTGATGAACCCCGTCCATGAGAAGGGCCCGCTGGTGAAGAACGGAATCAGCGACCCGGTGAGCGACCCGAACGCCATGCACAGGCTGTACCAGCCGACCCACCGGGGAAAGATAGGAGTCGATGCTTTGTCGCTGAGGATCGCCCACGCCGTGCACGCCGCCTGAACCGCGCCCGGTTGCCACAACCCGATAAGCGCCATCCAGGTCACATGGTTCAGCAATTGATAGGTGGAGTCAGGCATATCGGGACGGAGCAGTCCTACCAACATCATCGACCCGCAAATCATCATCAACGTTGCGGCGATGACAGCCGAGCCAAACTCGGTGACCGCAGCGACGAGTCCGACCCCGTGCACTCGACGCAACCGGTCGGCGATGGCGACGCCGAATGGCATGAAGAACGTGCCGCCGACGATCATCAGGATGACGCCGAGCCTCTTGAGATCGACATTTTCGTGGAAGTAGGCGGCCGTCACATCGGCGGCATTCGGCCCGGGCGGTGGTAGGAAACCGGCAAGCAGGAATCCGAGGCCTATGAACGTCAGTAGCCCGAATCCGGAGAAGATGCCGAACAGTCGGACGGCAGGAGGAATGTCCGACGACGCTGTCTCGGTCATACCGCGATAGTCATTCCTGTCCAGGGGTTCCCAGACATCACCAGGACCCTTGCGCGCTCACATGTCATACGAACTCCTCGTCGATCCGGGCCTCACCAGGACGTAGGGCTGGCGGGCGGCGACCCGCAGATGATCGCCGTGCCGAACGTGACCATCAGCATGCCACACACCGACGCCTGGGGTATAGGCATTGCGTAGCAAGAATCTAGATTTCCTACGCATTGTGTCGCACCTGAAGGGCACAATCGACATATTGGGCAACAACCCATGCCACGATCGATGAATCGGCCGATTGTTAGTCAGGTGAATATAACGGACATCACTTTCGATGATCCGCCGCATTAGGTCCCGAATGCGAATAATATTGCTTGTTTAGCTGCGCAAATTCGAACGTGACACCCTGGGAGATACCGAGATATTGCCATGCCCGAGCCTCGATCAGCCTCTTTCGAGGCATACAACAGCTCCGACAATCCCAGCGGTCCGGCCGCCGTCTCTGGTGAGATGGCAGCGATTTGATGCGAGGCGACTCTACTGACGCCAGGGACATGCGTCTGTCGCCGCCGGCCACGCAGGGGGCCTCGGCGGGTGTAGCTCTCCTGCCCGGGAGCGATATCGCCTCGCTACCCCGCGCGAATCTCGATGATCTCGATCGCATCCTGATCGAATCGTTACTGAACGACGGCAAGATGACGAACCGCGAGTTGGCCGCGCAGGCAGGAATCAGCGAATCCGCGGTCAGCATCAGACTTCGCAAGTTGACCGCGAGCGGCGCGCTCATCTTCACGGCTGTGATCGATTGGGAGGCCGCAGGTTTCGAGTGGTTCGTGATGATCCGACTGAAGACGCACTCTCGGTCACCACGCGAAGTCGCCGACGAAGTGGCGGTGCTGGACCAATGCGAAGCCGTCGCCGTTACCCTCGGCACCCACGACGTCGTGGCGTTCTTCCTTGTCGAGGACCGCGCCGAATTGCGTCAACTGACCAACTACGCGCTGCCCGCAATCAAAGGCATTTCCGCGATGCGCGTCGATCTCGCGACCGACACATCGGTTACACCCAACGGCCGCAAGCTTTTCCTGGCGCGAGGAGCGCCGCCCATCCGGCTACCAGCGCCCAAGGTCGAGCTGGACGATCTGGACGTGGCGATCCTGCAAGCGCTGATCATCGACGGGCGCCAGTCCAGTCGCAAGACGGCGCGAGCACTCAACGTCTCAGAAGGAACGATCCGCGCGCGGATGTCGCGGCTCACCCAAGCCGGTTTGGTGCGTGTCGTCGCCATGGTTGAACCGGTCGCGATGGGATTGGCGGGTGTCATTGCGTTCGTGTCCATCAGGGCGGATCGCGCCAAGATCAACGAAATCCACGAACAACTCAGCAAAGTGCCGGACTTGGTGTTCATCGCGGTATGCGTCGGCAGCTCCGATCTCAGCGTCGCAGTCACCGCAACGGACCCCCAGCAACTGACTGAGCTCGTATCGACGCGGATTCAAACGATCGAAGGCGTGCACGCCACCGACACCCTATTCATGGTCGACGTCGTCCGATTCAGCCCCTATCTCAAGCGCCTCGATTCCGAGACATAGGGTCGCCTGGCCGCTACTGATATTAAAGAGATCCTGACCGGTCGCGGGGCACGGTGACGTCATGTCATCCGGGCGGTGATTGAACAGGCCTGGTGTCGGTCGGTCCTAGCCATCTCCAGCTTTGATCCGTCCACGGTGCCGACAGCCAGGTCTTGGTGGGCTCGATCAGAAACTTCATCGGACCGCGCTCGCAGAATGTGCGGTTGTCCGGCGTGACGGCGCATTTCGTGCCTTCGTGCTGGATGAAGCTGCGCTGCGACAGTGGCTTTTCCGCCCGCGTGGCGGGGAATCTGACCGCCATCGACCAGTCGTAGTGCACGGCACGATCCCCGTTGATCCATCCGATATGGCTAACCCCGGCGGGCGCTCCGGGTATGTACCCGGTGCATCCAAAGTTGCCGCGGCCCCAGATACCGCAGTTCTGTCCAGTCGGTGCGACGAACCACACGCCGCCGGGAAGAGCGAAGGTGTTTGCATCCAGCTGCTGGTAGTACCGAATATCCGGCCACGGGCTGGGCTCTTCTGGCGGTGGAGGTGGCGGCGATGGCTGCGCCGGCTGCTCCGCGGCGAAGGGCTCTCCGGGCGGGACCGGAGGCGCTGTAGGATCCGCGTGGGCCGCCGGTCCAGTGCCTAACAACGACACGGTTAGCGCGGCCGCCATGACGAACGACCACCGGCGCCCTCGAGGTATGGCTGCAACAGAGACGACCGGAACTGTTTCTTGACAACGGCTTTCGCTCTGATCGGACATCTGTTCATCCTTCCCGAGGCGGGGCGCGCAATACGGTTTCATCAGCACCTGTCGCGCTAGAAGATGTGTGGCGTGTTGCCGTAGCACGTCGCGTTTCCGAGGTCGAGGGTGCTCTGACAGAGCACTTTGCCGTCGTGAAGGATACGAACCGTGACCCACTTGTTCGGGCGTTCGTTCGGCCGCCAATCCGCGCGAATTTCGGCGCGGTCTATGCCTCCGAGCACCGTCGTATCCATCCGCCACGGCAGTGCGGCCTGCCAGATGAATGCCCGTTGTTGCGGGTCCATATAGACGATGTTCGCGCGGTCGACGAAGTTTGAGACGACTTCGTAAGTCACGACATCGTCGGTCGCTTGGGCGCATGGCGCGGTGGGCATCGAACCGAGTGCCGCGATGAACGCTGCAGCGGCGAAGCTGATGACACGTCGGCAGATCAGGATCATGGTCCGACCAGCACCACGGTCGCAAGGTTCCTCCCGGTGTTCTCGTTCCACAGCATGCTCGCGCCGAACTTCGTGTACGCGCAGTCGGGGATGGCCTGGTATCCCTGCAGGAGAACGCTTTTGATTGAATCACCAGTGTTGGGAGCCGCGCCGTACAGTGAAATCGCCTTCCCGCCGGCTACACCGAGGTCATGGACGATCGGCAGGGGATCGGCCACGGGTACGTGTCTCGCGGTCTGGTTCAGATAGACATCAGTCGATTGATTGACGATTTCTGCGGCCTGCTCGACGCCGGGGTCATATTCGAGTTGACCACATGACGCAGATCCGCGAACTTGTTCGACAGCCTCTCGAAGGCTCGGTGCCGGATCAGCTGTTGCGGGGGGCGCCAACACGACTGTTACCGTCAGGATCGGCGATAACCCGACGATAAATCTCGGACTCCGAATAGATTTCACACAACCCCCGATCAGTCACACACGTGTTGGCGCTCGATCTTGCTCCCGAAGCGCATCATCTGTTGAAACGATGGACCGCTGTGCCAGGCAGGCATACGAGCCTTGACTCCGTCCCGGACGTTCGACATTTGTTGCCACAGACGGTAGAAGCTCTCGCTGCCGTAGAGGGGAAAGAACAATCCGCCCAGGTAGTCCTGCCCAATGGTGAACGTTTGGACACGGGGAGTAATGAAGTCCAACGAACGATCAAGGTTGGCTGCCACGGCGTTCGCCTGCTCGGGAATGCTTGGGGCGGCCCAGTCACCGTTGGCGGTGATGAGGTGCATGTTGAGGCGCTCGGTCTGCGCGCGTACCTCCTCGAATTGCGCGTTGTACCACTGGCACAACTCTGCCTCGGCAGTGATATCCGCGGGAGTGACCTGATCCCGCCATTCTTCAAATGGATACGGGTACTTCGGCGCCCAATTCGACGGGGTGGGGGTGAACACCGGAAGCAGCGGGGCCGGAGAGTCATCGTTTCTGATCGGATCGGCGAATGGGACGAACGTCTCCCCGGGTCCGGGGGGAGGCTCCGGCGCCCAATCACTCGGGTCAGCGAGTGCCGGGCCGGCCAACAGCGCTATCACGGACGCAGTGACCGCAATGATTGCCGCTACCACGCCCGCCCGGCGCACACCGCTGCCACGCAACATGTTTCGCTCCTTCCCGCGAAGATCGGCCACCACGACGCGCCTAACCGGAAGGGACCACGGCGTCAATGCCGCCAACATCGGTGATCTGCCAGTTCTGGTTGCTGTCCATCGTGATGCTGTAGGTCGCTGTCGACTGCAGCCCCTCGGGTGCTTGAGACGTCTTCGTAAGGACACTGACGAACGCATCGACGACGTAGACTCCGCCGGAATCCGATCGCACCTTTGCCACCAACGGCTTAGCGGTGGAGTCCCACTTGAGTGGCACCAGAAGCTGCTCCATGGAGTCGGCTGCTTTGGAGAGCTTGTCCTTCAGCTCCGGCGAAGTCCCATCGACCAGTTTGGCCTTCCATGCGCCCAGGTCCTGGTAGTTCATCTCGGCGGCGTTCACCGCATACTCCAGCGCCGCATTCTCAGCGTGCTTGAAGTTTTCCGCCTGCTGTGCTTGTGCTGCGAGTTCCTGCTCAGCACTCATGTACAGCCATGTCAGGACGCCGAAGGCGATGGCCAGGAGCGCGATGACGGCCCCGCCGACCAGCGATCGCACCGCCACCGTCGCAGTCGCGCGTCGCCTTTCCACCGTCGGAACATCCTCGGCTTCTTCGGCTTTCCCCTTCGGGGCGCTGCTGGCACTTTCGTCGAGATCGGTGCTTGCAGTTTCTGTAGTTGACATTTCGGGTTCCTCATCTGTCATCGTCGGCTCTTTCGGAAGTGGGATCAGGGCGGCGGGATGGTGACGTGCAGCGTGATCGCACCATCCTCTGGTACTGCGGCCAGCATGCTCGACAAGATTCGACCTGAGTCGAAGTTCATCAGCGATCCCGAGATGCCGCTCATCTTCGGCAACAGCGCCTCGGTGATGACCTTGAGGTCGGGGGCGCGATCATCCAGGAACGTCTGGATGCGTCCCAAGAAGGTTTGGAGCAACTGCAGATTGTGAGGGTTGTTGTCCCGCACCAGGTCCATCGCTACGTCATACATGTGGTGTAGCCGGGGGCCGAGTAGACGCAGATCCGGCACCAGACTGGCCAAGGTGGGGCCGAGCCAGTCGGCGTTCTCCAGAAGTGTCTGCATGTTCGCGAGAGTGAGCTGCCCACGGCCGTTCATATCCGATGTGGCGTTTCGCAGCAGAACGCTCGTGCGGCGCAAGTTGGTCAAGACGATGTCTGGATCCGGAAGCGCGGTATCTGCTTCACCGACGATTTGCTTGAGTTGACCCGGGTCCATCTGTTGCAACACGCGCACGACGCTGGTCGCCAACTCCGAGATCGACGGAGGCTGCTGGATGACTCCGGTCGCTATCTGTTGTCCGTTTTGCAGCATCGGGCCGGCCGAGTTCTGCGGAAACAGCGCAATATAGGTTTCCCCGAGCGCCGACAGATTTTCCAGTCGAACAAAGGTGTCCACGGGAACTTTATGGTCACCGCCGACGTAGAAGTCGACGGTGGCTTGATCAACGTTGGCATCGATGCGGGTGACTTTGCCTACCGGGACGCCGCGCAGAAGAACTCTCGAGTCGACGACCAGGCCGTTGATATCGGGCACGTCCATGGAGAGGTCGATACGGTCGGAGGGAGGGCCGATCCGGATTCCCAGGGCGGCGATATAGCCGATCCCGAACATGATGATCGCCGCAAAGATGCCAAACGACAGCAACACTCGCACCAGTCTCACGGCATCGCCCCCAGCATTCGGAGCACGTCCTCGACGTTGCCCGACATTTCGCGGCCGTCAGGTCCAACGATCGAGGTGATGTTGATCGCGGGATACTTGTCGACCGGGAGGAACAGGTCGGTCCAAAGCTTGCGCCACCTCGGGATCTCATCCTCGACGGCCCACTTGCTGTGCTGAATAGCCTCCATGGTCGTCCCCAACGATTCCAGCAGCGGCACCAGCCAGTAGCCGCCGCTGTAGATGCTGCCGATGGACGGGAGCAGAATTCCGACGTAGGACGCGACTTCCGTGCCGCGGTCGAACCCCAGCATGCCTGCGGGTGAGAACCAGTGCTGGAATTTTGGCAGCTTCGCGTACATGACATCGCCCGTGCCGGCGACCCCTTCGAGCCACTTGTCCACGACGTCGAGGTTGTTCGACAGATCCGACAGGTCGACGGCGACTCGTCCTGCCAATTCCCGGATCTCGGCCTCGGGTGGATTCAAGTTGTTGATTCGAATCACCGAGTTCTGGGCCCGCTGGATCGAACCGCTCGCAACGAAGTTCGCAAGGTTGGCGATGGTGTCTTCGAGCTGCGGCGGCGATGTCGTTTGGACGAGCGGGATTCGGCCACCCGGTGTCAGCGGTGGTGCGGAGACATTCGCGTCCGGTTCCAACGCGACGTAGATGTCACCGAGCACTGTGGCTTGTTGCAGCGTGGCATGAACGTTTGACGGCACCTCGACACCGGAGGCGATGCGAGAGCTCACGTTTGCGTGGCCGTCAGCGATGTTGATACCGGTGACCACGCCGATGTCGGTGCCGTCAAGAACCACCTTTGCGCGATCGGGAAGGTTGAGAACGTTGGCGAACTCAAGCACGATGTCGTACCCGTTGCGATATGCATTGCCGGGCTGGGGTAACGAGTTGACCGTGATCGACGAGCATGACGAGAGCAGCGCGGCACATGCGAGCAGTGCAGCCGCGATCCGGCGGGTCATCGGTGCGCCTGCATGAGCACGTACTGCAACAGCGCGACGTCGACAGCGTAGGGCTGACCGGCCACGTCCGCGCAGCTGCCGGGCATCACGGTGTTCATGAATCCGCACTGGGCCAGCCCGTCGTGCGTCGGGATCCTGTACATCGGCGGACGCCACGCGATAGTGAACTGCTGCTTGTTGAAATGGTTGGCGGCGGTGTTGATCCACCACGGCACGGGATTGAACAAGTCGGCCAACGCGTTCGAATGCGGAGTAATTTTCCGCAACGCCATGGACACCGAATCGAGGGTCAGTTGGGTTTCGTCGCCCATGTTCTTCTCGAGGTCCGCGACCAGCGTGACGAGTTCCGGGAAGACGTCGGTGAAACGTGCCCCACCGTCAAACGCCGAGTTGACGTCGGGGGTCGTCTCTACGGCATCGAGCAGGATCTGCTTCATCGGACCCCTGAGGTCGACCAAGGTGGTCGTCAGGTCCGACAAGTTGGCCACGACGGAGGCCATGTCACTGATCGCTTCGTCCGGACTGTCGAGCAACACAGAAGAAGTTGACAGCAGCCGGTTCACGCCTGCGCCATTGTCGTGCAGCGATCGCGCCAGCCCATCTATCGTGCCCGCGACGTTGCTCGAGTCTTCCGGCGAGATCGAGTTGACGAATTCGGTGGCCGACCCGATCACCTCGGACAGCGACTTGGGAGTGACGCTGTGGTTCAGCGGAATACACTGTCCAGGAGTCAATGTCGGCCCGGATTCGTAGTTTCCGACCAGTTCGAGAGCCCGATCGGCGAGGATCGAGGTCGACCGTGTTATCGCCTTGACGTCCGCCGGCAACGGGTTGTCGGCGGCGACCGAGAAATCGACCTGTACGTCGGTGGTTCTGTCGGCGATTCTGGTCACCTCGCCGATGCGGTAACCCATCTGGGTCACCGGGTTGCCGACGTATAGCCCGATGCTGTCGGACATGAGCGCGCAGTAGTCAACCGCCTGCTTCTGCCCCGCCGGTGCGGCACAACCAACTCCAGCGCCTGCAATCGTCACCGCGATCCACGCGGCTACGGCGGACCGAGACCAGTTGCACTTGCGTGACGTCGGCATCAGCACGGACTCCCCGGCATGGGAAAACACAGGTCCGTTGCCAGCAGCTCGGGACGCGCATTCTGGGCATCGAGCACGCGGTCGAGCTTGTTCCTCACCTTCCGCAGGCTGCGGACGACGAGCCCGCTGCGATCCGCCCAAGAACGGAATGTCTGCTGCCAATTGCGCATCTTCTCGATGAATCTCTGGCGATGCTTGTCGTAGAACGGCCCAAGGGGTAGCAGCGAGTCGCCCACCTCGCCCAGGGCCTGCAGCGCTCCGGCGAATCCTTCGCCGTAGATGACGAGCGTCTGCTCGAGGACGGCGACTTTCGAGATCAGGACCTTGAGCCCATCCTTGTAATTGGCGAGACTCTCGATGTACTCGTCAGACAGGTTGAGAATTGCCGAGATCTGTCCGCGCTGTCTGTCCAACGTCTCGACGAGGCTGTTGCCCGCTTGGATGACGGCCGACACGGTTTCGGTGTTGGTACCGGCGAGCCCGCGCTCGATCTCGTCGATCGACTCGCGGATCGGCTTCGGTGCCACCTGATCGGTGATCTTGGTAGCGTCAGTCAGCGTTTGCACGAGGTTGTACGGCATGGTGACCCGTTCGACAGGGATCACACGGCCGCCGAGCGGGCTGTCGCCCAGGGACGTGACGTTCACGTAGTAGCCGCCGACGACGGTGAGCATGCGGACATCGATCTGTGATTGATCCCCCACGAAGGCGCTGGCGTCCACGCTGGTGTCCACCTTCACCCGGGTTGGCTCTTTGGAAAGCGACTTCACCTTTCCGACGTCGATCCCGGCAATGCGGACCGAATCTCCGGGGCGCACCGACGACGCGTCGGTGGTGTAGAAGGCGACGGTCTGTCTTCCGGGGGGACTGATGTACAGCATCGCCACCACGATGGCCACGGCGGTCACGACGGCCAGTGCTACAACCCCGTAGACCGTCGGGTTTCGCAATGCCTTCACGAATTGCACAGGACCACCTTCTGACCGTTGAGGAGAACGTCCATCATCGGCGGCAGCTGGGCGGGTCCCCGCGAGCACGTCAGGGGCTCCCCTTCAGCAACGGTCGGCGTGTCGATGCCCTCCCATATGACAGGAAACCGTTTGAACGCCTCAATGGCGTTGTCCAAATTTGTGAACGCCTTGTCCATGGCCGTATCGAGATCGACGCCGGGTTTCAAACCGAACGCACGCATCAACCGCGCCACCGGAAGAGCGAAACCCGGTCCATACACGTCGGACTTGCGAAACTCGTCGATAATCGAAAGTGCTTGATCCAACGGCCGATTAACCCAGTCGATGACCTGGACCAACTTCTGCGAATTGCCGCCCATCTCCGCTGCGACCGCGTCGAGATTGTGCATCAGGGTGGCCACGACCTGCTGACGATCCGACACGAACTGAGTCAGAGTGCGGATGCTGTCGAGCATGGGACCCAATCCGCTTCCATCACCGGCGAGGTAGGCGGCCGCGTTCGAGGTGAAGGTATTGATCTCGTCGGGACTCAAGGTGGCCAGAACCGGTTGCAGGCCATTGAACAAGGTTGTGATGTCCAGCGACGGTTGCGTCATTGCCGTCGGCACGTGCGTCACGACCTGCGCCGTCGGATCCGATTCCGACGGGTCGACCACGTCGACGTAACGCAGACCCGTCAGCGCCTGGTATTTGACGGCCAATCTGGTCTCCGGCGTGACTGCGAATCGCTTATCGAGCGTGAAGCCAACGATTGCCAAGCTTTGCCCGGATTCCCTGACCAGCTCGATCGAGTGCACCTTGCCAACGCGCACGCCCATCACTCGCACATCTGCGTCGAGGTGAAGGCCAGATGCGTCCGTGAAAGCCGCTGTGTAGTGCCGGGTTTCGCCCGAAACTGGTTGAAGCATCACGTTCGCCAAACCGATGAAGAGCACCAGGGCGGCAGCTGCGCTGAGCCCGAACCGCCAAAGGTCGCCGATATGCTTCATGGCGTGGCTCCCATCACGCCCAGTGGGGCCGCGACGCCAGGGAGGCTGTCGAGCACGATATGCACCTGCATCGCCCTCTGCTCGGGCGTACCACCGTACATGTTCTCGAAGCGCCGCCGCAGTTCGACCAGAGTCTCGGAGATGTCCGGCGGTCTGACAAGTCCTGGCACCGTGTCGGAGAGGATCTTCACGATTTCGACCGCTGGGAGAAGGTCGTCGACGTGCGATGATTCCAGTCGACCCACGGCCGCGAAGAGTCCGAATGCGGCAAGCTCGACGGTGGGTAGATAGTGATCCTTCCAGAACTGTTCTGTCACTTCACCACCCGTATGGTCGAACTCGACCAAACCGGCACGGTCGAACCTGTCGCCGGTGTCCGTCGCAGCATCCACAAAACCCGGGAACGCGACGCTGAGGCCCGCCGCATTCCTCATCAGTTGCGCCGTACTCACCGTCTGTACGTTGTCGACAGCCTTGGTGACGATCAGCATCGTCTCGATCAGGGGATTCAGACCGTCGACATAGCGCGTGGAGCGGTCGATGACGCTGACCAACTGGGGTGTGACGACACCATCGGTGATGTCGCCCAATCGAGACAGCAGCGTCTGTAGCGTGTAGTTGCCGCGCGTGACTGCCTCGATTTGCATACCGTCACGCAGTGGCTGGCCGCCTTGGCCCTTAGCGATATTGATGCCTGTGACACCAAAGTAGTTGGCGGGCCGGAAGTCGATCGTAAAGGTGTCGGTCAGCCCTACAGCGGCACTCGTACGTAGGTCCGCGTTGAGGCGCACAGCGCCGCCGGGCAGGCTCGAAACCTTCCTGACCTCCCCCACTTCGACGCCGTGCATGATCAGAGCGGTTCCCCTGTCAACACCCTGCCCGACATATGGACTGTCAATCTGTATCGAGATCAGATTCTCTTGGCGGTTCGCGAACGGATTGACGACGACGAGCGCGACCGCGGCGGCAATCGTGAGAACGACACCAACGCCGACAACTGTGAGGATGCGTGTCTCCTCATCTGCTGTCTTCCGCATCAGCAAGTCGATCACCTAACCCTTGAACACGAATTCAGGGCGTAGTCCCCAAAGGGCAACGGTCAGCAGGAAATCCAAGACCATGATCGCAACGAGACTTGCGCGCACCGCACGCCCGGAAGCCTGGCCCACGCCAACCGGACCGCCCGATGCGAAATACCCGTAATAGCAGTGAATGATTGTCACTGCGGCACAGAAGACCGCCGCCTTCAACAGCGAATACGCGAGGTCCGTCGGTGATAGGAATTGGACGAAGTAGTGTTCGTACGTTCCGCCGGGCTGGCTGAAGAAAACGCGAATCATCCTGTCAGACACGAAGAAGCTGAGAATCAACGTCAGGACGAACCCCGGCACGACGCACAACATTGCGCCAACGAGCCGGGTACCTACCACGAACGGTATCGGCCGTAGTCCCATCGCCTCGGTCGCATCGATTTCCTCCGAGATCCGCATGGATCCGATTTCCCCGCTCATCCGGCAGCCCGCTTGAGCCGAGAACGCAATTCCTGCGACGAGCGGAGCCATTTCCCGGACGTTTGCAAGACCGCCGACAATGCCGGACAGGGCACCAAACCCGATGATGTTCAGCGTGGAGAACGCCTCGATCGCGATCGAGGCACCCACCGCCACACCGAGGATGATCAGGACGCTGATCACACCACCGTCGACGATCAAGGATCCGCGGCCCCAGGCCAGGTTGTTCATGACCTGAAAGGTTTGTCGGCGGTACCGCCGAAACACCCATGGGAGCAGCCATAGGGTCTGCCCGATGAACATCGCCCATTGACCCGTGGTCCGGAATGGCTCACGAAGGGCACGGGTCAACGTTCTCGCGAGATGCCAAGACCGCGTCGGCGCGGCGACCCGAGACGCCGTCATCACGCGACCGCCATCGGGAAGAACATCGATTGCAGTTGGGTGATGGCGAGATTCACGATCACTACGCCCACGACGTTGAGCGCCACGGAAGAGTTCACCGCATCGGCGACACCGCGCGGACCGCCCTTGGCCTCGGTACCTCGAAGTGAGGAAATGATCGCGACAATCGCGGCGAAGGTAGCGGCCTTGGCCATGGCGAACCAGACGTCGGTCATCTTGGCGAAGGAACCGAACGACATCCAAAAGCTGCCTGATGTCACGCCGCTCACGGTCAGCGCCAGCGCATAAGACGCCGCGACGGCAGAGGCGATGATGATGGTGCACAGAATCGGCGAGATGAGAATCAGGGCGATGAAGCGCGGCACAACGAGCCTCCGCACTGGATCGATTCCGAGGACGCGCATCGCGTCGAGCTCTTCGCGTATCTGCCGGGCGCCAAGATCGGAAGCAATAGCTGAAGCGGCGGCACCGCCCATCAGCAGGCCGGCCGTGATCGGTGCGCCCTGCCGAATCACGCCAACGCCGCTCGCTGCGCCGACCAGCGAGCTGGCGCCAACCTGATTGACGAGTCCGGACGTTTGAACCGACACCATCGCGCCGAACGGGATCGCCATGAGGATCGCCGGCGTCGCCGTCACCTTCAACAAGAACCACGCCTGGGAGATCGTCTCGCCCCAGGGCAGACGCAAGGTGATGGTGTCGACCACGATGTATCGCAGGACCGAAACCGCCATAACCACGCCGCGCCCGGTTGTCGCCGCGCTTTGCACTGGAATAGCTACGATCCGCGCAGCGACTTTGCTGAGACCAGCGATCGCTGTTCCGCGCAGTTGTCCACCGGAACGGACGCTAGTGGTCACGATCGCCATCTGAGTGCTGCCGCAATGCTCCACCCTGCCCGGTCGATTGTTGGAAGTTCACTGATCGGGATACAAGTCAGATGTCTACCACATCATCGCAGCCCCTTCTAGTCCCAAAACCCCGGAAATTTTCGATTCGGCCCTGTTAGTGTTTAGATCGCGTAGCAGGATGCCCCAGCTGCTGCGGACTATATGACTATGCCCGGGGTAGCTTTCGAACCACTTGAACTACTCACGCAATGCGGTCTTGACGAGGGAAGTCGAAATGTCTACGCAGCTGAGCTGGGTGGCCCTTGGGCCGCGATCTGCCCCGGCCAGTACGGATGGCGCCCCGGCAGTCGGGGTGTCACGTGCTCGGATTCCCGAACCGTCGGCGAGTCACCTGAAGCAGATTTCGGACCTTTCGGTCCGCAGCCCAAAGGGGCACGTTGTCAGCGGTGATGCGAGGGCTGCCGCATGCGAATCCGCTTCCTTCAGTAGCCGACCGGACCGGGGTTCTAGCGGAGGCCGGGACACCTTCCCGACGTGCACACTTGGACCGTCGCCGCGCACAGCGAAGATTAGCTGCAGCGTCAATAAGCGGGATTCCGACGTTGCTGGCTCATATCAACGCTCGTCGAGTGGCACGGTCTTGCTGCGACGATTGCCGACCTCTCGCGCATCGCGCGGTCGCGGCGTAACACCTACGTATCTGTCCGAATGACCCTGCGATGGCAGCCGTTGATCGTCAGTCCGAAGGTGTCATTCTTCGCTCACCTGCGACTAACACGCCGCCGGCCGCCGTCTCGTCCTCGGTGCATTTGAATGCCGCCAACAGTGCAGATCCCGACGAAATCGACCGTGCGCTAATCGATTTGCTGCTCCGCGACGTCAAGATGACGAATCGCGAGCTGGCAGCAAGCATTGGAATCAGCGAGTCCGCCGTGAGCACCCGACTGCGCAATCTCACCGCATCAGGCGCGATCAATTTCACCGCCATAATCGATTGGGAGGAGGCAGGTTTCGAGTGGCTGGTTATCGCGCGAATACGCACGCACAACCGACCCCCTCGAGAGGTCGCAGAAGCCGTGAGCAACCTCGCACAGTGCCTGGTTGCAGCGGTGAGCCTCGGCGACCATAACGTCGTCGCTTACCTGTTGGTCCAGGACCGTGCCGAACTGAAGCGGCTTACCGACGATGACCTACCTTCGATAGCCGGAATCGCCCACATGAGCTTGGACGTCGCCACCGACACTGTCATCACTCCAAACGGACGGCGAGTGTTCGTCGGTCGCGGCGTGCCGATCCTACGACTGCCCGCCCCACGCGTTCCGCTGGACGACCTGGACGTGGCCATTCTCGAGGCACTGATCGAAGATGGTCGACAATCCAATCGCAGGATCGCTCACGCGCAGCGAGCATCCGAGGGAACGGTTCGCGCCCGGATCAACCGAATGGTGCAAGCCAATCTGGTTCGGGCCGTCGCGATGGTTGATCCCGTTGCCCTCGGGTTCGCCGCCTTCATCGCCACAATCAGCATTCGGGTCGACAGGTCTCGGATCATGGAGATCAGGAATGAACTCGCCGCAATCCCCGAGATTGCATTCATGGCAATTTGTGTCGGCGACTCTGATCTGAGTATCGCGCTCACCGCAAACGCCCCGGAAGACCTCGTCGCGGTGATCGCCGAGCGGGTACAGACCATCGCCGGAGTCCACACCATAGAAATTCTGCTCTTCGTCGACATTGTTCTCTTCAGTCCGTATATGAAACGTCTCGCGAAGCCTGGGCGGTAGGCGACGTAGCGACATCCCGACCCACCCAAGCAGGCCAAACAACACTTCTGCGACATGCGAGTTCGCTAAATGCCGATCAACAGAGCTCTCACGCGAACTTTGCGTAGAGTAGCGGGGATCAGGGGCCGTTGCCCCACGTGTCATGCAGATGGGAAAGATGGTGGCTAAAGCAGTCGGACCTGCGCGCAAGCGCCTTGAGGCAGTGAGTTCTGCGGCGAACTCCGGTCCCGAATTAGACCACCTGGACCGAGCACTTATCGATCAGCTCCGCCTGGACGGACGCAAGGGCAACCGTTCCCTCGCAACCGAATTGAACGTCAACGAGGTGACCGTAGCGGCCCGGTTGCGGCGGCTCGAAGACGCCGGTGCGCTGCGAGTGGTCGCTATCACCGACATTCGGCTGTTTGGTCACCGGGAATTCGCGTTCGCCATGATGAACGTGTCTGGCCGACCGGTATACGCCGTCGCCGCCGAGGTCGCCGAGCTGTCCGAAGCCATCGGCGTCACGATCTGCACCGGACGCTACGACATCATCGTGCCGATGCTGGGGCGGGACAAACTTCACCTCGCCGACCTATTCAGCACGACGCTTGCAAAGATCAAGGGCGTCAGCGCCGTACACGGCTGCATAGCGCTCGACGTCTTGAAATACGACTCAAAGTGGTCGCTGCTCAACGTCGACCCCGGCACCATGCCGGAAGCTCAACCGAGCGACACCGTCGATCAGATGGACCTCGCGATCATCGAAAAACTTCAATTGAATGCGCGACGAAGCAACCGTCAGATCGCAACGGACCTCGGCGTCTCCGAAGGCACCGTCCGTGTGCGCATCAAGAGAATGCTTGCTGACAGGGTTTTTCGCATTCAGGCGGTTTCCGACATCGTCGCAGCGGGTATCAGCGCACACGCATTCGTCGGCGTGAAGGCGGCGCCGGGCAAGGTGTCCGACGTTGCCACTGCGCTCGCCAAGCGTGATGATGTCGCCCAAATCACCCGGGTCCTTGACGATTTCGACCTCATCGCCGTATTGATCGCCCCCGACCGAAGTGCACTCATTGCCGGCATTCTCGACGAGATCGCGGTAACCACCGGGGTACGCAGCATCGAGGTCTTCGACGGAGTCGACACGCTCAAGCACACATACGCATGGACCTGGATTGTCTGACTAGCGGGGCCGTCTCAATTTCGGGATACGACTGAAGACGCTTTGTCGGCCAACACCCATATCGGCGAGAACCACGGCAGCGCAGTGCTTTCCGGGCAGTCCCGATACGCCTCCTCCCGGATGGCAGCTCGCAGACCCGAGATACAGCCCATCAATGGCAGTGCGGTAGCCACCGACGCCCGCGGCGGGACGAATCGGTCCAATTCGAGTCGGCAGGTTGTCAATGTGATAGATGCAGCCGTTCTCCGCGCCTGTTCGAACAGCGAGGTCTTGGGCCGTCTCGACGAAAGTGCCAATCTGCAGACGCTTGAAATCCGGTGCGGCTTCGACCACCTTCTCCTCTAGTCGGCGCTCTGCCTCGCCGCGCCACTTGTCCCATCCACCAACCGGTTCCACAGGGGCTGGGCTGTACAGCTGAACGACGTCTTGACCCTCGGGCGCCTGACTCGGATCGACGGCAGAGAGTATGCCGAGACAGAAAGTGGTCCGATCAGGCAATTCGCCGCGCGCGGACTGTTCGCCTGCGGCGACAACTTCTTCGAGGGTTCCCATATAGATGGCGGGCTTTCGTAGATCCACGCCGTCGCGCCGGTTCGGCTGATGGTTCGACGGTTCAATTCGGCCCGAGAGGGCAGCGTTGATGGTGAACGTGCCAAGACCGGTCGCATTGGCCGGAGCCTTCCGAAGCCGCGCAGCGATTTCCGGAGGTAGTGCATCACCCACGAGCTCGGGAACGCGTTGCACGGGGCATGCTGCGATGACGGCGCGGGCAGCATGAAGTTCGCTGCCGTCGACCAGCTCGACGACGCCGCCACGCCCGTGCATCCGCACCGTCGCGACCTCGCTGGATAGCCGAACTGTGCCGCCGTGCGCCGCCAGGCATCGCTCCAGGGCGGCCACCAGCCCGCCCATCCCGCCGACGGGCCGAGCCGCCCCTTTGTGGTGGATCATCGAAGGCGCCAAGAGCGCGATGGCGCTGCCGTCAACTGAGAGCGGGGCAAGGATGGCTCCGGTGCCCGCGAAAATCCCGCGAACAGCCTCCGATTCAAACAGCGACTCGATTCCGTCCGCAGCAGTGGCGGTCAGAGCGGAAGCGAGTAGTGACCGAACTCGACGTCCTCCGGCGACGGCCCGCAACGCTGCGGCAATGGTGTCCAAGCTCGGCCGCTTGGGAAGTGAGAGCCCGTATGCATCCTGGATTTTCAGAATCTTGATGGCGGCCTCAGTGAGCTCTGCATATGTCTCAGCGTCCCGCCTGGAGAATCGCCTGATGTCGTCGACCGTCTTGTCCAGATCCGCTTGAAGCACGATGGATTCGCCGTTGTCACCAAGCCAGGCCCATCCGTGAGCGTCCAGGTCCCGATGCCCGAACTGCTCGAGTCCGAGTTCGCGACCGATGCCTGCCGCCCGAAAATAGACGTTCTCCCAGGCTCCTGGACTGAGAATGTGTTCCGGCGCATCAGGAACGAACGCCCGCGATGCCGCCATGCCGCCCAGCCAGTCGCGCTGCTCCAGCACGATGACACGGAGTCCTGCCTTGGCCAAATAGCACCCGGCGACCAGACCGTTGTGTCCCCCACCCACCACGATCACGTCGTAGTGCTTCTGGTCGAGGTCGCTCATCATCGACTCCGATACTCCGTCCTGGTGCGCGTTTCCGAATCGTTTACGGTGGCCGTCGTTATTCGACGCAACAGCCCACTGTCAGCGTTCGAAGCTCATGTAGTGGCCATGTGGCGTCCAGCCGATCTGGAACGGCAGCTCGATCCGTGCGATGGGCCCGGCCGTGAAGTCGTCGGTATCGAAAATCTGAAACTCCGAGGTGTTTTCCATGAAGTGTGAGATCGGAACGATCAGGTATCCATCACCCTCGGCCGCCGATGCCGAGCGAGGCGCGAACGTCGGTTCCATCAGCGCCACGGATTGTCCATGACCGTCGACTTGGTGAACCTCCTCGGCACCGGTGTGGACGTTTCGCCTCACGACCGCGTTAAGCGACCAGAGACTGTCGCCGCAGGCCATGAAACCCCATTCGTAGTTCTTCCCGTAGAAGCGCTCGTCGACCTTCGGGAACTCGACCGCACGATCGTCGAGGCGTTCGCTTTGCACCGCCCCGGTTTCGAGGTCGATCGTCCATCTGCCCGTGACTGCCGCACCGAACGGCACGAAATCGACACCGAACTCGACTTGGTCCTCGAACGGGAATGGCGGACGGTCGTATATCGGTCCGTCGAGAATCAGTTTGTCCCCAATGTGGTTGGCCGACATCGTATGCATGATGTATTGACTGTCGAAATCCGCTGTGACCCACTTGATGGGTCCGTTGATGTCGTCTCGAGGGATGAGGGCCAGCTTGGTCGGCAGGGAGGGATCCCAGCCGAAGACGGAAAGGCCGCGCTCGATACGCGATTGATCGACGATGAACGGCTGGAACGGTAGGACGACGTACTTCTCGGTCAGCCACATATCGTGGGCGTTCTGCGCGTATGGGGCGTCGTCGATATCGCGGGTCTGAATGCGGCCGTCGGGGTGTATCCAGTGCAGCGTCACATACGGCTCATAGTCGCGGTACGCCCACCCATAGAGGACGCCGCTCTCAGCGTCCCACTTCGGATGTGCTGTGAAAGTGTTGTCCCCAAAGCATGTTGGCGGGGTCATCCCGGGAGACAACCGGTGCGACCACGGCACAATCCCGCGGGTTTTCAATGTCATGGGGTCGACCGCGACGGGTGGAATTCCTTGTTCACCGCTGGCGAGCAACTCGCCGGCGAACGGGAAGATGTTGACGATCGGACTCCCGGACGGCACACCCGCGGTGTACTCGTTGGGAATCGACGCGCCCAGCCCATAGCCCCGCCAATCGGTGAAGACACCGTCCGTCCACTCGAACAGAGACTCGTTGTGTTTCTGCTCCAGGAGATACTTCGGCGTCTCGATCCACCTGTTGGTGAAGTGCGCCCTGCCTTCGGAGAGAACCAGCCCCTGGACCATGGCATCCGTGGCTGCCTGCCCATTGAAACCTTGCTTGGTTGGTCGCTTCCACGTTGGTCCCACCCGGTAGAAGCCACCGTTGAGCCCGGCCGGAATCTCCCCTTCCGTCACCACGCAATCCTCGACATACGCCTCGAAACGCATCGGCTTCAGAGGCCCCATCAAGCGGATGTCGTTGGGAATGGCAGTGACCATGTCGACCTTCCTCGCACGAGAAGTGATGTGGATAACAATAGGGTCCAAGGCGATGCCAAGTCAATTATGCGTAGATATTCTTCGATTCTGCTGTGCATAGATTCGCAAACGGCGGCTGAGCTCGGCATTACACGAAGGTTGATACGAACCTGCCATCCGGCCGCCAGACACCACACCAGCCAGAGCGAGAGGACCCGATGTGACATCAGCGCTGACCACTCCCCGCTCGACACCGCCATGGATGACCGACGATGTCATCGCCGTCGCCGAACTCGCGAGAGAGTTCTTCGCGCGACACGTCACTCCAGTCGCCGAGCAGTCGGTCGCGGATGGCCGACCCGACCCAGATCTCTATCGGCGGGCGGGCGAGATGGGGCTGCTGTGCATGTCGGTGCCCGAGCAGTACGGCGGTGGCGGAGGTACCTTCGCCCATGAGGCCGCCCTGCTGACGGAGCAGACGCTGGCCGGCGACACCTCACTCCACCTGGGTGTGCACTCGATCATCGTGCCGCACTACATCCTTGCCTACGGTTCTGAAGCCCAGAAGCTGCGCTATCTGCCGCGCCTCGCAAGCGGTGAGTGGATCGGAGCCATCGGTATGACCGAACCGGGCGCGGGCTCTGATCTGCAGGCCATGGCGGCCCGGGCCCGACCGGTCGATGGGGGCCATGCCATAACCGGTACCAAGTGCTTCATCTCGAACGGACTCAACGCCGATATCGTGATCGTTGCAGCCAAGACCGACCCGGGAGCGCGCGGCGCCGGGATCTCCCTATTCATCGTCGATGTCACCGAACGCGCCGCCGGTACAGCGCCGACCGGTTTCTCCCGTGGTGCACCCCTGAAAAAGATCGGCCAAAAAGGCCAGGACACAGCGGAACTCTACTTCGAAGACTTCCTGGCGCCCGCTGACGCGGTGTTAGGAACGGTCAACGGCGGCTTTTCACAGTTGAAGACCCAACTTGCCGCAGAAAGGGTCATCCTCGGCGTCTCGGCGGTGGCAGCGATGGAACGTGCGGTTGCACTGACGGCGGAATACGTCAAGCAGCGCAAGGCCTTCGGCGGCACACTGATCGATTTGCAGAACACCCGCTTCGAACTGGCGGAGTGCGCGACGATCACAAGGGTATCGCGCACCTTCATCGATACCTGCATCGAGGCCCTGATCCGTGGCGAACTCGACTCCACGACTGCCGCAATGGCCAAATACTGGCTGTCCGAACAACAATGCGCGGTGATCGACCGATGCCTTCAGTTATTTGGCGGCTACGGCTACAGCTTGGAATACCCCATCGCACAGATGTACGCGGATGCCCGGATTCAGAAGATCTATGCAGGAGCCAACGAGGTCATGAAAGAATTGATTGCCCGCTCCGTGTGAGCGGGTAGGTCGCGTCAGTAGATCGAGGGGGCTACTCCGCCGCCATCAATGACCACCCGCTGACCGGTGATGTACTCACCGCCGGGTCCTGCGAGGTAGACGACGAGCCTCGCGATGTCCCCTGGCTTGCAAATCCGGCCAAACGGCGAATGCTCTTCTGTCGCTTCGACGGTGCCGCCCGGCGTCGTGGCCTTGATCAGCTTGGCACCCATGTCCGTGTCGATGACCCCGGGAGAGATGATGTTGACGCGGACACCGTTGTGGCGCTCCTCGCGGGCCAACACTCGGCACGCCGTCTCCATTGCGGCCTTCGCCATCGCATACGGCGCGGTGTTCGCCGGGCATGAGTCGACGACTGTACTCGAGACCAGCACGATGTCCGATCTCTCCTTCTCACGCATTCCAGGCAACAAGGTTCGGATGAGTGCGAGGGGTCCGAGCGTGTGCACGCCGAGTAGATGGAGGAACTCCGACGGATCCGTCTCTGCAATGGAGTTGCCGCGACTGGCTACGCCGGCGTTGCTGACCAAGAGATCGACGTCGCCGAATCGGCTGGATATTTCCCCGACCGCGCTCTGCCACGATTCTTCGTCGGCGGCGGAGGCATAGACCGACATCGCTTGTGCGCCAGTTGCTTCGATGTCAGCGACCACCTGCGCCGCGGCTTCTGGTGAGCGCTTGTACGTCACCGCCACGCTGGCACCTGCGCCTGCCACCTCGCGAGCCACCTCTGCTCCCACCCCGCGCGAGCCGCCGGTGATCAGGGCCACGCGGTTGTGCAGTGGCTGTGCCCAGCACTTTTCCGGCCACTGAGACTCAGCGCCGGCCACCATCATTTCTTGGCTACCTCGGGTTCGGTGACCTTCTGCGCGGAATCGTTCGTGCGTGCGATCACCGGCGGGCTGAGCTGTGCGACGTATTCGTCGGGTTTGAACCGCCTGGTCGCTCGTGCGTAAGTCAGGTGCGAGGCGGGCCACATCGCCGTGACCTTGCCCTGGTCGTTGGTGTACCAGCCTGGGCAGTTGTCCGTGAAAACGGTGCGGTCAAGTTTGGCGTCCAGCCAGGCTTGGAATGTCTGGTACGTGGCAGTGCTCACCTCGAGCGATGCCAGCCGCTCGCGTTGCATGTACTCAACCGCTTGGCGGAGATAGGACGCCTGACGCTCCAGCAGGAACACGATTGTGTTGGTGATGCTGTTGGTGTTGGGTCCGAACAGCATGAACATGTTCGGGAAGTTGGGGACTGTCATGCCCAGGTACGCCGCGGGGCCGCCGGCCCACTGCTCGTGCAGATCGACGCCACCGCGCCCGCGGATCTTGATGGGAGCGAGGAATTCGCTCGCCTTGAAGCCGGTGCACCACACGATGGCGTCGGCATCGATATGTCGGCCGTCAGCGGTGATTACGCCAGTCTCATCGACGGACTCGACCGCCGAGCCGATGAGGTGGACATGGTCTCGGCCGATGGTCGGATACCAGTCATTAGACAGAAGCAGGCGATTGCAGAGCAGCCGGTAGTCGGGAATTGCGGCTGCGACCTCGGCCGGATCTTTCACGTGCCGCTTCAACCGAAAGATCAGGTACCACTGCGAGAGTCGTCGCACCGGCTCGGCGGCCCGCGTTACCAGTGGATAGCGAACTTCGTAGGCCAGAAACAATGTGATGTGGTGCAGCGTGCGCAGCCAACCGAAGCGACGCATCAGCGCGGTCTGAAGCCGACCCGGCACTCGCTTGCTCTTCCACATCACCCAGTTGGGGGAGCGCTGAACGACGGTGAGGTCTTTGACGCGGTCGGCGATGGCCGGCACAACCTGAATTGCACTCGCGCCGCTGCCCACGACGACGACCTTCTTGTTCGTGAGATCCACCTCGTGATTCCACTGCGCCGAATGGAAGGAATCGCCCCCGAACTTCTCCAAGCCGGCCACGTTGGGCATCTTCGGCCGGCTGAGCTGGCCAGTCGCCAAGACCAGGATGTCGACCGTCACCGACTCCCCCGCCGTTGTCGTCACCGTCCACTTGCCAGCGGCCTCGTCGAAATCTGCAGTGGCGACCTCGGAATCGAAGCGAATCAGCGGCTGAATCCCGAACTCGACCGCCACTTCAGCCAGGTAGTACTGGATCTCCGACTGTGAGCCGAACAGCGCCGACCAGTCCGGCTTCAATGCATATGAGAATGAATAGATCGGCGATGGCACGTCGCACGCGGCCCCTGGATAGGTGTTGTCGCGCCAAACCCCACCTATCGCTGACGCCCGCTCGAAGATCGTAATGTCCTCGATCCCCGACCTTTTTAGTTCGATCGCCGCTGCGAGGCCTCCGAAGCCGCATCCGACGATCGCCACCGACGTCTCGGACTTCGGGCGCCTACGAACTACGTTGTCAAGCACGCGTTGAACGCCCACGTTGGCCCTCTCCCTTTCACTGGTCAGAAAATCGCCCGCGAACAACGAGCGTTCGCGTAGAGCGGCTGCTCGTGTGTCGTTATTACGACTTCGAAGCCGACGTGCTCCGCAGAGCCGGCATCGCTTGCGGCGGTGTCGGATTGACTTCGCCCACCTCCCTGCCGAGGACATACTCCGCCGTCGACCCCGGCCAGTTTTTAGACAGGTAGTCAACCTTCACGAGACACAGCGCGGCATCGGGAACCTCGAACTTGGCTCGGCGAGTACGTGAACCTGGCGAAGTGTCTGCGGCCTTGCCGCGACGGTAAATCGGCGCAATGTGTTCGCCAAGGAATTTCTCGAACACCGCCTGACCCTGGTCTCCGGTGAACCATTTGGACAGCGCTCGAAGCGCCATCTTGGTCGCCAGTTGTGAACCGAGCTTGGGGCGACGGTTGATCGCCACCAGCTCCCGCTCCTCCCACGACATCGTCAGCAGCGCCATGTCGGCAAACGCGCGGAGCGCGAACATCGCGGGCTTGCGAAGAACAGGATGCAGATCGCCAATCACGGTTCCCGCCGGATAGTCACCAGTAGCGAAGGGAGACAGGATCTCCCGGGCCTGGAGGCCGGTGGCGAAGCGGTTTCGGGCGTGTGCGATGAAGTCGATCAGCTCGCCATAGGTCGACGGGAGGTGGTCGGGGTTGGTACCCAGAAGCGCGGCGGGCACCTTCTGTTCCATGCAGAACTGGTCGCGTTCGACGCTCGTCAACTCGCCGTGCACCAGTTCATAAGTGGCCAGAAAGGAGTCCGACAGCATCGCTTGGGTCAACGCCAGTTCGTACTCGGCGTCAGCGCGATACGGGATCTGCGTCAACGGCTCCACACCCACGATCTGGGCGTGGCGCCTACGCACGATGCCACTCACGTGTTCGGCGTCATCGGGGCTGCCGTAGGTTGCCGCGTACGTGTACCAGGCGACGTGTTTGAACCTGCCGACCGGATCGTCGTTGAAGCTGTCGTGGTCCACCGCCGCCGCCGCGAAGGCCGGATGCAGCGTCAACAGCATGGCCTCACGCAGAAGACCGATGATGAACACCGTCGGGTCCATCATCACGCGCCAGGTGACGGAGCCAGGCCCGAGCGCGAAGTCCGTTGAACCTTCCTCGGGTGAGGTTGCCGACGTGCCGGTCGACACGGCCGCGATCTTCATATCAAGCCTCTCTGCATTCGGGCGTCGCACCGGCGGGAAATAGCCAGAGCAGCTGCCCGAGCGCTGCATGTGTGCCAGACGTGCGGTTGGAAGCGGTCTCAACACGCATATTATTTACGTTAAGGCCCATGAGTCAAGAATTTGCGTATTTTTTCAAGCTTACAACACCGCAATCATTCGTGGCGGCTGCGTGACCTCGCGGAACCCGGAGAGCGGCGTCGCTGCACCAACGGGAAGGACCATCGTGATACGTGTTGGTAAACAGCATCCGGCATTGAGCGCAAGTTTGCGATCCAAATTGCATTAGTATCTACGCACACTGCACTCGGCGTGATGCCGCTGCCACCATCGAGCCCACCTCAGGAGGGAAGGCGATGAACCCCACCATCCCCGACATGCCGATCCGCGAGGCGCCGCAGGGCGCGCTCATCGCCTACACCGTGCTGATGGTGCTGACCACGTTGGCGTTCTTCATGTGGTGGGCGTTGCGTGAACGCAGGCGCGGGCCGGCACTCCTGCTGTTCCTGATCGGGGGCGCAATCTCCGGATTGATGGAGCCCTGGTTGGACAACGTCGTGTTGGTCGGCTATCCGCCGCACCAGGTGACCCCCGTATTCGTGGCGTTCGAGCGGGCCGTCCCCATCTTCGTTCCCATCGGCTACGCGTGGTTCTGCGGGGGGTTGCTCTATGTGCTCTACCGAGCGTTCTCAAAGGAGTTCACTGCACGCAAGATCTGGACCCTCTACGGCATAGTCGCCGTGATCGACTTCATCGCGATCGGCCTCTCTGCCTGGCTTGGCATTCTCGAGTTCTTCGGCGACCCGCCCATGAAGATTGCCGGATTCGTGGTGTGGTGGGCGGCTATCGACGCCCTGCAGATCGTGCTCGGCGCCACGCTAGCGGTGTTCCTGGTACCCATTCTGCGTGGCGCGCAGCAGTTGTGGCTCCTCCTGATCCCGTCCGTAGTCCTCGGCGCCGCAGCGGGAATAGTGGGCTGGCCGATCTCGACCGCGCTCAATTCGGGCTGGCCGATGTGGGCGAAGTACGTCTGCGCTCTTGCCTCCATCGGCATCAGTCTTGCGTGCACGCACTTCGTTGCGAAGTGCGCACCGCCGCTCGTGGATTACATCCGTCGCTTGCAGGTGTCACCGGAGAAGGTTGCCCCTCAGGCCGAACCCTTCGTACCGGAACGTGATCGACAATCGCCAGGGCGACCGTGGGGATCGAGTAAGCCACAATCGCAGCGGCCTGACAGAATGCGTACCAACTATTGATCTCATATACGCATATATGCGAGCATCGTGGCAGTTCGGTTCCATATGCAACACGTGTGCGCTGCTTCCGTCGCGGCCCGAATATCGCTGCAAGGCAAAGGCATCGAGCAGAACCCGACAAGAGACAAGAGGTGACCGATGACCGAGTTGATCCTTAGCCAGGCACCACCTATGTATCCGGTTCCGCCCGCGGATCTGTCCGCACCGTTCGCCTGGAGCCTGGCCTTCACCGTGATCTGCGCGGTCTTCTGGCTACTCGCCCTGACTTGGGTCGTCCGGCTCGCTCTGCGCGGTGAAAAACTCGGCCTCGCCTTCCTGCTCGGCGGCCTGTGCATGGGACTCCTCGAGCCCTACCTGGACTATCTCGGCCTGCTCTGGTTTGCCAGCGACAACGTCGCTATCACCGTCAACCTGTTCCAGCGCCACATTCCGCTCTATGTGGTCCTCGGATACTCGTTCTTCTTCGGACTGCAGGCGTACGTCATCTACCGCGCGATCGTGCTCGGCAAGGGCGCGAAGTTCTTCCTCTACGCCTACGGCCTTTCTTGGCTGTTCGACGCGGCCCTGCAGATCACGGGCGCCCAACTCGGCCTTTACAAGTACTACGGGCAGCAGCCGTTCCTGTTCTTCGGCGCCCCCGCATGGTGGTACACCATCGACGCCACTCTGCAGCTGACCGCAGGGCTCGTGTTCTTCCTGCTCCGGCATCGCTTGGTCGGTTGGGGTCAATTGATCGTGATCCCAATGCTTCCCGGCATATACGCCGGCCTCAACGGCGCGCTCGGATGGCCCACGTTCACCGCGCTGAATAGCAACTTCGATCCAGAGCTCAACGGCAACGGTTCCACGGCGCTGGTCTATCTCGGCGGCCTGGTGACCATCGTTCTCACCGGACTGCTGGTTTGGCTTCTCATCACCGAAATCGGCCGCGCGCAACGGCGGGCAGGCATCGACGTCAATCGCAACGTCACGCTGCGCGAAGTGCTGTTGGCCAAGATCGGCATCGGTCTCGACGATCCGGCAGCGGTCACCTCAAAAGACTTCCTCAGTCAACCGGTACGGCGCTGACAGCGGGAAAGCACCGCTGCAGCGCGAGGAAGTCACCGCGCGAATTCCATAACCGCGTCGATGATCGCTTGCGGGTCCTCCCAATTGAGCATGTGACCGCCATTGGGAATCTCGACCAGTCGAGCGTTCTGCGCGCGTTCGACGATCAGCGCGGCGTGCCACCGTGGGGTCAGTTCGTCGGCATCTCCGTTGAGCACCGTGACCGGAACGGCGACATCAGGAAGCAACGACGAGATCGACTCGTTGGCCAACACGCGTGCAAGCGGCGCCAAGCCGCGGGGTATCGATGCAAGCACTCCGCGCGTTGCCTCGACAATCGAATCTGAGGCGTACGGACCAAGATTGGCGCGTGCAAGCAGACGGCCGACAGGCGGTATCGATGTGATGTACTGCGCCAGGCCCGCACGAACCAATGGCACCTGCAGTCTCGCCGCGGGCGCGTCCCGTGTCGCGTGTCCCGTCACGGGCGCGACGCAGACCACCGCGCGGACTCGCTGCTGCAATTCGGGCCATAACCCCAAGGCGCCCAAGCCGACGAAGTTTCCCATCGAATGACAGACGATCACAGCGTCGGACACGTCCTGACTCGTGAGGATGGTCGCGAAGTCGCGCCACAACGCGGTGGCAGTGAGCCCGTCGGATCCGATGGTTGACCGGCCGTGGCCCCGTTGGTCGTACGCAATGACGTTCCAGCCACTGGCGACGAGCGACGGTTGGATGAGATTCCACTCGTCGGCGGACACCCCGAACCCGTGGACCAACACTGCCGTTGACCCATTTCCCGCGGTGACGACGCGCAACCGGGTACCGTCGCGCGCTTCAACCACATCGCCCGGCCAGGGCACGGACGGCTCAACTCGCTCAGCCCGAGTTGCCCACCACTTCCGTTGTCGTTCATAGTGATACCGCCCGAGCAGGCACTTTGGTTTCGAACTGGTAGTCGTCGAGCGCGAAGGTCGCCTGAGCGGCGAAGGCCTCGGCACTGCCTTCCGGTCGCAGGAACGTCAGGTCTCCGTTGCGGTCGAAGTAGTAGGAGTTGGCCGTTTGGCAACTGTTGTTGTAGAACAGTGTCCGAGACGCACGCTCACGCATTCTCGTCGTCCATCGGTCAGCAGCGTGCTCCGTGATTTCGACGCAAGTGGCGCCGCGGCGGCGGGCCTCGCGGATTACGCGCACAATGTGCCGGCCCGCCATCTCAACCGTGTCGTGATAAGTGCCGCCGGTGCCGCCATAAGGTCCGTAGACGAATAGGTAGTTGGGTAAACCGGGAATCGAGACGCCCTCATAGGAGCGTGATCGTTGGGTCGCGAAGCACTCGGCGATGTCGAATCCAGCACGCCCCACGACCGGCTCGGACCGGTACGGCTCAGGTTCGTAAGCCATGTGAAATCCCGTGGCCAGCACGATCACATCGACGGGTCGGTCCACGCCGTCGGCGGTGCGAATGCCACCGCGGGTGACGCAGTCGATGGGATCGCATATCAAATCGACGTGGGGTTGATTGAACGCACGTAAGTACGTGCTCGATAGCGACGGTCGTTTGCATCCGAAGCCGTAGGCGGGGGTAAGGCGACCGCGCAACGATGGGTCGGGGACGCACCGTCGATAGAACACCTCGCGTAGCAACCACGTAATCGTGTGCACGGCGCGCCGCGTCGCTTTGTGCTGGTAGTTGAGCACACCTCCGATCAGAAGGCGTTCCATCAGCCCACGCAGCGCCTCGCCCAGCGACTGTTGGACGCGCGGATGACGCCGGAACGTCCGTTGCAGCAGCGCCGGCATCGGAGGGTCGAGCTTCGGGACTATCCAGATCGGTGTGCGCTGATAGACGTCGAGGTGTGCCACCTGCTCGGCGATTTCCGGCACGATCTGTACCGCACTTGCGCCGGTGCCGACGACGGCCACTCGCTTGCCGCGCAGGTCGCAGGACTCGTCCCAGCGCTGCGAATAAAGGAGGTCTCCATCGAAGCCATCGAGACCGGCGATGTTCGGTGAGCGGGGCATTAGGAAGTTGCCGACCGCACTGATCACCCACCGAGTGGTGAGAACTTCTCCCCCAACGGCCAGTTCCCAATAGTGGTGTTGCTCGTTCCATGTTCGGCGGGTTACCCCACTGTTCAGTCGTATGTGTGACCACAGGCCATAGTGGTCGACATACTCGTCGAGGTATGCCTTGACCTCGGATCCTCGCGGGTACATCCGCGACCAGTCCGGCTTCGGGAAGTAGCTGAATTGGTAAGCGTGAGAGGGAATGTCGACGGCGACACCGGGGTATCGGTTATCTCGCCACACCCCGCCGATGTCGTCACCTCGTTCCAGCACGACGAAGTCGGTGAAGCCCTGAGACTTCAGCATCCAGGCGATGCCGAGACCTGCGATTCCGGCACCGATGATGGCGAACTCAACCTCCGGTTCGTGCGCGCCGGTCGGTTGTGTGAGATCACGCATCGGAGCAGTCATCGGATAAATCTCCTACGCATACTGATGGCTCATTGCCATGAGTATCACACGTATGCATACGCAGTTCACGTATTCGACATGCAAATCA
>JBIQHU010000020.1:0-32012 GCA_044508395.1 Mycobacterium sp. | reverse complement strand
AGCGATCGCCTGCCGATTGCGCGAGCCGCGGCTCGCCGACCCGGCGCCAGCCTCGCGAGCCGCGAGCGTGCGCGAAATCGTAGCTCCGGACCGCGTGTCGCCCTCAGACACGCACGCTCGCACCGGGGTGCTCGCGGCCGGGGTGGTCGCGGCGGGGTGCTCGCGCCGGGCGTCTAGACGGCGGTGCCGTCGGCCACCCACGGCACCTTGTCGGCCGTGGCGCCGTCGAGCACCATCGCGGCGACCCGCTCCCGGTGCTGCTCGGCGCTACCCAGCAGCACCGCGTTGGTGGCGGCGCGCTTGAAGTAGAGGTGCGCCTGATGCTCCCAGGTGAACCCGATCCCGCCGTGCACCTGAATGGCGTCGGCAGCGACGTGGCTACCCGCGGCGGAGCAGACCGCTTGCGCGATGCTCGTCGCCAACGCCGGATCGTCGGATCCGTCGGTGAGCGCCCAGATCGCGTGGTACGCCGTCGATCTCGCGTGCTCGACATCGACGAGCAGATCCGCGAGCCGGTGCTTGACCGCCTGGAACGATCCGATCGGCCTGCCGAACTGCAGCCGCGACTTCGCGTACTCGACCGACAGGTCGAGCAGGTGCTGTGCGGCGCCGACCTGCTCCACTGCCAGCAGCGCCGCGCCGACCTGTAGCGCGTGGTCGAGGACCCGCGCGGCTTCGTCGGGTCCGGCGATCTGAGTCGCGGGCGCCTTCGAGAAGGTGATGTTCACCTCGGAGCGGGTCAGGTCGAGCGTGGCCAGCGGCGTGCGCTCGACCCCGTCGGCCGTGGCGTCGACCGCGTAGAGCGCCACCCCATCGGCTCCGCGGGCGGCGACCAACAGGACATCGGCGATGCCGCCGTCGACCACCTGGTTCACCGTGCCCGAGACCGCGTCGCCCTCGGTCGTCACCGAGACCGCATCCGGGTCGAATACGCCCGCCCGATCCGTCACTGCGACGGCCGCGGTGCGCCTGCCCTCGACGAGGTCGCCGAGCAGTTCGTCTCGCGCGGGCCCGGACGAGGCGGCGACCAACGCGGGGATCGCGAGGTAGACGGTGCCGAACAGCGGGCCGCACGCCAACCGCGCGCCGAGTTCCTCGATGGCCACCGCCTGATCGACCAACGTGCCGCCGACTCCCCCGTCGGCCTCCGGAACGGACAGCCCGAGGACGCCGAGCTCGCCGCCGAGCCGCGCCCACACCTTCGCGTCGAACGGCGGGTCGGACTCCATGAGCGCCCGGATCTTCTCCTCCGCGAAGTGCTCGGCGCTGAACTTGCGGACCGCATCGCGCAGTTGCGCCTGCTCTTCGGTGAACCGGTACTCCGCTTGGAACGCGGGCTGTTCCGCAAGCTTGTCAGCCACGGGGAATCTCCTTCCACGGCATGCCCGAATCGGCACGCAGGTCGCCGGGCAGTCCGAGAATGCGCTCGCCGAGGATGTTGCGCATCACCTCGGAGGTACCGCCCTCGATGGTGTTGGCGCGGCTGCGCAGGAACTTCTGCTGAATCGGGCCCTGCCAGTCCCGCTCCCCGGTGGGCGCGCCCTGCGAGTAACCCCGGTACAGGAGGCCTTCTGGCCCAAGGAAATCCATGCACCACTCATAGATGTGCTGATTCAGCTCGGCCCCGACCAGCTTGCCGATCGAACCCTCCGGCCCCGGGCCGCCGACCGTAGCTGCGGCGCGCGAGCGTTCCGAGGTCAGGCGTTGGGCTTCTGAGCGCAGCCACAGCTTGGTAAGCCGGTCGCGCAGCACGGACGTATGGCGCTCCGGTCGAGACGCCCACAGCGCGGTGGCGTCGGCGATGGTGCCCGCGCCGCGCCGGCTGCCGCTACCGCCGAGCGCGGTGCGTTCGTTCATCAGCGTCGTCATCGCGACGTTCCAGCCATTGCCCACCTCACCGAGACGGTGCTTGTCCGGGATGCGCGCGTCGGAGAAGTACACCTCGTTGAATTCGGCCTGCCCGGTCATCTGGCGCAGCGGCCGCGTCTCCACACCCGGGCCGTGCATGTCGATGACGAAGTAGGTCAACCCCTTGTGCTTGGGGACGTCCGGATCGGTGCGGGCCAGGAGCAGCCCCCAGCGGGCCCGGTGAGCCAGGCTCGTCCACACCTTCTGACCGTTGATCACCCAGTCTTCGCCGTCGCGCACCGCAGACGTGGCGAGCCCGGCCAGATCGGACCCGGCGCCCGGCTCGGAGAACAACTGACACCACAGATCCTCGGTGGTGGCCAGCGGTCGCAGCCACTGGCGCTTCACCTCGTCGGTCTGCGCGTGCTCGCGGATCGTCGGCGCGGCCATGCCGTAGCCCATCGGGTTGAGCCCGAGCGGCACCGGACCGCCCGCACCCTGCAGGATTCGGTCGGCCACGGCCTGCAGTCCACGCGACACCCCTAGCCCGCCGAGGCCTTCGGGGAAGTGCACCCAGGACAGGCCCGCGTCGTAGCACGCACCCAGGTATTCAGGGATGGGCACCTTCTTCGGGTCGTGGTCGGCGACCACGACCCGCGCCAGCTCGGCGACCCGTTCGGCATCAGCGTCATTGCTCATAACCAGTCACGATAGAAACTCGACACCCGTCGACCGTCGGCGGGGACCTCGATGGGCCTGCTAGGCGCGTTTCAGGCGCACTTTCCGGCCAAACTTCTCGTTTCACGATCGTTATTCAGGTTTGTCTCAGCTGTCACACGGGTAACACAGGTAACAAGGGAGTGCGTGGCTCGCCACGCTCCAGGAAAAGAAGAAAGAGTGGAATGGAATATTCGGATGCATACCGTTCTGTACTGCAGCCCAAAGGGCGTCGTTCATGAAACCCGGGCCTATAGCAAGGCCGATATCGATCAGCTCGTAGCAACCCACGGTCTGCAGTGCTTGACCAGCGCAGACCGCCAGTACGATTTCTGGTTCGCCGCGTCGGCACCCAAGTGCCAACGCCGGGCCAACACCATTGCCACTGAATTACTCTTGGCAACAACGACTTTCACTGCAGGAACAGTGCCGCTCCTGCGTGGCTGCGTCGTCATCGCCACCCATGACTCAGACGGCGACCTCGACGGGCTCAGCTGGCAACAACTGGACGAGCTCGCCGCGAAGAACCGCGCGATAACCAGCCGACAGGCCCGCATTCTGGCCCGCAGAGTCGCCAGGGATGCCCGCCGGCGGCGGCCCCGCCCCGCCCGTCGTGCCGCCCAGCCCGCCACGGCGCAGACACAACAGCCGATGGACGCCGCCAGTAGTCGCTAGGCACGTGTCGGAGCGTTGACACGTCACGGGGTGTCGGCAACACTCCGGTCGTGACCGAAGCGGGGTGGGCGAATCTGGTCGCCGGGCTCGACGCCGCAGGAAAGCACCTCGACGAATCCACCCGGGATCTCGATCCCGCCGAGCGTGCCGATGGTCAGCGCGCACTGCTACGTGCGGTCAACAACCTGCTCGGTCGTTTCGAAACCTCAGGCGACGTACCAGAACTCACGCCGTTCAACGGGTGGCGGCAGAAGTTCTTCATGGACAACCCCGACTACCGTTACTGGATCACCGACATCGGCGACGGGACCGGCTATCGCATCACCGGCAACGTCGGATCGTCGGTGTACCAATCGATCACGGTGTACGCGGGGCGCAGCGTCGCGGATGCCTCGGCAGTGGCGCGGGTGGATTCCGACGATCTCACGGTCGACGCGGACGGCAACTTCACCGTCACCCTGACACGCACGCCCCGCGGGCCCGACGCGTCGCCGTCGGAGGTGGAGATTCCGGCCGAGGCCTCGTCGGTCTGGGTGCGCTACGTCCACGACGAGCAAGCCCCGGTCGATGCGGGTACGTGTCGGATCGAACGGCTCGACGCCCCCGGCCCGGCCACTGCACCCGACGACGCCAAGTTCGCACGCGATCTGTCGCGTCTCGGGGCGTTCATTTCGCAGGTCCCGCGCGCATTCGAGATGTCGGCGGCCGAAGATCTCACGCAGACCAACTCAGTGCGGCACTGGTCGGCGATGACCGGCGGCGCGGCATTCACCGAACCCGGTATCCACTACCTGCGAGGGTCGTGGTCGCTGGCGCCCGACGAGAGCCTCGTCCTCGACGGCCCGCTCGTGGCGTGCCGACACTGGAACATCGTGCTGTACAGCAGATTTCTCAACTCCCTCGACTACCGACGCCGCACGGTGTCTAGGACCGCGGCCAACGCCACTATCGAGGACGGGCGATATCGCTTCGCGCTCGCCGGTCGCGATCCCGGCATCGCGGGCCATGACTGGCTGGACACCGAGGGCCGCATGTTCGGGATCTTTGTGATGCGATTCCTGCAGCCCACTTCCGAACCGACCCTTCCCAACGTGCGCATCGTGCGCGTGAACGAGCACCCATGACGTGGCAACCGACCGCGCGCACCTCCGCCGCTCGTGCGATCTACGAGGCCGCCGAGCAGGACCGCGCGAGTCGACCGGAGCGCTACGTTATGGAGCCCACCGCGGTACTTGATCGCCTGGCGGCACGCGGCTTTCACGAAGACCAATTCGCCAAGGGTTGGCGCGCTGGACTGGAGACGTTCCTGCGGTCTGCGGACGAGGAGGGACGCCTCAACGCGGTGGGCGCACGGACGGCGGTGCAGTCGGCGGTCGGCCGGTTAACCGCGGGCGCAAAGATCGCGCAGTGGCGCGAGGAGAATCCTGCGAGGGCCGAGGCGCCGCTGGCGCCGCCGATCGTCATCGTGGGTGGATGGCGCACCGGGACAACGTTCCTGTTCCGTCTGCTCGGCAGCGATCCGCGCCTGCACGCACAGCTCCCCGCCGAACTCGCTGCGCCCTGGTTGTTCGCGGATTCAGCACCGAACGCCGGACCCGAATTGTCCGCCGCCGGAAGCGAAATGCTCCACACGCTCAATCCCGATATGGCTTTCGTGCATCCATCCGGCCCGACGCTGCCCGAGGAATGCGTTCTTGGAATGGGCACCGACATGCGTAATTGGGGCTTCACATCGTTCATGCGACTGCCGGCGTACGCCGCGTGGCTGGCCGGCGAGGACTTCGGCGATTCGTACGCGCGGTATCGCGAAGCGCTGCAAATGCTGGCGTGCAACGATGGCCGGCGGTTCGTGCTGAAGGCGCCGGCCCACACCGCCGAACTTCGGCATATCGCGCGAGAGTTTCCCGGTGCCATCGTCATTCAGATTCACCGCGATATCGTGGCGTTCATCGCCTCGGGCGCGAGCCTGTTCGCGGTGTATCAGTCGACGTACAGCGACGACGTGGATGCCGTCGACATCGGACGTCGCCAGGCGGACCAGACCGAACTGTGGTTCCGGCGAGCGGCGGAGTTCCGCTCGTCGCCGGACCGCGACGCGGTCACGCTCATCGACGTCGATTACCGGGAACTGGTCGATGACACCTCGCGCGTGCTGGAGAAGATCTACTCCGCCGTCGACATGCCGGCGCCGGCGCTCGACGAGTTCATCGCTGATTACCACACCGCCCATCCGCGCGACGCCCATGGCACCCACCGCTACCAGCCGGAAGACTTCGGGCTCGACGCGGCCGAACTCCGCGAACGCTTCGCCTTCCTGGACCGCTAAAGTTTGTGTCCCTAGCGCCCCTGACCCGCTTACTTCGACGGCGGAGCGAACCCTGTCTGGGCCACCGAAACGGAGATGCTGCTGCCGATCTCACCGTCCTCGTCGAAGAGGATCGCCGACCCGGTCGCGATGCCGTCCTGGGTGGAATGACTCTGCGATGCGAGACCGATCAGCGGCCCGTTCGGCAGGCGGCTCAGCGTCAGCGTGTAGTCGGCGTTGATGAACTTCAAGCCCTCTGAGCTCCAATTGACCAGTGATGCAGTCACATCCGCGGCCATCGCCGCACGGGTGAACGGTGTCAGCGGCTCGTCGTCGAACAGCGGTTGCGTCAACCTCAGCCACGTGTACTTCGGCCCGCCGTCTCCGTCCCAGCTTTCGTCCGGGTTCTGTATGGACGCGCCCCAGCCATAGGTGCGGACGAACAGCGGGTTGCGATTCGGCTTCACATCCGTCGGGATCGGCGGCATTTCGACGTCGGGCGACCAGATGGTGCCGGTCGGCTGGTCACCGCGGCGAAGGAACAGACCGCTCGCCTGGGCGACGACCTTGCCCTCCTGGTGAATGACGGCTTCGACGAGACGCAACCGCTTGCCGCTGCGAATCTCGCGGGTGTGCACCTCGACCGGCTCGATGGCGCATGGCCTCGGTAGATCGACGGTCAGTCGCGCGGGCAGGAAGTCCTCGTCGTCGACGAGGCGTTCGACGGCCCAGCCCAACAGGCCGCCGACGACGTGCCCGCTGATCGAGGGACCCCATCCGCCCCTGGCGATCGAACGCGGGTGGTAGCTCTCACCGCGACGGTCGAAATATGCGGTGGCCGGTGTGTCCGGCGAGATCGTCGATTCAGCCAACGGGGACGCTCCTACGATTCGATGACCTAACTAATGGCCATCAGTATCACCCAGCGCCTGTCGGGAAGTGCCCTCAGTGCGCGAGCTGGTTCACCAAACGGCTGAAGACCGCAGGTAACGCCTGCGCTGCGGGTACGACCGCGGCACGCAGCGGTCGGTGCGAACTCGCCTGCAGCACCGCCGCGGTGATCATCCGGTAGCGGCGGGTCAGCCGTCGCCACGCTCGGTCGTATTCCTCCGGTTGCTCCGTCACGACGCACTTCACCATCAGCTCGGCTGCGCCGAACGCCAGCCCCATGCCCTCGCCGGTGAGCGCGTCGATGTAGCCGGCGGCATCGCCGACCAGCAACACCCGGCCCGCCGTTCGGCTGCGGACATTTTGCCGCAGCGGACCGGCGGCCCGGTCCGGACCATGGCTTCGACCGCTGACCCGGTCGCGGAGTTCACCGAAGCCCTCGAAGTGATGGTCGAAGCCGCCGCGGCTGCCACTCAGGATCGCGATACCGACGCAGTCGTCGGCCACCGGCGTCACATACGCTTCCGCGCGCTTTGACCAGTACACCTCGACGGAATCCGTCCACGGAGCGATGTCGTAGTGCCGCCGGATCCCCCACCGACGCGGACCCGTCGCCGGCGCGGCCAGGCCGAGAGCCTTGCGGATCGGGGAATGCAGTCCGTCGGCTGCCGCCAGATACCTCGCCTCAAACCCCCCGGCGCACACCGATTCCGCGTTCTGAATGATGTCGCCGAGATCGCCGTGCACGAGCTTCACCCCGGCCGCCTCGGCGGCTCGCCACAGCGCGGCGTGCAGCACCGTCCTGCGCACACCGCGCCCGACGCCCGCCGCGAACGCTGCATCGACCCGATGGTCACCGTCGATGTAGCTGATCCCACGAAGCTGACGTCCTTGTGCGGTGACGCCGAGCCGATCGAGATGAGCGACGGTGTGCGGCATCATGCCTTCGCCGCACGCCTTGTCGAGCACACCCGATCGTCGTTCGACAACGGCGACGTCGAGCCCTGCCCGTGCGCCGTACAGCGCCGTGGCCAGTCCCGCGGGACCACCGCCCGCGACGAGCAGGTCGATCATGTCAGGCTCGCGAGCGCGGCGTTCTCCGCCTGAATGCGGGTGCGCAGCAGCCCGGCGTTCAGCACCGTCAGCGCCACCGCAGGAGTACCAGTTCGGAGCAGAATCCCGGCCCCATCGCCATCAGCACGCCGGCACTACCCGCCGGCGGATGCTTGGCCATCGTGTCACGCAACACGTGCAGCACCGACGCCGACGACAGGTTGCCGACCTCGGCGAGTGAGCGCCACGTCAGCTCCAACGCATCATCGGGCAGGCCGAGGGTGTCGGTGATCACCTCGATCACCTTGGGACCGCCGGGGTGGCTCACCCAGGTGCCGATATCGTCGATCGTGAGTCCGTGGGACGCAAGGAATCCGGTGACATCGTCGGCCAGGTGGCGCTCGACGACCTTCGGCACGTCCGGGGACAACAGCAGGCGGAATCCGGTGGCGCCCACCTCCCAGCCCATCGTGTCCAGTGAGTCCGGATAGAGGTGGCTGCGCGAATCGAGCACCTGGGGCCCCGACGCTCCGATCTGCTCGGCCCTGCGATCGCCCACCGCGACCACTGCGGCGGCGCCGTCACCGAAGAGTGCACTTCCGATCAGCGTCGCCATCGACGGCCGGGTCTTCGGTCCCAGCGAGCACAACTCGACCGCGAGAAGGACTGCGACACCGTCGGGATCACCGCGAAGGTAGTCGTGCAGACGCGCCGTGCCAGCCGCGCCCGCAACGCATCCCAGTCCGAACAGCGGCACGCGGCGCACGTCGGGCCGCAGCCCGATCCGGCCGGCGATCCGCGTGTCGACGGTCGGTACGGCCAACCCGGTGACCGTCGTCGTCATGAGCACGTCGACGTCCGAGGGTTCCAGTCCCGCCTCTTCGAGCGCTCCCAGGATCGCGGTGCACCCCAGTTCGACGGCCTGCTCGATGAACACGTCGTTCGCGGCGCCGAAGTCGGTGAGCGCCGCGTAGTCCTCCAGGGGTAGGACCATGTGCCGACTTTCGACCTTGGCGGTCTCGTGGACCGCGCGGACGAAATCGGCGTGCTCCGAGAAGCCGGGCATCGCCAACAACGCCTCCGTCACCTCGGCCTGCGTGTAGCGATGTTGTGGTAGTTCTCCACATACGGCGGCAATGACACTCATTGCGCACTCCCCTCACTGAACTGGATCACTGCGGGTGGACCGACGTCGTCGTCTTCGAGGCGAGACCGTCCTCGATGCCAAAGCGGTTGTGAATGCGCAACATCCACCTGGGCGCCCACCAATTCCACTCGCCCATGACGTGCATGAACGCAGGTAACAGCACCATCCGTACCAAGGTGGCGTCGACGAGGACCGCCAACGTCAGGCCAAGTCCGAACATCCGCATGAACGACACCTGGGCGGCGATCAGTGCCGCGAACGAGATCGACATGATCACAGCCGCTGCCGTCACGACCCGGCCGGTCCGCGCGATCCCCAGCGCCACGCTCTCGTCGCTGTTTGACGACGTCAGCCAGAACTCGCGGATCCGGGACACCAGGAACACCTCGTAGTCCATCGAGAGCCCGAAGGCGATGCAGAACAACAGCACCGGAATATTGGCGACCAGGATGCCCGTCGTCGTTGTTCCGAGACCGCCGAGGTGTCCGTCCTGAAAGATCCACACCATCGCGCCGAAGGCCGCGGAAAGCGACAACACGTTGAGGACCAAGGCCTTCAGCGGGATCATGACGCTGCCGGTCAGCAGGAACAGGACCGAGAACATGATCACTGCGATCAGGCCGAGGACCAGCGGTAGCCGTGATGTGATCGCGTCCACGCTGTCCCGATTGACCTGCGCGGTACCCGCGAAAAGCACATCCCGGCCACCCGGGCCGTTGACGGCATGCATGGCGTCGAGCTGGGTTTCCGAGGACTCCGAGAACAACGGCACGTCGCTGCGCACCGTCAGGTACGCGCTGCCGTCCGCGATGCGGGCGGGCGACACGCCGGCCACTCCGGCGACGTTGGCCAGATCCATTGCGTATCCGTCGAACTCCGCCTTTGTCAGCCCACGAGCGTTGGGCACCACGACGGTGACGGCGGTTGCCGAGTCGTCGGGGAACTCGGCACGCAGGTCGTCGCCGACCTGGTGTGCCGACGCGGTCTTGGGCAGCACCCGGTCGTCGGGGAAGCCCCATTTGACCCCGAGGAACGGAGCGCCGAGCAGAATCAGCAGGGCGACGACCGCCAACCCGGCCGGAACGGCGTGTCGCATCACGGCCTTCGTCCAGCGGTACAGCGGCTGCTGATCCACACGGCGGACGACAGGCTCTGGACGCTTCAATATCCGACGGACTAGTTGTACTGACCACGGACGTTAGGTACGGCGTGGCGTGGTGACATGACGAAGACCTCCGAGTGAAGTGCGAGCTGCTTAGGAACGCACTCATTAACCGGAGGTCTTCATGTCCCACCGTAACGCCCCTTTATCCGAACTGGGTCGGCTGCGACTTGCTCGTTGTGTCGTTGAGGACGGCTGGCCGCTTCGGCGCGCTGCTGAACGGTTTCAGGTCGCGGTAACCACTGCTGCGCGTTGGGCTGCCCGGTACCGCGAGCGGGGCGCCGCAGGTATGGCTGATCGCAGCTCACGACCACATCGCAGCCCGAACCGGACTCCCACGCGCACTGAGCGCCGCATCATCAAAGTGCGTGTCATCCGCCGGTGGGGGCCCCATCGCATCGGATATTTACTGGGCCTGCACCCCTCCACGGTGCACCGAGTCCTCACGCGCTACGGTCTGGCGAAATTGCAGTGGCTTGACCGGTGCACCGCTCGGGTCGTTCGTCGTATGACACAGACCAGCTGCGGCGAGCTCGTTCACATCGACGTCAAGAAATTGGGCAAGATCCCCGCCGGCGGCGGCTGGCGGATGTTGGGCCGCACGAAAGGAAAGCGCAACGCCTGGGCGGACAAGAGTTCAGGGCGGCGCGGTAAGAACGGGGACCCGCTGCGGGGGTATCACTTTCTGCACACCGCGATCGATGGATACTCGCGGCTGGCCTACACCGAGCTACTTAGCGATGAACGCAAAGAAACCGCTGCAGCATTCTGGACCCGGGCCAATGCGTACTTCACTGAATCGGGTATCACAGTGCGAAAAGTGCTGACTGACAATGGTTCCTGCTATCGGTCCTTCGCATTCCGGGACGCCCTCGGCGAGATAGAGCACCGCCGCACCCGACCTTACCGACCGCAGACCAACGGCAAGGTGGAGCGCTTCCACCGGACCTTGGCCGATGAATGGGCATATGCCCGGCTCTACCGCAGTGACGCCGAACGCTGCGCAGAGTTCCCCCGCTGGCTACACACCTACAATCATCATCGCGGTCACACCGCACTCGGCGGCCAACCACCCGCCACCCGCGTACCTAACCTCTCAGGTCAGTACAACTAGTCGGCGGATATCGAAGGCCTGCAACCGATCGCCCAGTACGACAAGCGCTGCCGGTGTGACCAACAGCGCGGCCAGCGCAGCGAATCCGACGGTGGCCACACCCGCGTAGGCGAATGACTTGAGAAACGCCATCGGGAAGATGACCATCACGGCCATCGACAGTGCGACGATCGTGGCCGAGAAGGCCACGGTGCGACCGGCCGTCGACATGGTCGTCACCAGCGCGGCCTCGGGCTCGGCTCCGTCCGCCAGCTCATCGCGGTACCGGCTGATCATCAGCAACGTGTAGTCGATGGCGAGAGCCAAACCCATTGCAGCGCTGAGGTTCAGAGCGAAGATCGAGACGTCGGCAAACGACGTCACACCGCGGAGGACGGCGAGTGCCCCCAGGATGGCCATACCGCCCACGGCAAGAGGTATCGCCGCCGCCAGTGCGCCGCCGAACACCCAAACGAGAACGACAAAGCTGGTGGGAATCGCCAGCGACTCCATGAGGAACAGGTCGCGCTGCGACTGCTCGGTGATCTCGACGTTCACCATCGCTTCGCCACCGGCCTGTACCGTCACCCCGTCCCGGTTGTGAACGACGCTGTCCGACAGGTTCTTTGCGTATTCCTGGGTCTGGGTCTCGTCGCCTGCGATGCCAACGACGATCAGTCCTGCTTTGCCGTCTCGGCTGACCAGCCCCGCACGCTCGGGCGCTGCCGCGGTCCACAACGACGTGACCGAGGCGACGTGTGGTGAGCGCGTCAGCTCATCGACCAGCTCAGTTCCCACCGCACGCACCGCAGGTCCGTCGGCACCGTCGTCGGCACTGACGGTGATCACCATCTGGACGTCGCCGACGCCGAACTTGTCGGTAAGCAGCTTCTTCGCCTGCGCGGATTCCGAAGACGGATCCTCGAAGCCGCAGGCGCACAGGCTTCGCGCCACGGGTACGCCGAAGATGCCGGCCGCCACGGCGACGAGGGCCGCCACAACAAGCATGCGCCGAGGGGCGGTGAGGGCGAGCTGTGCGATGAGCTGCAAGAGGCCTGCCTTCGCCACGGCGGGCCCCGCGCCAGGCCCGGCCGGCGGTCTATGCCCTCGTGCCATGACGACAACCACGGGATCACCCGCCTCACCTGCTAAGTCATCATCTGCTGACTTTTGTCATCCGACGATGACTTAGCACATTAGGCGCACCTGCCGGAGAAGTCAACAGCGGATGACATAGCATTTGGCGATGGCTTCACCGCGACCACGCAACGCTGCGCAGACTCGGGCCGACATCTTGGCGGCCGCACGGCGGCGCTTCGCCATGGAGGGCTACGAACCCACCACGCTGCGCGCGATCGCGGCCGACGTCGGCGTGGATGCGGCCCTCGTCACCCGCTACTTCGGTAGCAAGGAAGATCTGTTCGCGACGGCGACCGAGTTCAAGATCGAGCTGCCGGACCTGAAAGACGCCGACCCGGAGGATATTCCGGGCATGTTGTTGCCGCGGTACTTCGCAGTGTGGGAGGACGACCACACCTTCCTTGCGCTGCTGCGCGCGGCGGGAACCAGCCGCGTCGCCGCGGAGACGATCAATGAAACCCTGGCCGCCAACGTGGCGCCGACGTTGCGCCCCGTCACACCGGACCATCCCAGCGAGCGCATCGCGCTGTTGGACGCTTTCGTCATCGGCCTGGCCATGTGCCGATCGATACTGGCGAACCCACCGATCACCCGCCTCAGTCGTGAAGAGCTCAGCAAGTGGGCTGCACCCATCTTCGAGCAACTGCTGGTCGGTCCGCCGCCGGCAGAGCCCGACGACGATCGCTAACCGGCGGCGATCATCGCGACCGCCGCGAGCGCCGACACCATCCCGACCGCCTGCCAGCGCGTCACCCGCTCGCGGAGCACCACGATCGCCAGCAGCACCGTCGCCGCGGGGTAGAGCGCGATCAGCACCCCGGCCAGTGACAGCATTCCGGATTGCAGCGCCAGCAGGGTCGCGACGTTGGCCACGGTGTCGAGCACTGCGGCGGTGAGCGCCAACCGCAGCGGTACGCCCCGCTCCAGCGCGAGGTTCGCCGTGAGTGTCGCCGCCAGCAGCACGATCGCGGTCGCCGCGAGCCTGCCGAACACCAACGGCCACAGCTTGGCTTCGACAGGCACCTGGTCCAGGAGCACGAAATTCATCCCGAACGCCACGCCGGACCCGACCGTCAGCCACGCGACCTTCGCGGTGAACTTGTGCGGGGTGACGTCCTCATCGGTGGCCTCCCGGCTGACGAGCACCACCGCGACCAACGCCACCACGACGCCGACACCGGCGATGAGTCCCGGCCGCTCCCCCAACGACAGGCCGACCCCGACCGGTATTCCGGCGACCAGGATCGCCGTCAGCGGCGACACCACCGAGATCGGCCCGGCGCCCAACGCGGCGTAGAACCACCAGACACCGAACGCCTGCGCGACACCCGAGGCCAGCCCCCACGCCACCGCGGGGACGGAGATCTCGCCACCGGCCGGCACCGCGATCAACGTCAGCAGGATCAGTGCCACCGGGTAGGAAACGATCACCACCCGCAGCGCGGCGACCCGACGCGAGGCGATACCGCCCACGAAATCGCTTATGCCGTAACCCAGCGCCGCGATCAGCGCGGTGACGAATGCAATCAGGTCATGCCCTTGGCCCGGCGGCCCAGCTCGCGGCTGATCTCGCGCTGCGCATCGCGTTTGGCCATGTCCTGGCGCTTGTCGCGGGCTTCCTTACCGCGCGCCAACGCCAATTCGACTTTGACCTTGCCGTCGGAGAAGTAGAGCGAGAGCGGGACGAGGGTGAGGTTGCCGTCGCGGATCCGCCCGATCAGGTTGTCGATCTGGCTGCGGTGCAACAAGAGTTTGCGGTTGCGTCGCGGCGTGTGGTTCGTCCAGGTGCCGTGGTGATATTCCGGGATGTGCAGGTTGCGCAGCCACACCTCGCCGTCGTCGACGGTGGCGAACGAATCGACCAGCGAGGCCTGCCCGTCCCGCAGGCTCTTCACCTCGGTGCCCACCAGCTGCACACCGGCCTCGAATGTCTCGAGAATCGAATAGTTGTGCCGCGCTTTCCGATTCGTCGCGATGACCTTGTTGTTGGACTTTCCGGCGTCAGCTGCCGAGCCCGATTTTCTGGCCATGGCTATCTTCGGACGTAGAGCCGTAGGGTGATGTACGCCGTGATGCCCGACATCGCCAAGCCGAGGAACAACATCCACGGCGCGCTGAAGTACAGCACGTCGGCGTAGTCCACCTTCGCGATCAGATTGGCCCGATAGAACTGGTCCAGCGCGCTTTCCAGGAACAACGCGCGCACCAGGATGAGCCCGACGATGGCGATGACCACGCCGAGGAACGCCGCCAGCATCGCCTCCACGAGGAACGGCAGCTGCGTGTACCAGCGGCTGGCGCCGACCAGTCGCATGATGCCGATCTCGGTGCGGCGGGTGTAGGCGGCCACCTGAACCATGTTGGCAATCAGCAGAATTGCGCCGATCGCCTGCACGAAGGCCACCGCGAACGCGGCGTTCCGAACGCCGTCGAGGACGGCGAAGAGCCGGTCGATCAACACCTTCTGGTTGAGCACCTGCTGCACACCTGGCTGGCCGGCCATCGCCTCGTCGAACTTCTGATGCTGTTCGGGATCGTCGAGTTTGACGATGAACGACGACGGGAACGCGTCCTGGCCGGCGAACTCCTTGAACTCCGGGAACTTCTTCACGGCGTCGGCGTAGGCCTCTTCACGGTTCAGGAACCGGACCGAGCGCACGTCGCCGCGGTCCTCGATCTGCTGCCGCAACGCCTTACACGGATCGGCGTCACAAGTGGGGTCGTTGGCGGAGACGTCGTTGGTCAGAAAGACCTGGCTCTCCACGCGGTCGAGATAGATGTCGCGCGACTGGTCGGCCAACCGCACCACCAGCAGGCCGCCGCCAAACAGACCGATCGAGATCGCAGTGGTCAGGATCATCGCGATCGTCATCGTCACATTGCGACGAAAACCAGTCAGGACCTCATTGATGAGGAATCCGAAGCGCACTAGCGATCCATTCCGTAGACGCCGCGCTGCTCATCGCGAACAAGCCTGCCCAATTCCAACTCAACAACGCGCTGGCGCATCGAGTCGACGATGTGGTGGTCGTGCGTGGCCATCACCACCGTCGTCCCGGTGCGGTTGATGCGCTCGAGTAGGTCCATGATGTCCTTGCTGGTCTCGGGGTCCAGGTTTCCGGTGGGCTCGTCGGCCAGCAGCACCAGCGGGCGGTTGACGAAGGCGCGGGCGATGGCCACCCGCTGCTGTTCGCCGCCGGAGAGCTCGTTGGGCAGCCGGTTGGCCTTGCCCGACAGGCCGACCATCTCCAACACGTCGGGCACCACTCGGTTGATCACCTCGGAGCGCTTCCCGATGACCTCCAGCGCGAAGGCGACGTTCTCGAACACCGTCTTCTGCTGCAGCAGCCGAAAATCCTGGAACACACAGCCCAGGACCTGCCGCAGGTCGGGGATATGACGACCCGCCAACTTGTTGACGTGGAACTTCGACACCCGGATGTCCCCGGACGTCGGGGTCTCCTCGGCGAGCAGCAGCCGCATGAACGTCGACTTGCCCGAACCCGACGGGCCGATGAGGAAGACGAACTCACCCTTGTCGATCTTGACCGACACGTCGTCGAGCGCGGGTCGCGCCGACGACTTGTACATCTTCGAGACATGGTCAAGGGTGATCATCACGGGTCGCCAGTGTAGCGGGGGAAACTAATCGGCTAGCTGGGCGGAGGAGTCAGCGCCGGGGTTGGCCCGGGCACCGTCGGCACCGGAGGCAGCGTGATCGGCCCCAGCGGCCCCGGACCGTCCGGATCGATCACCGTCCCCGCCGGAGTGGTCTCCGTCGTCGTCGGAGTGGTCGACGTGGGGCTTGTCGGCGACGTCGGACTGGTGGTGTCCGTCGGGCTGGTGGTGGTCGTTGTCGGCGACGTGGTGGTGGTCGGCGACATTGTGGTGGTCGTGGTTTCCACGGGCTCCGTGGGCCGTCGCACGTTCGTGCGCGGCACCCACGTGTAGTTGGGATCCGGCACGAAGCCCGGCGGTACCACGACAGGTGCAGGCGGCTCGGGCGTCGGAGCCGGCTCCACGTTGTGGTACACCCAGAACAATGCGATGAACGCGACGAGAAGCACCACCGTCGAGACCCGCATCCGGCCCCCGAGCTTGAACTTCAACCAGGACGTCATTTCCGCTCCTCCGGCGGACCCTGGGTCTCGTCCTCCGCACCGGCGGAAGTCGCCGGATGCACGATGGCCTCAACCGTTGGCGCATGACCTTCAGTGGGCGAGACGATGCCCGCGCGCCGCAGCGCACGCACCACCAGCACCCGGATGCGGCGGCCCACCTCGAACTGTTTGCCCGGCAACGTGCGGGCCACCATCCGCAGGTTCACGGTTTCCAGTTCGATGCTTTCCACACCCATCAGCTGGGGCGCGTCCAGGAGCAGAGCCCTCAGCCCAGGCTCCTCCATCGCCTTTTCGGCCACCCCGTGCAGTACGTCGTTGACGGCGTTGAGGTCAGCCGACGTCGGCACCGGGATGTCGATGACGGCGCGCGCCCAGTCCTTGGACAGGTTCACCGTCTTGACGATCTGACCGTTGGGGATCGTGAACATCTCCCCGTCGCTGGAGCGCAGCTTGGTGACGCGGAGTGTGACGTCCTCCACCGTGCCTTCGGCGGGCAGCGCGATGCCGGCGACGGTGAGCGACACCAGGTCACCGAACCCGTACTGCTTCTCGGTGATGATGAAGAAACCCGAGAGCAGATCCTGCACCAGCCGCTGTGCGCCGAAACCGAGTGCGGCGCCCAGCACCGCAGCCGGCGCGACCAGCGATGACACCGGGATCGCGAGGATCGAGGTGACCTGAATGATCACGACGACGAAGAGCAGCGCGACCGACACCCAGGAGATCACCGATGCGACGGCCTGGCGGTGCTTGGCACTCTCGGTGCGCACCAACTGATCGCTTTCCTGATACTCCGCGTCAATGCGCCGGACGATGCGGCGCGCGGACCAGTTGATGAACCGCGCAGCCAGCAACCCGCCGATCAGATACAGCGCAATCGGAACACCGCGCTCGAGGATCCAGACACCCATGCTCCCTTGCCAGAAGCCGGTCCACCGGTCGGCGAGGGAAAGTGCAATCAGGTTGCTATTCGTCATCTCGTCTGTTGCGCCAACGTATTCCGGCTTCCAGGAAGCCATCGATATCGCCGTCGAGTACGGCGGCCGGATTGCCGACCTCGTACTCGGTACGCAAGTCCTTAACCATCTGGTAGGGGTGCAGTACGTAGGAGCGCATCTGGTTGCCCCACGAGCTTCCGCCGTCGCCCTTCAAGGCATCCATTTCGGCGCGCTCTTCTAAACGCTTGCGTTCCAATAACTTTGCCTGAAGAACTCGCATCGCCGAGACCTTGTTCTGCAGCTGCGACTTCTCGTTCTGACAGGTGACCACGATACCGGTCGGGATGTGCGTGAGTCGAACCGCCGAGTCGGTGGTGTTCACCGATTGGCCGCCGGGGCCGCTGGATCGGTACACGTCGACGCGCACATCGCTTTCCGGAATGTCGATGTGGTCGGTGGTTTCGGTGACGGGCAGCACTTCCACTTCCGCGAAGGACGTCTGGCGCCTGCCCTGGTTGTCGAACGGACTGATCCGCACCAATCGGTGCGTGCCCTGCTCTACCGACAACGTCCCGTAGGCAAACGGCGCATGCACCGCGAACGTCGCGCTCTTGATACCGGCCTCTTCGGCGTAGGACGTGTCGAACACCTCGACCGGATAGTCGTGCTTCTCGGCCCAGCGGATGTACATCCGCATCAACATCTCGGCCCAGTCCGCCGCGTCCACGCCGCCTGCGCCCGAGCGGATGGTGACCAGTGCCTCCCGCTCGTCGTACTCGCCGGACAACAGCGTGCGGACTTCCATCGCCTCGAGGTCCTCGCGCAGCTGCTTCAGTTCGGCGTCGGCCTCGGCAACTGCATTCGCACCCTCCGCACCACCTTCTTCGGCGGCCAGCTCGTACAGCACCGGAAGGTCGTCGAGGCGCCGCCGGAGGTCCTCGACGCGGCGCAGCTCGCCCTGGGTGTGGGACAGCTCGCTGGTGACTTTCTGCGCTCGGGCCTGGTCATCCCACAGATTGGGGTCGGAGGCCTCATGCTCGAGCTTTTCGATCCGGACCCGCAGGCCATCGACGTCAAGTACCCGCTCCACCGTGGTCAAGGTGGAGTCAAGGGCAGCAAGGTCGGCTTGACGGTCGGGATCCACGGGAGTTCAGGTTACCTGTGCAAGATCTGGACACCGTTATCCGTGAGTCACGGCAAGGAGACAGGCTCCGCGTTTAGCATCGGAGATGACAACCAGCCCGGCCGCGACGCGACAGCCCCTTGCGCGTGGCCGGGCAGACAACTTTCAACAAGACGACCTTCAACCACAAGACAACCTTCAACCAACAACCTTCAACCACAAGACGACCTTCAACCAAAGGTATCCATGCGCCCATACCACGTGGCGATCGTCGGCTCAGGCCCCTCGGGCTACTTCGCTGCCGCGTCGCTTCTGAAATTCGCAGACGCCTCAGAAGGGTCAGATGTGCGCGTCGACATGCTCGAGATGCTGCCCACCCCGTGGGGGCTGGTGCGCTCCGGTGTGGCGCCCGACCATCCGAAGATCAAGTCGATCAGCGCGCAGTTCGAGACCACCGCGCTGGATCCCCGGTTCCGGTTCTTCGGCAACATCGTGGTCGGCGACCATGTGCAGCCCGCCGAACTGGCCGAGCGCTACGACGCGGTGATCTATGCGGTCGGTGCGCAGTCCGACCGGTCGCTGGGCATCCCCGGCGAGGATCTGGACGGCAGTGTGGCCGCCGTCGACTTCGTGGGTTGGTACAACGCGCACCCTGATTTCACGGATCTGGCGCCCGACTTGTCGTGCCGTCGCGCTGTAGTCATCGGCAATGGCAACGTCGCGCTGGATGTGGCGCGGATCCTGGTCACCGACCCCGATGTGCTGGCGACCACCGACATCGCCGACCACGCGTTGAAGACATTGCACGACCGCGGCGTCGAGGAGGTCCTGATCATCGGCAGGCGCGGGCCGCTGCAAGCTCCTTTCACCACATTGGAACTGCGGGAGCTCGGCGCGTTGGAGGGCCTCGGCGACGTCGACGTCATCGTCGATCCGGCGGACTTCGCCGACATCACCGACGAGCAGCTCGAGGCCGCGAGCAAGACCGTGCGCAACAACATCAAGGTGCTGCGCGGCTACCTGGAAAAGGGGGCCGAAACAACGCCCGAGGGTGCCAAGCGCCGGATCGTGTTCCGCTTCTGTACCTCCCCCATCGAGATCAAGGGTGACAAGAAGGTGGAGTCGATCGTGCTCGGACGCAACGAACTGGTCGAGGAGAACGGACGGGTGGTCGCCAGGGACACCGGCGAACGCGAGGAGATCCCGGCCCAGCTGGTGGTGCGCGCCGTCGGCTACCGCGGGGTCGAGTTGAAGGGTCTGCCGTTCGACGATCGCGGCGGCACTATTCCGCATACCGCCGGCCGCATCGAGGGCAGCCGCAACGAGTACGTCGTCGGCTGGATCAAACGCGGCCCCACCGGCGTCATCGGCAGCAACAAGAGCGACTCGCAGGAGACCGTCGACACTTTGATCGCGGATCTCGTCGGTGCTTCGCTGGCCGACTTCGGCGACGATCATGCCGAGCGGCTGGCCGAATGGCTGGTGGAGCGGCAGCCGGACGTGATCACCGACGACCACTGGAAGCTGATCGATGAACACGAACGCTCGTCCGGTGCCCCGCATGGACGGCCGCGGGTGAAGCTGACCAGCGTGGCCGAGCTGTTACGCATCGCCCACGGCTGAGCGGCTGCGCGTCAGTAGATCTCTGGTCCTGGCGGTGGCGGCGGCGGCGCGGTGGTGGGCGCGAACCGCCAGTTGTCCGGATTTTTCGGCGAGTACACCACGGGGAGGAGCTGGGACATCGTGGGCCACTGGTCGGCGTCGACCGCCAGGCGTTGGTAGACCACGTGCTCGTCGACCGTCGGGCCGTTGATGACACCTGTGATTGTGACGAACTGCTCCCCGGTGACGCCGTCGGGGCGTGGGCTGACACCGGTCACCAGCAGCTGGCCCTGCAGCCAGTCGCTGCCTGCGCCGCGTCGTCGCATGATCCACGGGGCCGCGATGGCAACGAGCACCCCAACCATGACCAGGACCATCGCGATTTCCCACACACCGACATGGTAGGACGTGAGGCATGACAAGCGTCCGGGATGACATCGCGTTCGCGCTGCAACTGGCCGATGTGGCGGACGCGCAGACGCTTGATCGCTTCGGTGCGCTCGATCTACATGTCGAGACCAAGCCGGACCTCACCCCGGTGACGGATGCCGACCGTTCGGTGGAGGAAATGGTCCGTGGGGCGTTGTCGAGCCAGCGGCCCGGCGACGTCGTCCTCGGCGAAGAGTTTGGTGGCACAGCGGTTTTCGCGGGCCGCCAGTGGGTCGTGGACCCCATCGACGGAACCAAGAACTTCGTGCGCGGGGTCCCGGTATGGGCCACGTTGATCGCGCTGCTCCACGACGGCGTACCCGTCGTCGGTGTCGTCAGCGCTCCCGCGTTGCACCGGCGGTGGTGGGCCGGCCTCGGCGAAGGGGCGTTCACGTCGTTCGGCGGCCAGACCCGGCGCATTTCGGTGTCCGGCGTTGACCACATCGCATCGGCCAGCCTGTCCTATTCGGACCTCACCACCGGCTGGGATGGGCTGCGACCGCGATTCCTGGAGCTGACGGACGCGGTGTGGCGCGTCCGCGCTTACGGCGACTTCTGGTCGTACTGCCTGGTCGCCGAGGGTTCGGTCGACATCGCCGTCGAGCCCGAGGTGAAGCTATGGGACCTGGCGGCGCTCGACATTCTGGTGCGCGAGGCGGGTGGCACCTTCACCAACGTCGCCGGGCAGGCGGGTCCGCACGGCGGCAGCGCCGTTGCCACCAACGGTTTACTGCACGACGCGGTACTGGCGCGGCTCCGTTAGGGCTCCAGGTTAGGCCTCCAGCAACCGGCGTATCGCCTCCAGCGACAGCTGCTCCTTCGGGACAAAACCCAGCGCGGGGCTTGAGGCGATCAGTTCGCCGTATTCGCGCCCGGAATGGGTGGACGTCAAGATCACCGGCGACGGCACCGGACCCGCGACGATCTGCTCGGCCAGCTGGAATCCGCTTTCCTCGCCAAGCTTGATGTCGACGATTGCGACGTCCGGTTTCTGTTCCTCGACGCACTGCAGCGCCTCGGCGCTGGTGGTTGCGACACCGACGATCGAAACACCTTGCCGACCGAGTAGTTTAGCTGCGGTTTCGAGGAAGTCCGGATTGTCATCGATCAGGACGCAGCGCAACGTCTCCGCCCCGTTTTCCATGGCGTCAGTTTGCCCGGCGGCCGTGTCCGTGGTCATTGCAGGTAGCCGGAATTCATCAGGCCTGTCCGTCGAGCGGGACGGAGATACGTAAGGTGGTACCCGCCCCCGGTGGGCTGTCGACGGCCAGGGATCCACCGAGCGCTTCGACCCGGTCGACGAGACCGATGAGGCCAGACCCTCGCGACAGGTCCGCACCGCCGACTCCGTCGTCGCGAATCGTGATGAGGAGACGACCGTCCACCACGATGGCGCTGAGGTCGATGAACGACGCGTTGGCGTGCTTGGCGACGTTCGTCATCGATTCCGCCGCCACGTAGTACGCCGCCGCCTCGACCGCTGACGGTAGGCGATTCTCGACCTGCAGGTCCAGCTCGACCGGCACGCTGGAACGTCGGGACAGGCTCCGCAAAGCAGGTCCGAGACCGCCCTCGGACAGGATCGCCGGATGGATACCGCGGGAGACCTCCCGCAACTCCTCCACCGCATGGACAAGACCGGCGTGGACAGCCGCCACCGGCTCCTTGAGGTCCGACACCTCCGGGAGGTCGACGTCCACCGTGCGCAGCTTCAGTGCCAGCGTCACGAGGCGCTGTTGGATGCCGTCGTGCAGATCGCGTTCGATGCGTCGTCGCGATTCGTCTCCTGCCGCCACGATGCGCGCCCGCGACGCCATCAAGTCGGCGCGCGCCTCTGCGTTCGCGATGGCGGTAGCGACCAGGTCGGTGAATTCCGCCATCCGGGTTTCCGTGTCCACCGGCAGCGGACGGTCGATCGGCGACAGCACAGTGATCGCGCCCCATTGCGTGCCGCCGGCAGTGATCGGCGCACCGACGGCGGAGTACGTGCCCTCAGGCAGGTGCGGCGGCGCGACCTCGGTACGCCTTGCAGGCAAGCCGGTCTGTCGCACATGTGCGGCGACGGTGGCGTCGATCGAAATGCGCTCGCCCACCGCGGCGGGATCGTACGTCTGCGCCCATGCGCCGCAGACCGTCGCGCTGCCGTCCGACTCGAATCGCAGGAGTCGGGCAATGTCCGCACCGACCAACAATCCGATTTCGTCGGTGACGGCGGCGAAGACCTCGTTCGACGGCCTGCCCTCAGCAACGAGCGTCGCGACGTGCCGCAATGCGCTCTGCTCGTCGTTGAGCCTGGCCAGCTCATCGCGGTGATCTCTAAGCGACTCGGCCATCGAATTGAAATTGCTTTCCAGAACGCCGATCTCGGCGTTGCCCGTCTGCGGCACACGCGCCTCCAGGTCGCCCGACGACAGCCGCTCGGCCATGCGGGCGGTGCGTCGAACCGGGTTGACAACCGACCGTGCGAGGTACACGGCGCTTACCGCAGTCACCAAGACCGTGACGACCAGTCCTGCGCCCGCCACGGTGACCGCGCGCAGATACAACTGCTTCGCCTTTTCCTGTTGCTCCATGTTCTGCGCCGATTCGGCCGCCAGGTATGTCTCCAGTCGGCTTCGCAGCTCGTCCATCCGCCGCTTACCCTCTTCGGTCACAGCAGGGTCTCTGACCCATGGCTCGCCGCGGCGTGCGGCCGACACCAAGGGAACCGAGTAATCGTTGACGTAGGACAGCGCGTTGCGCTGAAGTTCCTCGGCCTGCGGTACCTGTTCGGGATTGTCGACGATGTCGCGCAGCGTCGCCAGCCGCCCTGGGATACGTTGCCTGCCGACTTCCCACGGCGCGAGAAAGCTGGCGTCGCCGGTCAGCAGGAAGCCGCGTTCGGCGGTCTCCATGTCGATCAGCGCGCGGCGCACATCGCGCGCGGCGAAGGCCTCCTCCGCGGAGTTGACGGCGACCGCTCGGGCGTCGTCCACACCCGACATCGCGGAGAGCAGGAACACGAACGACGAGGCAAGGATCGCGGCGAGTATCACGGCCACAACGACCACTCGCGTGATCAATCCGCCTCGCACGCCGGCTCACCTCGGATTCGGGGATCGATGCAGGTGAGTATGCCGCGCTTGGCGCATGTATGTGAGCTGGGCAACAGATGTGGCGGCTTTGGTCAGGGCCCACGCATACCTTACTCTGGAGTCAGTTCCGCGAAAATCTCATAGCGAGGCAGCTGACATGACCAACACCCTGCCGTCGAATAACGGATCCGCTCCGCGGCCAAAGCGGGCAGGTAAGAAAGCAGGTAAGAAAAAGGAAAGCGCCGTCGGGCTGCGCAAGCACAAGCGCACCCCGACGGACGTTGGCCTGGCGATCGTGACACCGCTGGTCGGCCAGGAATTTCTCGACCGCTACAACCTGCGGGGGCCGCTCAACCGCGGTCTGAAATACGGCGTGAAGCAGGTGTTCTCGGTTGCGGGTGCAGCCACTCGCCAATTCAAGCGCGTATCCGGCGCGCAGAGCGGCCCAACGCGGCTGAAGAGGAGCGGTTCCGACTACTTCGACCTGACGCCGGACGATGAGCAGCAGATGATCGTCGACACGGTGACCGAGTTCGCCGAGGAGGTCATTCGCCCGGCAGCTCGGGATTGCGACGAATCCGCGTCGTATCCGGAAGACCTCGTCAGCAAGGCCACCGAACTCGGCATCACCGCGATCAACGTTCCCGAGGATTTCGACGGCATCGCGGCCCACCGGGCGGCGGTCACCAATGTCCTCGTCGCCGAGGCACTGGCGTACGCAGACATGGGACTCGCGCTGCCGATCCTTGCGCCCGCCGGTGTCGCATCCGCGCTCACCCATTGGGGTAGCGCGGATCAGCAGGCGACGTACCTGAAGGAGTTCGCAGGCGAGAACGTGCCGCAGGCATGCGTCGCGATCGCCGAACCGCATCCGCTGTTCGATCCGACCGCGCTGAAGACGACGGCGACGCGCACCCCCAGCGGCTATCGGCTCGACGGCGTCAAGTCGCTGGTGCCCGCGGCCGCGAACGCCGAATTGTTCATCGTGGCAGCCCAATTGAACGGAAAGCCGGCGCTGTTCATCGTCGAGTCGTCATCGCAAGGTGTGTCCGTCACGCCCGACCCGAGCATGGGCATCCGAGCGGCGGCGCTCGGCCAGGTCGAGCTCGACCACGTCACCGTCCCGCTGTCCGCGCGCCTCGGCGAGGACGACGCGACCGATGAGGACTACTCGGAGGCCATCGCGTTGTCCCGTCTCGGCTGGGCAGCGCTGGCCGTCGGCACGGCACATGCGGTGCTCGACTACGTCGTGCCCTACGTGAAGGAACGCCACGCGTTCGGCGAGCCGATCGCGCACCGTCAGGCGGTGGCGTTCATGTGCGCGAACATGGCGATCGAGTTCGACGGGCTGCGGTTGATCACGTGGCGTGGAGCGTCGCGCGCCGATCAGGGTCTGCCATTCGCCCGGGAAGCCGCGCTGGCCAAGCGACTCGGCACCGACAAGGGCATGCAGATCGGACTGGACGGTGTGCAACTGCTCGGCGGCCACGGCTACACCAAGGAACATCCCGTCGAACGGTGGTATCGCGACCTGCGCGCGATCGGCGTCGCCGAGGGCATTGTTGTCATCTGAGTCGTTATCTGAGTCGTCGTTATCTGAGTCGTAACCTGAGTCCTACTGAAAGACTGATCATGGCAATCAATCTGGAACTGCCCCGCAAGCTCGAAGCGGTGATCGAGAAGGCGCACCAGGGTGCCGCCGAGATGTTGCGACCGATATCCCGCAAGTGGGATCTGCGTGAGCACGAGTATCCGGTCGAGCTGGACACGCTGGCCACGCTGTTCGAAGGGATCTCGGACGCAAAGGCTTTCGCGTTCGCCGGTGCCGAAGCGTTTGCCGGCGGTGGGGCCAAGGAGGCCAATCACAACGGCGCCAACATGTCGGCGGTGCTCAATGTGATGGAAATCAGTTGGGGCGACGTTGCTTTGATGCTGTCGGTCCCGCGTCAGGGCCTCGGCAATGCCGCGATCTCCAGCGTTGCGACCCCCGAACAGCTGGAGAAGCTCGGCAAGGATGTGTGGGCCGCGATGGCCATCACCGAGCCCGGCTTCGGCTCCGACTCGGCGGCCGTGACGACGACGGCCAAGGTCGAAGGCGACGAGTACGTCATCAACGGTGAGAAGATCTTCGTCACCGCCGGATCCCGCGCCACGCATATCGTGGTGTGGGCGACGCTGGACAAGTCGTTGGGCCGCGCGGCGATCAAGTCGTTCATCGTTCCCCGCGACCATCCCGGGGTGACCGTCGAGCGGCTCGAGGACAAACTCGGCATCAAGGCCTCCGACACCGCGGTGATCCGCTTCGACAACGTGCGCATCCCCAAGGAAAACCTGTTGGGCAGCCCGGAGATCCAAGTGGAGAAGGGCTTTGCCGGGGTGATGGAGACCTTCGACAACACCCGACCGGTGGTGGCGGCGATGGCCGTGGGCATCGCCCGCGCCGCACTCGAGGAGCTGCGCAAGATCCTCACCGAGGCCGGAGTCGAGATCTCCTATGACAAGCCCTCACACGCACAGAGCGCGCCGGCCGCGGAGTTCCTGCGGATGGAATCCGACTGGGAGGCCGCGTATCTGCTGATGGTGCGCTCCGCATGGCAGGCCGACAACAACATTCCGAACTCCAAGGAAGCGTCGATGGGCAAGGCCAAGGCCGGCCGCGTCGCGAGCGACATCACGCTCAAAGCGGTCGAATTGGCCGGCACCGTCGGCTATTCCGAGCAGACGCTGCTGGAGAAGTGGGCACGCGACAGCAAGATCCTGGACATCTTCGAAGGCACGCAACAGATTCAGCTGTTGGTGGTGGCCCGTCGACTGCTTGGCCTGTCGTCGTCCGAGCTGAAGTAACTTTTCTCTCGCGAGCAGTCGCAAAGTGTCCGATTTCCGCGGCGTGTCGCGGCATTTTGCGTCTGCTCGCGGTGTGGGCCCAGCTCGCGGTGTAGGCCCAGCTCGCGGTGAAATCAGAAGCCGTCGTGGACGACGACGCGGGTGCGACCGGTGACGCCGCCGCCGATGATCGTGCGAAGCGTGTCCGGTGCCTCGAGCACCGAGATGTCCTTGGTGATCTCATCGAGGTGGCGGGGCCTGAGTTCGCCTGCGAGTTGACCCCACACGTCGCGGCGCGCGTCGATCGGCAACTGCACCGAATCGATGCCAACGAGGGTGACACCCCGCAGGATAAACGGCATCACCGTCGTCGGCAGGTCAGCCGAGCGGGCCAGGCCTGAGATCGCTGCTGTGCCACCGTAATTCAACGTGCTCAGCGCGTATGCGAGCGTGTCACCACCGACGCTGTCCACCACGGCCGCCCATTGCGACTTGCCCAGCGGCCTGACCTTCTCGCCCTCAGCGGGCAATCTCCCGATCACCTGGTAAGCGCCCAGCGCCATCAGCCAGTCGTGGGCCTCGGACTTGCCCGTCGAGGCGACTACCTCGTAGCCGAGACCGGCCAGCAGGTCCACGCTGACGCTGCCCACTCCCCCGGTCGCGCCGGTGACCAGAATCGGGCCGTCCGCGGGCTGCACTCCCGCCGCGCGAATCGCGTCGACGCTCATGGCTGCGGTGAATCCCGCGGTGCCGATGGCGGCCGCCTCGGCTGTCGTCAGCTCGTCGAGTTTCACCAGATAGTCGGCCGGGTAGCGAGCGGTGTCGGCATAGCCGCCGTGGCGTCCGGTGCCGATGTCGTACCCGTGGGCGACGACGCGGTCGCCGACGGCGAAGTCGGACGACGAGCTGGCAGTCACCGTGCCGGCGACATCGATACCAGGTATCAGCGGGTACTCCCGCGCGACACCGCCCTTCGGTGTGATCGCCAGGGCGTCCTTGTAATTGATGCCTGAGTACTCGACGGCGATCTGCACGTCGCCGTCCGGCAGGAAGGACGTGTCGACGACCTCGTGTCGCAGCGTGATGGATCCGTCGGCGTCCTGGTGTGCGACCAGTGCATTGACTTCGGCCATGCAGCCCATTTTCACCTGGGCCCACACCGAAGGTAGGGGAACGCAAAAGTCCCCGATCACACCGGCGAACCGAGTGTGTCGGGGACCTTGCGACTTATCTCGTCAGCTGCCGAGGTGCGAGATCAGGTCAGGCTTCATCTGCTGAAGCTGTGCACCCCAGTACTCCCAGCTGTGCGTGCCGTAGGGCGGGAAGTTGAACACTGCGTTCTTACCGCCCGCGGCGATGTAGTTGTCGCGGAACGTCTCGTTGGTCCGGATCGTCAGACCCTCGAGGAACTCGGCGGGCATGTTGGCGCCACCCAGCTCGTTCGGCGTCCCGTTGCCGCAGTAGACCCACAGGCGCGTGTTGTTGGCCACCAGCGCGGGGATCTGCAGCATCGGGTCGTTGCGCTTCCAGGCGCTGTTCGGGTCTTCGGTCGGGCCCCACATGTCGTTGGCCTTGAATCCGCCCGCGTCACCCATCGCCATGTTGATCAGGAACGGCCAGCTGCCCTCGGAGGGGTTGAGGAACGCCGACAGCGACCCGGCGTAGATGTACTGGTCGGGGTGGTACACCGAGAGGATCATCGCCGAGTTACCCGCCATGGACAAGCCGACAGCGGCGTTGCCCGCCGTCGACACGCCTCGTTCAGAGGCCAGCCACTGGGGCAGTTCGCTGGTCAGGAACGTCTCCCATTTGTAGGTCTGGCAACCGGCCTTGCCGCAGGCCGGCGCGTACCAGTCGGTGTAGAAGCTGGACTGACCGCCGACCGGCATGATGACCGACAACGGGGTTTCGTAAAACCACTCGAATGCCTGGGTCTCGAGGTCCCAGCCGTTGAAGTCTTCCCGGGCGCGCAATCCGTCGAGGAGGTACACCGCTTTCGACCCGGTGCCCTTCTGGAACTGGATCTTGATATCGCGGCCCATCGACGGCGAGGGGACCATGAGGTACTCCACCGGCAGGCCGGGCCGCGAGAACGCCCCAGCGGTCGCTGACTGCCCGGTGAGACCCAGTACGCCTGGAAGTAGTCCTGCCGCTACAGCAGCCACCACGAACCGGCGCGCCCAGGAACCTCGAAACTTGTCAATGAAGCTCATACTGCAAACCCATCCATCTTCCGGTTTCCGCATGCCTTTCCCCGCGATCAAGCGATCGCCACCGACAACGCAGCAGTGTATTCACCGCGTTGTCGTGCCCGCTCGACTGAGCCCGGTGGCCATTGAGCGGACCGAGAAAATTTCAGTTGTCGCGTGTGCAGTAAAACATGCGACCAGCAACGGAGAAAGTCCGACGGGCGTCGGCCGCGAGATTCCTGTGAACATTGTGGTTGACGCCCACGTCAGCGTGACCGGCCCTTCGCGTCGTAGGCTGCGGGGTATGGCAAAGTCCCGCGGCCCCCGCCTGGCCGTGGACGACTGGATCCAGGCGGGCTACGCAATTCTTGCCGAGGAAGGCATCAAGTCACTCAAGATCGATCGGCTGTGCAGCCGGCTCGGGGTGACCAAAGGCAGCTTTTACTGGCATTTCACCGATATCGCAAGCTATCGCATCGCGCTCGTCGACGCGTGGGGCGCCTCGCGCGACGAGGAACGGCGCGACTTCGACAGCCCCGCCGACGTCCCGCCACGGGAGCGGCTCTCGCAAATGATGACAACGCTGGTTGACGCGCGTCACTGGACGCTTGAGCGCGCCATGCGGGAGTGGGCCCGCACCGACGGGGAGGTCGCGGCGAGCGTGCGCGCCGCGGATCGGCGGGTACTGGGCGCTGTCCGCCAGGCGTTCCTGGACTACGGGTTCGATGCCGACGAGGCCGACCTGCGGGCATCGGCGACATTCGCGGCCGGGATCGGGTTCCTGCATCTGTCCGGGCCGAAGCCGAGCGCCCGAGGTGCGGCCCAGCGCGAACGCTTCCTCGACATCATGCTGACGCGCTGAATCCTGCGTCGAGCCCCACGTTCGTCGAACGCTTCCCGACCCCCCGTTTCCGTACTAAAAAGTATGGTAGCGTCGCCGTCGTGACGTCGGTCAAGATCACCGCGACCATCGCCCCCGAGTTCGTCGCCCGGTTGGCCGACCGCGCGCAGGAAGCCGAACAATTGCGACGGCTGCCCGCCGACACGATTGCCGACCTGACCGCATCCGGCTTCACCGAGCTGCTGAAGCCCGCCCGTTTCGGCGGTGCGCAGGCCGACTTCCCCGCGATCCTCGATCCGGTGCGCCGGATGGCACATGGTTGCGCGTCGAGCGCGTGGACCATCGGCTTCTACGCATTGCACAACTGGATGCTTGCCCTGTTCGACGAGCGCGCTCAGGAAGAGGCGTTCGCCACGCGTCCGTTCCTCGCGCCCGCGCCCCTGGCACCGACGGGCCGGGGGGTTCCGTCGGGCGACGGCATCCGGCTGACCGGCCGGTGGTCGTGGGCGACGGGGGTGATGGACGGCAACTGGATCATGGTGGGCGCCCTGTGCGGCCCCGACGACGACATCTATCCGGCGTTGGCGCTACTGCCCATGTCCGACGCCCGCATCGAGGACGTGTGGCACACCGACGGCATGCGGGCCACCGGATCCAATGACGTCGTCATCACCGACGCGTTCGTGCCGCAGCACCGGCTCGTCCGGGTCACCGACATCTATTCCGGCACCGCGCCGGGTGCCATGCTGCACGACGCCGATACCTACCGATGGCCGATGGTGCCTGCGCTGTCGTTGTTGGCGGCGATGCCCGCGCTGGGCAGCGCCGAACGCGTCGCCGAGTTCTTCGCCGAGCGCCTCGGCGAGCGCGTCATCGCCTACGAGGGCGTCGCCCAGAAGGACAAACCGATCGCGCAGGCGCGGCTCGGCGAGGCACGGGTCCGGCTGCGCGCTCTGCGCGGGCTGCTCGCGGACACCGTCGCCGAAATCGAAACCGTCGTCGCCTCAGGCGAACCCGTATCCCGGCCGGTGCGTGCCGATGCGCGGCTGGCGGCGGCGCACATCGTGCACGAATCGCGAGAGGTGATCAGCGATCTGCTCGAGGCATCTGGCGCCAGCGTTCACTTCACCGACAACCCACTTCAGCGCATCAAGCGCGATGTCGATGTCATTGCCGGTCACGTGGTGTTCGATTACGACACCAGCCGTGAGCTTGCCGGGGCGCTCACACTGGGTATGAAGGTCTCGCGCATCGCAATGATCTGACGAAGGGAAACCCATGGCCGACGATCTACGTGACCGGATCACGAAGGGGTTCCAGAAGAACATCGCGAACCGGTTGATGCGGCTGATGCCGTTCCAGACTCTGCTCGAGACCACCGGACGCAAGTCGGGCCAGCCCCGCCGCACACCGCTGGGCGGACGCCGCGAGGGCAACCAGTTCTGGTTCGTGTCGGAGTTCGGCGAAAAGTCGCAGTACGTCAAGAACATTCAGGCCGATCCGAGGGTCCGCGTTCGGCTCAACGGGAAGTGGCACAGCGGCACGGCCCACCCGGTTCCCGACGACGACGCGCACGCACGGTTGCGCTCACTTCCACAGTTCAACAGCTTCGGCGTGCGGACCTTCGGGACCAATCTGCTGACCATCCGGGTGGACCTGGACGATTGATCCCAGGGGGTTGACCCTGTTGCAGAAGTAAAACTAATGTCAGTTTTAGTTCAGAGTTGATTCGGATCGCGCTTTTGTCGATGGAGACACCATGGAATCCTTTGTTCACCTGCGGAAAGGGCGCACTCCCCGGCGCCTGCACGCCGACCTTGACGGCCTGAAGGACGATGAACTCGGCCGCGGTGGCTTCACCGGCCGCACCGCGAACATGTATCGCCGTAACGACCCGACCGCGTACCGCTCGGTCGGCCCACTGCGGCCCGTCGACGTGCTGTCCTCGGAGCTCAAACCCGGCGACGCCAGCGACGCCGCGGGCGGTCCCCTGCTGATGTTCAGCAATGCCGATTGCCTCGTCCTCTTGTCGCGGCGCACCGAACCGATGCCGTTCTACGTCCGCTATGTCGACGGTGATCTGCTCAGCTTCGTGCACAGGGGCTCGGGCCTGCTGGAGACGGAGTTCGGACCACTGCGCTATCGCGAGGGCGATTGGGTCTACATCCCCAAGGCGTGCACGTTCCGCCAGGTGCCCGACAGCGAAAATGGGGAATCGACACTGTTGATGATTCAGGCCACCGACGAGTTCCGGGTGCCGTCGCCGGGCTACCTCGGACGCCATTTCCCTTTCGACCCGTCGCAGGCGGTCATTCCCGAGCCGGCGCCGATCGACGACGATGGTCGCGACGAATACGAGGTCCGGCTGATCCATTCCCCAATAGATGGGGTTGGGACGACTTCTCTTCTCTATCAACACAATCCGCTCGATGTGGAAGGCTGGCGCGGCGACAACTTCCCGTTCACCTTCAACATCGCCGACTACAACGTGGTGACGTCGAACAGCGTGCATCTGCCGCCGACGGTGCACCTGTTCATGGAAGCCACCGGCGTCTACGTGATGAACTTCCTGCCCAAGCCCGCCGAGAGCGTGCCCGGCACCGAGCGCACACCGTGGTATCACCGCAATGTCGACTACGACGAGATCGCGTTCTTCCACGGCGGATCGCTCTACGGCATCCCGATGCCTCCCGGCCTGGTATCCCATGCGCCGCAAGGGGTTCACCACGGCGCTCCGGAGAAGGCCCGCGAGCGTGCCCGCCGTAAGTTCGACGAGTACGACAGTGTCGACTGGTCGGTGATCGCCATCGACACGCGACGTAGGTTGATTCCGTCCCAAGAGGT
>JBIQHU010000169.1:0-9729 GCA_044508395.1 Mycobacterium sp. | reverse complement strand
ACGGGGGATTTCATCAAGCAAGGTGATGTATACCGAGTGGCACGAAGTCACCTGGAACCGTTAGCAGCGGATCTCGACTTCCTCGAAAGCCACGTGAAGAGGCTCGCGCGAAGAGGCGCCTACTACTCGCTGTTCCTGCAACCCGCAGATCCGAAGTCCACGGCATCTGATCTCGGTGTTAGCGAGAAGGCGCTGAGGCATCTGGCTTTCTTGCGCGGCTGGGGCGCGGGGACGACCTATCCGCTGCTATTGCACATCTATGCCGAAGTCGACGCCGGCCGCGCCACCACGGTGCAAGCTGAGTCTTGTCTCGAAGCCATCGAGTCCTTCATCGTCAGGCGTTATGTCGTAGATGTACCGACGAACGTTTTGAACCGGCTCTTCATTGCAGTAATCGGCAATCTTCCCCAGGGTGAGCCGATTGACGTGGCGCTGCGTCGGGAGCTGTCACGGGATAAGCGGTGGCCCGACGACGATCGTGTCCGCGATGGGATCGCCACTGTGCACTACTACTCAAATGGGCGACCCCACCAGCAGCGGCTGGTTCTACAGCGCTTGGAATCGCATCTACGAGCGGAGGTTGATCTCGACTTCGACTCTGCAAAACTCTCGATCGAACATGTAATGCCGCAGACGCTCAGTGACGGCTGGAGGAAACAATTGGTGGATATCGGGCAGAATCCGCACGAGGTCTTCGAGCGGCTCGGTCACACTTTAGGAAATCTGACGCTGACGGCGTGGAACTCGAAGCTTTCGAATCAGCTGTTCGAGCGCAAGCAGGAGATTCTGCAGGATTCCGACCTTAAGCTGAACGAGCATCTTGCCGCCGCTTCCCAATGGGGAGTCGACGAAATTCAGGAACGCTCGCAGATGCTTGCCGAAGCTGCAGTCGCGCTGTGGTCAGCTCCTGTGCCTGGAGTCGTAACTGCGCGCTCTGGGTTCGACTGGACACGCGTCGACGACGCGGTTGCAGCTCTCCCGGCAGGCTCGTGGACGTCCTATGGCGACCTCGCCGAACTTGCGGGAACAGCCGCACAGCCGACTGCGAATCACATCGCCCACGACCCAGCGGTAACGAACGCATACCGCGTCCTCAGCGGCGATGGATCTATCAGTTTCAAGTTCCAGTGGCATGACCCGACCGACACCCGCGATCCAATGGAAATACTGATAGGCGAGGGCATCGAATTCGATGACAACGAGAAGGCTTCGCAAGCTCAGCGCCTCGGGCCTCCCGAGCTCGAGGCTTTACTAGACAGCGCGCCCGCGGAGCTGCAGTAGTCGTCCACGAAATAGCTCAGAACCGTGTCGCTGAGCAATTGCGTCCTGCGCTTAGTGCGGCGCCGCGCTCCCTGCTGAAGCGGAACGGCGAAAAGCCGAACTACCCCTCCGCCGCCACCAGCGACCCCAACTTGATGTCGGGGTTGTCGCGCTGGAAGCCCTCTAGCCGCCACGGCGTGGAGAACAGCACCAGCAGCACGCCGTCGGTGCGGGTCAGCACCTCCGACGACACCTGCTTGTTCATGAACTCGACGTCGCCGGGGTTCACGATCCGCGCGACCTGATACGGCAACGGCTCCAATGAAATCGGTGCGCCGATCTCGGTCGCCATCCGGTGCGTGGCCACCTCGAACTGCATCGGGCCGACCGCGGCCAGCACCGGCGCCTGCTCCCCGCGCCGGTCCGAGCGCAGCACCTGCACCACGCCCTCCTGCTCCAGCTGCTCGATCCCGCGCCGAAACTGCTTGTGCCTACTCGGATCCATGCCGCGCGCCACCGCGAAATGCTCCGGCGAGAAGCTCGGGATCGGCGGATACTGCACGGGCACATCCATATACAGCGTGTCACCCGGGCGCAGCGCCGCCGCGTTCGCCAACCCGATCACATCACCCGGCCACGCCGTATCCAACGTCGCCCGCTGCTGACCGAACACCGACTGCGCGTACTTCGTCACGAACGGCTTCCCCGTCGCCGCATGGGTCAGCACATCTCCACGTTCGAACGTCCCCGACACGACCCGCGCATACGCGATCCGGTCACGGTGCGCAGAATCCATCCCGGCCTGCACCTTGAAAACGAAAGCACTGAACGGTGATTCGACCGCGCGCAACACCCCGTCGACATCGACCGCCCCGCTCGGCGACGGCGCCAAATCCACCAACACGTCGAGCAGCTGATTCACCCCGAAGTTCAACGCCGCCGACGTGAACAGTGTCGGCGTCGTTTCGCCACTCAAGAACGTCGAACGTTCGTAATCGGAGCCGTCCGCCGACAACAGCTCCGACTCCTCGACCGCGGTGTCCCAGTCCACCCCCGCCGCGTCGGACGCATCGGCCGCCGCGATGTGCTCTTCAGGCGCCGCCGTCGCGCCGCCGGCCGTGCGGGTAAACCGAATAAACCAACCGGACCGGCGATCCAGCACCCCCTTGAAGTCGCCGGCGATGCCGACCGGCCACGTCAGGGGAGTGGGCCGCAGGCCGATCCGCGTCTGGATCTCGTCCATCAGCTCCAGAGCATGACGCCCGGGCCGGTCCCACTTGTTGATCACCGTGATGATCGGGATCCCGCGGTGCTTACACACCTGGAACAGCTTCAGCGTCTGCGGCTCAAGACCTTTCGCCGCGTCGATCAGCATCACCGCGCAGTCCACGGCCGTCAGCACCCGATAGGTGTCCTCGGAGAAGTCGGCGTGGCCCGGGGTGTCGAGCAGGTTGATGACGCAGTCGCGGTAGGGGAACTGCAACGCCGTCGACGTGATCGAGATGCCGCGGGCCTTCTCCATCTCCATCCAGTCCGACACCGTCGACCGGCGGCCCGCCTTGCCGTGAACCGCGCCGGCCTCGGTGATCGCCCGGGCATGCAGCGCCAACGCCTCGGTCAACGTCGACTTGCCGGCGTCGGGGTGGCTGATGACGGCGAACGTCCGCCGTCGGCCCGCCTCCGCGGCGATACGGCCAGGTGGAGAGGCTTCGGTGGTCGGCGCAGCGGCCAGGGCGTTGTCGGTCATAGCGACCGCGATGGTATTGGCTCCAGGGGCCAAACCGGTAATCGACCCAGGTCAGGCCAGGATGGATTCGAGTTCGGTGCGGGGTATCGACACCGTTTGAGCTCCGGCCGCCGAGATCGTCCACTGGCCCTGGCTGATGAAGAAGAGCACCGCGTCGTCGGTGAGGGCGAAGTTGCGGTACATGTCCGCGCCCACCTGGTTGTCACCGACGGACGCGCCCGGCAACTGCTTCGTCAGCTCCGCCTGCACGAGGGGATTGAGCACGGCGACGGGGTCGGACCCCGGCTTGAACAGAGTGTCGAACGTGATCGGCGCCTTCTTGCCGAGATCGAAGTTGAGGGCCTCGTAGGTAGTCACCGGGTGCGCGCCGCCGAAGTTGCTGTAGATCTCGAACACCAGGCTCTCGGTGCCCGAGGTCGGGGTGCCCGAGCGGAAGGTCTGCGACTTGATGTCGAGCGCCTTGGGCACATCGCGCACCGGCGGCTCCTCGACCAGCGCGATGAACTCGTCGCGTCGACTGCTCAGGACCTGACCCACCGCGTCTTGGTCGGGGTAGTCGACCGGGAAGCTCATATCGATCGTGTAGTTGGGCGTCTCGGCGTGGACCGTGCAGAGGCCCGCCTCGCCAACCGTTCCCTCGAGCCTGGTGCACGCAGACGATGCGGCCGCCGTGGTAGTCGGCGCGGCAGACGTGGTGGTGGCCGCAGCCGATGTCGAGGCTGCCGACGTCGTCGTCGCCTCGGAGGCTGCCGCCGGCTCGGAGGAGCTGTCGCACGCCGTCCCGGTGACGATCACCGCAACCGCGATCACGAGGTGCCGTTTCTTCATGCGTCGAGCATGCCTCACTTTCGCTTGCGTCGGAAACAATCCCTCCGGATCCGCAGCGCGAAAAGCGACGGAACATTAGCGTCGGGAACAGCCGACGCTGGGAGGGCAACGATGCGAGCCGATTGTGCGAGAGACAGAAGGGGCCCGCATCGATGGGCGGTCCTATTTGCGGCGATCCTCATGGCATTGCTCGGAATCGGGCTGCTGAACCCGTCAAACGCGCAGGCACAAGACGACGACGCCTACGTCATCGCCACCGATACGACGTTCGCCCCGTTCGAATTTCAGGATGAAGAGGGCAATTTCGTCGGCATCGACATGGACCTCATCCGTGAGATCGCCAAGGACCAGGGCTTCACGGTCGACATCAAACCGTTGGGCTTCGACGCGGCACTGCAAGCGGTGCAAGCCAACCAGGTCGACGGCGTCATCGCGGGCATGTCCATCACCGACGAACGCAAGAAGGTGTTCGACTTCTCCGACCCGTACTTCGAGTCCGGCGTGCAGATGGCAGTGCTGGCGACCAACGACGACATCAAGGGCTACGAAGACCTTGCGGGCGAACGGGTGGCCGTGAAGAACGGCACCGAAGGCGCGGCGTTCGCCGAGTCGATCAAGGACAAGTACGGCTTCGAGACCGTCTACTTCGCCGACTCGTCGTCGATGTACGACGAGGTGAAGACCGGAAACTCCGTCGCCGTCTTCGACGACTACCCGGTCCTCGCTTACGGCATCACCCAGGGCAACGGCCTGAAAACCGTGACGCCGAAGGAGAAGGGCGCCAGCTACGGGTTCGCGGTCAACAAAGGGCAAAACGCCGAACTCCTGTCCAAGTTCAATGCCGGCCTGAAGAACCTCAAAGAGTCCGGCCGCTACCAGGAAGTGCTCGACACCTACCTCGGCGAGGACGCCGCAACCACAGACAACTCGTTCTTCGGCCTGCTGAAGAGCACCTTCCCGCTGTTGATGGAAGGCCTGCAGATGACCGTCATCCTGACGATCATCTCCATCGCGTGCGCGTTGGTGCTCGGCGTGATCTTCGGCCTGATGCGCGTGTCCCGGGCGATCTGGCTGCGCGCGATCGGCACCACCTTCGTCGACATCTTCCGCGGCACACCGCTTCTGGTGCAGGCGTTCTTCATCTACTTCGGCATTCCCGCCGCGCTGGGCTTCGAGATGTCAGCGTTCACCGCGGGCATCATCACGCTCTCGTTGAACGCGGGTGCATATATGACCGAGATCGTGCGCGGCGGAATCCTGTCCGTCGACAAGGGCCAGATGGAGGCGTCCCGCAGCCTGGGTGTCGGATATCTGCCGACGATGCGCAAAGTGATTCTGCCGCAAGCGGTCCGGACGATGATCCCGTCCTACATCAACCAATTCGTCATCACCTTGAAGGACACCTCGATCCTGTCGGTCATCGGCATCGCCGAGTTGACCCAGACGGGCCGGATCATCATCGCCCGCAACTTCCAGTCGTTCCAGATGTGGCTGATCATCGGCATCATCTACTTCATCGTCATCATGGCGCTGACCAAACTCTCGGATCGCCTCGAAAGAAGGATCAACAAGTGACGCAACTCGTTCCGGAGGCCGCGGCCGCCGAACCCGAAGGCACCGTGAAGATCCGCATCGAGGGACTCAAGAAGTCCTTCGGCGATCTCAATGTCCTCAACGGCATCGACACCACGATCAAGAGCGGCGAGGTGGTCTGCGTCATCGGCCCGTCGGGATCGGGTAAGTCGACGTTCCTGCGGTGTCTGAACAAACTGGAGGACATCACCGACGGCAAGGTCGTCGTCGACGAGTACGACCTGACCGACAAGAAGGTCGACCTCGACAAGGTCCGCCAGCACATCGGCATGGTGTTCCAGCACTTCAACCTGTTCCCGCACATGACGGTCATCGACAACGTGACTATGGCGCCGCTGCTGACGAAAAAGATGGACAAGGCCGCAGCGGAGAAGAAGGCGCTCGAACTCCTCGATCAGGTGGGACTCAAGGAGAAGGCGCACGTGAAGCCGGCGACGTTGTCGGGCGGTCAGAAGCAGCGCGTCGCGATCGCCAGAGCGCTGGCGATGAACCCGTCGATCATGCTGTTCGACGAAGCCACCAGTGCGCTGGACCCCGAGATGGTCGGCGACGTGCTCGAGGTGCTGCGTGCCCTGGCCGCCGGCGGTATGACGATGGTCGTCGTCACCCACGAGATGGGCTTCGCCCGGGAAGTTTCCTCCCGGGTGCTGTTCATGGACGGCGGCAAGATCGTCGAGGACGCCCCGCCTGCCGAACTCTTCGACAACCCCAAACATCCACGGCTGCAAGAGTTTCTGTCGAAGGTTTTGTAAGCGGACACCCCGGAGATGACGGCTACGTTCGCGCCGAATAGATCTCGGCGAGGAACTGTTCCACCGCGACTGCAGCGTGCGTGGCACGCGCCGAGCCGAACATGTCGAAAGCGTGTTGGGCGAACGGCAATTCGGCGTACACGACCGGCTGGGTGCTGATGTCGCGCAGCTTCGCCACGAACGCCCTGGCCTGTTCGACGGGTACCAGCGAGTCGTTGGTTCCGTGCAGGACGAAGAACGGCGGAGCGTCGGCGCGTGCATAGTTCACCGGCGACGCGTCGGCATACGTCTGCACGTTCGTCTGCTGCGGTTGCTTGATCACCATCTGCTCGAGCAGTTCCGGCATCGACGGATGCATCGCGTCCTCGAAGCGGGTGAAGTCGTAGACACCGTAGAACGGGACCGCGGCCTGCACCCGGGTGTCGACGTCCTCGAAGCCCGGCTGGAACCGCGGATCGTTGGGCGTCAGCGCGGCCAGCGACGACAGATGCCCGCCGGCCGACCCGCCGGTGATCGCGATGAAGTCGGGGTCGCCGCCGTATTCAGCGATGTGCGTCTTGGCCCACGCCAGCGCGCGCTTGACGTCGACGATGTGGTCGGGCCACGTATTGCGCGGGCTGTGCCGGTAATTGACCGCCACGCAGACCCAGCCGAGCTCGGCGAGGTGGCTCATCAACGGGTGCGCCTGGCCGCGCTTGTTGCCTGTGATCCAGGCGCCGCCGGGGATCTGGAAGAGTACCGGCGCTTTCCCTGTCGGGTCGAGATCGGGACGCCGCCAGATATCGAGATGATTGGCGCTGCCGTAGTCGCCGTAGCTGATGTCGGCGTCGTGGGTGTAGTCGCGGTAGATCCGCATCATCCGCAGAGCGCCCGGGCTCTTGGCGGTGCCGGCGCCGGCGGGTCGGCGCCACAGGCCGGCCGAGTCTGTGCGTCGATCGGTGCCCAGGCCACTGTCCAACGCGTCACGTAGCGGGGCACCGGCCTGATGGCCCGCGCGGTTGAAGTTCAGCAGACCAATCGCCGAGATGCCGGCCACCACCCAGGCGACGATGGCCACCGGACGCCTCAGCCGACGCGCGGTCAACGCCAGCCCGCCCAGCTGGCTGGCGAGCGTCTGCAGGGGGAACTCGCTCACGACCAGACCGAACCCGAACGAAAAGATCGACGGGTAGCCCTTACGTGCCAGCGGCCGGTAGCCGTTGAGTGTCGAAGCGGCGGTTACCGCCGCGACAGCCAGGGCCCCGACCTGCCGGGCGATGTGGACGATTCGCGCCTTCTTCATCCGGTCACCATACGAAAAGGTGCTGCTGCCGGTCATGACACAGGCCAATCGTGTACCGGGGCGCCTGTGTGGGCGTGCTCGACATACTGCCGGGTCATCTCATGCAGCGCCGTGACGCGCTCCAGCCCGCGCTCCTGCAGACGGTGCACCACGTCGATCTGCCAGGCCGCGCCGGTGCGGCCGCTCCGGACCCGGGCTTCGATGACACCGAGATAGCGGTCGCGGTCGTCGGGGTCCACACCCCAGGCGTCCAGCCCGGCTGCGGCGGCCGGCAGCAGCACCTCGAGGGTAAGCCGGTCGCTCGGGTGATCGACTCCGCGCCAAGATAATTGAGCTTCCAGCCCGTCGCGCGCCGCGCGGTGCAGGTCGCGCTCGGCCACCGCGAAGGGCACCTGCTCCCACGGCGCGGGGTCGGTGTCGACAAGCGCGCGGACCAGCCCGTAGTAGTAGGCCGCGTTGGCGATCATGTCGACGGGCGTCGGTCCGCTGGGCAGTACCCGGTTCTCGATGCGCAGCTGCGGGCGCCCGGCCTGCACGTCGTAGACCGGACGGTTCCAGCGCCACACGGTGCCGTTGTGCAGCCGAAGCTCGCGCAGGCCCGGAACACAACCCGTCTCGAGGGCGGTGTCGGGATCCTCGGCCTCCATCGTCGGAAACAGCGGAGGAAAGTCCCGAACGGTCTCGTCGAACAACTCCACCGGATCGTCGGCCCACCGGTCGCCGAGGCGCACCCGCGCCGGCGCGCCCGCGCGGACCTCCTTGAGGCGGCGGCTGTCAAGAAGCTGCTCCAACAACGGGATTCGGGTTTCCTGCCAGGCTTGGTAACCGAGCAGGAAGGGCGCGTTCGCGGCCACCGCCACCTGGGCGCCCGCGATCGTCTGCGCGGCGTTGTAGTAGGCGGCGAACCGGTCCGGTGGCACCCGCAGGTGCAGCTGCAGGCTGGTGGTGGCCGCGTCGGGGGCGAGGGAGTCGGTGCTGAACTCCACCGGCTCGCACCCGTCGGGGATGCGCACCGAGAACGGGCGGTGGCGGGCAGCGCGTATGCGCCGCGCCAGCAGCGCGTAGCGCGGGTTGTGCGAGATGCGCTCCACGGTCAGCTGCCCGGCGCTCACGGTGGGCAGCATCCCGACGGCGACCAGCCGAGCGCCGAGCCCCTCGATCGCCGCCCTGCTCCGGTCGAACACGTCGGCGAGCTCGGCTTCGCACTCGCGCAGCACCTGACCCCGTAGCCGGTGAGGAGCCAGGTTCAGCTCGACGTTGAACTGGCCGAGCTCGTGCTGCATGTCCGCCCGGCCCAGGCGTGCCAGTACCGCGTCGTTGATCAGCCGCGGCCGGCCCAACGGGTCGACCAGATCGAACTCCACCTCCATACCGATGGTGTCCTCGTGGCCGCCGAACCAACCGTCGTCCACCATCCGTCGCAATGCGGCGACGCACCGTTCCAGCCTGCGCTGCACTTCGTGGCCGTTGCCGCCGACAAGGGCGGAGGGTTCGACCCGCTCACCCATGGCTCACCTCCTCGGCGCTATTGGATCTCAACCAACACCGCTGAAGCGACTTTTTGCGCCGACTGGTCATCGATCGCACGATGCGGGGCGCCGCACCGCCGGCTGTGCAACGCCGTGCACAGCGAAGCGACGGGTATCGGTACGCCACGGGCACACGATCTGTAGCGAGTCGTCGCGGAGCTGCGCCCGTGACCATTACGCCGACACTCCGCGGCTGGCTGCGTAACCCCTTCGGGGTGCGGGAGAAATTGCTCATAACGCGTCCTCACCGAACGGGTGTTGTGGTTGTGAGCGGGACGAAACGACGTTGGATCAACACGTGACTTCTTCCGTAACGTGACGGATGCATGGTCTGAGCGTGAGCATCTATCGGCGGTGTCGAAGCAGCGTGGGCGGCCGTCGAAGCATCGCGGCGCAGAGCCCGGCGCACGTGCACCAAATCGACGTTCAACGATCAACCTTCAACCACAACAACATTAGGTATCGACAAGTCAACGAGGGGAAGCAACAGTGACCATTCGGGTTGGCGTTAACGGTTTCGGCCGCATCGGGCGCAACTTCTACCGGGCCCTCGCGGCGCAGAAGGCCGAAGGCACGAACACCGACATCGAGATCATCGCCGTCAACGACCTCACGGACAACGCGACGCTGGCGCACCTGCTCAAGTTCGACTCGATCCTCGGCCGACTGCCCGAGGAGGTCAGCCTCGAGGGCGACGACACCATCGTCGTCGGCAGCACCAAGATCAAGGCGCTCGAG
>JBIQHU010000019.1:0-64524 GCA_044508395.1 Mycobacterium sp. | reverse complement strand
GCGACGCCGAACGGGCCGCCGAACAGTCGCGGCGACGCCTGGTGGCCTTCGTGAGCCACGATCTGCGTACGCCGTTGGCCGGCATCCGTGCGGTGTCCGAGGCGATCGCCGACGGGGTGGTGCCGGAGGCCGAGGTCCAGGTACACGCTAAAACGATTGAGCAGGAATCGATTCGGCTCGCCGAGATGGTCGACGATCTGTTCGAGATGTCGAAGATCAACGCCGGCGCGGTGCAACCCGCGTTCGACAGGGTGGCGCTCGACGAGGTCGTCGACGATGTGCTGGCCGCACACCGGATCGCGGCCGAACGCGCGGGGGTGCACCTGGTGGCCGAGTTGCCGTCGCGGCCGGTGCGGGTGGTCGGCAGCGACCGGGCGCTGGTGCGCGTGCTGTCGAACCTGGTGGCCAACGCGATCGCGCATACGCCGGAAGGCGGTCAGGTCTCGTTGGCGGTCGGCGCCGATGAGAACGGTGCCTGGGCGCGGGTGGACGACACCGGCGTCGGGATCTCCGAGGCGGATCTACCGCGGGTGTTCGACGTCGCGTATCGCGGGTCCAACGACCGTGTACCGCGGGCGGATTCGTCGCTCCCCAGTGGGTCGGGGCTGGGGCTGGCCATCGCGGCGGGCCTGGTGCAGGCGCACCGCGGCACGCTGTCGGCGCACAACCTCGACACCGGCGCACGGTTCGAGGTGCGATTGCCGTTGGCGCCAGAGACTAGCTCGCCGAAATAGCATTCCAGGCTGCGAATGCCGCGGATTGACGACCCGGAATGCTATTTCGCCGCACTTGGTGGGGATAGCCCTACCTTCAATCGGGCGGCGTACTGGATGGGTCGGATTTCGGCGCTTGCCTAGGGTTAGACGCATGACGTCCGGAGCAACGCAGCCCGAGCGCCATGGGCGACTGCGACAGCTCGCGGGCGATAGCGGCGATATCCTCGGCGGGTTTCCGCTTGCGGTCGCCGGCTTCGCCGTCGTGGTGACGGGCCTGTCGGTCGGTATCGGGCTCTTGCTGGCGGTCGTCGGTCTGCCTATCCTCACCTGTACGGTGCTGGCCGCGCGGCTTTTCGCCGACATCGAACGGCTTCGCATTCCGGCGGTGTTGCACCGGCCACGCATCCGGCCGGCGTATCGGACATCGCAAGCGGGCGAAGGTCTTTGGAAACGCACGATGACACCGCTCACGCAGGGCCAGAGCTGGCTCGACGTCGTGCACACACTGCTGTTCTTTCCGATCACGGTACTCACGTTCTGCGTGGTGGTCACGTGGTGGGCCGCCGCGATCGGTGGCACGCTGACCATCGCGTGGGACTGGAGCATTCCGCGAGGACCGGACAATCGATCGCTGGCCGAGTTGATCGGGCTCGGCGACAGCACATTCGCCAGAATCGGCTTTCAGACAGTCGTCGGACTGCTCTGTCTACTCACGCTTCCCGTCGTGGTTCGGCTCTGCACACTGGCTCAGGCCGGGTTCAGTCGCATTCTGCTGACCGGGATAGCCGAGATGCGCGAGACAATCACGGTGTTGACGGACCAGAAGGCCGCGGCGGTGTCCGCGGAGGCGACCGCGCTGCGAAAACTGGAGCGGGACATGCACGACGGTCCGCAGCAGCGACTCGTCCGGCTGGCCATGGACCTGGGCCGCGCCCAGCAGCAGCTCGACAGTGACCCGGAGTCGCTGCGCCAGACGCTGGCCGAGGCGGTCGATCAGACGCGCGAGACGCTGGCCGAGCTGCGCGCGCTGTCCCGCGGTATCGCGCCACCGGTGCTCGCCGACCGCGGCCTGCCCAGCGCGTTGGCCGCGATCGCCGGCCGATGCACGGTCCCAGTCGAATTGGTGGTCGACCCCGACCTCGGCCTGCCACACGGCCGGCTCGATGCCGGCGTCGAGAACACCGCGTACTTCGTGGTTTCCGAAGCCCTGACCAATGTCGCCAAGCACAGCGGCGCGTCCAACTGCCGGGTGACGGTGGCCAACGGGCCTGGACGGTTGAGCGTGCAGATCGTCGACGACGGGGTCGGCGGAGCCCACGTCGCCAAGGGACACGGCTTGAGCGGGCTGGCCGACCGGGTTCATTCCACCGGGGGTGCGTTCAGCGTCACCAGCCCCGCGGGAGGCCCGACGGAGATCACGGTGGAGTTGCCGTGTTGAGGATCGTGGTAGCGGACGACTCAGTTCTGTTGCGGGAAGGTCTTGTTCGTCTCGTGACGGACAACGGCCACGACCTGGTGTCCGGCGGCATGGTGCTCGACCCCGAGGTGGTCTCCCAGCTGCTGGTGCGGCGCCGCAGCGACCCGCTGAAGGAACTGACACCGCGCGAGCGATCTGCTCGGATTGATGGCGGAGGGCCGTTCCAACGTCAACATCGCCCGGACCCTGACGCTCGCCGACGCAACCGCCGGATACTCGCCGTGCTGACCTACCTCAGCGGGGGCTGACCTGCGAATTCATCGGCCACACTAGTATTTGAGTGATCGTTCTACTATCGTCGCTAACCACACGACGACAGGAGGCCGACGATGCCCACGACGAGTGCCGACAAAGCGCGGCGGAAGTTCAAGTTCGAGCGACGCCTGGGTCGCATGGTGATGAACCCGGTGGTGGCGACGCTCGACCGGCTCGGGATCCGGTCGTCGCTGGTGGTCGAAGTCGAGACCATCGGTCGCAAATCGAACGAACCGCGCCGGGTGCCGTTGGTCGGTCGTATCGACGGCAACGACCTGTGGGTCATCTCCCAGCACGGCCGCCGTGCTGGCTGGGCGTACAACATCGCTGCCAACCCGAACGTGCGCGTGCGCGTGAACAACGAGTGGCGCACCGGCACAGCGACTTTCGAGCCCGATGACGACGTACGCGCTCGCGCCCGCAGCTTCGGCGGCCGCGGCAGGTTCGGCCAGTCGGCGACGGCGCTGACCATGCGCGCGATGGAGAGCGACCCGATCTCGGTGCGCATCGCATTGGACTAGGCGGCGAGGCCTGTCCCCCGATCGGCGGACAGCACATCCCTACTTTCCCTGGGCGATCAGCGGACAGACGCGGGGCCGGTGAGGCGGGATCGTTATCCCATGACGATGACGATCGAACGACCGCGCGAGGTCGCCCGGGTCGTCGGGGACCGGCGCATCGTGGCGCTCTTGCTACTGGTGATCCCGCTCAGTCAGATCGGACTCGACATCTACGCGCCGGCGATGCCAGAGATGGCGACAGATTTCGATGCGGCCGATGCGCTCGTACAGAACACGATGACCGCGTACACCCTGGGGATGAGCGGGGCGTTCATCCCGGTTGGGTTGCTCGCTGACGCGCTGGGCCGCAGGCGGGTGCTGCTCGCCGGGGCTGCGCTGGTCGCCTTGACGAGTATCGGTTGCGCGCTCGCGGGAAGCCTCACTTTCCTGCTCGGGATGCGGTTCATCCAGGGCGTCGCTTCAGGCGCCTGCCTGTTGATGGCCGCGGTCATCGCCGCCGACTGCTTCCGTGGCGCCAAGCTGGTTTCGGTGCTCGGCGTGCTGGGCGCGGCATGGGGAACGGCCCCGGTCGTGGCACCCGCCATCGGCGGATTCGTTGTCGAGCACGGTTCCTGGCGGCTGGTATTCGCGATCTTCGCCCTCGCCGTCGCGGCGGTCACAGTGCTTGTCGCCAAGGCGATGCCCGAGACACTCGACAAGGAACATCGCGCACCGGTGGATCTGTGGGCGGCGCTGCGGGTGCTGGGCGAGGCATTGCGGCACAGGGTTTTCCTCGGATTCGTCGTGATGTTCGGTTTGATCGGCGCGGCACAGATGGTTTTCGGCGTCGCCGGTCCATTCCTCTTCGAAGACGGGCTCAGGTTCTCGCCTGCGACATACGGTCTGATAGCACTGATTATCGGAGCGGCGAATCTGACCGGCGAACTGACGTGTGGCGTTCTGGCCCAACGCATTACAACCCGCAGGCTTGCGCTCGGCGCCTGGACCGTGATGATCCTCGGCGCTGTGACGCTCGTCGTCTCGGCGAAGACCGTCGGCGTGAATGCGTGGATCATCACACTCGGCGCGGCGTTGGTGCTGGGCGGAGTCGGTGTACTGGATCCGCAGAGCAAGGGGCTGGCGATGGGCGTGTTCAGCAAGAACATCGGGCTGATCGGCGGACTGGCCAACACCTGCTGCTACCTGATCGTGAGTCTCGCCATGGCATTGATCGCGCACCTGCCGGAGACAACCCAGGGACCGCTTGGCTGGTTCTACGTCTCCGCTGGGGTGGCCTTCGTCTCGATCCTGCTGATCACCCTGCGCTCACAGGCTAATCGGGCAGCGAGTTGCTCAGTCGTTCCGTCGCAGCCAGATAGTCCTCGATGAACTCGCGCACCACCTCTTTAGCGGGCTTGACCTTGTTCATCAATCCGACGCCCTGCCCGACAAAGTACGTCGCCAGCGCCTGAGCGCCCGAATGGCCTTGCGCCGCAAGCACGTCGACGCGGCGGACCACCGGCTCCGCCAGCATCGACTGCAGCGGAAGCGGCAACGTCTGGTGGCCGCCCGCGTTCGGCTGCCACGCGTCGGTCCAGTCGGATTTCAGCTGTCGGGCCGGCTTGCCGGTGCGGCCCGTGGAGCGGATGGTGTCCCGCGACGTCGCCGCCAGGAACTTCTGCACAGTGTGCGGCGCGGTCTCGGCCTCCTCGGTCGTCAACCAGACCGACCCGGTCCAGGCGCCGGCGGCGCCCATCGCCACCGCAGCCGCCATCTGCCGTCCCGTGACGATGCCGCCGGCGGCCAGTACCGGCACCGCATCCTCGATCGCCTCGATCACTTCGGGGATCAGCACCATCGTCGTGACCTCACCGCAGTGACCGCCCGCCTCGGTGCCCTGCGCGACGATCAGGTCCACCCCCGCCGCGACCTGCTTGACGGCGTGCTCCTTGGCACCGACGAGGGCCGCCACGGGAACGCCGTGCTCCTTACCCGCCTCGATCATGTAGTCCGGCGGTACACCCAATGCGTTGGCGATCAGCTTGATCGGATGGCTCATCGCCACGTCGAGCAGATCCTTGCCGGTGTTGCCCGACAACGACGCCCCGCCGGTGAACGGCTTGGCGTCGTCCTCGATGCCATGCGCCGCGAGAAGTTCGGAAACGAAGCGCCGATACTCGTCCGGGATCCGGGCGGCCAGGTCGGCCGAGGTCAGCTTCTCGCCCTTGCCTTCATACGTGGCGGGCACGATCAGGTCGACGCCGTAGGACTTGCCGCCGACGTTGTCGTCGATCCACTTCAGTTCCTGGTCCAGCTGTTCCGGGGTGTAGGCCGTCCCGCCGAGAACACCGAACCCTCCCGCGTTGGTCACCGCGGCGACGACGTCGCGGCAGTGACTGAATGCGAAGAGGGGGAAATCGATACCGTACTGCTCACAAATGGCGGGCTTCACGCCACCAGTATTACTAAGTCACACCTGTCGACGACAGGAACCCCTGAATATCGCCGATCATCTGCCGGCCGTCCAACAGCTGTTGGTCGTTGTGGCCTGCGCCGGGAACCAGGACGAACTTTTTCGGTTCGTTCGCCGCCTCGTACAGCCGCCTGCTCATGCTCGCGGGCACGGTGTTGTCCCGGTCGCCGGCGATCACCATCACCGGGACATGAATGGAGCCGATCCGGTCGACCGACGGGTATCGCTCGATCAGCAGCCGACGCGGCAGCCACGGGTACAGGAACCCCGCCACGTCGGCAAGCGAGGTGAACGGAGAACGCAGGATCAAGGCCGCGGGCGGACGCTCGACGGCCAGGCCGACGGCCACTGCGGCGCCGAGGGACTCGCCGAAGTACACCATCTTGTCGACGTCGGGTTGGGCGGCCAGCCACGCTTGGGCGGCGCGCGCATCGGCCGCCAGGCCGTCCTCCGCGGGGCGGCCCGGGTTACCGCCGAAACCACGGTAGTCGAACAGCAGCACCGAAAGACCGATCTTGTTGAGGGCAGCGGCCAGGTCGACGCGATCTGCCCGGCCGCCAGCGTTGCCTTGGCACATCAGCACCGCGACGCCGCTGCCGGAAACCGGGAAATACGAAGCACCCAAACGGATTCCGTCGTCTGCTTCAAAGCTGACATCGCGACCGTTGGGTAACAGCTCGGCGGCGGGCGGCGCCGGCCCCGGCGACGGGAAGTACAGCAGCCGTCGCTGTTGCGACCACGCCAACGCCAGCAGGCCCGATGCCACGAGCGTGACGATAGCGACCAGCACGGCCGCGCGGCGCATCATGCCCGCAAAGGGGCGAACGCGAACTCGCGCAACCCGTCGCGCGGGTCGACGGCGGCGCGGAAGCCCAGCACCTCGGCGGCGCGGGCGGGGTCGGCGACGATGTGGCGGACGTCGCCGCTGCGGTACTGGCCGGTGACGACGGGCGCCTCGGCGCCGCGTGCTTCGCACAGCTCGGTCGCCACTTCCATGATCGAGATCGGGCGGCCGGAGCAGACGTTGAAGGCGTCGAATCCCTCGAGGAATCCCTCGAGCATTGATTCGACGGCGGCGACGTTGGCTGCCGCGACATCGTCGACGTGGACGAAGTCACGCATCTGGCCGCCGTCTTCGAAAACCCTTGGCACGTCTCCTGATTCCAGCTCCGAGCGAAAGATCGCCGCAACCCCGGAATACGGGGTATCGCGCGGCATGTGCGGACCGTACACGTTGTGATAGCGCAGTGCGACGACAGCGCCTCCAACGGCGTCACTCCATGCCGATGCGTAATGCTCCTGCGCGGTCTTGCTCGCCGCGTACAGGCTGCGCGGCCGCAACGGCGTGTCCTCCCCCACCAGCTGCCAGGAGACCGGGGCGCCGCAGATCGGGCAGCGGTGCTCGAACACACCGGCGTCGAGGTCGGTCCGCGAGCGCGGCAACGGATCGATCGGGCCGTGCTCGGCGCAGTCGTATCGTCCCTGTCCGTAGACCACCATCGACGACGCCAGCACCAACCGTCGGCAGTCCGCGGCGAACATCTCGGCGAGCAGAACCGCGGTGCCGTAATCGTTGTGACTGCCATAGGACGGCGCATCGGCGGCGTTCACCCCGGCGCCCACCACAGCGGCCTGGTGGCAGACCACATCGACGCCGTCCAGCAGCGGCGCCAGCGCTGCACCATCGCGAATGTCGAGCACCTGACAGTCCGGCGGCGGTTGGGCGCCGGGGCCGTGCGCGGCGGGCAGCATCAGATCGACGGCGACGACGTCATGTCCGGCGTCGCGCAGTGCGGCACCGACCCGGGCTCCGATGAAGCCGGCCGCACCCGTCAACAGGACTCTCACGGCAGGTCGAAGGGAAGCTCGACGCCCTCGTGCGGCAGGCAATGCGTACAGGTATTTTGTGCGCGTGCCACTTTTTCTATGGCCTCGTGCACGAGCTTCTTGAACGGCACCAGGTTGCGTTGGAACTCGGCGAAGACGTCGACGGCACGCACAGCGCTTCCGCTGTCCACACCCGCATCCACATCGGTCACCAAAGCGATGGCCGCATAACATATTTCGAGTTCACGGGCCAGGACCGCCTCGGGGTACCCGGTCATGTTGACCAGGGTGAATCCCTGGCGTGCGAACCATTGACTCTCTGCGCGGGTGGAGAACCGCGGCCCCTGGATCACCACCATCGTGCCGCCGTCAACGACGCCGGGCAGGCCAGCGGCCGCGGCGCGAAGCTCCGGACAGTAGGGGTCGGCGAAACCGACGTGGATGCCGCCCGATTCGAAGTACGTGTCCTCACGGCCGCTGGTGCGGTCGACCAGCTGATCGGGCACCACCATCGCGCCTGGACCGAGTTCGGGGGTCAGGCTGCCGACCGCGCACGGACCGAAGACCCGCCGGACCCCGAGCGCGCGCAGCGCCCACATGTTCGCGCGGTAGGGCACGGTGTGCGGGGAGAACTCGTGGGCGACACCGTGACGCGGAAGAAACGCCACCTCGTGACCGCCGACGGTGCCGATGGTGATCTGGGCACTCGGCACGCCGTACGGGGTGTCCAGGCTGATGCTGCGGGCGTCGGAACCGAAGAAGGTGTAGAACCCGCTGCCACCGATGACTCCGAGCAAGGCCCGCTACTCGTCCGGCGTTTCGTCCTCGATCGACTGCGACGCGCGCCGAACCCCATCGCGGATCTCGAACACGTCGGTCGCGAAGCCGCCGATCGCGTTGGCCACGTCCTTGACAGCGGTGGTGATGATCGAAGCCACCTCGCCGACCGTCGACGCGCCGGACTCGACGATCTCCTGTACGGCGTCCTTGCGGATCTCCGTCTTGCTGAGTCGGTCCTCCATGCGCTCAGTCTGCCACGGGTGGCGGTGGCGGACGTGGGGAGGAAATCAACCACCGTGCAAGACTTGCGCTCATGGCCAGTTTCGCGCAGTGGGTGGAGGGTGCCAGGCCCAGGACGTTGCCCAACGCGATCGCGCCGGTCATCGCGGGCACCGGCGCGGCTGGTTGGCTGCACGGGGCGTGCTGGTGGCGGGCTCTGCTGGCTCTTGTGGTGGCCATCGGCTTGATCATTGGGGTGAACTACGCCAACGACTACTCCGACGGCATCCGCGGCACCGACGATGTGCGGGCGGGACCGCTGAGGCTGGTGGGATCGAAGGTGGCGTCGCCGCGGTCGGTGCTCACCGCCGCGGTCATCAGCCTGGGTATCGGGGCCGTGGCCGGCGTCGTGCTGGCGTGGTTCAGTGCGCCGTGGCTGATCCTTGTCGGCGCGTTGTGCATCGCCGGGGCGTGGTTGTACACGGGCGGTTCGAAGCCGTACGGGTATCTGGGGCTCGGCGAGGTCGCGGTGTTCGTGTTCTTCGGCCTCGTCGCGGTACTCGGCACGCAGTACACACAGGCGCTGCGGATCGACTGGGTGGGCGTCGCGACGGCCGTCGCCATGGGCGCCATGTCGTCGGCGGTGCTGGTGGCCAACAACCTGCGAGACATCCCGACCGACAAGGAGTCGGGGAAGATCACGCTGGCCGTGCGACTCGGTGACCCGCGCACGCGGCTGCTGTATCAGGCGCTGCTGGCGGTGGCGTTCGTGCTGACGTTGGTGCTGATGCTCGCGACGCCGTGGGCTGCGGTCGGTCTGGTGGCGCTGCCGCTCGCGGTGCGCGCCGCGGGTCCGGTGCGAAAAGGGCTCGGCGGCAAAGAATTGATCCCCGTCCTGCGCGACACCGGGCTGACGATGCTGGCCTGGTCGGTCGCTGTTGCCGCAGCGCTCTTTTTTGGGTGATTTCGGCGTGCTAAGTCACGCTGAGCGTGACCCAGCACGCCGAAATCGCTAAGAAACGGGAGCGTCGGGCACCTTCACCAGCGACACCTCAGGCCGGCCCGGCACCTCGTCGGCCAGGAACCACCTGAAAGCGAGATTGCCGCGTGGATAGCCCAGCGTGGTAATCGAATTCGGATGTTCGGTCATACCGCGCGAGACGACGATGGTGACCGAGCCGTCCGCGTTGGGCACCGCCGAATGGCCGTTGATCGAGCTGCGCGCATCGGCGACACCGGGCGTCGCCATGAACTGGTTCCACACCACCAGGTTCCAGAATCGGCACGCCGGCGGTCGGTGGGTGACGACCAGCGCCTCGTCCTCTTCGAGCACGAAGCTGCCGTACGCGTAGCAGGCATCGCGTGCCGACCAGCCGAAGTTCGCGTCCGGCACCTGATAGGGATCGGCGAATTCGTTTGCGACCGAAGAGACTTTGTGTCCGAGCGAGTGCACATCCTCGCTGCGAACGCCCACGGCGAGCGGCAGGATCGCGAACATGGTGCGCAGCCACGCGGCACTGGAGCGCAGCGCGGCCGCGGTTTCGGCGTCGCCATGACGGAACGGATCGGGTTCGTCGAGCGCCTCGATGTGCCACTTCACCGGGCGACCGGTCTGCGGATCGCCCTGATAGTCGCGCGTCATCAGCACGGCTGCGTCCGGGGTCGGCCCGAAGTCGAAGGAGAAGTTGCCGTCGGCATCGATGGCACCCGAATTGTCGAGATCGTCGTCACGCACGATCGCCACGATCCGGTCGGACCAGGCGCCCGGAGACGGCTCGTTGTAGGCGGTCATCGAGAAGTAGACGCTGTCGCCCTTGTTGCCGCTGATCCGGTAGCGCCGGTTCGGGTCGACCGGGCACATGAAGTAGTAGGCGTCGGTGTTGTCCCCGCCCCACCGCCGGTCGGGCCGGACTGGCGAGTTGACCTCGATCCACAGCGGCCGGCTGGGATCGGAGAACAGGTATGTGTCGAACGCGACGCCGAGGGTGGTCGCGAGCATGCGGTAGCCGTCTGCGATGTGCCGGTCGTCGGTCACCGCCCGGTCGCCCTCCAGGAAGGTGCGGTCCAGACTGCCCAACGTGTCGAGCAGTTCGCGCCAGGCTGCGGTGGATTCGTGCTCGCTCACGCGCTGATACCTCTCGTGATGAACTCTGCGGTGCGCTCCACCCAGGTCTCGTCCAACGTCTCCGGATGGGTGATGAGCGCCAGGAAGGTGATGCCTGCGAGGGCGTCGACGATGTCGGCGGACGTGACCTCGGGACGCACCTCGCCGCGCTTGCGGGCCACTTCGAGCCACTCCTCCAGACCGTCGGAGAGGATGTGAACGAAGCGCTCGAGGAGCACGGCATGCAGCGTGGGGTCCGCGGCCAACTCGCCGACCAAACCCGGCAGTGCGGCCAGCGCGGCGGGGCTCGTCAGGATGCCGACGCTTCTGCGCATCATCTCGCTGACGTCGCCGAGCAGTTCGCCGGTTTCAGGAAGCGCGGTGTAATCGGTAACCGGGAACACGGCCTCGTGGACCAGATGCGCCTTGCTGGGCCAGCGCCGATAGATCGCGGGTTTGCTGGTGCCCGCGCGCCGCGCGATGGCGTCCACCGACAGCGACGTGTAGTCCGTCTCGGCGAGGAGTTCCACGGTGGCATGGAGAACTGCCGCGTCGATACGAGGATCGCGCGGTCTCCCGATTTCCACCATCATTATGAAACTGACAGTAACATAAGTCCGCGTGACCGACACCTCATCAGAGCCAAATCGCACCGTCTACCTGGACGATCTCGCAGAGCCCCGATTCTCCCCCGAAGCCGAACCACTGCGCGAGATGATGGCTTCGATGGTGGGCGATTGCCCGCTCGACGCCGAGGCGATGCATGCCAAGGCGATCGCCGAGACCGGTCTGGACGACTTCGGCGCCGACGACTACCGCGGACGACTCGACGTATATCTTGCTGCACTGCAAGAGATTCCGGGAATGCACGACGCCGGTGTCGTCAACTTCCACGCACAGATCGTGCAGTGGCTCAAGAACCGGTTGTTGCTCACTGACCTGTTGGCCCGCCACCCCGAGATCAACGACATCGAGCTCGTACCACCCGTGGTGATCGCGGGGCTGCCCCGCACCGGCACCACGCACCTGCACAATCTGCTTGCTGCCGGATCAACGTTTCGCACCATTCCGTACTGGGAGAGCAACGAGCCGTTCCCGCTACCGTCAGAGCAGGGTGTCGAGCCAGATCCCCGCCGGGCACGGATGGACGTCGCGGTGCAGGTCATGAACCTCGTGATGCCCTATTTCCCGCTGATGCACGAGATGACCACCGACCACGTGCACGAGGAGATTCAGCTACTGGCCAACGACTTTTCGACGATGCTGTTCGAGACTCTCGGCCATGTGCCGCGATGGCGCGATTACTACCTGTCCCACGACCAGACCCCGCACTACGAGCACCTCGCGACCCAATTGAAGGCGCTGCAGTTCCTGCGCGGCGGACGACGCTGGCTGCTCAAGTCGCCCCAACACCTTGAGCAGCTGCCCGTGCTGAACGCGGTGTTCCCCGGCGTGGTAGTCGTTTTCACGCACCGCGACCCGCTGCCGGTGGCGCTCTCCATGCTCGCGATGATCACCTACAGCGCGCGCATGCACCGCTATCCGGTTCCGGTGCAAGAGATCGCGGCGACCTGGATCGACCGCCTCGAACTGATGCTCAACGCACTGGTTCGCGACCGCGCCGTCCTGCCGCCGGAGCGCTCGATCGACATCCGGTTCGACGACTTCATGGCCGACGAAATGGGCGTCGCCACAAGCATTTACGAGCTCGCCGGGGAGCCGCTGACGGGCGAGGCTAGATCAGCGATCGAGGACTATCTCGCCGGGCACCAACGTGGCCGGCTCGGTCGCGTCGCCACGTCGGCAGAGATGTTCGGCCTCGACGAGGACAATGTGCGAGCCCGGTTCGAGCCCTACACCCAACGCTTCCTGGCCTGACGGGTCGACCGTCAGCCCTCTACGGTTCCCGTCCAGTACTCGACGAACCGACCGTCTTCGATTCGGAAGATGTCGTTTCCGGTGTATCGCTTCGGGCCGTCGGCCATCGCGCCCGTTCCGATCCAGCGCGCCGCCAACATGTCGCCCTCCACCAACGGCTTGATGTCGACGACGATCTTCAGATCGGCGAGGACCGAGCGGGTCTTATCGACGATCGCGTGCAGTTCCTCCGGGCCGTGTACATCAAAGTCGGGCCAATGCCCCACAAAATCGTCGGAGACCAACTCGTTTGCTATCCGATGCCCGGCCCATAGCTCGTCTATCCACCGACGGTAGAGATCCTTCGCCGACGTAGCAGTGCCGTTTGCGGACATCATGACGATTTGAATACCCCCTGTGCTTCACCCTAAGCAAAGTTGCTACGACGGGTTGCGGGACGTCACCCTTCGTACTACGCCCACGACCTGAGCGTCGGGAAGACAATACCGGCAAGAAATCGGGCCACAATCTGGGCGACAAGACAGACCCAGACTGTCGGCCGGCCCGTGCCGGCCGCCAGATCCTGCAGCGATCGGGGAAACCCCACCCACCAATACCTGCTAGCTGCATTGCCGGCACACCAGCCGACGAGGTGTGCTGGTTGGTGTCGGTACAGGAATCCCGGGCGGCCGGGGCGCGGGTGATCATCGCCGACGACGACGTGCTGTTGCGCGAAGGGTTGGCCAGCCTGCTGGATCGGTCGGGCTTTCACGTCGTCGGTCGGGCGGCCGACAGCGCCGAGTTGCTCACCCTGGTCGCTCAGGAGCTGCCGGATCTCGTGATCGTCGACATCCGCATGCCGCCGACGCACAGCAACGAAGGGCTGGACGCGGCCCGCGCGATCCGCGCCGAGTCACCGGAGACCGGCATCCTGGTGCTCTCCGCGCACGTCGAGGTCGAGCACGCGATGGAGCTTCTGAGTGGCGACCGTGCGATCGGTTATCTGCTCAAGAGCCGAGTCACCGATGTCGGCGACTTCCTGGACACACTCGGGCGAATCGCCAAGGGCGCGTCCGTGGTCGACCCAGCGGTGGTTTCCGAACTGCTGTCGGCTCGTAAAGGGAATGACTCACTGGCCGTGCTGAGTTCACGTGAATTGGAGGTGCTGGCACTGATGGCGGAGGGCCGTTCCAACGCGGGTATCGCACGACGCCTCTGGGTCACCGAGGGAACCGTGGAGAAGCATGTCCGCAGCATCCTGGCCAAGCTCGACCTGCCCGAGACAAGCGACGATCACCGCCGGGTCCGCGCCGTCGTCACCTTCCTGGAGGCTCGCTGACCGAACGGTCCTGATTGAAATGGCTATCGATATGGCTAGTGACCAATTCCACGATCCCGCTGGGCGACAGCCCGATCTTCGACAGAAACCCCGCGGCGGGGCTGTCGGCGATCAGCTCTGCCAGGTCCTGTTCAGCGTGGGCGGAGATCAGGATCACCGGCGACGGCTGCGGCACACCGCTGCTGCAAAGCTGCTCGACGAGATCGAACCCGCTCTCGTCGCCGAGATCGACATCGACGAGTGTGACGTCCGGTCGCAGGTCCAGGTAACACCGCAGGCCGTCGGCACTGTTCGACGCGACACCCACCACGGCGATGCCCGCGCGTTCGAGCATGCTGTGGGCCGCACAGCGGAAGCTGCGATTGTCGTCGACGATCAGGCAGCGCATAGCCAATCCCACACCAGCATTCCTTCAGCCTGCCCAATGACTGACGTTTTGCACATTACGGTTAGCAGGAAAGTCTGCCGATCGATGGCGGGCGAAACATGAAGCGCGACGCCGCGTCCCGGCCCTCGCCGCTCGGCGGAGTACTGGCGACAGTGGTACGCCCGACCACCCCGCCGCTGAGCCTCGGAATCGCCGTGGCGGCCTTGTTCATCCTCGCCGAGACGCTGATGGTCTACCGCCTCAAGCAGCTCGGCCCGGAAGCGTACGGGGCGATCTTCCTGCTCGGTGTTCTCGTCATCTCCGCGGGTTGGGGATTCGGCCTAGCCGTCGCGACATCGCTTGCCAGCGCCATCGTGTACTACTACTTCCACATCGTGGACTCCCCGACGCTCATACCCGATGAGCCAGCGGATTTCGTGTCGCTGCTGGTGTTTCTGCCCGTCGCACTGTCGGCGAACATTCTGGGTAGGCAGGCCAGGCTCCGGGCCGTCGAATCCGAGCAGCGGCGGCGGGAAGCTGAGTCCGCCGCGTCGCTGGCGCGCGCACTGGCCGAGCAGCAGGCCGCGTTGCGCCGCGTCGCGACGATGGTTGCGCAAGGGGTGCCGCCCGCGGAGATTTACCCGGCCGCGGTGACGGAACTGTCCCGCGGCCTTGGCGTCCAGAACGTCACCCTGCTGCGCTACGAGGCCCCGGCGGGGGCGTACGTCGTCGTAGGCGCCAGCGATGAGCACGGCGAGCCGATTCTCCCGAAGGGGCAATACCTTTCGCTGGAGGGCGACAACGTCGCCGCACTGATCCACCGCGGGGGTGCACCCGCGCGGATGGACACCTACGACGACGCGGAAGGCCCGACCGCCGAACGCATCCGCGGCCTCGGCCTGAAGTCCGCGGCCGGCGCGCCCATCGTCGTCGACGGTCGGCTGTGGGGGGCGTTGATCGTCGGCTCGGCACAGCCCGACCGGCTGACCGCGGGCACCGAAGAGCGCATCGGCGACTTCGCCTATCTGATCGCCACCGCGATCGCCAACGCCGAAACCCGCGCCGAGCTCACCGCCTCGCGCGCACGCATCGTCGCCGCAGCTGACCAGGCCCGTCGACGCTTCGAGCGGGATCTGCACGACGGCGCGCAGCAGCGCGTCGTCTCGCTGGGTCTCGAGCTTCGCGGCGTCGAGGCCTCGGTCCCGCTCGACCAGCCGGCGTTACGCAAGCAGATTGCCCAGGTCACCGAGGGGCTGACGGAGATCGCCGCCGATCTGCGGGAGATCTCGCGCGGAATCCATCCCGCCATCCTGTCCAGGGGCGGGCTCGGCCCGGGGATCAAAGCCCTCGCGCGCAGATCAACGGTGCCCGTCGCGCTCGACGTCGAGATCGACTGCAGGTTGCCCGAGCAGGTCGAAGTGGCGGCGTATTACGTTGTGGCAGAGGCGCTGACGAACACGGCCAAACATGCGCAGGCATCAGAGGTCAGGGTGCGCGCGACCGCCGATGCCGAAGCGCTCTACCTGGAGATCTCCGACGACGGCGTCGGGGGCGCCGTCGTCGGGGCCGGATCCGGACTCATCGGGCTCAAGGACCGCGTCGCCGCGCTCGAAGGCCGGCTCGAGATCGTCACCCCTCCCGAGGGCGGAACGGCATTGATCGCAACGATCCCGCTGCGGCCGGACTAGGCCCGTAAAGCGTCGAGCAATCGATCGAGGTCGTTCTCGTTGTTGTACAGGTGAAAACCCACCCGAATCGCACCCGCGCGGATGGAGGCGCGAATGCCCGCCCGCTGAAGTCGTTCTGGTCCACCCTCGTTAGGCAGCGAGACGATCGCAGAGTCCTGCTGCGGTAGGTCGAGTTCGGCACGCAACCTGTTGGCGAGGCCCAGGCAGTGCGCCTGCACCGCATCGCCGTCGAGCGTCGCCAGCCACGGCAGCGCGAGCCCGGCGCCGAGTACGCTGAACCAGCTGGGCGACAGGTCGAAGCGTCGCGCGGTGTCTGTCAACCGGAGCGGCAGCCCGTAAATCGTCTGCCATGGCTCTTCACCCGCATACCAGTTGGCGGCGTGGGGCGTCATGGTGCGACTCACTCTGTCGCTCAACGACATCCACGCCGTACCGCGCGGCGACAACAGCCACTTGTAGACCGCCGCCACCGTGACGTCGACCCAGTCCAGCTCGACACGCTTCCATCCGAGCGCCTGGGTGATGTCGACCACCGTCAACGTCTCGGTGCCGGCAACACCGGCGCGCAGGGCATCCACGTCCAGCACCGTCCCGTCTGCCGACTGCACCAGGCTCACCGCGACGGCATCGAAATCGGCTGCGGCGTCGATCAGTTGGTCGGCAGGCAGCTCCGTGACGGTGACCCCGCGGCCAGCCTGGGCGGCGAACGGGAATGTGGTGCTGGTGAACTCACCCGGAAGGGTGAGCACCCGGGCGCCATCAGGGATCGCGGCGGCCACCAGCCCCAGCGCGGACGAGACGGTGGCCGCCATCGCCACCGAGCCGACGGGCACGCCGGTCAGCGCCGCATAGCCGGCACGTCCGGCGGCCACATGTTCGTCGAAGGACGAGACGTCCATGGTCCCGTTCTGCCACGTGCCGATGCAGTCCAACAGGGCGTCGACGAGGAACTGGGGTGGCAAGCCGTAGGTGGGCGAATTGAGAAATCCATCGGCCCCGAGGAATTCGGCGCCGAAAGCTTCCCTTGTCATGGGGTCGGCGGCTCTTCCCCACGGAGTCTGGCCTGCAGCTGTTCGCGATCCTTGCGACGCCGCTCGTCGAGGACGGCGATGCTGGCCGTCGCGCGACGCCGCAACGGGGCGAACATCCAGATGCCGAGCGGCAGGGCGATGATTATCGCGAACAGGAGCGCCACCACGAGCGGAAAGTCTCCTACCCCGAGTAGGTGCCCTGTGCCGAAGATCACGGCGGTCAAGGCGACGACGAGCAGCAGGCGGGCCAGGACGTAGATCACCAGGTCCGCTACGAGCCGGGATCCAGGCCGACGGTCAGACACGAAACCGAGCCTACCGACGGCGCGTATATTCGGGATAAGGAGGTTTGAGGTGGCGTACCTATTCGCGATGCTCGTTTTGGGCGGGTTGGTCTACGTGGGCCTACGGCTGATGCGCGCGAATGCAACCCGTCCGCGGACTCGCGTGATCGGCCCGGATGACGACCCGGATTTCCTGCGCCGGATCGGTCCGGAGAACAAGCCGCGCTAGTCGAAATTCTCAGGCCGGGTCGCGTCGCGTACCCGGGAAACCCGCCGCGACCACCGCTGCCAGCTCCAACAGCGCCTCCCGGGTCTGTGGCCTCAACCGTTCCAAGTCGATCTCGGCGCCCTCTTCAAGGTGCGGATCGAACGGCAGCCGCCTCACCGCTCGGCATCGCCGAGTGAAGTGGTCGATGACCTTCGTCATGTCGACCTTGCCTGAACGCGGCCGCACGGCGTTGATGACCGCGATCGAGTTGCGCACCAGGTCCTGATGCCCGTGCGCATCCAGCCAGTCCAACGTGGCCGACGCGCTTCGGGCGCCGTCCACCGAGCCCGAGCTGACCACGATCAGCGCGTCCGTCTTGGCCAGCACCGCCGACATCGCCGAGTGCATCAGCCCGGTGCCACAGTCGGTGAGTACCAGGCTGTAGAACCGCTCGAGCACGTCCAGGGTGCGGGTGTAGTCGTCGGCGCTGAACGCCTCCGACACCGCGGGGTCGGTTTCCGACGCCAGGACTTCCAGCCGGCTGGCTCCCTGCGAGGTGTACGCGCGAACGTCGCTGTAGGCCTCGATGCCCTCGGCATCGCGCAGCAGGTGTCGTACCGTCGCGGGCGTCTCCAGCGGAATCTTCTCGCTCAGGGTGCCGCGGTCGGGGTTGGCGTCGACGGCGATGACGCGGTCACCCCGTAGCGACGCCAGCGTCGCGCCGACCGTCGCGGTGACCGTTGTCTTCCCGACCCCGCCCTTCAGCGACAGCACGGCGATGCGGTGACAACCGCGCAGGGGCTGCTGCACCTGCGCGATCAACGCGTCACGGTGTAGGACCTTCGGGCTCTCACCAGCGTTGATGAGTTTGAACGACGCCAGATACAGCCATCTGCGCCACCCATTCGAGGGCGCCCGCTTGGGTTGGCCGAGCAGCGCCACCGTCGACAGGTCGAAATACGGCGGCGGGTCGTCGTCCACCGGCGTGGTCTCCCGGTGCGCGGCCGGGGGCGTGGTCTCCGGGAGCTCGGGCGGCAGTGGCAACCCGGTGGGTGGCGTCGGCGCGGTCCAGTCCTGCGGCACGTCCACCGCAGGGTCTTTGAACCGATTCTGGTCGCGGAATCCGGTTGGGCCAGAAGAGCTTGTCGATGCGACGACGTCCCTGTCCACGCCTACGTGCCCACCCCCGCGTACGAATGCAGTCCCACGGTGACCAGGTTGATGAAGAACAGGTTGAACACCATCGCGATGAAGCCCGCGACGTTGATCCAGGCGGCTTTGCGGTCGCGCCAACCCGCCGTCGACCGGGCGTGCAGGTAAGCGGCGTAGATCACCCAGGCGATGAACGACACCGTCTCCTTCGGGTCCCAGCCCCAGTACCGGCCCCAGGCCTCCTCGGCCCAGATCGCGCCGAAAATAACGCCGAAACCGAACACCGGGAACGCGAAGATCGTGGTGCGGTACGCGATGCGGTCCAGGGTCTGCGCGTCGGGCAGCCGCTGCACGATGCGGGCGACGACGCCCTCGCGGCCCGACTCCGCCAGCGGCGACATCTTCAGCAGAAACAGCATGCTGGCGACCCCGGCGACGAGGAAGACCCCCGAACCCAGGCTGACCACCGACACGTGGATCGGCAGCCAGTAGGACTGCAATGCGGGCATCACCGGCGCGGCATGGGTGTACAGCCACTTGCCGGACACCGTCAGCAGGATCAGGACCGGCACGAGCACGAACACCCACAGCGCACGGAGATGGGGACGGCGGAGCACGACGGCAGCGGCCACCAGGCCGCAGAAGCACGTCAGGTTGATGAACTCGTACATGTTGCCCCACGGCACCCGTGAGGTGGCCAGGCCGCGCAGCACGATGCAGACCAGCAGCAGTCCGATCCCGAGATACGTCAGCGCGAGCCCCGCACCGCCGATCCGTTCGTCGACACTGCGCCGTGGCGCTTCGGTCACGATGCCCGGGCCGCCGCCTGGGCGGACACCCGCGCCCACGACCTCACGCTCCATGACCTTGCGGCTTCGGCTGTAGGCCAGTTCGACCGCGAGCAGCAGCAGGGCGCCGACGAGAATCACAACCGATGAGGTGAAGGCCCAGTCCGAGTACCGGGCCAGCCCGATGTCGATGGCGTCGTTCATGAGCTGCTCGCTTGGTGGTTCATGTCAGGTTCCTCTCGCTGCGCATCGCCGACCCCTGCCAACAGACGCTCGGTCAACCGCTCGAACTCGTCGCCCCAGCCGGAGTTGTCCGTACGGGCCAGCCCGCCCAGCTCGACGCTCACGGTACCTGGGCCGGCTGGCGTGATTCGAATCCAGATCCGGCGTCGGCGCACCACGAGGGACACCAGCAATCCGGCCATCATCGTCATCGCGAACACCAGCACCCAGATCTGAGCGGGGTCGTGCGACACCTGCACGTTGATGAACGGCACCGCGCCGTCGAATCGCACGATGGTGCCGTCGTCGAGACGGGTGGACTCGCCGGCGCCGAGGTTGACCCGGGCCTTCTTCGTGAGCCTGCCCTGCTCGATGAGGCGCGGGTCGAGGGTGAACAGCGACTGCGGCCTGCCGGAGTCCAGACCGCTATCGCCCTTGTAGATGTCGATGGCGACGGCCGGGTCGTTGAGTGCGGGGAAGCTCGACGACAGCAGCGTGCCGTGGAGCTGCTCGGTGGGCGCAAACAGTCCCTGGATGGCGATCTGGTTCTCGCGGCGCTCGTCGGCGTCGGGGTAGGTGCCGGCGGGCGGGTCGAAGCGCATCGCACCCGAGGACAGCATGGTGATCTGGTCGTCGGGCCGCCACTGCAGCGTCTGAGTGCGAGTCTGCCCGTCGGGAAAGGTGACGGTGAGGGTCGGGGCGTAGCCGTGGCCCTGGAGGTAGATGCGGTCGCCTCCGATCCGCAGCGGGTGGTTCACCTCCAGCCGGTACGGCTGCCAGGTGCCCGAGGTCAGGTCCGCCCCGGCCTGGTACTCGATATCGGCGGCGAACGAGGTGGCCTGCCCGGTCGGCAGGTAGTTGGCCTGGAAGTCGTTGACCCGCAGGCAGATCGGATGTAACGAGGTTCCGTCGACTGTGTTGCCCGCCCGGAACGAGTCGAACGCGGCCGGTGACGCCGAGCAGAAGCCGGGACCGCCGTCTGCGACGACGATGACGTTGCCTTCGTAGCCGAACATCTTCCCGGCGGCGACCGCGACGAGCAGTCCGAGCAGCGAGAAGTGGAAGACGATGTTGCCGAACTCCCGCAGATAGCCCTTCTCGGCGGAGATTTCGGTTGCCTCGTCCTGCCCGCGGGTCACCGTGCGCCAGCCCCGCAGTCGATCGGTCATAGTGGCGGCGAGTGTCTGCGGCTCGCCGGCCACCTCGGCCGTGTGGTGCTTGGGCAGCCGGGCGAAGTTTCGCGGCGCGGGCACGGGCACCGCGCGCATGCTGCGGACGTGGTCGATCATCCGCGGGGTCAGGCAGCCCACCAGCGAGATGAACAGCAACACATAGATTGCGGTGAACCAGAAGCTGGAGAACACGTCGAACGCCTGCAGCCGGTCGAGCCACGGACCGATCGTCGGATGCTCGGCGATGTACTGCGCGACCTTCGCCTCGTTGAGGCTTCGCTGCGGTAGCAGCGCACCGGGGACGGCGCCTAGGGCGAGCAGGAACAGCAGCACCAGAGCGGTGCCCATCGATGTCAGAGTGCGCCACGTGTTACGTACCAACGCGAACAGACGCGAAAACCCCCTGTACTCCCCATTTTTAGGGAGTTTCACGTCTGTTCGCGCATCAGTGGTGCTCATATGGGCAACGTCACATCGCTGACGAATGCGTCGCGCACCCAGGACACGAAGTCGTTCCACACTCCGGTGACGAGCGCGGCGCCGACGAGGATGAGCAGAACGCCGCCGAAGATCTGGATGGCGCGGGCGTGCGCGCGCAGCCAGGCCAGCCCCTGCACGGCCCGCGCCGAGCCGAATGCCAACAGCACGAACGGGATTCCCAATCCGAGGCAGTACGCGATCACCAGCGCCGCCCCGCGCAGCACGTTGGCGCCGTCGGTCGCTGAGGCAACGGCGATCACGCCGGTCAGCGTTGGGCCCAGGCACGGGGTCCAGCCGAGGGCGAACACCGCACCGAGCAGGGGGGCGCCTGCGAGCGTCGACAGCTGACGCGGTGCGAATCGGGCGTCGCGTTGCAGCACGGGGATGAACCCGACGAACACCAAGCCCATCACGATGGTGATCACGCCGCCGATACGTTGCAGCAGAAGCTGGTTGGTGATGAGCGACGTGGTCATTCCCAGCACGGCGACGGTGCCGAGCACGAACACGGCGGTGAACCCGGCCACGAACAGGGATGCGGCTCCCGCCACCCGCAGCCGCGCCGATTTCGTCGACACCGACGCCGCTGCGGATTCTTCGCCCGAGCGTACGGGTGCGTCTTCCACACCGACGACCGCGGCGAGGTACGACAGGTAGCCCGGCACCAGCGGCACTACGCACGGAGAGGCGAACGAGACGAGCCCGGCGAGGACGCTGACAAGGAGCGCCAGTACGACGGGACCGCCGGCCACCAGCTCGTCGATCTGGTCGAGGGTCACGTGCCGCCCTTGTTCGGTTCAGGCTCGGCGGCCAAGCGGTCCACCACCGGCTGCAGGTCCTCAGCGAGCAGTTCCCGCAGGAACACTGCGGCGACGCGGTGCTCACGGTCGAGCACCACTGTGGACGGGATGACGGTGGTGGGATACCGGCCGCCGAACGCGATCATGGTGCGCATCGGCGGGTCGTAGATCGACGGGAAGGTGATCTTGCGGTCGACGACGAAATCTGTTGCGGCCTCGCGGTTGTTGTCGCGAACGTCGATGCCGAGGAACGCGACGCCTTTGTCGCGTGTCGCGTCGTACACCTTCTGCAACTGGGTGATCTCGGTTCGGCAGGGCCCGCACCATTGACCCCAGATGTTGATCACGACGACCTTGCCCGCGAAGTCGTCGAGCGAGATCGTCTTCGCGGGGTCCATCAGGTCCGGTCCGGACAGCGGGCCGGGGCGTCCGCGGCTTTGCGGCGGATCGTAGAAGATGTCGGTCTTGCCGCCGGGCGCGACGAACTCGAAGGTGCCGCCCTGGGCAACGGCGTCGGATCCGGTGGAGCAGCCGGCGAGCGCGACGCACGCCGCACTCGCCAGGATGGCCACCAACAACTTCACTGCCCGGCCAGCTCCGAGTATCCCCAGCCGACGAAGCGGTCGTCGTGGAAATAGAAGGATGTCAACGAGGCCAGGTTGCACAGCCGCCGGGTCGGGAAGTGATGGAGGTTCTGCTTCGTCATCGCGCGGCGCAGGGTTTCGACCGGCAGCTGGTGGCTGATGCACACCGCCTCATGTCCGGCCGCCTCGACCCGGGCCCGGTCCAGCGCCGCCATCATCCGCGCGGCGATCTCTTTGTATGGCTCACCCCATGACGGCTGCCGCGGGTTCCTCAGGTGCCACCAGTTGCGTGGATCTCGCAGCGCGCCGTCGCCCGGCGATACCCGTTGGCCCTGAAAGATATTCGTCGACTCGATCAGGTCGTGGTCGGTGTCGACCGGAAGGTCGCGCAGCGCAGCGATCGGCGCTGCGGTCTCCTGCGCGCGCTCCAGCGGGGACGCGACGACGTAGGTGATATCGCGTTCGGCCAACCAGTGGGCGACCGCCTGCGCCTGGGCCTGGCCGCGTTCCGACAGGTGGTAGTCGGGCAGCCGGCCGTAGAGGATCTTCTCGGGGTTGTGCACCTCACCGTGACGCAGCACGTGCACAATCGTTTTTTCGGTCATGCCTGCGGCATCGCTTCCGCGGCGGCACGCGCGGCGCCGGGGAGGGCGTCGGCGATGCGGTCGAATGCGTCGTCGTCCAAAACCGACGAGACGAACCACGCTTCGAAGGCGCTTGGCGGCGGGTAGATTCCCGCGTCCAGCAGCGCGTGGAAGAACGCCGGGAAGCGCCACGTCTCGGAAGCTCGCGCCGACGCGAAGTCGGTTACTGGCTCGTCGGTGAAGAACACGCTGAGCATGTTGCCCGCGCGCTGAACCCGGTGCGCCACACCGGCTTCCGTCAGCGCTCCGGTCAGCAGCGCGTCGAGGCGGTCGGCGTTGGCGTCCAGTGCGGCGTAAACGCTGTCGTCGGCCGCGCGCAGGGTCGCCAGCCCCGCGGCCATCGCGACGGGATTGCCGGACAGTGTGCCCGCCTGATAGACGGGGCCGAGCGGGGCAAGACGCTCCATCACCTCGGTCCGTCCGCCGAACGCCGCCGCCGGCAGCCCACCGCTCATCACCTTGCCGAAGGTGAACAGGTCGGCGTCGACGGGATCGATTCCGTACCAACCTGATCGGCTCACCCGAAACCCCGTCATCACCTCGTCGGAGATGAGCAACGCGCCGTGTTCTTTCGTGATGCGGCGAAGGGCGGCATTGAAGCCGGGCAGCGGTCGGACGGTGCCCATGTTGCCAGGGCTGGCCTCGGTGATGATGCAGGCGATCTCGTCGCCGAACCGGGCGAAGACCTCTTCGACCGCCGCGATGTTGTTGTATGGCAGGACGATCGTGTCGGCCGCGGCGGCTCCGGTGACACCGGGCGACGACGGCAGACCGAGGGTCGCGACGCCGGAGCCCGCGTCGGCCAGCAGGGCATCGCTGTGCCCGTGGTAGCAGCCGGAGAACTTGATGATCTTGGCGCGGCCGGTATAGCCGCGGGCCAGCCTGAGCGCGCTCATGGTGGCCTCAGTGCCGGAGTTCACCATGCGGATCCGGTCAACGGGAGCGACGCGGCCGATGATCTCCTTGGCGAGTTCGGTCTCCGACGGGGTCGGGGCGCCAAAGGACAGGCCGTCGGTCGCGACGCGTTGAACGGCGTCGACTACGGCGGGGTGCGCGTGCCCGAGGATCATCGGCCCCCACGAACACACCAGGTCGACGTAGGTGTTGCCGTCGGCATCGGTGAGCTGGTAGCCGCTGGCGGACGTGATGAAGCGCGGGGTGCCGCCGACCGAGTTGAAGGCGCGGACCGGCGAGTTCACCCCGCCGGGGATGACGGAGCACGCGTCGGCGAACAGCGCGGCGGAGGCCGACGTCGTCGATGAGGTGCTACGCATGGCCACCAGTGTCCCAGCCGGGTCCGATGCGTCAACTACAGGGTGTAGGAGCCGTCAGCCCGTGCGCGTCAGAATTCCCACTTGAACCGCCAGAAAAGGGCGGCCAGGACCAAGCTGCTGACGGCGGCTATCAAGCCAATGGGAATCCAGTAGACGACCGAGGGCACGCCGGCCAGGATTCCGAACATCAAGAACGTTCGCCAGGTCGTACGGAGGGAGTTTCCCTCGGAGAAGAAGCGCGAGAGGTGTTCGCCGATGTTCTGCGCCACTTCTTCGTCTGCCAGTTCCGAGGCCAGACCGAACCTCTCCACAAGCGTGAGCCACTCCTCCTCGATGAGGAGGAAACGGGGCTTCTTCGACTTCGGCCGCCTGCGCCAGACACCCGGTGGCGGGTGCGGTGTGATGGGCATGCTCTCCAGGCCGGGTCCGTCCACCACCAACACCGGGATGCCTCCGTGCTGCGCTCGTGTTGCCGTCAGCTCGCCGAACGAACCCGAGCCGATGAGCTCATTGGTCTTGAGGTCGATTACTCGGATCGCATCCCGGCTGACGTCGATCGCGCGGACGGGTGTCTGCGGGTCCCAGCTGCCGTACGGATAGAGCAGATAGCGGACCGGTGCCTGAAGGTTCTCGCCCGGCAGGCGGCGGGTCAGTTCGAGCTTGACCCGTTCCAGATACAGATCGACGTCGCCCTCGCGGTAACCGAACCTGCCAACCGGCGGTTCGGAGAACGTCACGTTGTCGATCTCCGCCCGAGTTAGAGCGCCGGGTGCCGCCGGATCGCGCAATGTCGCCTCGACCCGTTGGAGAAACGCATCGACCTCGTCTCGGTGGTAGGCGCCCTGGCTGCGGGAGGCCTCCGGGAAAGCGGCGTTGTGCACGATCCCGGTGGGTTCGGGCGCCGCGACGGGTTTCCGTTCGGCCAATCGGCGTTCCAGCTCGGCGATGCGGCGCTCCGGATCGTCTTCGTTCATCACAACCTCGCTGGCGTCGCCACTAGAGGCACCACGGATAGCACCGATCGCTCGGCGGTGGATCGGTTACGCCGGTCTGCGCAGAGAACACCATGTCCTGGCCGAGGCACCATTGATATGGGCCCTGGTTGTCCGCGTATGCCGTTCCGGCCGCCAGTCCGAATCCGCTGAAAATCGTTACAGCCGTTGTCAATCCGGCGAGGAGGGTTCGTCTCATGACGGTTCCTTCCGTCCGTGGCCCGCAGGCGCGGTTGAGTCAATTGTGGCGGTGATCGCAGGCCTTTACAGCGCTATCACCGAGACAGTGCCGTCCAGGTAATTGACGACGTAGAGGTGGTCGCCGTCAGGGGCCATCGCCATTTGGAACGCGCCGTCACCGACGGCGACGGTGGCGACGATGGTGTTGGTCGAGGTGTTGATAACCGACACCTCATTGACCCCGGCGCCGAAACCAGCGACGTAGAGGTAGGTTCCGTTGGCAGAGAAAGCCAGGCCCATCGGATTGACTGCGCCCTCGATGACGGCGATGACGTCGTTGGTCGCGGTATCGATCACCGATACCGTGTCGGCAAGGTTGTCGTCGGTTACGTAGAGCCGGGTGCCATCGGGACTGAGCGCCAGCATGATCGGGACATCGCCCACATCGATCACGTCGATGGTGCCGCCCGTGACGGTGTCGATCACGGACACGCTGCCGGCGAGATTGTTGGCGACGTAGAGGGTGGCGCCGTCCGCACTGAGCGCCAGGCCTGCGGGATTGTCACCGGTGATGAATGTGGACACCACCATGTTGGTCGCCGCGTCGATCACAGCGACCGAATCCTCTAATGGGTTGGCCACATAGATGCGGGTGCCGTCGGCGCTGACTGCCATCGTGAACGCGCTGACACCGATGTTGACGGTGGCGGTGACGGTGTTCGAGGCGGTATCGATCACCGAGACGGTTTCGCCGAGCGCGTTCGCAACGTAGACCGTGGACCCGTCGGGGCTGACCGCGATGCCCAACGGCTGGTCGCCTACGCCGATCGTGGCAGTGATGGTGTTGGTGGCCGCGTCGATCACCGATACCGTGTCGTCCTCTGAGTTGGTGACGTAGACGGTGGTGCTGTCGGGGCTGACCGCAATCCCGAACGGCGTGTCGCCGACGTCGATGGTGTCGACGACGTGGGGCGTCACTTTGACGTCTGGGCTGGGATCGATATCGTCAGCGCCGGCCAACGGGTCGAACAGCTGCGGCGGTTTGTTCAGCGTGACCGTGACGGACACCGCGGGGCCTGACACCCGCTTGGCGAGGCCGTCGGTGATGTCGATGGTGAACGTGTCGACATCAGGGCGTGCGGATTCGGCATCGGCGTCGGGGGTGTACGTGAAGGTGTCGTCGCGGTGGACCTCGACAGTGCCATGTTCAGGTTGTTCGGTGAGGGTGAACGTCAACGCATCGCCGTCGGGATCCACCGCACGCAGATCGCCGACGATCGTCCCGTCGGCCAGCTCCACATTTGCGGCCGGGTCGTAGGCGATGGTCGGAGCCCTGTTCGAGAGCGTCTGCTGCTCCTGGCGGCGCGCGAACTCCAACAGTCCCCACATCGCGGGCGCCTCCACCGGCGGCAGCGCAGGCGCATCAGCCAACACCGGCCCCAACCCCACCCACGCCAGCACTCCCGCCATCAGGTCGGGCACCTCGCCGGCGGGAGCGGCCGCGGCCACCTCCACGGGCTCAGTGACGCTGACCGGCGTCAGGACGGGCTCTGTCCTGATCGTCGTCACCGGCGCGGTTGCTGATTCGGTTTCGAGTAGCGCGGGCTCTTCACCGGCCTCCGCATCGGGGATGTCGGGTTTGGTCGCCTCGGGTGCGCTCTGCAGCGGCGACTCGTATGACCGCTGTGCTGCGGCATGGCTGTCGTTGTCCGGATCGTCAGCGCCAGCGCGCTCGGTGACCGTGGCGTTGGGAGTTTGATCCGACCCAGCCGACTCGGCGGGGATCTCGGGGATTTCCACGACGGCATCGCTCACCGTGGTGTCCGCGTGGGCGGGTTCCTCGTAGGCGGGTTCCGCGTGGGCGGGTTCCTCGTAGGCGTACTCCTCGCTCGCGGGCTCCTCGTTTACGGGGTCCTCGGAGGGCGCCGCGGCGTCCTCGTCGGACGTCTCATCACTGCTTTCGGACTTCTTGTCGGAGTCGTCGGACTTCTTGTCCTGCTCAGCGTCTTTGGACGGATTGACCGTCGTGTTGGCACCACCTGAAGCACTCACCGATGTCGCGGGTTTCTTGTCATCCGTCGATGCGGACCCTGGCCCGGAGGAGTCCTTCGACGACGACTCCTTCGCGGACGAATCCGGTGTGGAAGACGACTCCGATGTGGAGGACGTACCGGGCGAGCTCGTCGACCCCGTAGCGTCCGACCCCGAATCCGAGGATGACGAGTCCGACGATGACGAATCGGACGATGACGAGTCCGAGGAAGGGTCAGCAACCGCGACCCAGGGCAACGCGACGACCGCGGTCCCGATACCCAGCGCCACCGCGAGCGCTCCGACTCTGCCGATGTATTTCGCGTTCCCCATTTCGGTCTCCGTGAATGCTGTAGTCCTGCGCCGCATGATGGCGCCGTACAGCAATTGGACAAAGCCGGATCTGCTACCGATCACAATTAACGCCGTCGTCGAACAGCGCGCCCGACTGTTTGACCGAGGGAATGCAACTGCTGCAAAGCCGGCGCGGTTCAACCGGAACATCACCAACCCGATCCAGGCTGTTCTCGACCGATCTCTTTCAGAGTTGGATCACGTTGCCGCGCCGCGGCTTAGCGCGACCGACGGATCGTCGACCGGGACCCACAACGTCGTCTAAAGCGCAGACAGATCGATCACCGATACGGTGTCGTCGCCGTGGTTCGCGACGTACAGCGTGTCGCCGTCCGGGCTGACAGCCACCCCCGACGGCGAGCTACCGACAGCGATGGTGCCGATGACCACGTTGGTGGCGGTATCGATCACCGACACAGTGCCATCGGACCCGTTGACGACGTAGGCATAGGCGCCATCGGCGCTGACCGTCACTTCCTCCGGAAAGTCGCCGACGGCGATGGTGGTGACCGAGTTGGTGGCGGTGTCGATCACCGACACGGTGTCGTCGTTGGCGTTGGTGACGTAGACGCGGGCGCCGTCCGGCGTGACCGCTATGCCGAGCGGGTCGTCACCGACAGCGATGGTGGTGACCGAGTTGGTGCCAAGGTCGATCACCGACACGGTGTCGTCGTCGGTGTTCGTGACGTAGACAGTGCCACCGTCGGGACTGACTGCGAGGTTATGTGAGTTCTGGCCCACCGCGATGGTCGTGACGCTGTTGTTGTCGGTGGTGTCGATGACCGACACCGTGCCGTCGTTTTGGGTGACGTACAGGGTGTCGCCGTCAGGGCTGACCGCCAGCCCGTCGGGAACGACGCCTACCGAGATTGTGGTCGTGACGGTGTTTGTCGTGGTGTCGATGACCGACACCGTGCCGTCGCCGGCGTTGGCGACGTAAGCAGTCCCGCCATCTGGGCTCACCACCACCTCGCGCGGGTTGTTACCGACGGTGATCGTGGCGACAACGCTGTTGCTCGCGGTGTCGATCACCGTCACGGTGTTGCCACTGAACAATCCGGCGTTGGTGACGTACAGACGCGTGCCGTCGGGGCTGACCGCCATTTCGTTCGGGTCACCGACGTCGACGGTGTCAACGACCTTAGGAAACACCTTTACGTCTGGGCTGGGATCGATATCGTCGGCGCCGGCCAACGGGTCGTACAGCTGCGGCGGTCGGTGGAGCGTGACCTTGAGAGAATCCGCGGGGTCCGACACCCGCGTCGCGAGGCCGTCGCTGATGTCGATGGTGAACGTATCGCTTTCGTAGCGGGCGAACTCCGCATCGGGGGTGTAGGTAAAGGTGCCGTCACGGTGCACCACGACGGTGCCATGCTCGGGCTTTTGGGTGACGGTGAACGTCAACGCATCGCCGTCGGGATCCACCGCGCGCAGATCGCCGACGATCGTCCCGTCGGCCAACTCCACATTTGCGGTCGGGTCGTAGGCGATGGTCGGAGCCCTGTTCGAGAGCGTCTGCTGCTCCTGTCGGCGCGCGAACTCCAACAGTCCCCACAACGCAGGCGCCTCCACCGGCGGCAACGCCGGCGCATCAGCTGTCACCGGTCCCAACCCCACCCACGCCAGCACACCCGCCATCAGGTCGGGCACCTCGCCGGCGGGAGCGGCCGCGGCCACCTCCACGGGCTCAGTGACGCTGACCGGCGTCAGGACGGGCTCTGTCCTGATCGTCGTCACCGGCGCGGTTGCTGATTCGGTTTCGAGTAGCGCGGGCTCTTCACCGGCCTCCGCATCGGGGATGTCGGGTTTGGTCGCCTCGGGTGCGCTCTGCAGCGGCGACTCGTATGACCGCTGTGCTGCGGCATGGCTGTCGTTGTCCGGATCGTCAGCGCCAGCGCGCTCGGTGACCGTGGCGTTGGGAGTTTGATCCGACCCAGCCGACTCGGCGGGGATCTCGGGGATTTCCACGACGGCATCGCTCACCGTGGTGTCCGCGTGGGCGGGTTCCTCGTAGGCGGGTTCCGCGTGGGCGGGTTCCTCGTAGGCGTACTCCTCGCTCGCGGGCTCCTCGTTTACGGGGTCCTCGGAGGGCGCCGCGGCGTCCTCGTCGGACGTCTCATCACTGCTTTCGGACTTCTTGTCGGAGTCGTCGGACTTCTTGTCCTGCTCAGCGTCTTTGGACGGATTGACCGTCGTGTTGGCACCACCTGAAGCACTCACCGATGTCGCGGGTTTCTTGTCATCCGTCGATGCGGACCCTGGCCCGGAGGAGTCCTTCGACGACGACTCCTTCGCGGACGAATCCGGTGTGGAAGACGACTCCGATGTGGAGGACGTACCGGGCGAGCTCGTCGACCCCGTAGCGTCCGACCCCGAATCCGAGGATGACGAGTCCGACGATGACGAATCGGACGATGACGAGTCCGAGGAAGGGTCAGCAACCGCGACCCAGGGCAACGCGACGACCGCGGTCCCGATACCCAGCGCCACCGCGAGCGCTCCGACTCTGCCGATGTATTTCGCGTTCCCCATTTCGGTCTCCGTGAATGCTGTAGTCCTGCGCCGCATGATGGCGCCGTACAGCAATTGGACAAAGCCGGATCTGCTACCGATCACAATTAACGCCGTCGTCGAACAGCGCGCCCGACTGTTTGACCGAGGGAATGCAACTGCTGCAAAGCCGGCGCGGTTCAACCGGAACATCACCAACCCGATCCAGGCTGTTCTCGACCGATCTCTTTCAGAGTTGGATCACGTTGCCGCGCCGCGGCTTAGCGCGACCGACGGATCGTCGACCGGGACCCACAACGTCGTCTAAAGCGCAGACAGATCGATCACCGATACGGTGTCGTCGCCGTGGTTCGCGACGTACAGCGTGTCGCCGTCCGGGCTGACAGCCACCCCCGACGGCGAGCTACCGACAGCGATGGTGCCGATGACCACGTTGGTGGCGGTATCGATCACCGACACAGTGCCATCGGACCCGTTGACGACGTAGGCATAGGCGCCATCGGCGCTGACCGTCACTTCCTCCGGAAAGTCGCCGACGGCGATGGTGGTGACCGAGTTGGTGGCGGTGTCGATCACCGACACGGTGTCGTCGTTGGCGTTGGTGACGTAGACGCGGGCGCCGTCCGGCGTGACCGCTATGCCGAGCGGGTCGTCACCGACAGCGATGGTGGTGACCGAGTTGGTGCCAAGGTCGATCACCGACACGGTGTCGTCGTCGGTGTTCGTGACGTAGACAGTGCCACCGTCGGGACTGACTGCGAGGTTATGTGAGTTCTGGCCCACCGCGATGGTCGTGACGCTGTTGTTGTCGGTGGTGTCGATGACCGACACCGTGCCGTCGTTTTGGGTGACGTACAGGGTGTCGCCGTCAGGGCTGACCGCCAGCCCGTCGGGAACGACGCCTACCGAGATTGTGGTCGTGACGGTGTTTGTCGTGGTGTCGATGACCGACACCGTGCCGTCGCCGGCGTTGGCGACGTAAGCAGTCCCGCCATCTGGGCTCACCACCACCTCGCGCGGGTTGTTACCGACGGTGATCGTGGCGACAACGCTGTTGCTCGCGGTGTCGATCACCGTCACGGTGTTGCCACTGAACAATCCGGCGTTGGTGACGTACAGACGCGTGCCGTCGGGGCTGACCGCCATTTCGTTCGGGTCACCGACGTCGACGGTGTCAACGACCTTAGGAAACACCTTTACGTCTGGGCTGGGATCGATATCGTCGGCGCCGGCCAACGGGTCGTACAGCTGCGGCGGTCGGTGGAGCGTGACCTTGAGAGAATCCGCGGGGTCCGACACCCGCGTCGCGAGGCCGTCGCTGATGTCGATGGTGAACGTATCGCTTTCGTAGCGGGCGAACTCCGCATCGGGGGTGTAGGTAAAGGTGCCGTCACGGTGCACCACGACGGTGCCATGCTCGGGCTTTTGGGTGACGGTGAACGTCAACGCATCGCCGTCGGGATCCACCGCGCGCAGATCGCCGACGATCGTCCCGTCGGCCAACTCCACATTTGCGGTCGGGTCGTAGGCGATGGTCGGAGCCCTGTTCGAGAGCGTCTGCTGCTCCTGTCGGCGCGCGAACTCCAACAGTCCCCACAACGCAGGCGCCTCCACCGGCGGCAACGCCGGCGCATCAGCCGACACCGGCCCCAACCCCACCCACGCCAGCACACCCGCCATCAGGTCGGGCACCTCGTCGACGGGAGCGGCCACCACCTCGACGGGTTCGGCGACGCTCACCGGCATCGTGTCGGGCACAGTGCTGATCGCCGTCACCGGTACCGTCACAGCCGATTCGGCTTCGCGTAGCGCGGGATCCTCGTTGACCTCCACATCAGAGTCTTCGAGTTTGGTCGACTCGGGTGCGCTCTGCACCGGCGACTCATAAGTCGGTCGTGCTGCGGCACGATTGTCGTTGCCCGGATCCTCAGTGTTGACGCGGTCGGTGACCACGCTGGGAGTCTGATCCGACCCAACCGGCTCCGGTTCGGCGGGGAATTCGACGTCCTCGACGATGCTCTGGTTCACAGCGGTCTCCTCGTTCGCCGCCTCCTCGCCGGCGGGCCCCTCGGAGTCGGAAGACTCCGCGGTGTCCTCATCGGATTTCTCGTCAGAGTCCTCGGATTTCTTGCCGGAGTCCTCGGACTTCCTGTCCGAGTCCTCGTTCTGCTCAGCGTCTTTGGACGGATTCACGGTCGTGTTAGCGCCACCTGAAGCACTCACCGAAGTTGTCGGTTTTCTGTCATCCGTGGATGCGGAACCGGCACCCGAGGAGTCCTTTGACGACGACTCCGTTGGTGACGACGAATCCGGTGTAGACGACGCATCCGATGTGGACGACGTACCGAGTGACTCCGATGCGGACGAAGTACCGGGCGACTTCGGCGACTCCGACGAGTCCGACGACGAATCAGACGAGGACGAATCAGAAGAAGGGTCAGCGACCGCGACCCAGGGCAGCGCGACGACCGCGGTCCCGATACCCAGCGCCACCGCGAGCGCCCCAACTCTGCCGATGTACTTCGCGTTCCCCATCTCAGTCCCCGTGGATGCTGTAGTCCGGGCGCCTGATAGCGCCGTAGAGCAATTGGACAGCGCCGGCCTCGCTACCGATCCCAATTAGCCCTTGGTCGAAGGAGCCCTCGACTGCTTGACTGAGGAGATGCAACTGCCGCAATGGCTGGCGCGGTTCAATCGGTACGTCACCAACCCGATCCAGCGCCTATGGGCCGGCTGGGCGCCGACGATGGGCATCCTCGAACACACCGGCCGGAAATCGGGCAAGTCGTACCGGACCCCGCTGACGGTGTTTCCTACCGAAGACGGCGTGGCGATCCTGCTGACCTACGGTCCGGATCGCGACTGGCTGAAGAATCTTACTGCCGCAGGCGGTGGTCGAATACGGCGATACGGACGGACTTTCGAGCTGCGTGACCCGGTGGTCATGCCCAAAGCGCAGGCGGCGCAGTCGGTGTCGGGACGGTGGCGGCCGATCTTCGCGCGGCTGCCGTTCGAGCAGGCGGTCCTGCTTACCCGCGTTTAGCTGACGTCAGCCGCTAACCGTGTGGGTGGCGCTGGCGGGCGGCGTGCGCAACCAATTACACGACGCGTTGCGGTCATCGCTCGGTGATAGCGCGCAGCGCGAATCGCGCACAGGCATCCGCGAGTTCGGCTGGACTCAACGATCCGGCGACGTCGTACCACCGGTAGGTCCACACGAATGACCCAAAGACTAGGTTGGCCAATACGTTGGGGCTATCTTCGACCCGAACTTTGCCAGCGGCTTGGGCTTCCGCGATGACTTCCCGAACGAATGCCCCGTGCTCGTCGCGGCGGGCGAAGATAGCCTGGCGGGCCGGTTCGGGAAGGTGATCGACCTCGCGGTAGTAGATGGTGACCAGTTGTACATGCCGTGCCGCGTAATCGACCTGATCCCGAACATATTCGGCGAGCCTCTCCAGGGGATCAAGGTGGGTTGCGGCCTTGGCCCGCTCAAGACGACCAGCTAGCTCGTTGTGAACCTCCTCTAACAGGCGGTACAACAGGTCGTCTTTGCTACGCATGTAGTAGTAAAGGCTGCCTTTGAGGATCCCCAGTTCATCCGCGAGCATCTGTACCGAAGTGGCCGAATAGCCGTGCTTGTAGATCACTTGCGCCGCAACGTCGAGCAGCTGTGAGTCGCGCAGCTGACCCCGGTCAGAGTAGCCCTTGGCCGGTCGAGGCATCAGTTCCCTTTCGGTATCCGTTGGCACGGCGCGACACGCGGGAGTCGTCGAATGATACCCAGTGGTCGTTCGATCAGAATCCCCAGTCGGCGCGGGAGGTCCGCCCATACAGGCACCGTGGTGCCGACTTCAGGCGCCGCCATGACTGTTGGTGTCTTTCTCACTGTGCTGTCGCCGCGGCAGACCCCGCCGGTCGCGGAGTGCTGCCCAATCGATCGTTGACGGGGTCACCTGGAGAGGTTAAGTTGACCAAACCTTAGTTTGAAAACTTTCATTAGACGTGGGGCGTGGCGCGATAGAAAGTGAGGCATCGACGGCGCCTTCGGCCCGTACGCTCGCGACCCCGGCGAGCAGGTTCCGGAACTCCCGCGTAACAGCATTGATGGTTGCGACGGGACCCGACGAGACATCTTCCCCGTGACCGCTCTCCCACCGGGTCTCGAGCCGTGGACGCGGAGCGGCCGAAGGCCCGTCAGGAATGAAGACAGGAGGTTGGCCGTGGCAGAACAAAAGTCGACAGTACGCTCCCTGCAGCGCGGACTTCGCATCATCAACGTGGTCGCGGCTCAGGGTCCCGTGCATGCCAAACCCGTTGCGCGGGCGGTAAACCTTCCTCTTTCAACCACCTATCACCTGTTGCGCACTTTGGTGCATGTCGGGTACCTCGCCAGACTTCACGACGGCGCGTACGTCCTCAACGATCATCTGCAATTTGATCCGGGCACGGCCAATGGCACAACCAGGCGATGCGCCAGCTGACTCCGGCATGAGAACACAGGTCACCTCTTTGACCTTGATCCAAAGCCTAGAACGTGGGCTGCACTTGGTCGATCTCATCGCCAAGGACGGTCCGATGTCAGCCTCAGCGCTCAGCGCTTCAACGGGTATTGCCAAATCAACGACGTACCACCTTCTTAAGACTCTTGTGCTTGAGGGATATCTGTCCCGCGTGACCGGCGGCCGCTATGCGCTGGGGCCCCAACTCGGTTCGGTTCTGCATTTCGAAGCGAGAGCGCGCCAGTTCCGCCTGGTTGGTGACGCGATCACGACCCTTTCGACGTCAACCGGAGGGAGTGTGGTCATCGGCGTTCTAGAAGCGGGGGAGCGGGTCGCCGTCCGCAAGTTCGTGGCGAATCCGAACGCGCCGCGATTTCCCTGCTGGCCGGGAATGGAGTTGGCCAGCCACGCCACGGCCGTCGGCAAGTCGATCCTGCGGCAAATACCATCCGAGGACAGGGAACGCCATTTCATCAACCACCCCTTGGATCCGCTGACCCGAAAGACGCCGGCGACGTACTGGCGGCTGGAACAGGACTTGAACGAGCATGATGACGTCGTGGTCAGCGACGAACAGTATCGGTACGGTTTGTCGTGCATCGGAGCAGCGATTGGCTACACGCAGCCGGCCGCAATCGCCGCAGCTTTCGGATCCACCCGAAGCGAGCGTGCACGCGAGCGAATTGCCTCCGCAGTGCGTGAGGCCGCAGCACGTATCACCATGGCGATGAGTGATAACAGTGATGAACTGGTGGAGATGCCACCTCTCGTCCCACCGGATCGATCGATCGATCGCCGGCACCATTCGTGATCTAAATCCCACGCGAATCGACACTTTCCGGTAGATCAAGATCACCCTCCGGGAGCACGTCGACGCTGCCCGATTTCAATCGCTCTGCGCTACGCGTGTCGTCTACCCACGCTAGGCAAATCACACCGGACAACCGATAACACGCTATCGGCAACTTCGACCAGATGTGTGCAACTATCTTGCCGTTCAGCCGTATTGCGAAGTCCAGGAGATCCGCAGTCGCCGACACTCGATTTCCAGCAGTATGAAATCAATCGGGCTCATAGACCTCACCGCTTCTCTTGTAACTTGTTGACGGTCCGGCAAATTCGAACGCCAGACCGCGTCACGCGACGCGCTACACAAATGTCAAAGACGACGTTCAGGAGGCGACGACGGTGCGGCCTTCGACTGCGAACGCGCCTAGCGCACATGGCGACGGCAGGCCTGTGGCCGTAAATGCGTGTAGCACCACGGTCGCTCGGCGGTCGACCTCGACATGGTTTGGACCGGACGTGAACAACAGGCTCGACTCACTAGGTACAACCGGTGCTATCTGACAAGTCAGTTGCTTTAGTAGCTCCCAACCCTCATGCATCACTGACTGCGTCCGTAGTCGCTCGCCGAGCGGTGACCATGCCCCGGGCGATATCGCAGTTTCTCAGCGTCCCCGCGCGTAGCGCGGCGACCACTGGACGCGGTGTTCTCATGGCGCTCGCCGTAATGCGCTACGCCGTCACCGACATGATTTCCCTGCGCCTCCCTTTCGGCGAACTCATCGTCGAGGCGTGGATCCTGCTCAAGGTCACCGCGATGCCGGCACTCCTCATGGCGATTCCCTTTGGCGCCATGGTCTCTGTCCAGGTGTCAGGGCTCGTCAATCAAGTGGGGGCTAGTTCCCTCGTCGGGGCGGCCAGCGCAGTGGGCGTCATTCGGCAGGGTGCGCCCATCACGGCCGGCCTGTTGATGGGCGGTGCCGCCGCATCCGCGATTGCTTCGGACTTAGGGGCGCGGCAGATCCGTGAAGAGCTCGACGCCTTGCGCGTGTTGGGAATCGATCCGGTGCGCCGCCTGGTTGTCGTGCGATTCCTCGCGCTCGTCATCAGCGCGCCGGTCTTGTGCGTGATCATCATCGCCTCGGCTGTCATGGCGTCGTTCATTCTGGCCGTGACGGTGAGCGGTGTCACCTCGGGCAGCTTCTGGATGTCCTTCGGATCCTTCACCAACATGGTCGACGTCTGGTTCGCCATCGGCAAGGCGCTTGTGTTCGCGGCAATCGTCGCCATTGTTTCGTCACTTCGTGGCATGGAGGCCAAGGGCGGCCCACGTGGTGTCGCGGATGCCGTGAACTCGTCTGTAGTGATCAACGTCGTCTGCATCGTAATCGCGAATCTGGCGATCACCCAGCTGCAGACCATGTTCTTTCCGATGGAGGTCGCCTAGCGTGGTTGCCTCCAAACACCGCTATATTTCACTGCCGTTCGGCGCCAATGCAGCACACAATGCGGCCAGTTCTGGTCGCGATGCCTTCCGCACGCTCGGGCAATGGGTGGTGTTCATTGCGCAGACCCTATGGTTGCTACCGCTGACAGCGCGCCGCTATCGACGCCAGACGTTCCAGGCCATGAACGGTCTGGCATGGGGTCGGGGATCGATCATCGTCGACGGTGGGGTGATCAGCGTGCTGGTCATCTTGGGTATCGCCATTGGTGCGTCCATCGCCATCGAGGCCTTCGCGACACTGAATTTGATTGGCTTTGGGGCGCTTTCGGGCATTGTGGGTGGATTGGCCAACGTTCGAGAAATGGCGCCTCTGGTGGCGGGTATCGCCTTTGCGAGTCAGGCAGGCTGCAGGATGACCGCCGAGATCGGCTCAATGCGGATCTCCGACGAAATCGACGCGCTGGAAGCGATGGGTCTTCGGACAATTCCTTTCGTGGTGGGAACCCGCCTGTTGGGCGGCATGATTTGTGTGGTGCCGGGCTTCATGCTGACGCTGATGGTCAGCTTTTTCGTGTCGAACACCGTGATTCAGGTCTTCCACAATCAGCCTGGAGGTACCTACGACCATTACTTCGTACAGTTCTTGTCGCCTGTTGACCTCGTCTACTCACTCATCAAAGCAACTGTCTTCTGCGCCGCCGTCACCTTAATCCACTGCTACTACGGCTTTTTCGCATCCGGCGGCCCAGTAGGGGTGGGCCGGGCATCTGGACGAGCAGTGCGGGCGAGTCTCGTTGCGATCATGATCCTCGATTTCTTGCTCACAGTCATTCTGTGGGGCTTGCGACCCGAATTCGTCTTCAAGGGATAGGGCCCGAGCGTGCTACTGCGGAAATCGGACGAGGCTGAGGCTCGCACCCTGGCGTGGATCGGGCTGGCGTTCGTCATCTTCATACTGAGCGCGACACTCATCGCCGTCGTCAATCCGCTTGGTAATCGGGGCGCCAAAGAGATCTCGATCATCGTCGACACTCCATACGTGGGCCAAGGCGTCGCAGTCGGAACCGGTGTCATCATGCACGGCGTGGAGGTCGGTGAAGTCACATCGGTTTCCAGCCTCGCCGGAGGCGGGGTTCGAGTGCGCGCCAAGTTGAGAGCGAAATTGGTTGTTGGACTGACCGATACCGTGGAAATCGACTTTCGTCCGGCAAACTATTTTGGCGTCACCGCAATCAACCTGCTTCCGGGCGCGGGCGGGCACGCACTTCGCGATGGATCACAGATTCACACTGTTCCTCGCGGTAACTTCGCGCTGCAGGCGCTCCTGTCACGGCTGGGGGACCTCACCGCCGGCGTGGTGACACCGCAGCTAGTGGATGTGATAGAAAAGTCGACGCGCTACATCGATGGGCTGGATCCCCTTCTCGAGACCATGCTGATCGTCGCGGACACGCTCACCAATGTGCAAACGGTCAGTACCGAGCGACTTCTTCGCAATACGGCCGGTATCAGTGTCGCCTTCCCGCAGTTCGTAGCGGGGATGATCGACCTCGGCAACAAATTCCTTCAAACCGGCCACGTATTCCTACCCGACGGCTCCAGAGTGACCGAGGAGTTTTTCCAGACCCGCTACCTTCCGACACTCGACATTGCGTCGACAAGTCTTTTCGCCGCAATCGGCAGGCTCGAGTCCACGCATGTCGACGACCTGCTGCCCGCCGTCGACATGGTGAAGCAGATCACCGATGTCGTACCAGGACTGGTGAGGCCCCCCGATATCGGCGGGACGCTCGTCGAGCTGCGAACAAGATTCGAGAAGCTGTACGGCGGGACCCCCGAGCAGCGAGCCCTCCAGGTCAGGATCCTGCTCGACCCGCTGCCCGGTGTCGCGGCTCCCGTGAGCGTCATGGGAGGTCCCTGATGAAACCCCTTGCGGCACTCTGGAAATTTGCAGTAGTGGCAGCAATGGCAGTCCTGTTGCTGATTCTGCTCACCAATATCATGGAACAGCCCGTCGATTCTGCGACGAGGCCTTACACCGCAGAGTTCACCGACGCCTCGGGTCTGCACCTGGGCGCCGACGTTCGTGTCCGTGGCGTCCGCGTCGGCAAGGTGGACTCCATCGAGCTCGAACGCAGAGACGGACGCAGCGTGGCAGCGATCGACTTCTCACTCGAAAGGCGATACGCAGTGGTATCCACCACACGGCTCGCCATCAAATACCAGGCGCTTACCGGCCTGCGCTATATCGACGTGCTCAACCCAGCCGAAGTTGATACCGCGGAGGGTGTGGTCACACACGTGCCCACGGCGATGACGCAACCGTCCCTGGACATCACCACTCTGTTCAACGGACTGCAACCCGTACTGGCGACGCTGACTCCCGAAGAGATCAACGTCTTCACCGAGAACACGGCCAACTATCTAAACGGCGACGGGCGTGGGCTTGGCCCGATGCTGGAAAGCATCCGGAAGCTGACACAGTTTGCCACCGACCGCCAACAGGTCGTTGCCACACTGATGCAGAATCTGTCTGCGCTTGCAGATGCCATGGGTGGTCATTCCAAGGACTTCATCCAAGTTCTGGAATGGGTGAATCGTCCGGTGGACGCTGCGCTGAAGGTGTTGGACGAGTTCCGCAAGTCAGATCTTTACGGTCCGGAATTCACCAGCGCAGCAGCAAATCTCATCCACAATTTTGGCTTCCAACCCGGTGTGAACATCGACGACGCCATGGACCGTGCGATCACCGCGATCGATGACAACATGGATGCTTTCAAGCGAGTGCCGGTGATCTGGGAGAACATCGGCCCGCCGACGCCACCAGGCGAACCCGTTCCATGCTCACGTGGGCCCGCTCAGCTGCCGGCATCCATGGACGTTCTCTTGAATGGGCAAAGGGTGATCCTATGCAATCGGTGAAACGGTTCCAGGTCCCGACCCTAGTAGGCGCCGCGGCGCTGCTGCTGGTCGCCGCCCTGGCGTTCACAGCAGCTGCCCTGTATGCGAGTCCACCTGACCGTCAGACCGTCGCCTTCTACACCGACGACGCGGCGTCGGTACGTCCCGGAGACGTCGTGCGGATCGCCGGAGTCACGGTGGGCAAGGTGAAGGACCTGTCGATCGAACAGGACAGGGTCAAAGTCCGCGCGATGGTCGAACGGAACGCATTCGTTGGCAAGCAGTCACAAGTCGAGGTCCGCATGCTCACCGTGGTCGGCGGATACTACGTGAACCTGATCTCGTTGGGCGACGAGCCGCTCGGCAACGAAACGATCTCTGCCGATCGCGTGACCATGCCGTACAGCCTGATCCGGACGCTTACTGATGCCACGCGCATCACCGATGACGTGAGCCCCAAGCCGATTCAAGAATCGCTCGATGAGATACAACAGGGTCTCTCGGGTGCGAACGTGGAAACCCTCTCGGCGGTAATCGAAGCCGGCAATGCGTTGGCATCCACGCTCGACCGCCAGCGTGGCCAGATCTCTCGCATCCTCACCCTCTCCGATGAGTACATCGAGGCATTGAGCAGGTATCGGGGAAGGCTGCAGGAAATGGTGTCCAAGGTCTCCATACTCGAGCAGACGCTCGTGTTGTACGGCAAGGGCTTTGGCAACGCGCTGAAGGGAATGGGCGACGTCCTCGAGGCGATCGGGCCCGTTGGCACCTTCTATTCGGCGCATCGTGACAAGTTCCTCGAGAAGGTCCGCAACTGGCAGGCGATAGTGCGCACGTGGGCAGACCGGAACGGGATAATAGTGCGTGGCCTGAGGCATATACGGACCAAGCTCGAGCGCGTACTAGATGCACAAAATGCCCGGCCGGAGTTGCTCGCCACCGACCTGTGCATCCCGATACCGGGAAGTCCGTGCTGATGCGCAGTACACGTTCGGGTCACTCAAGGCGGGTCGGAGCCGCCGTCTTGACCGCCGTCGCTGTCGCCGGCGCCTGCGGCGGGTGCGGGTCCGTGAAGGCTGAGGGCGATCGGCAATACTGCGCCATAATGTCGGACACCATCGGTCTCTATGTAGGAAATCCCGTGACGCAGATGGGATTCCAGATCGGTGAAGTCACGTCGATCAATTCGACATCCGGTGCGGTACGCGTCGAGTTCACCACCGCCAAGGACCGTCCACTGCCTGCTGAAGTCCGGGCAGTGATTCGGTCGACGTCCATACTTGCCGATCGTGCGCTCGAGCTGGTCGGAAATTACGAAACGGGGCCGAAACTTAATGAAGGTCAGCGCATTCCGTTGCAGCGCTCCGCGACTCCCAAGGGATTATCCGAGATAATCGGGTCAATGACGACGTTCGTCAACTCCATCAGCCCGGACGACTCGTCGAACATCCGGGGCAGTGTTGAAGGTATCAACCGGTTGATTCGCCACAACGGTCCGGCCATGAACCAGTTGGTGACCACAACGTCGGCTCTCCTGGACAGTCCCGATCAGGCGATCAACGATCTAGGCTCCATCGTCACCAATCTGGCGGATCTGACCACGGCGATGGAAGAGATCCGCGGACCGCTGAAACAGATTCTGCTCGATATGCAGGACACCACAGGTGATGTCGCGAAGGCCGTCGATGGCGCAGACAGGATGATCAACAACATTTCACCGCTGATCACCCTGGTGTCGGATCTCGAGACTCACTTGGGCGACGAGACTCAGTTGACCCTCGATTCGATGTCTTTCGCCATGCGGAAGATGACCCCACACGCCAATGCCTTGGCGAACCTCATGCATCCCGTCCCTTGGTGGATCAACTGGATCGCCAACCACGTGAACAACCGTCAGTTCAATATCGCCATTCGCCCCCCGATGTACCGGATCAGGACTCACGACGGCCTCATACAGTGCGGAATCATGAACGCGCGGCTGCCGGGCAGCTGCGCAGATATCAACGGTCAGCCCCACGCTGTCGATGTGGCACTGCTGCAATATGTCCTCACCGAGGCGAGCCGATGAACAGCATCAGTCGCTTCGCTGTGCTCGCCATCGCTGCACTGACCATGCCATCCTGTGCGTCGATCACCGTTGAGGCCATCCCACAGCCAGGAGGTGCCGACCGGCCCGGCTACGACATCGTGCTCGAGTTCGCAAATGTGTTGAACTTGCCCGAGCGGGCCAAGGTGGTGATGGACGGCACCACGGTGGGTGTGGTCACCGATATGAGGTTAGGTGCCGACAAGGTCGACGTGACTTCGCGGATCGACTCTGGAGTCGTTGTGCCTGCCGATATTCAAGCGGTGCTCCAACAAGCAACCGTACTGGGCGACCTCTATGTGGCCTTGGAACGCCCTGCCGCAGAGGATCCCTCATCACCGGCCCTGGGTCCGGGTGCGGTAATTCCCCTTTCACAGACAGCTTCCCCGCCACCCCTGGAGGATACGATCGCCAACCTGGCGAACTTCGTCGCCAGCGGGTCGATTCAGCGTGCCCAGAACACCATCATCGGTATCAACCGGGTGCACCGCACATTGAACATCGACATCCCGCAGATGGTCTCCAGGGTCGCCGGAGACATCGGAGACCTGGCCAACAACATCGATGTGGTGGACCACTGGCTGAATGGGCTCTCCGGGACCGCCGATGTCATGTTCACGTCGATCCCGTCATTCCAGTACTGGTTTTCACCAGACGGCATGCTCGGCTTCGGTCGTGGGACACTGACCTCTACGTACATCAGCACGCTGTTGCCGGCGGTGGGCAGCGTATACAGTGGCGGCTTCTGGCTTGTGCCCCTGTTGAATTCGTTGGTAGACGCCTCTGGAAGCATTCAGCAGTCGAAATGGGCGATCGAGGACGAGATACCCGCATGGCGGAACCTGTTCACTGATTTCTACCTGCCTCAGGACAAGTACCCCGCAATCAATATCACGTCGATTACCGGACCTGATGGGCGTGAGCTGTCAGGCAACGTTCACGATGTGCTGAGGATGTTAGGTGCGGTGCCATGAGAATTCGGGATCTGATCTCTCTCACCGTGTTCACCCTCATCATCGTCTCGGTGATTGGCTATATCGGGTCGTTCGGTATCCGGATCGCCCCGCCGCAGAATCGCATAAACCTGGCGATGGTGGTGAAAGATATCAACGGCATCGTCGTGGACTCCAATGTGCTTCTGCGTGGCGTCCCTGCAGGCAAGGTGACGGCGATCGACTCTTCCGTCGACGCGGCGACCATCCATTTCTACGTCGACGGGGAGCACCGCATCCCAGTCGACACCGATGTTCGGCTCGCGAACCTATCGGCGCTCGGTGAGACTTACATCGACTTGCGCCCGCGGGCGGTCGACGGACCGTGGTTGCAGAATGGCGCGCACATCGCCACCGAAAAGATCGCCCAGCCTCCGTCGATCTCCGATCTCGCGGCAGCTGTGGTGAGGGTGCTCAACCAACTCGGCCCGGCCGAGTTGGAGCAGATTGTCGATGAGGTCGACACCGCACTGCCGGATCCCGAGGCGGTACTGCCCAACCTATCGCGCAGCAGCCTGATGCTGAGGAAAACTGTTGGAGGGCTGCAGGGCCGTGGCGCCGAGTTGCTATCCAATCTCCAAACCCTGCTACAGAATGCTGATTTCGTCGGACCCACGCTGGCCGCGATCGCACCCTACTTCCCCAAGATCGCGACTTCGTTACGCAGTCAGTACGGCGGCTTTGTGACGATCATCCTCGACGGCAGCCCCTTTCACCTCGAGCAGTTCAAGAAATACCTGGACCGGGTACAGAATTTTCTCGACACCCGCGCACCGGATATCAAGGTGCTCACCGAAGCGCTGCTGCCAAAGGTCAACGGCGTTGTCGGCGCGCTCATGAATTTCGACACCGGACAGGTTCTGTCCAACGTCCTGGCAGCGATGCCAGAAGAAGGCGCCGTGACCTTGCGTGTCGCCATTCCCCCGAGCTGACTTCACTTCTCGACCTCTAGGAGAGAGATATGACGGTGACCGAAAAGATGGATCAGGACGGCTCGGCAGACTCGAACGCTGATCTCGATTCAGCTGCGTCAGACTCACACGACGCGGACTCAGAGACCTCTGTTCGGAAAGACAAGTCCAAGTCGAACGCATCGCATAGACACCTTTCGATCTCACTGCGAGCCCTTGCTATCGGCCTGGTACTTGTGGCGTTCGCGGCGGCAACAGGAGCCCTTGCCTGGTGGGGCCTGGCCGCTCAGCACAAGCTCGAGGATCAAGCTCGTGCTACCGAGAACAACAAGCGTGCAGAGCAGATTGCTCTCGACTACGCTGTCAACGCTGCGGCCATCAACTATCGGGACTTCGGCACATGGAAGGTCAAACTCGTCGAAGGTACATCGCCGGAGCTGAAGGAGAAGTTGGGCAAGGCGGCCGACTCGATGGAACAGATACTCGTTCCGTTGCAGTGGAACTCGTCGGCTCGGCCGTTGGCCGCAAAGGTCCGCAGCAACGCCGGTGGCGCGTACGTCGTCGACTCTTTCGTGAGCGTCCTCACCAAGACGACGCAAGCACCCGAAGGGCTACAGTCCACCGCCACCTACAGCGTCACCATCGATGCGAACCATGGTTGGCAGATCACCGATGTTGGGGGACTCGACGCGATTGTCGGGTCGGGCTAGCTGGGCTCAAGGAGGCAGGGTGACACTCGCGTGGCGTGGATTCAGAGTTTGGTGTGCGCTGGTCAGCGGCCTCATCGTGGGCACGGTGACGATCCAGGGCCCTGCCGGGGCTCAGCCGGCCGACAGCGATGGCCCGCCTCCGCCGTTACCGGTGGTAACGCCGACTCCGTCGAACTGGACGCCCAAGTATCCGTTTCCCTTCGATGAAACCAAAAGCGATGTGACCGAGAGAGATATCGTCGCCCAACACGAGATGTGTCAGTGGTACACCGCCCAGTACAACGACTTGATCACGCAGATCGACCGGTTCAACCTCGATCTCATCGAGAGCGACGGCAAATGGGAGGCGCCGGGAATTCAAGACAAGGCCAACGCGGTCACGGGAAACATCGACCAATCGGTGGCGTTCCTCGCTCCCCGCGCTCAATCGCTGACCATGAGTCGGGACGATGCCGGCGACCTGTTCTTCAATCTGTACCAAGGTGAAAGCTTCTACCGATTGTGGCAGCAGTTGTCGAACGTGAGTGCTGGTATCAGAGGCCGTCAGCCGGCATGGTTCGTCGGCCCGTCCTATCAGCACGCCCAGCGGATGGGAAGCAGAATTCACAGGTCTCATGTCTGCGATTGAGCGCTGTCCACGGCGCGGGCCCGCCATAGAGCCGATCACATATCATCCCGCTGCACGGGCTATTTCGGGTCTCGCGCTGGCGATTATCACACTCACCCTGAGTACGTCGTCGGCGATCGCACAGCCGGAGAACGATATGACCGCCCCACTAGAATCCGCCTTCGCGAGCGCTCTGATGTCGGCACGTGCCGCCACGCAGTGCTCCGCGCTGCAATCCGACCCCGTAGTCACGCAGGTCGCCGGTATTGTCAACCGTTCAACCAGCGACTATGTCGTTCATCAAGCCAGACACGTACCGGTGTCAGATCCGGTCCCTGTCCTCAGAGACGTTGGGAGCAACGCGACGAAGGCGATTATGCTCCAGGGCCAAGGCCAAAATCCAGGTGATGCGATCAAAGGTGCTGTGCTTCAAGGGTATGGGGTCATATCCGATTGCTCCTACGACCATGTCGGCGTAAGCATCATCATCGACTCGCAGACGGGTCGGACGTATACCGCGGCGCTATTGACCGGGATGTGACCGTGCGGGTAGAGGAGTACCAAATGGGCATTGATCGCTCCCGATTTTCAGTAGCATCGAACACACCTCGCAGGAAACTCTTTCGAATCGTCTTTGCGACAGCTCTTCTCACGTGCACTCTGACTGGATTGTCGGCACAGGTCCATCCGGTGGCTGCCGACCCGGCAACTGATCCGTGGCCGGATATCCACTACTACTCGCAAGTCAACGCCGGAGATTTCGTCAGGCCTGGCGGAGTTTGGTTTATCGCTCCCACAGGGCAGAATTGCGGCATCTGGGGTTGGGGCGATTTCGGTTGTGCGGGAGTCATACCGGGTGCCAACCCTGGGACAGACCATATCGGGTGGATCAACGGAGACCGCGCTGTGCACTACGACTGGTCTGTTGGGGTGAGATTCCCGTCAACACAGGCTCAACGGCCGCTGCCGCCGCGCAGTTACATCACCCACCACGGAACAACGTGCGCCGCGACGCCCGATGGGCGCACATACTGTGAACGCGGACCGCTGCGATTTCTCATCGAGCCAACCAAGACTTGGCTATCGGCTCCGTGGATGGACCTGAGTTGGATGGTGTTAGGGCCGGCCTAGATGGCACAGGGCAGAATGCAGGCGAGTACACCTGCAGAGGTGGCGCCTTGCCGAGACCGGGTTACGAGAAATGCGGCGTGTTTCCGTAGCAGGTAGCGTTGCCGATATCCAATGTGCTTTGACATACGGCCGTGCCGCCGCGCGATATCCGGACTGTCACCCATTTCGACGGCCATGCATTCGGCCGCCAGGCTGCCCGAAGTTCCGCAATAGCCTGCGTGGTGTCATCAGCTGTCGGCAGAACCACATCCGCACGCCATGGAAGTGTGACGCCCGTTAGCGATTTGCGCCCGTCGGCATCGACATATTCGAGGTCCACCACCCGTATGTCGCTGGAGACGATCTCATAGGTCGTGGCTTCTACGGCGTTGGCCGTGGTGGTTGTTTTCGCGCACAACAGCGAAAGGACGGTGAGCACCATGACAAAGCGCGGTAGATTGATAGACATTGGCGCTCCTGTCATACGGTCCGACTCACGGTGTCTCAGCGAGTTCGGATACGCGCTGCTGGCGTAGGACGAACCGCTGCACCTTTCCGCTCGGCGTCTTGGGCAACGAGTCAACATAGTGCACCCGGCGGGGATAAGCGTGCGCGGCGAATCGGGTCTTCACGTGTTGCTGCAATTCGGCTGTCAACGTCTCCGATGGTATGACACCGGGGCGAGCGACTACGAACGCTTCGACGACTTCGCCTTTCAACGCGTCGGGGACACCTACCGCAGCGGCTTCGGCAACATCGTGGTGGGTGACGAGGACGCTCTCGACATCGAAGGGGCCGATGCGGTACCCGGCCATGATGATGACGTCGTCGTCCCTCGACGAAAAGAAAAAGTTGCCATCCGCGTCGCGCACTGCGACGTCGCCGGTGAGATACCAGCGGCCATCTTTGGTGAAACGTTGTGCGGTCTTCGCCGGTTCATTGTGATACCCCGCGAAGCCGAACATCGGTGCGCTTGAGTCCACGGCCACCCTACCCACGGTGCCGTCGGACGCTGGATCGTCTGAATCGTGGAGCAAGACGGTGACGACATGTCCGGGTAACGGCACGCCCATCGCGCCTGGTTTGACAGGTTGGCGAAGGTCGGGGTGCCACGCGTTTGCGACCACCATCCCCAGTTCGGTTTGACCATAGTGATCCCGGATCGGAACTCCGAAAGTCTTTTCGGCCCACGGAATCAGATCCGGTGTGAGTGGTTCTCCCGCGCTGGAGGCGCATCGCAGAGTGACCGTCGAGGACCCGTCGCTGTTGCGCAGTGCGCGGTAAACAGTAGGGGCCGCTGCGTAGTTGGTGACACCGTATTCGGCTAGTACGCGCCACGTAAGGTCCGCTGAAAATCCCGCGCGCAACAGGATACTTCGGCGGCCGGTCGCTAGTGGGGCGACGATCGCGTAGTACAGCCCATACGCCCATCCGGGATCTGCGGCATTCCAATAGACATCGTCTTCGCGCAGATCCAACCCGTACTCGAGGTACATGACGATGTGGGCCAAAGCGCGGATCAGCACAGGAACGCCCTTCGGGGTTCCGGTGGTGCCCGAGGTGAAGATCATGATGAACGGCGCATCGGGGCCGGTGACCACCGACTCGATGGCGGGCGCAGTGCTGTTGACCAGCGAAGTGAACAACAGATCGCCTTCAGGCGGATGGTCTCCGAGCGTGATGATGCGCCAAGGCACCTCAGCAGGCATGTCGACGGACGGGTTGAGCTTGGCGCGTTGGTCTGCGTCGACGACGACGGCCTTGGCCTCGCTACCGCGTAGCCGCATGGCAATTGCCGCCGGCGCGAACGCGGTGAACAGGGGAACCTGCACGGCACCGCGCCGCCAGATCGCCAAGGCGACGACAACGAGTTCAGCGGATTTGCCCATCAAGGTGCCCACGGCGTCGCCGGGTCCCACACCGAGTTCGGCCAGTGCCGCAGCGAAGCGCGACGAGCGCTCCCGAAGCTCACCGTACGTCAAATCCTGAGAACGGAGATCTGGCTCGACGACGGTGAAGGCGACCTCGTCGGCGGGGTGGTCGTCGCACAGCAATCTTGCCGCACACGCATCTTTAGCCCCGAACTTACCGATCAGTTCCTCGACACTTACCTTCGACGCAGTCACCGCATCCTCTCCGATTGCAGTTGCGACGCATACCCAGAGATCGCACGACATCCGATCAAGATTTGCGTACCGCTGAGCCCGATGCTAGCTCGGCCCAGCGGCGATCGCGCTGCCCCAGTTTTCATATTGATAGAGGCGGCACGCTCTGCCCGGGCGCCGCCAAAAGTGCTCCCTGCGCGTTGGAAACCTACTTGAAGGCGACGGGAACCTCGGCCCTCGTGACAACCACGCCGAGCTCGCTGGTGTCCATCTTTTCTAGCGCTTCTGCGACCGCGCCTTCGTCGACTTGCACTGGCTCGTAGCCCGTCCCGTAGTCGAAGATCACCGGCATCGACGGATGCAACCACACCGTGGTGTGGCCGGCGGGTGCTCTGTCTATGCCGTCTTGAAAACCGACAAACGTCACCGCAAAGCCGCGCCCCTGGCGAAATCGGCGCACGGTGGCGATGTTCAAAACGGCCATTTGCCTCAGGCAGGAATCGCCCGTTCGAAGTAGTACGTGATCGCCGATTCGGATCTCTATCAACACCCACTCCTGCTCGTCATGTTGTGGCCAGGAAGCCCCGTTGTGCCGGCAAGGCCATGATTGCGGGCCGGCAGCCTATCCGAGAGAGCCCCGATGTTGGGCTCTCCCGCCTCGTCGCAGATATAGGCTGTCCGTTCAGGTTTGAGTCTTAACGGGAGGCGCCAAAAAATCACCAGCTGGCCAATACCGCCAGCCAGGCCCAATGCACCCGACATCAGCAGCCCCCACCAGCCGTCTACCAGGTGGAAGAACCTGGAATCGTGGAAGAGCGCGTCGTCGAGGCTGTACGTGCCAGGTCCGATGGTCGCGGTGCCCACGGCGGCTACCGCAAGGATCAGGTTGTACTCCCAGCCGTTTCTTACAATGAAGAAGCCGTTCGCCCGGTGCACCGTCCACGCCGCGACCAGCATCAGCGCAACGAAGCCGGCCGCGGCAATGGGCGTCAAGAGGCCTACAGCAAGTCCCAGCCCAGCTGATATCTCGGCGCTGGCCGCCACACGCGCGTGAAACATCCCCGGTTTCATGCCGATGCTGTCGAACCACCCAGCCGTGCCTTTGAGTCCCCCCGGGTCCGAAGAATTTGTTGTATCCGTGTGCAGCCATCGTCAGTCCCAGAATCACGCGAAGAAGCAGTACACCGACGTCATAAGCCGTCATGGCCAGAACCTAAGTAGTGTCGGCGTGCGGCTACGCTTAATCAGATGATGACGTTCTGGATGGCTATGATACTCCTTCTTAATAGCGTGTGGCCCAAGGTGTTTCACGTACCACTCTTGCCTGCTAGTGGCCTCATCGCCGCCGCATCGCCACAACTTCTTGAGCGTGTCTGCGACAACGGCACCGCGGTGGCAGCAGCCAAGCGCGCAACTTGCTGTGCACCATGGTGATCCGCGCGATGCCCGTTTGCATCTGACATGGCGACTGGGCGGTGGAGACGCGGTGTGGGTACGCGACCATTGGCAGCTGCTGCAATCATCAACCGCAACGTTTCACGGCACCGGCCGCAATCGGAACCCGCGCCGCATGCCGCTGCGATTTGCTTGGAGGTGGCGGCACCATTGGCTACCGCCTCAGCGACCGCGTCACTGGTAGCGCCAGTGCAAAGACACACAAACAATCCCAAGCCACCCTAGAGTCACGCCGTCCCGCCTGCAGCGGCACGACCGAGTTAAATTGCGGCCGACGCATGCGCGACAGACTTGTATGAAACAAAGCAGCCTGCGTCCCTGCCCTTTTCAATTACCTCGTGTCATCCGCGTCGGTGTCCACCGCACGTAGTTCAAATGGCTGATACTCGACCGGCTGTCTGGTGATCGCGAGCGCCATCGACGCGGCGGCCCCGTCACGCGTTGGCATGCACCACACCGCAGTGGAGACAGAATCACTATCTGAACGAGTATGTGTTGGCCACACGCAGAGTCTCTAGAGCACACAGTACCTCCGCGTGCGAACCGGGTCTGGAAGCACAAAGTCGCCGATTGTCGCTGCACGCCTGCGGATTTCACTATCAGTAAATGAAAATTTCTATTTACGCGCACGTCGAACCCGCCGCTACATTCAGTACATTCTTGCGCCAATCTGAGATCACAGGCCAGAGGAGCCGCCGAGATGAATGTAGCTAGCACGGATCGAATCTGCACCCGGCGTGACGAGATTCAGTCGGCCGCTGATGGCATGCGCGATGACGGGGGTTCCGTTGAAGGCGCAGCGTTTTACAGCCAGGCGCACGTGCCCGTCGCGCACGAGTCGACTTCCGTTGCCAAGCAACGACATTACGCAGTCGAAAGTTGCGGCCAGTGGTTTCGGGTAGGTGCTGTAGCGGTCGGTTTGGGTCTGGCTCTGGCCACGGGTCAGGGCATTGCTTCTGCCGATTCATCCGACGCCGGCTCGGATTCTTCCGATCGTTCGACCTCGGGAGGCTCGACCTCAAGTGGTTCGACTTCGGAAGGCTCGACCTCGACTGGTTCTACCTCGAGTGGTTCGACCTCGGATGGCTCGACCTCCGGCAACTCACCGTCAAGTGGTTCAGGCTTGGCAAGTTCGACCTCGGATGACTCGACCTCTGGGAGCTCACCCTCAGGCGGCTCGACCTCGAAGACGACTAGTTCCCAATCATCGGCGAACCAACCAACTTCCACGGTGTCGGCGCAGCAAAATACGGGATCCTACGATGGCACAAGTAGAGCCGGCGATACCGATACCGATACCGACAGCCAAGACCCTGGCACCGACGTCGATTCCGCCGATGACACCCAAGGCGCCGACGATATCGACCGTGACGCGGCGGCTCAATCTCCAGGGCAAGAATCGTCGGTGACGCTGCCAGCTGTGCAGGGCACCGATTCCGGGAGCGAATTAGACGGTGCTGCAGAGCTTGCCGCAGCACCTGTGGTGCTATCGGCCGCATCGACGGGGTCGACTCTGGACAATTCCGCTCCCCCGGCGCCGGCTGGGCTGCTGGTCAACCCACTCATGCTCGCAGCCCGTGAAGCGAGCGCTGAACCAGGCAGCGATCCCGCTTCTGCGACGGTCGGTAGTGGTCTGATGGTGTCGATGAGTGCTCCAGTTGGTTATGGCGGGCGATGCGGCCTGATATGCAATGGTGCCGATGGCACGGAGGCCTTCCCGAATGGCGTCAGCGGGGGCTGGTTGTTCGGCAATGGCGGTAAAGGGTGGTCGAGCACCATTCCTGGTGTGCCCGGCGGTAACGGCGGGCACGGCGGACTATTGGGAGGCAACGGTGGCGCAGGCGGTGCGGGCGGTCCCGGTGCGGCAGGAGGTCGAGGGGGCAATGCCGGTCTGTTGTGGGGCAATGGCGGCGCCGGCGGTAAAGGGGGCGACGGCATCAGGGGCGCCAACGGTATTGCCGGAGTGAACAACGGTCGTGGCAGTGACGGCACGGCTGGCGGCGCAGGCGGCGCAGGCGGTAACGGCGCGCTGTTCTTTGGGGTCGGTGGCGTCGGCGGCGCAGGGGGTGCGGGCGGCGCTGGAGGTCCAGGCGCTCACGGCGCTGACGCAGTCGCCGACAGTCATGAGGATGGCGGCGACGGCGGGCTTGGCGGCAACGGCGGTGCCGGTGGCGCAGGCGGTGCGGGCGGACAGGGTTCACTGTTCTTCGGCCATGGTGGCAACGGCGGCGCAGGCGGTGCGGCCGGAGCGGGCGGTGCCGGTGGTTATGGCGGCACCGGCGGCGCATCCGTGATCACCCTGCCCGACGGCAGCCTCATCGACAGCGATGGCGTCGGAGGTGTCGGCGGTATCGGTGGCTCGGCGGGCCAAGCGGGAATTGGCGGCCGAGGCGGTGCCGGCGGGCTGCTCGGCCAGGCCGGCGTCGACGGCGCCGGCGGTGCTGCAGCATTGGCCGGCAGGAACGGCGCGGCGGGAGGCGCGGGCGGTCTCAGTGGCCGGCTACCGTACTTCGACCCGGACAACGCCACTCCCGCCCAGCTAGCACTCGATGCTCTGATGAAGCAGCTCGGGTTGCCGATACAAACAGCCACCGGCATCCAGCTCGTCGACGCGGATGGACGGCTCATCGGCCCGCTCAATTCCTTCCTGTACAACCCAGTCGTCGGACAGGCGATCTTCAACGTGGGCAACGCTTTCTCGTCGTCGACGCTGCCCGCGCGAGTCAAAGAGATCATCATCCTGTCGGTGGGCGGGCAGTGGGCCTCCGAGTACGAGCTCTACGCGCACAAGCTGGCGGCGCAACTGTACGGCGTTCCCGCGAGCGCAATCGACTCGCTGGCCACCGGCCAACCACCGGTGGGACTGACCGGCAACGAACTGGTCGCTGCCCAATTCGTGCAAGAACTGGTCTCAACCCGCCGTGTCAGCGACGCGACCTACGCCGCCGCGGTGGCGGCGTTCGGGCAGACAGCCGTCGTCGACATGGCCAACCTGGCGGGCACCTACCTTGGTGCGTCAGCGACGTTGAATGCCTTCGAGATTCAGGGCCCTGAGCAGTTCTCCACACCGGTACTGCCGGCAGCACCGTCGCCGGTGCCCGGTAGCGACGAATTCGGGCTGGGCGGTCGACTGCCGTTGTTCGACCCGGCCACCGCGACCCCCGAACAACTTGCGCTCGAAGAAATGATGAAGGCCATTGCTATTCCGACGCAGGCGGCCACCGGAATTCAGCTCCTCAGCCCAGAGGGTCAGCTCATCGGCCCGCTGAATTCCTACCTCTACAACCCGGTGGTCGGCACGGCGCTCTTCGACGCCGGAAATACGTTCGCTTCGTCGACCCTGTCCGCACGGGTCAAGGAAATCGTGATCCTGTCGGTCGGCGGACAGTGGGGATCCGGATACGAGGTCTGGGCCCATTCGAAGGTGGCCCGCCTTGTCGGCGTTCCCGAGGCAGCAGTGGAGTCGTTGGCCAGCGGGCAAGCACCGGTGGGGCTCACCGGCGATGAACTCGTAGCCGCCCAGTTCGTGCAGGAACTGGCATCGACCTATCGCGTCAGCGATGAGACCTACCACGCAGCTGAAGCAGCATTCGGGCAGACAGGTCTCGTAGACCTGGTCAACTTGGCGGGCACGTACCTGGGTGCGTCGGCGACGCTGAACGTGTTCGAGATACCTGTTCCAACCGAGGGGGGTTGATCGCGCTCTTGCGGCACCGGACGCGGCAGCGCTAAAGGTGCCCCCACTCCTCGCTTCGTCGGCCGAGGAGTGGGGCATCTGCTTGTAGGTGGCCAGCCTGCTGCAGCGTTGATGACGTAGAAGCGAGCTAACTCCTAGGCGCCCTTGACCTTCCGAAACATCTCGAGCTGCCACCTGACGGTGTCAGGTGTCCACGCGTCGAGGGTCACCTCGTCGCCGCCCCACGATCCGAGCAGATCGAACGGTGCGATCTGCGTGGCACCTGCGTCGGCGTAGCCTCCGACGATTTCCGCAACCTCGCTGGCGGTCCCGGTGATGAATGCCTGTTCCACCATGGAATCCGGGATCCGTTGCAGCAGGCCGTCGATATCGGCACTGGAAAGCTGCAGGGCATCCCAGTGCAGTGAATAGTCCCAACCCGCCGGGAAGAGCGGATCGATGCCTTCGTCCGCCCACGCCGCATGCGGAAAGCGGCCCCACATGGTCGCCAGGATTCGGACAACGGGACTCTTGAGCCCTTCCTTGATGACATCGGGGTCCTCGTGGATCAAGCACAACGGCTGCACTCCGAATCCGAATGTGTCTGGGTCCCTGCCCGCGCGCTCGACGTCCTCACGCACCGCACTCACACGCTTTGCATACGCGTCGAGGTTCGGTGCCGCAGCTGGAACGACAGTCATCCAGCCGTCCGCATGAGCCGCCGCGATCTTGACAAGCTTGGGTCCGCCGCCGAGCGCCCAGAACTCGGGTCGATGTCTGCGCTCGTGGCCCATGAAGGCGCCCTTGTATGTCCAGTAATTGCCTTCGAAGTCGAAGGGTGCATCGGATTCCCAGAGCAGCTTGTACAGCCGGAAATGATCTTCGATCCGGCCTAACCCTTCGGCGCGGTTGTAGCCGAACGGGACCGTGTTGTAGCGCTCCCCCACGCCGACCCAGCAGAGCGCCTTCCCGTTGGTGAGGTCCGCCAACGTCAGACCCGCGCGAAAGACCTCAGCCGGTCCGTGCCGCAAGGAGGGAATGCCTCCGTACACGGCACCGAGTTTCGGATGTCTCGCGGACATGACTCCAAGCGAGATTCCCGGTTCGTACCACGAACCGCTATCCGGTGCACCGCTTAGAGGGTCCGGGCTGAATTGCGAAGGCACAAAGCTCGCGGCTCCCAGTACATCGGTCATCGCGACGTAATCGACGACGCCTGACTCTTCAAGAGTCCGCCCGATCGCGCTGTCGATTCCCACCGATGAGGATCGAAGCGGGTTGATCATGAACACTGTATCGACGGAGCGTGTCACGCGTTACCTCCAAATTGGACATTCGATTGCGTTGTTGTTCTGCCGCTACTTCGACCGATATTCATTGAGCTGCACGGATATCGGGCACTTCAAGTTGGCGGTTTTCAGATAACGCGTTCGGCGGTGATTCGATGCGGCGAAGGAACGCAAATCCCTTGGCGAGAAACCGCTCTCGACCGTTGCGGAGCGGCTCAGCCGCCTGGTGTAAGGAGCATCGACTGCCACGTCTGCTCAGTGTGTGTGCGGGCCAGATTGGACTGGGTGTAGGCCTGCCCGTCCGGACCGATATAGGTACCGGTCGCCGGGTCGTACTCGGCGACCGCGATTGGCGGTGGCGGCGGGGCAGCAGGCGGTGGCTGCGCACCGTGGGATGCTGACTCTGGCGCCGCCTGCCCGGGGCGAAGTTGCGGGATGTCTTGTCCCGACAGGGTCGCGTTCGGGTCGCCCTTCCAGTTGTAGCCGTCGTTGAGGGGCACATACTGCTCGTCGCTTTCACACATCGCGGCCGTCGGCGCCCGCTTACCAGGCTTCGTCACGCACGGTGTGTTGCGCGCTCCGCGCACGTTGAACGGAGAGTCCTGGGGAACACGGCAATACACATCGCCTTCCGGACGGTCGGGGTAGTCCTCGTACGGCGGTGGCCGGTGCTGACTTGCCGGCAGGTAACCGGTCTGACACGGCGGCGGCAAGTTGATGTTGAGACCGAACGTCACAAACGGCCCGCGGTAACCAGTGGGGTTGTGCAGATCGGGGACCAAGGCGCTGGTGAGGACACCAACCGCCTGAGGCAGCAGGACGAGCAGCTGTTCGATGCTGGGGTGGTAGGCCACCCCGATCTCGGCGACGCTGACCAGGTTGGCCATCATGATGGGCAACGTCGGGTTCACGCGTTCGACCAACTGTCTGGCCTCGTCCGCGGCAGAGGCACCGTTCTCCAAAACGCCCCGCAGAGCGTCGTCGCGTTGTTTGAGCCCTGAACTGATATCTGCGAGATGAGCAGCCCACGCGTTGATCGAATCCGACGTTTCACTTTGTGTTTCGAGAATCGGCTTGGCTTGATCGACAAGGTTCGTAAGTGGTTGCAGATTGGCCTCGGCGTCGATCGCGAGCGCTGTCGATCCTTTGATGAGGCGGCGCAGGTCTGGGCCCAGCCCACCGAACGCAACACCGCCTTCGTCGATGACGGTCTTCAGGTTCTCGCGCGGAATCGCCTCGAGGCCGCGATTTGTGTCGTCCAGCAGGACGGCGATGTCGGGCGGCACCGACGTCCGGTCCATCGGAATTACGTCGCCATTCTTCAGCGATGCTGTGCCGCCGTCGCCGCGGGGAACGAGTTCGACGAACTGTTCGCCGATCGCGGAGCGGCTGTGGACCTGGGCGTCGATATCTGCCGGAATCTTGTTGTCGGAGTACAACGAGAGCACGGCCTCGACTCCGGTGTCCGTCATTCGGACGTCGGCGACTCGGCCCACTTCGATACCCCGGTAGGTCACCTGCCCCGACGGATACAGTCCGCCGGTGCTCGGCAGTTGCACGGCGACCGTGTAGCGGCCGACGCCGAAAAGCATGCTGGGCAAGCCGACGTAGCCGAACGCCATGATGACCGCCGCAACGGTCGACACGATCGCGAACACGAGCAGTTGGATCTTGAGCCGTCTCGTCAATCGCATATCAGCGTCCTTGATCTGCGATGTAGGGCGCGGTCAATGGGTTGTTTGCCGTGTAGGGGCTGGGCATTTGACCGATCGTGCGTCCCCACTGCATCTCGAGTTGAGTCAGGTCGCCCTCCCATCGTGTGCCGGTGAAGAATCCGGCGTCGATGCGGCTCAGGGTCAGATCGAAGATGCCGGTGAGGTTGACGTAGTCACCGCGGAAGAACTTGTGGATGTTCTCTTTGATGAAGGGGAACGTCGAAAGGAAGCTCAAGGCTTCCACTGCGGCCGGGCCGGCGTTGGCGATCGACTCCAGCACGGGTCCAATGGCTTCGAATTCCTTGACCAGGTTGTCCTTCGTCTGGTTGACGGTGTCGGCGGTGAGCGCGCTGAACTTGCCGAGCTCGTCGAGAGCGTCGGCAAGATGGTCACGTTGGTCGCTCAGCACCGACAACGCCTGTGGGAGCGTCTTCAGCGCCTTGTCTAGCACCGGCTCCTGAACGGCTATCTGACTCACCAGGTTATTCAGGCTGTCGGTGGCGTCGATGATGTCCTGGGTCTGGTCCTCGACGTTGGTGATGAAGATGTTGAGTTGTTCGATCAGGCTTCTGACATCGGATTCGCGCCCGGTGAATGCGGTGCTCAAGGATTTCGTGATGTCTTGAATCTGGCCTATCCCACCACCGTTGAGGAGCATCGAGACCGTTGCCAAGGTCTGCTCGGTGGTGGGGTATACCCTGCCGGCGGTCAGTGGAATAAGGGAGCCGGCGTGAAGTCGGCCCTGCGGTGGCTCATTCTTCGGCGGTGCGAGCTCGATGTGCAGTGAACCAAGCAAGCTTGTCTGGCCGATGGTCGCCGTGGAGTTTGCCGGTAACTCAACATCACCGTTGAGCGTCATGGTCAGCAGCGCATGCCAGCCTTGCCGTTCGATCTTGGTCACCGTTCCGACGTTGACATCGCCGACGCGGACTCGTGAGTTTTGTTGGATATTGCCGACATCGGGAAGTTGAGCCTGAATGCTGAAGGAGCCCGGCCCGTGACCCTCGGTGCCAGGCAGCGGTATCGAGTTGGCGCCTCGCCAGCCGCATCCAGAAATGCCGACGGCGACGGCGGCGACCATCGCGCCGATACGCGCTCCGATGCTGATGGTCATGATCCGGCCCCCGGTGGAACCATCAGATCGTGCAGATTGCCGGCCGCCGGCGGCACGTCGGCGGGCAGCGGCAGCGCATTCGGTGGTGGCAGGACCGCCGGACCAGCCTGCGGCGGTTGGTTGGTGGGCTCGGCCTGCGCGGCGGCCGGCGGGATGTAGTCGGGGCGCAGCCAGTCCTCGCTGTACGTGATCTCGTTCGGCCGCGCCGCCGCACCGACGATGGGATTGGCGCCAAAGGGCAAGAAGTTGTATTGCCGATTCTTGATGATCGGGGCGAGGTACTGCACACACAGCTTGGCGGCTTGTTCGGCACCCAAACGCGAGGCGGCCTGGATGGCGCCGCACAGAAACTGGATCGGATTTTGGAAGTTCGATATCGAGAAGGCGCCCCGGAATCCGCCCTGAGCAACCGGGTAGATGTTGGTGAAGTTCGCGATCTGCGTTGGGGCGATGTGCAATGTCTGCTTGATGTCGGCCAGGCTCTGGTTCAGGGCGACACTGATCCCGGAAAGCTTGTCACTGGCGATGCCGATCGGTTCGCGGTTCTCACTGACGAAGTTCTTCACGTCGGCGACCACATCCTCGATGTCGGCCACCGCACGCCCGACCTCATCGGGTTGGTCGGCCAGCACCGCGGTCGTAGCCGCCAGGTTCTGATTGAGAGCGCGCATCAGATCCCTGCTGTCTTCCAACGCGGTTACTACCGTCGACAGGTCTTTGATCGTGCTGAAAATATCTCGGCTGTGATCCCCGAGAGCCGAAAAGGCCTGTGACAACTTGATAATGGTGTCATGGATATTGGCTCCCTCACCGCGGAGGTTGTCGGCAGCGGTGTTCACCAATGAGCCCAGCGGACTGACACCGCCCGCCTCCGTCGGCTGCAACTCGTCGACGAGTTTCTGCAGTTGCAGCCGTAGGTCATCCCATTCGACGGGCACGGCGGTGCGCTCCAGCGGGATTACCGCATCGTCGGCCATGACCGGGCCCTCGGTGTATGCCGGTACGAGCTGGATTGCGCGCGCCGAGATCAGCGAAGGCGACAGCACAACAGCCTTGGCTTCCGCTGGGATGTTGTACTTGGAATCCACCCAAAAGCTCATCTTCACCTGTTGAGGTTGGGCTTCGATCGATTCGATCGAGCCCACCCGCACACCGAGAATCCGCACGTCGTCGCCGACGAAAATGCCCTGGGCGTTGGCGAAGTAGGCGGTGATGTGGGTGCGATGGGCGATGTCCCAGGCTCGTATCGACGCCAGCGTGCCCCCGATGAACACCAATGTCAGCGTGACGGCCGCCAGGACCTGCCACTTGCGCTTGGTCATGGCTGACCTCCTGCCGGAGCGGGGCCGCCCGGCAACGACGGGTTCGCCGGCGGCGATAGCGGATCGTTCTGGAACACCGGCGGTGCGTTGGGGATCGGTTGAACGTCCGCCGGTGGACCGGGCGGCGGACCACCGGGCGGTGGGGCGGGTGGCGGCTCGCGGTACGGATAGCACCCGGTGGGTCCCGGCAACGGCAGCCCCGGCGGACCACAGCCTTGATCGCCGGGATTGCCGGTGATCGCGTCGGGAATCGTCAGGCGGGGCTCGCCACCTTGGCCGGTGCGCGGATACGGCATCGGGAGCGCCGGTGTGGCTGATTGTCCGACTTGCGGGTCCACGATTTGAGACGGGGCAAGCACATTGGGGTCCAACCCCAGATCAGAAAAGGCCGCCTCGATGAACGGTTGGAGGAATTGTCCCGGCAGGATGTTGGAGACGTACCCCTTGAAGAACGGCCCGGACGAGATGGATTCGCCCAGCGACATCGAGTAGGCATTGAGTCGCTTGATGGCGTCCTGCAGTTTCGCTTTGCGATTGTCCAGGATCGTCAGGACGCCGTTTAGCTTGTCCAAAGCAGGTTTGAAAGTCTCCCGGTTCTCGTCGATAAAGCCATGCACCTGTTGGCTCACCGCCGAGATGTTCTCTGCGATCTGATCGAGGGCACTGCTCTGGGATCGCAGCGCCGCCAGCAGCGCGTTGGTGTCGGCAACCAGACTGACGACCTGGTCGCTGCGCTCGGATAACACATGAGCGACCTTGCTGGCGTGCGTCAGTAGTGATCGCACCTGTTCGTCACGCTTGGCGATGGCGTCTGCGAATCGGGATGCGCCCTGTACCGCGACGCGCACATCGGGCGGAGTTTCGGAAAACGTTTCAGCCAGGGTCGACAACGACGCGGAGAGCTCATCGGTGTTGAGTCCCTCAATGGTTGAGGACAAGTCACCAAGGGCGTCGGCAAGTTGATAAGGCGACGTGGTTCGAGCTAAGGGAATGGGCCCGGACTGACGTCCCTCACCACGCGGCGACACTTCGAGGAACTTGGCACCGAGAACGGTCTTCGTCTTGATTGCCGCCTCAGACCGATCGCCGACAACGACGTCGCCGTCGATGTGGAAATTCACCAGAACCGCAGCGCCGTCGAGCTCGATGCTGGAGACCTGTCCGACACGCAATCCCGCGACCTCTACCGGCGAATCGGGTCGTAGGCCGGCCGCATCGGCGAAATACGCTGAATAGTCACGCGCTCCGTCGATGAACGGCAGCTTGCTGTAGTTGAGCACGCCCACCAGTACCGCGGCTGTGATCAAGGATCCCACTACGCCGATCCTGAGTGGGTTGCGTTCACTCATGGTCTTCATGGCTTTGGCGTGCACCTACCCGAACTCTGGCCGATGAGTTTGATGTAGACCGGCTGACCGCCGTGTCCGTTCACCTTGAGGATCGCCTCGCATATGTAGAAGGCGAACCAGTCGCCGTAGAGTCCCTGACGGCCCAGCATCCGGTAGGCGTCGGGCAGCGTGTTGATCAGATCGTCGAAGTATTCGGCTCGGTTGAGCACGAGCGTCGAGGTCCGGTCGGTTTCGTGGACGATTTTCTTCAACGCGGGTCGCGAGCGCTCGAGCAGATCGGCGATCGAACCCGATGCGGCGTTTGCATAGGCGACCGCGTTGGTGATGTCATCCTTGCGACCCGCCAATGTCTGGGTCAGAGAGGAGATTTCGTCGACCGATTCGCCGAATTGTCTGTTGTTCTCGTCGAAAGTCCCCAGCACGGTGTTGAGATTGTCGATGACTTGCCCGATCAACTCGTCGCGGTCGGCCAGGTTGTTCGCCAAGGCCGCGGTGTGGGACAGCAGCGAACCGATGGTGTCACCTTGTCCTTGGAATGCCTGGATCAGTTGCGATGACAGCGCATTCACCTGGTCCGGATTCAACGCCTGGAAGAGCGGGCGGAAACCGCCGATGAGGGTGTCGAGATCCAACGCTGGTGCGGTGTGCGACAACGGAATCGTGGCACCGGGCTTGAGTACCTTGCCGTCACCGGTACCTTCCTCGAGCACCAGGTAACGGTCGCCGTAGAGATTGTCATAACGGATGACGGCGCGACTGCTCTCGGTGAGCATGACCGAGTCGTCGATCTTGAAGTCGACGCGCACCGTCGCGTCCCGTTCGATCCGGATGCCCTTCACCTTGCCGACTTCGACGCCGGCGATACGCACGAAGTCGCCACCCTTGAGGCCGCCGACATTGGTGAAGAGAGCTGTGTAGCTCTGCTGCGGTTCGAAGCGCAGCTGCGCGAACACCGCGAACAACACGAAGAGGGCCATCAGACACACGGACATGAAGATGGCCAGCCGCCACAGAGTGGCTATCAGGCGATTCCTCATTCTTGTTCTCTCTTTTCCAGCGTCACAATCGGTGTATGCGCCAACGTCGCCGTCCTCACGGTGGCGGCGGGCCCGGCGGCAGCGGCGTCGGACGAACCGGTGCCGGTGCAGGAGGAACGAACGGTTCCGAGCCTGGCGTGTCTCCAGGCTCCCTGGGAGCTCCCGGCGGCGGCGCAGGCGGCAGACCCGGATACAGCGGGGTGCCGTCCGGCGCGTACTGCTGGGCACCATAAGGCGGGGCGCCAGGATAGGGAATCGGTCCGATTGCAGGTCCACCGAACAGATTTCGGACGCTCGGAGGTTCGGGCACTGCCCTGGTGACCGGGAAGTAGTTGGCCCAACCGGGGAAGCCGATTCCCGGGTTGACGCGAATGTCGTTGCCGGTCCCCCACCCGATGTTGGTGACCAGCGCGCGGTGCGGAAATCCCTTGGTCGGATCCGGCAACGCAGCTCCGCAGCCAGGCTTTCCGCCTGGTCCTCCCTTGGCTCCGACGATCGGCAGGTGGTCGGGAAAGCGGTAGTTGTCCTGGCCCCAGGTCAGGCCCGCATCCAGTATCAGTGAGAACCCGTTGCCGCCCTCGGCATCTCGTCCACCATTGTCGATGAACCACTTCGACCCGACCAGAAGGCAGGTCAGCGACGGGTTGTACTTCAGGAGCAGGGAGGTGGTCTGTTCGAGAGCGTTGAGAGTGCGCACTGTGTTGTCTTTGCTGGGCACCAGCAGCTCGATACCGCTGCGCGCGAAGCCGGTGACGTTGAGCAAGAGGGCATCCAGCGCCCGCGAATGGTCGGCGACGGTTGCGGAAGTGGTGGTGGCCGCGTCCAGGGTGGTCATGATGTTCTGCGCCGCAGCGCCGTATGCGTTGTTGAAATCTCTGAACGCCAGCCAGTTCGCGTGCAACGTCTCGTTGCGCGGATTGAGCGCCAACAGAACGGTGTTCGCGTCGCTGGTGGCTTCACCGATTGCGTTGCCCTGGCCGCGCAGCCCTACGGCCAGCGCAGTCAGGATCGCGTTGAGCTTGTTCGGGTCGACTTTGTCGAGCAGATCGACGATGTTTTCGAAGACGGTGTTGACTTCACTCGTGACGTTCCTCGACTGTAGGACCTGACCGGCTGAGAGTCGTCGCGACGACGGGTCGTCGGGATAGATCAGGTCCACATACTTCGAGCCGAAGGCGGTGGTCGCCTTGATCTCTGCCCCGATGTTGGCGGGAATGTACTGGATCAGATCGGGTTCGATCTGGAGTTCGACGGACACACCGTTGGCGTTGACGCGTGCGACGCGGCCGACCTCCATCCCGCGCATCCTGACCTTACCGCCGGGTTCCATGATCAGGCCGGACCGATCCGATTTCAGAGTCACGTCGACATATGAGCGGTACGCCCCGGTGAACAGCACTGCCGTCATGACGATTACAGCTATGACCGCGATGACGAGCACACCTGTCCACCAGGCGGGGTGCATCCACCACGCGCGCTCATGGGGGCGTCGATTGTCTCGGTTCATGTCGGGTTACGCAGACAAATGGAAGTTGCCGGACTGCCCGTAGACGGACAGCGAGATGACGAGGGTCACGAGCACCACGACGATCAGTGATGCGCGCACAGCGCGCCCGACCGCTTCGCCCACGCCGGCGGGTCCTCCCGTAGCGGTGAAGCCGTAGTAGGTGTGAATCACCATGACCGAAACGGCCATCGTGATGGCTTGCAGGAATGACCACAGCAGGTCCACCGGGTTGAGAAACGTTGTGAAGTAATGGTCGTAGACACCGGTGGATTGTCCGTAGATGAAGGTCGTGCCGACGCGGGCGGCGATGAATGACATCAGAACCGCGATGCAGTAGAGCGGCACGACGACGACCATGCCGGCGAGCACGCGTGTCGAGGCCAGATAGGTGATGGAGCGGACGCCCATCACCTCGAGTGCGTCGATCTCCTCGGCGATTCGCATCGCGCCGAGTTGAGCGGTGGCGCCCGCGCCGATCGTCGCGGCCAACCCGATCCCTGTCACCAGCGGCCCGATGATGCGCACATTGAGGTACGCGGAGGTGAAGCCCGTCAACGCTTCAACGCCGACACCCGCCAGGGTGTTGTACCCCTGCACCGCGATTAAGGCGCCGGCGGACAGGGTGAGGAACGCGACGATGACGATCGTCCCGCCCACGATGGCCAATGCCCCGGCGCCCAGACTCATCATGGCGATCTGGCTGGCGATCTCGGTGCGGTAGTGCGCGACCGCATCGCCTATGGAGGCAATCGTTTTTCCGTAGAACTGCGTCTGCTCGCCGACGCGGTTCCAGCCCCCGACGAATCCCATCGCCGTCTTCCTCAGTCGGGGCGTACGTGTACTCGGAATGCCGGCGGTCACATCGTTGCCTTAACACCGACCGCCGTAACGATCACGTTGATGACGAACAGCGCCATGAACGAGAGCACCACCGTCTCGTTGACTGCGGTTCCGACTCCGGCGGGACCACCGCCGACGGAGATGCCCTTGTAGCAGCCGACCAGAGCGGCCACCAAGCCGAAAAGCGCAGCTTTCGACAACGAGATGATGACCTCGGGTAGCCCCGTGAACACAGTCATTCCAGCGACGAACGCTCCGGGCGTGACGTTTTGGACAAAGACGGAGAAGACGAATCCTCCGACCACACCGACCACTGACACAACCGAGTTCAACAACAGCGCAACGACAACGGTGGCCGCAACCCGCGGCGCGACCAGCGCCTGCAGGGGATCGATACCCATCACGCGCATTGCGTCGAGTTCCTCGCGGATCGTGCGCGCCCCCAGGTCGGCACACATCGCGGTAGCTGCGGCTCCGGCCACAACGAGAACGGTCACCAGGGGACCGATTTGGGTAACCGCCCCGAATGCTGCGCCGGCCCCCGCATAGTCGGCTGCACCGAACTCGACGAGCAGGATGTTGAAGATGAAGACAGACAACACAGTGAACGGGATCGACAACATGATGGTCGGGAAGATGGACACCCGCGCCACGAACCACATTTGGAAGATGAACTCACGCCACGCATAGGGTGGTCGAAAGTCGGAGCCAAGCGGTTTAGGAAGACAACGTGCGATCCCAACTCCTTGGCTCA
>JBIQHU010000168.1:0-9766 GCA_044508395.1 Mycobacterium sp. | reverse complement strand
AACCACTCGGCATAGGTAAACCGCATTGCGTTAGGTTTGAGTCAACATCCGTGCACTTCATCAGGGGTCAAGCATGAGTTTGGGCGTGGCGGGCCGAAGCGCGCACCAGGCCGGTAGAGCCAGTGCTAGTGGAGATCCCAGGAGCTTCGCCGGGAGCCTCGGTGACGCAACTCGGTGACGGGCCCGGCGCAATCCGCGTCGTCCCAAGGGGTCGAATCAGGAGTGGGATCGACAAGATAGCCGCGGCGAAGGCCGCCAAGCCGATCGGGGCAGTGGGCGGCTTCTTCGCGTTGGCCCTCGACGTCTTCATACTGATTCCCCGGCGGCCGTTCGCATGGCGGGAGTTCTTGCTGCAGGCGTGGTTCGTGGCTCGCGTGTCGCTGGTGCCGACTCTGATGCTGGCGATCCCCTTCACCGTCCTTCTGATCTTTACGTTCAACATCCTCTTGGTCGAATTCGGCGCCGCGGATTACTCGGGAACGGGCGCTGCATACGGGACGGTGACTCAGATCGGCCCGGTGGTGACCGTGCTCGTCGTATCCGGGGCCGGCGCGACGGCCATGTGTGCCGACCTGGGTGCCCGCACGATCCGCGAAGAACTGGATGCGTTGCGGGTGATGGGCGTCAATCCGATTCAGGCGCTGGTGGTCCCGCGTGTGCTGGCGGCGACCGTGGTGGCGACACTGCTGTCGTCGGTGGTGATTCTGGTCGGCCTTGTTGGCAGCTTTGCCTTTTCGGTGTTCGTGCAACACGTGACACCAGGCTCTTTCGTAGGCGGTCTGACCGTCATCACCTCGGCTGCGGACGTCGTTGTCGCGCTGATCAAGTCGACTCTTTTCGGCCTGGCAGCCGGATTGATCGCGTGTTACAAGGGCGTGTCGGTCGGCGGTGGTCCGGCCGGCGTGGGCAACGCAGTCAACGAGACGGTGGTGTTCACATTCGTCGCCTTGTTCGCGATCAACATCGTCGCCACGGCCGTCGGCGTCAAGGCAACGCTGTGAGCGCGACGCTGCCGAGTAAGCAGCATCCACGGGTCCGCCGTGCCGTCGGCAGCATGACGGTAGGGCTGGAGCGCATCGGCAAACAGGCGCAGTTCTACTTTCAGACGCTGGTGTCGATCCGCGACGGAATCGCTCATTACAACGGCGAGATGGTGCGGTTGATCGCCCAAATGAGTTTGGGAACAGGAGCTTTAGCGATCATCGGTGGCACGGTGGTCATCGTCGGATTTTTGACGCTCTCGACCGGCGCGCTGGTGGCCGTGCAGGGCTACAACCAGTTCGCCAACGTGGGTGTCGAGGCTCTCACGGGATTCGCGTCGGCGTTCTTCAATGTTCGGCTGATCGCCCCGGTGATCGCCGGAATCGCTTTGGCGGCAACGATCGGAGCCGGCGCCACCGCCCAGTTGGGCGCGATGCGGATCAATGAGGAGATCGACGCGCTGGAGGTCATGGGGGTGCGCTCGGTGGCGTATCTCGCCTCCAACCGGGTGGTCGCCGGGGTGATCGTCGTGATGCCGCTGTACTGCGTCGCGATGATCACGGCGTTTCTCGCCGCCCGCTTCGGCACGACCGTTGTCTACGGTCAGTCCAGCGGCGTGTACGACCACTACTTCAATACGTTTCTGAACCCGACAGACATCATCTGGTCGTTCTTTCAGGCGGTGGTGATGGCCATCGTGATCATGTTGGTGCATACCTATTACGGCTACACCGCATCCGGCGGACCGGCCGGGGTCGGTGAAGCAGTCGGGCGCGCCGTCCGCACGTCCATGATCGCTGCGGTGTTCGTCGTCCTGTTCGTATCGCTGGCCATCTACGGTCAGTCCGGCAATTTCCACCTCAGCGGATAGCGGGATGACACTCGCGCAGCGTGCAGAGCGCATCCACCCGCTGTGGTGGACCGCAGGCATGTTCGGGGCCATCGCCGCGGTGGTCGCGGTGTGTTCGGCGTTGTTCGCCGGCACCTTCAAGAGCTACCTACCGGTCACGTTGGTCTCGGAGCGCACCGGTTTGGTGATGGAGTCCGGCGCCAAGGTGAAGATGCGGGGAGTCGAGGTGGGCCGCGTGGCCGGTATCAACGGCGGCCGCCAACCGACGAGCCTGAGGTTGGAGATCTTTCCGGACCAAGCCGAGCGCATCCCGGCCAACGTCGAAGCAGAGATCAAGGCCACGACCGCCTTTGGCGCAAAGTACGTCGACCTCATCTACCCCGAGAATCCGAGCCCGAAGCGATTGACCGCGGGTGAGGTGCTGCGCTCGCGCAACGTCACCACCGAGGTCAACACCGTGTTCGACAACCTGGTGGGCCTGCTCGACCAGATCGACGTGTCGAAGCTCAACGCGGTGCTGACCGCGCTTGCGGACGGGGTGCGCGGTAAGGGCGAGCGCATCGGTCAAGCGACGACCGATGCCAATCAGGTGTTGCTCGCCCTCAATCCGCGGATGGACACCGTCGCGGCGGATTGGCGTTCGCTCAAGGGTTTCAGCGACGCCTACGGCGCCGCGGCAGGGGACATTCTTTCCACCCTCGACGCCGCAGCCACCACCAGTGCCACCATCCGCGATCGCTCTAACGACCTCGACGCGTTGTTGATGAGCACGATAGGGTTCGCCAACAGCGGGATCGGATTTCTCGGGCCGAACAAGGACACCATCGTCGACGCCGTCAACGTGCTCGAACCGACGACGAGTCTGCTGCTGATGTACAACCCCGAATACACCTGCACGATTCAGGGCGCGAAGGTCTTCCTGGACAAGGCCGGAAACGAGTGGTTCGGCGGCGACGGTCGCACAGTTTTCCTGGACGCCGGAATCTCGTTCGGCGACGACCTCTACCGCTACCCGGAGAACCTTCCGATCGTGGCGGCGAAGGGCGGGCCCGGTGGCAAGCCGGGATGCGGATCACTGCCCGATGTGGCGAAGAACTTCCCGGTTCGCCAACTGATTACGAACACGGGCTTCGGTAGAGGGCTGGACTGGCGCCCCAATCCCGGCATCGGACGGACGTGTTCGGCCGACTACTTCCCGGTCACCCGGGCGATCCCCGAACCGCCGCACGTGGGGGAGTGCCTGCCAGGTCCTGCGCCGGGACCGCCGCCGCCGTATCCCGGCGGGCCTCCCTATGGAGCGCCCTGGTACGCCGCGGACGGAACCCCGCTCTACCCGGGCCTGCCGCCGGCGCCGCCCCCACCGGCGTCGTCGCCATCACCCTGAGTCCAGATGATCCGAGGAATGTAAGCCCGTGAACAGCAACCTGAGGCGCGCCGCCATCAGTTTCACCGTCTTCGTGGCGGTGTGCCTGGCGGGGACGGCGGGACTGCTGGCGATCTTCTCGCAGTTCCGCTTCTCCGACGAGCAGGTGTACCGCGCCGAGTTCATCGACGTGAGCGGGTTGGCCGCCGGCGACTTCGTCCGCATCGCCGGTGTCGAGGTCGGCAAGGTCAAGAACATCTCGATCGATCAGAACTCCCAAGCCGTCGTCGAGTTCTCCGCAGACCCCACCGTCGTCCTCACCGACGCGACCAAGGCGGCGATCCGCTGGGAGAACCCCATCGGCGACCGATACCTCTCACTGTTAGAGGGATCGGGCGGTGGTAAGCGTCTCAATCCGGGCGGCACGATCGCGGTGAATCGGACGGAGCCGGCGCTGGATCTCGACACCCTGCTCGGCGGCTTTCGTCCGCTGTTCAAGGCGCTGGATCCCGAGCAGGTCAATGCGCTGTCGGGACAGTTGATCTCGGCATTTCAAGGTGAGGGTGCCACCATCGGTTCCTTCCTTCAACAGGCCGCTGTGGTCACCAACACCCTCGCTGACCGTGATGAGCTCATCGGCCAGGTAATCAACAACCTCAATGCGGTCGTGGGTTCCTTCGGCGGTCAAAGTGCGCAGTTCGCCAAGGCGGTCGATTCGCTCTCGCAACTCACGGAGGGGTTGGCGGCCCGCAGAACCGACATCACCAACGCCGTGGCCTACACGAACGCCGCGTCGGCGACGATCGCCGACCTGCTCGTGCAGGCGCGACCGGCGGCCAAAGACACGGTGGCACAGACCGATCGAGTCGCAGCCATCGTGGCCGCCGATCACGAGTGGTTCGACCATTATCTCGAGACGCTCCCGCAGTCCTACAAAGTCCTCAGCCGACTGGGAATCATGGGCGACTTCTTCACCTTCTATCTGTGCGATCTGGTGCTGAAAGTCAACGGCAAGGGTGGTCAACCGGTCTACGTCAAGCTGGCGGGACAGAGCACGGGGCGGTGCGCGCCGAAGTGAAGTCATTTCAGGAACGCAACCGGTTCGTCATTGGCGCGGTGGGGCTTTCGGTGACCGCCGCTGTCGTGACGATCGCGCTGCAGTACGACAAATTGCCCTTCATCAACAGCACCGAGAGCTACTCAGCCTACTTCGCGGAGGCAGGCGGTCTGCGACCCGGTGCGGCTGTGCAAGTCGCCGGCTATCGCGTCGGCGAGGTGTCGTCAGTTGACCTGGACGGCGCGCGGGTACTGGTCACCTTCGATGTCAAGAGCGACGTGCGACTCGGTGAGCAGAGCGAAGCGAACATCAGGACCAAGAGTCTCCTCGGCGCCAAGGTGCTCGAGATCACTCCCCGTGGCGGGGGACATCTCAAAGGTGCCATCCCGCTCGAGCGCACGGAGTCGCCCTACCAGCTGCCCGATGCGCTCGGAGACCTGTCGACGACGATCGATGAGCTGAACACCGATGCGGTGTCGGATGCGCTGGCCACGCTGGCGGACACGTTCCGCAACACTCCGCCGGATGTGCAGGTCGCCGTCCAGGGCGTCGGACGCTTCGCTCAAACACTGGACGCTCGCGACTCGGCTCTTCGCGGCCTTCTTGCCAATGTCAACAAGGCCACCTCGGTGCTGTCGGAGCGCGCGGATCAGGTGGCCGACCTGGTCGCCAACAGCAACGCCTTGCTGGCCGAACTGCGCACGCAAAGCAGTGCACTGGAACAAATCTCGGGTAACCTGTCGGCGCTTGCGAAGCAGTTGTCGGGCTTCATCGCCGACAACCAGGTGCAACTACGCCCCGCATTGGACAAGCTGAACGTCGTCTTGTCGATGGTCGACAATCGCAAAGCCGGTCTGCAGCAAGCCATCAAGTTCTTGAACCAATACGCGATGTCGCTCGGCGAATCCGTCGCGTCAGGTCCTTTTTTCAAGGCCTACATCGCCAACCTGCTTCCGGGACAATTCATCCAGCCGTTCGTCGATGCCGCCTTCTCCGACCTCGGCTTGGATCCCAACGTGCTGTTGCCGTCTGAGCGCACCGACCCCCAGGTTGGCCAACAGGCCACGCCGGCCCTGCCGATGCCGTATCCGCGGACAGGCCAGGGCGGAGAGCCGCGGCTCACCGTGCCCGACGCGATCACCGGCAACCCAGGCGACCAGGGCTGCGGTCCACCGGGACTGCCTCTGCCCGGCCCCACCGGGTGCTATCCGTACCGAGAGCCGCTGCCGGCGCCCCCGCCAGGAGGGCCGCCGCCTGGCCCGCCTGCGCCCGCCCCGACGTCACCGGCACCGAGTGAGGGAGGGCAGTGATGACGTCACGCGGTTTGCGCATCGGTGTCGCCATCGCGCTCGTCCTGACGCTGATCGGCGGTGTCATCGTGGTTGTGCGGGCGATCGACGCGCTGAACCGGTTCCATGTGGTGGCCTACTTCGACAACAGCAACGGCCTGTTCACCAACGACGAGGTACGTATCCTCGGAGTGCCCGTCGGGCGCGTCGAGCGCATCGAACCGCAGCCCGAGCAGGTGAAGATCACGTTCTGGATCGAAGACAAGTACGCGGTGCCTGCCGAAGCGAAGGCCGCGATCGTGTCACCGCAGCTGGTGACGTCGCGTGCGATCCAGCTGACCCCCGCCTACACCGGCGGGCCCAAGATGAGCGACGGTGCGGTCATCCCGCAGAACCGCACGGCCGTGCCGCTGGAGTGGGATGACCTTCGCCTGCAGCTCGAAAAGCTCACGGATGCACTCCAACCCACCGAACCCGGCGGGGTGAGCACCCTGGGAGCGTTCATCGACACCGCTGCGAACAATCTGCGCGGACAGGGGGTGAACATTCGCGACACCATCGCCAAGCTGTCCCAGGCCCTGTCGATCCTCGGGAATCACAGCAACGACATGTTCTCGACGGTCAAGAATCTGTCGGTGGTCGTGTCGGCACTGCACGACAGCGCGGCACTGCTTCGTCAACTCAACGACAACCTCGCCTCGGTGACCGGTGCGCTGGCCAACTCCCCGGATGCCGTCGGCACGGCTGTCAGCGACCTCAACGACGTCGTCGCCGCCACGACCCAGTTCATCTCCGAGAACCGCGAGGCACTGGGAACGACCACCGACAAACTCGCGTCGATCACCAGCGCTGTCCACGACAGCCTGGACGACGTCGAGCAATCGCTGCATCTGTTTCCGAACACCCTGCAGAACTTCATCAACATCTATCAGCCCACCCAGCAGGGCATCACCGGGGCGTTGACATTGCAGAACTTCGCGAACCCGATCTCGTTCCTCTGCGGCGGTATCCAGGCGGCGTCGCGACTGAACCACGAACAGTCTGCGAAGTTGTGCGTTCAGTATTTGGCGCCGATCATCAAGAACCGCCAGTACAACTTCCTGCCGTTGGGCGCGAACTACGTCGTCGGTCAAACGGCGCGTCCGAATGGGCTCACCTATTCGGAGGACTGGCTGCGACCCGACTCTCGGCCGTCAGCGCCTGCGGCGCAATCCAATACGGTGCCTGCGGAACAGACGTTGCCCGCCGAGGCTTCAACGCCCGCGGCGCCGGCCCCAGTTGCGGTGCCCGCCGTAGCCACCGACCCCGCCGCGGGCCTGCCGGGCATGATGGTTCCCCCCGGGAGCGGCTCGTGACGCTGACTGACCTGCGAAAGCGACTGGCGCGCTACTTCTTCATTGCCGTCACAGTGATGGCCGCCGCCGCGTTGGCGGGTTGTGAATGGCACGGGCTGAACTCCATGCCGCTGCCCGGCACCGAGGGCGGCGGGCCGGGCTCCTACGTGGTCCAGGCGCAATTGCCCGATGTCGGCTACATCCAGCAGAACTCCAGGGTTCGCGTGGGAGACGCGAACGTGGGCACGATAACCAAGATCGAACGCCAGGGATGGCACGCGCTGGTCACGATGACACTTAACGGTGGTGTCGACCTGCCGGCCAACGCGACGGCAAAGGTCGGCCAGACCAGCCTGCTCGGCTCGTTGCATATCGAGCTGGCTCCGCCGACCGATGCGCCACCAGAAGGCAAGCTTCACAACGGTTCTCTGATCCCGCTGCCGAACGCGGGTGCCTATCCGGGGACCGATCAGACCCTGGCGGCGCTATCGCTGTTGCTCAACGGTGGCGGCGTCGGCCAGGTACAAGACATCACCGCGGCATTCGCCACCGCATTCCGAGACCGTGAGGCCGACCTGCGCAGTCTGATCGAACAGATCGATCAGTTCACCGCCCGCCTGAATTCCCAAACCGGTGACATCATCGCCGCTACCGAGAGCTTCAACGGGCTGGTCAGCCAACTGGCAGATCAAAAGCCGGTGTTGGACAGGGCATTACACACCATTCCCGATGCCTTGGCCGTCCTGGCAGAGCAGCGGGACCGCCTCACTGAGGCCGTCGATGCCCTCGGCAAGTTCAGCGCCCTGGCCGCCGACACCGTCAACCAGAGCAAGGACAATCTGGTCAAGGAACTCAAGGCCGTCGCACCCGTACTGCGGTCGCTCGCCGACGCGGGGCCGGATCTGACCCGCTCATTGGACTTCATCGGCACCTTCCCGTGGCCAAAGGGACCCCTGGACAACTGGATTCGCGGTGATTACGCCAACATCACCGCCATCGTCGACCTGACCCTGAGTCGCATCGACAACAATTTGTTCACCGGCACGAGGTGGGAAGGCGACCTCACCGAGCTGGAGATGCAATGGGGCCGCACCATCGGTCAGCTACCGAGCCCATACACGGCGTCCAACCCGCTGGTGGCTCCCTACCGCCTGGATCAGGGGCCGTGACATGCGAATGACGAAGCGGGTCAAGGTCCAACTGTCGATCTTCGCCACGGTCGCGGTGACCGCCGGTGCCGTGATGGTCTTCGGCTACATCAAGGTGCCCGCCATGCTCGGGGTGGGGCGATACACCGTCACCATGCAGCTGACGCAGGCTGCCGGGCTGTATGAAAGTGCGAACGTCACATACCGGGGCACTGAGGTCGGTCGGGTCACGGCGGTGACTCTGACCGACGCCGGAGTCGACGCGACACTCTCGCTGCGCTCAGATGTGAAGATCCCCTCCGACCTCACCGCAGAGGTGCACAGCACCTCCGCGATCGGTGAACAGTACGTGGCGCTGCTTCCCCGTGGCGGCGCTGCACCTCCGCTGAAGAACGGCGACATCATCCCGGTGGGCGATACGTCGATCCCACCGGACATCGGCGCCTTGCTCGACGCAGCCAACCGCCAGCTGTTGGCGATACCTAGGGACAACGTGAAGACGGTCGTCGACGAAAGCTACGTCGCGGTTGGCGGGCTAGGGCCCGAAATCTCCCGCATCGTCAATGGTTCAACGCAGTTGGCCCTCGATGCGCGCAAGAATCTCGACCCGATGGTCTCGCTGATCGACCAGTCGCAACCGGTGCTGGATTCACAGGCGGAGAGCGCCGACTCGATCCAGGCATGGGCGGGGCACCTTGCCGATCTCACGCGTCAACTCAAAACCAACGACAGCGCGTTCGCGGGCTTGATTGAACGGGGCGGATACGCCGCCGATGAGGCACGCCAGCTGATCGACCGACTTCAGCCGAGCGTCCCGGTGCTGATGAACAACCTGCTCGGCGTCGGTCAACTCGCGCTCACCTATAACCCGGCCATCGAGCAACTGCTGGTGCTCGTGCCGATGGGGGTCGCGGTCATGCAAGCGGGCACCGTGGCCAACCAGAACACCAAGCATCCCGGGCTGGTGCTGTCCTTCAACCTCAATCTCAACCTGCCACCACCGTGCACGACCGGTTACCTTCCCGCCCAGCAGCAGCGCATACCGACCATGGTGGACACGCCCGATCGTCCCGTGGACGACCTCTACTGCCGAATACCGCAGAACTCGTGGAACGCCGTACGCGGTGCACGCAACCTGCCCTGCCTGATGAAGCCGGGGAAACGCGCGCCGAGCGCAAAGATGTGCCGGAGCGACGAAGAGTACGTGCCGCTCAACGACGGGTTCAACTGGAAAGGCGACCCGAACGCCACTCTCTCCGGGCAGGACATTCCTCAGCGTCCGCCCGAACCGTCACCGCCGCAAGCTGTTCCGGCTCCGCCGCCGGAGGCGACGCCGCCGATCGCGGCCGCCTACTACGACCCCGCGACCGGCAGCTACCAAGGCCCGGACGGACGTACCTACACGCAGTCGAACCTGGCTCCCGACAACGGCGGGAAGACATGGCAGGACCTGCTGACGCCGCCCAGCTGAGCGGCCGGCTTACCGGCCCGCGTTGCTCGCCAACTCGACGACGTACTGATTGACGAAGGTGCCCGCGGGCGGATCACCCTTGTCGCACGTTCCGTCGGACTCACCGGGACGCTTGATCCACAGATAGGCGTCCGCATGCGGGCCCGCGGTCTGCGTGGTGGGCGGAACGCCGAGTGCACGGCCGCTGGGGTTGCACCAGTGCAGCGGCGAGTCGGGTGCGGCCCCGTTGCCGTTGCGCGAGGTGTCGATCACGTAGTTCTTACCGTTGGTAAG
>JBIQHU010000167.1:0-9789 GCA_044508395.1 Mycobacterium sp. | reverse complement strand
GGTTGCGCGGCAAGAAGATTGACTTCCAGACCCCACAAGGTCGGATGCTGCGCCGTGGTGGGGTGTAGGGAGAAGCTTCGACTATGCGTCGGGCGGGAGCGCGATGTCCTCCCATGTCAGCGTGATGTGAGGGCTGTCCCCGACTATCTCGGCGATGACAGCCGCTGCGTGTTCGCGGAGCCTGTCGCCGTCGTGCAGGTAGGTGTTGTCACGCGGGTCGGCACCGACTGCCACCAGGTGGATATGCACCTCCGAAACGGCGTACCCGTCAACCTGCACTTCGACGTCGGCAACTGCGGCCTCGGCGGCAGCGGCAGGCTCGGCCAGCTGCCATGTCAGCACTTTGGCCAGCGCCAGGTGCGTGATGCTGATCCCCATGCGATCGCTGTGAATTGGGCGTCCTTGGCGCGGTAATGCGGCGATGTGACGAGCGATTGTGGTGCGGAGGCGGTCGAGGGCTGAGCTGCCTTCTCCCCAGCGTGGATCGACCGCGTGGTGTGCGCCTGCATCGGGTGACGCTTGCAGCCCCGCCAGGTTGCGCGTGGCATCGGCGATCCACGCCGTCGACTGTTCGACGGCGTCGTAATCGTCCGTGGCTGTGCTACGCATCCAACCTCCAGTGTTACGTGACGCGATGCCCGATGCATAGTCACCGGGCCGGACCGATTGCTTCGATGCAGTCATGGGCGGAACTCCTCAAGCGCCGCGGCGAGCCGCTTTCGGGTGCGTTGCAGGTGGCCCCGGACGGATCCCTCGGTGGTGTGCAACACGGTGGCGATCTCTGAGAGAGGCAGGTCGTACACCTCGCGCAGCCACCAGGCCGCCCGCGCTGGATAGGGCAGGAGGCGCAGTTCACGATTGAGCGCCGCCATGAAATCTCCGGCCAACGCGCGCTGTCCTGGCCCCGGCGTGAGGTCCGGGGTGTCCGTGGTCGATTCGAGCCCAGTCTGCGGTCGGCGGCGGCGAAGGGCGTCGATGGTTCTGCGGGACGCCAGCGAATACAACCAGGTGCGGAACTGCGACCGAAATGCGAAAGTGGGCAATGCCTTCCATGCCGTGATGAAGGTCTCCTGCACGATGTCATCGCACTCGTCGCGATCCGGGTAAGTGTTTGCTACGAACCGGTGCAGTGCTGGCGCGTGGCGCACTACCAGTGCGTCGAAGGCCTCCGCGTCGCCGCGTTGAGCGCGACGGGCCAGCGCATCGTCGGAGAGCCATTCCAACAGCTCAAGTCTGCCCGCTGCCACTGCCACCCCCGTCGCGATCTACCGTCACTGTGGTCTACGTCTCATTTGCGTGCGATCCGCGCACCTGCCCCCGACTAACCCATTGTGCCGAACGAAATGTTCGGGGAATCAGCCTAGAAGGAGAAGTTGATGACCGCAGCAACCCAACCCCGGGAAGTTAGCTCGGATGTCGCCGCCGACCCCGTGGGCAAGGACGTCGAGAAGGTGTCCGCCCACGGTGCCACGACTATTGCCGACATCGTCGTCTCCAAGATCGCCGGGATCGCGACTCGCGAGATCGATGGCGTCTACGACCTCGGTGGCCAGGCGGCACGCGTTGTCGGCAAGTTGCGGGAGACCCTCCCGGGTTCGCCGAGTCTCACTCAGGGGGTCAGCGTCGAGGTCGGTGAGCGACAGGCCGCTGTGGATATCGGGATCGTGGCGGAGTACGGCATCGCGATCCACGATCTGGCCGACGGTATCCGCAGCAACGTTATCGCGGCGGTCGAGAACATGACCGGGCTTGAGGTCACCGAGGTCAACATCACGGTGCATGACGTCCACTTCGCCGATGACGATGACGCCGAGGGCGACAACGCCGGCGAGCCCCGCGTTGTATGAGTCAGACAGCATCGATCGCTGACCGCGTCGACCGCGTGGTGCAGACCGTGACCGCCGTCGACGGTGTGATCGGGCTGCACTTCGGGCCGGGCGTCCCGGCGACGCATCTGCCTGGCCGGACGGTTCGCGGTATACGACTCGGAGCCGACAGGGGAGAAGTCCACGTGGTGTTGCAGCTGCGGGAGCACCTACTCGACGTCGCCGAACAGGTGCAGCGCGTCGCTAGCGCCGCCGCGGGAGTTCCGGTCGACGTGGTGGTCGGCGATGTTGCGGTGGTCGAGCAACACGATGCGTGCGGTGACTGAATTCGATCGTCGTGCCCGCCGCGACGCCGTCCGCCGGCACCATCCCGACATCGGCGGTTCTGCCGAAGCCCTGATTGCAGCGCTCGCCGCATTCGATCGCGGCGCATCGCGACCCGCAATCCGGATCCGGCGTACCTGCCGGGGACGGCTCGCGGCGTACCTCACCAGACGCAGGCGCCTCCGCCGCGCCAATAGTTCCAAGAAAGCTCAACGATGAACCAAAAGTACGTTGTGATAGGTCTTTTCGCCGGCTTGCTGCTGGCCATCGCCGCAGCCACCGGAGGTCTGATCGGCTTCCTGCTGGCATTGATCCTCGGCGGTGCCGGCGCAGCGGTCGGGGCCCACTTGGACGGGACCGTCGATCTGACGGCACTCGGGCGCCGTCCCAGGAGTTGAGGGTGACAACCGAACCGGCTGTGCCCGCGCTTGTGGCGCAACCCAAACGCGGCCAGACAGTGATCAGCGACCGCGTGCGGCAGCGGCTGATCGAGCACGCGGCGCTTTCGGTGCCAGGCGTTCTCCGCCGGCGAACAATCGTGCCGGGCGGGACATTGCCCGCGGTGCGCATCGGCGGCGGATCGCAGTCGCGCGCGGTCGATATCGATATCGCGGCGAATTGGCCGGTTGACGGCACGACGATCCTCAACGAGGTCGAATCCGCGGTGTCGCGTGAATTGTCGCTGTCGCTCGGTGAGCATCCGCGTCACCTAGGTGTGCGGATCAGCCGAATCGTCAGCGGCAGGACGCCGGCGCAGGTCGCCGACGCGTATGCGGCGGATACCGAACCGAACGCCGGAACCGCCGGCAGCCGCGGACGATTCGGCCCGCGCCGTACCGCAGCTTCCACAATCACCGGCGTACTGATTGCGCTGATGGTCATCGCGGCCGGCGTAGTGGCCGTGCGCGATGCCCTCATCGACGTCGACTGGATCGGTGGGGCCGCGTGGATCACGCCGGTGCTCGACTGGGCCGGGCGCACCCAATGGCAATGGTGGACGTGGCCCGGTGCGGTCGTGACGGTGCTCGCGGGGGCGATCCTGCTCATCGTCGCGGTCAAACCGCGTCGACGGGCGTATCACCCAGTCGGCGAAGGGGTTTGGGTGCAACGGCAGGCGGCCGAGGCCTGGTATTCCGAGTCGGCGCGTGAGCCGGGCTCCGAAGGAGATGAACAATGACGTCGGTTGTCCGTATCGTGGATCGATTGGTGACCGCCGTCGTGGCCGTGGCTTTGCTCGTGGCGGGCGGCTGGCTGATCGGATACCGCGTGAACCTCCCGGTGGCCCGCGAATCCGCCTACCGCCTCCAGCCCGGGCTGTTGACACGCACCTCCGAATGGCCCTGGTGGCCGGCAGTATTGGGTGGCGCGGGCGTCATCGCGGTAGTGCTGGGGCTGTGGCTACTGCTGCTGCACCTGCGCCCCACGGCGGTGCACACTGTGGACGGCGACGCCGGCGCGGTGAATCTAGACCGGATCGCCGAGGCCGTCGCCGCTGATGTAGGACGTCATCCCGTGGTACAGGGCGCCAAGGCCCGCACTCGGATCGAACGCGGCAGGCCGGTCATGCGCATCACCGTGCAAGTGGCACCGGACACACCTGCCACCGAGGTTCGCCGGTTGGCCCGCAGGTGTGCTGCCGACGCCCAGCGGGCGGCAGGCACCGACTTCGAATTCCAGCTGCTGGTCGAGCATGTGCGGCCGGACAAGGCGCGCCCGCGTGTGGTCTGACCGGGGGAGAGCCATCCAGTGCAGAAACGCCGAGGGGAGTGCGCTGGATCGGGAAAGAGTGGGCGACCGTAGATGGGTCGCCCCGACACGAAAGGGAGTGCAGGACATGGGGATTGCAGACGATGCACGCAACAAGGTCGACGATCTCAAGGGACGTGCCAAAGAGGCGGCCGGCGCAGCCACCGGCAACGACGACCTCAAAGCCGAAGGGCAGGCTGATCAGGGGATCGCAGCAGTGAAGCAGAAGGTGGCCGATACCGCCGAGAAGGTCAAGGATGGTGTGGAATCCATCAAAGACCGGCTAACCGGCAACGCGTAACCAAAGTGTGTTGTCCCGTCCGGGGTCAGTACCGGGCGGGACAACATCTCGGAAGGGTGCATACCTGGCGGATACAATCGCCGCGCGCACTTCTGCTAAGGGCGACATCCACCAGGACGTTGAGCTATCGGAGAGTCGGATTTGCGTCCTCGTCGGGCAAATGGACGATCACGTTGTGGTACGGCGGCGTGCGGCCGACCTATTGAGTCACCGCATCACAACTTGCTCTGGAAGACTGAACGGCATGGCCATCACGATCAGACCGGCCCGGCCAGAGGAAGCGGCACTGTTGACCGAGCTGGCTGTGCGGTCTAAAGGGCACTGGGGCTACAACGAGAGCCTTCTCGAATCCTTCCGACCCGAGCTGACCATTACTCCGTCGGAGGTTTCCTCGCGACGCGCGGCCGTCGCCGAACGCTGTGGCTCCATCGTCGGATTCGTCACCATTGACGGTGACCCTCCGTCTGCGGAATTGGACATGCTGTTTGTCGCTCCCGAGGCCATCGGTACCGGCGTAGGAGCAGAGCTGTTCCGCCACGCGGTTCGTGCCGCGCGCGACATCGGCATCCGACGGCTCACCGTCACCTCCGATCCGAACGCCGAATCGTTCTACCGCGCCATGGGCGCCCATAGAACCGGAAGTATTGAATCCAGCTCTATCCCCGGCCGTGAGCTGCCACTGATGGAGATCCATACGCTCTGAAGGGGATGATCGCGAGGTCATTGCGACTCCCGGTCAGTTGACGGCGTGGAGCCAACTGGTCAGCGTCACGGTCAACCCCGATTACGACGCGCAGTTCGAAACCGAGTTTCTCGATCGCCCACGGCGACCTGCCGACGACACCACGGACCCAGCATTGACCGCACCCGTGACCGACGAGGTGCTCGGGACCATCGTCATGAACCGACCGTCGGGATTCGGCGAGACGGCCGAAGTCGACGACATCCGCCACCTGGCGCCGCCGGTCCCGTGGAGTGATTCTGCGGTCTCGCTGACGTTCGATGCGGTCAGCCGGATCCGCCTACTCGAACTGTTACCGGCCACGCGCGATCTCATCGCCGAACTGGCACAACGCTGGCGCGATGCCATCACCTACCTATGGGAGTAGGGCACGGACGAAGAACGCGCGGCGACGACGGACACGGATTTCGTTGCGGCGTTTCGACTGGCGGGTGTGACGATGTATCACTCCGGCGACTTCGGCCTCGACCTCGAAGACTCGACAGGCGAGTACGTCGAGGACTGCTACTGGCATCGGGTGAACTTTCGTGGCGCCACGCCCGTCGAGATCGTGCTCATGGCCTGATCAGGTGGCTGCTTGCCAGTTGGCGACTGCCGTCCGGGGGAGCTGAAACGATCCAAACTGGCACCTCGGGCTCAGCCGTTCACTGCAATGGCTCGGGTGTGAAGGTGGCGTCGACTCCGCCTACGGTCATCGTCACCTGACCTTCGATCACCATCACCTGCGCCGCGACCCGTCGATCGACAGTCTGGGCAAGTTGCTGCACCGCTACATGCGGTATCTGCACCACCGACAGGTTCGGCAACCCCGCCACTTTGGGGCCGACTGCGCGCCACCAGGTGGCCACGCCGGAGGCAAACGGGAACAGCAGCACCTGGTCGGCCTGGCTGGCGGCCTTGCCCAAAACGCGTTCATCGGGCTGGCCGACGTTGATCCACTCCAGGATCCGGCCGGTGTAGTCGGCGAGGCGCAAGTCCGCTACGCCAGGGGTGGACAGGCCCGGCCCGAAGACCAACTCACCGTCGACATCGCTGAGTCGGTGTGCGCGCAGCCCAAATGCCAACAACCGCACCACCATCCGCTCATCGGTCTCACTGGGGTGGCGGGCTACGGTCAGCGTGTGATCGGCGTAGTAACCGTGATCGACATCGGAGACGCCAAGTTCGACTTTGAATACTGTTGCAGAAAGGGCCACGTCATAGTGTCCACCCAGGCGGTGTCCCTCGAGTGCTCGGGCCGCGTTGAGTGGCGAGGCGGCCGTGCCAGGCCGCCATATTCGATCCCGGAGTGGCTCAGCGGCGAGTCAGACGGAACGTGACAGGGGAGAGGTGCTGACTGCTCGCCAGCCCGCTAGCGGTGGCCGGGATCGTCGATGGCAAGTTCCGCGAGTTGCCGACGCCGCCAACTATCCGGTGTTCACGCTCTGTGTTGTGAGGGTTCATGCGACGCTGCTGACAATCGCCATAACCAGCCCGCCCAGGGTCAGCACCCCAACCATCACTGCGGCGGCGATGGCCCGGCGTCGTCGGTGCCGGCGGGCGCTGTCGATCGCCACCGCGATGCAGGCGAGGATCAACGCTGAATAGGCCGCCAGGGCCACCGTCACCGTCAGCGTAGCCGTTGCGGCGGTGCTGGCCAGAGTCACCTTGTGCATGCCGCGAGCTTACGGCGAGAACGGAAGCACTGATACTCGACGTGATTGTCGACGAGCTCTTCCTTCAGTTGCTCAGAGTCGCTGCGAGAGCATCTGCTTCACTGGTGGAAACGGTTGGGCGCCAACCTAAACGGGAAGCGTTACCGCCGCTCGCCACCGCCCATCGGCGAACCGGGGGAAGAATGGATGTGGACCTTCGGGAACAACCGGAAACGCTACGTGGAGTGGAAATCCGCGCAGAAGTACGCGGCGGTCCGTTGGCATCAACCACTAAGAAGAACGCGGGCTCGCCAAGGTGCCCCGCCTGAGGCACGATCGAAGCGTGCAGCAGTTCACATACCCCTCGTGGGTCGAGAGCCTCGACTTCTTGAGGAACCGCCTCGGTGTTCCTGCTGCCCTGAGCAACGCGACGACACTTGTCGCAGCACGCGCGCGCTGGGGGCAGCATGTCCACTGTCGTACGTCGATGCACGACCTGCTGTTCACGGTGCCCGGAGACGAGTTCCCGTTCACCGCTTCGGTGGTGGTGCACGTGGACGGCTCGCGCCATGTTGTCCGCCGGATGGTAGGTGGCGATGTTCATGAGGTTGAGTGCACGGCCGCCGAGATCGATCGCGTGGTGGATGGAGCACTTGAAGCGCTGCTCGCTCCTGCTCAAGTGTGCCGAGCTTGCGGAGAACTATCCGCCGGCACGTACTTTGAGGCAGTGTTCGAGCGGATGCACTACGTGTGCTTCCACTTCGAGTACGAACACGGCGACACCGACCGTGATCAGACGTGCGAGGTGCCCGGTTGTCCCGTCTGATGGGGCGAGTCACAGGCCCTTGGTCCGCCAAATTTTCGAGAAAACGCTAGATATGGCGAGGCGGTACACGGGCTGGGCCGGGGCTGATTCATCACATGCTAACGGCGTAGTTTGCTAGTAGCCCTGCATTACTCGATTCCGTGCATGGAGACGCGTGGGGCCCGGCAGCGCCAGCGGCAGACGTGATGACAACGTCGTGAGTTCGTTTGCCGTGCAGCAGATACCGCAAATTTGACACCTGCGCGTTAAAGTGCCGGCCTGGCGGCCGCTAACTTACCGTCTTCGGTGTGAACAGGCAGTGGGTCATCGCCGTGCCGTCTTCGTAGCTGTGGCCGTCCGTCATGACAGGTCCTTGAACGAAGTCGTCTGGGTTGAGGTAGAGCGCGAAGCGCTCGAGGAATGTGCTGTCGTCGTCTGCCCCGGACCCATGTACGCGGACGGGCGCAAAGTGCGCCCTAGCTGTTACAGCGAAGGGCACACGGTCGCTGAACTCGTCATCCCAGAAGATGTCGCAGAGGCCGTGCCAAGACACTTCGAGATCCAAACCATCGAGATCGCCAAATGCTAATTCGGCTTCGTAGATGTCGTGGTGCCCGAACACATACATGTTGCCGTTCCGTTCGCCCGTTGCTGGGTCGGTCACCTCCGTCCATGCGATCTTGCGGTTGGCCAGCGCGCGCCAATCTCGAGACGGGTACGGCACCAAGTCGTAGGTCAGATGCGGGCTCCAGGTTTCGTCGTCATAGTCCACCGCCGCGGCCTGCACGTCGAGCCAGAAACTCGGCTCGGGTACCAGCCCGCCATTCCACTTGTTGGCCCAATGAGGGCATTGCATTTCGGCACCGAGTATTGCTTGTTCGATCGGAAACGTCCGATCGCGGAGCGTGAGTTGCATTGGATTCTCCTGAGATGCGTGGTGCGCCGAGGCCGGCAATGCGGCGAACAGCTTAGGGTTTGGGGTACCAGTCGGGGATGTTGTCGGATGTGCGGGGGAACGCTTTGAGATCGTCGAGGTAGAGAGCGGGGTTGAGGCCGCCGATGGCTTCCCAGGTGGGTTGTGTCATCCAGTCGTAGGTGAAGGTGGCGGTGCCAGTTTTGGGGATGGTGACTTGGGCGGTGAGCCAGGCACCTCGGTGCGGGTCAGCGGTCGCTTCCCGAATAGCTTCCAGTGCCATCGACCCCCGTGCTTTGATCTTCGGTCCTGGAGCGCTGCTGTCCCAGCTCGGTGTGATTCCAAGGGTGCCGATGTTGCCGCAGATATCCAGGTTGATGACCGTCCAGTCGTCGCTGGGGTTGGCGTCCCGGACGGCTTGGACGAATGCGTCTTCCTCAGCGCTGATGCTTGCTCCTCGTTTCTGTTCTGATTGTTCCCGCAGTTGGCCAATTGGTATGGACGCTGCACGCGGTGCGCGTGGTCAGTAGGGCTCGGTGATTTGCCATGGCCACCAGGACGGGGTGCCGGTGGGGCACAGTTCGGTTGGGGTGGGCGACCATTGGGTGTTGATTGCGTAGACGACCATGACCGGGGTGACCAGGACGGCGGCGGAGACGGCGACGTATATCGACCAGCTCTGCTCGATGAGCACGTGAGCGACTGTGTAGGTGATCGCGGTGGCGGCGATGGTGAGGACGGCGGGAATTAGCAGAGTGACGACGATGAAGGTATCGCCGGCGTCGATTTCTTGAAGGCAGGTTTCCAGCATGTCGGACGCGATTCCCACAGAGACGACGTAGGCGAGGAGGCCAAGGGTCGAGCTGAGGACAAGTCCGACCAGGACGCTGACCCATCGTGGCACTATCTGTGCAGGTGCGTCGGAGGTCACCTCGGCACGGTACACCTGCGCATTTGTCACGTCTTTGCTTCTGAGTCCCGGCTTGCGATTGGACGGAACGTCTTGGTTGATGAGCGGGATCTGGCCAGGCGATGGTGGGGAAGAAGGGAAGTGCCACGTCGGTTGCCGTCCGGCTACTGGTTAATGGGGCGGATCCCACCGGAAGAATTGGTATGACCGCGGCCCTGTGGAGCTCGTTGTCGATATGAATGGTGATGAACCGATCAAGATACTGTTCGTCAAACGTTGAATCCAATGTCCTGACGCGTGACCGGGCACCGTGCGACCGAGTGGTCCCACATACGCAAGTGGACCAAAGACTTTCGTCCTATAAACCGCGGGGCGGCGGCACTGGGGGCACATCGGGGGATCAAGCTGGAGATGATTCATCTGGTGAAAACGGAGACTTTAACTTGACATAATGTAGCTTATCGGCGCATTACCGACCTGGCGATAAGCGACTGCCGCTTGGTGTACAGGTCGATCTCTTCGCCTTGCCTGCGTGTCCGATCCGGAACTAGTTGAGAGTAATCCGGGAAAACATGAGAGCAATCCGAT
>JBIQHU010000295.1:0-1519 GCA_044508395.1 Mycobacterium sp. | reverse complement strand
GTTCGCCTCGCAGTATGCAGCGGTCATAGCCATGCGAGAGGCCGGCCATTTGCAGCTTCAGGTCGTATTGGTCCGACCAGAACCAGGGTACAGTGCGGTTCGGCACGGGTTTGCCTACTAGCCACGACGCCGCCGCGCGCGCTTGCTCTAGTGCGTTCGGTACGGACTCCAGGCGCAGGGAACGGTCGTACAGCGCGTTTTGCTGCCAGGTGCAATCCCCTGCGGCAACGATGTCCGGATCAACGGTGCGAGACAGATCGTCAACCGGAATACCTTCTTCCCGCCCTAATCCGGCAGCCTGTGCCACCTCGACATTGGGCACCATGCCAATCCCCACCACCACGATATCCGCAGGGAACCGCGTGCCGTCCGAACCATGCAGCGCCACGATCCGTCCGTTTTCACACTCCACTCGCGATACGGACATGCTCGTACGAATATCGGCCCCGTGGGAGCGATGCACATCTTCGTAGAACGCAGAGAGTTCCGGCCCGGCCACCCGAGCCAGCACCCGCTGCTGCGCTTCAAGCACCGTAACAGCGACACCCAGCGTTGCTGCGCTGGCCGCCACCTCCAGGCCGACATACCCACCCCCTATGACGACCAGGCGCGCGCCGGCGCGCAGCATCGGACGCATACCGTCGGCGTCGGCGAATGTACGCAGGTAAAACAGGTTGGACGGCGGCCTCAGGGCATCCAGACCTTCACAATCGACCGTTCGAGCCCGCCCCCCCGTGCACAGAGCCAGCTTCCCATAGCGTATGCGCGCGCCATCGGCAAGCATCGCCACATGCGCCTCACGATCGAGGCTAACCAGGCGCCGGCCCGGCCTGAGCGTAATATTGGCTGCTTCGTAAGTGGAGGAAGGACGTATCAGCAATGCGTTCATATCGCTTTCGCCGCCCAGATAGGCTTTCGACAAGGGCGGCCGATGATAAGGCAGCGACTGCTCGTCTCCCAGCAAGACGATGGAATCCTGCCATCCCTTCTGGCGCGCCGCTATGGCCAGCTCGGCGCCGGCATGCCCGGCTCCGATGATGAGAAGTCCGCACTCCGTTGTATCCATGATGCCTCTTGGTAATGATTGGCGGGAATCTATGATTACCCGTCTAGTCAGGCTAAGAATTAATCCAGATCAAAGCATGCGCCTACACGACACCTCGAGAGCGCAGATGACCATACTCCGAAGTATTCATGCCCAGAACTTCAGCAAGCACTTGCTCGGTATGCTGCCCGAGCACGGGCGAGGGCTCAACCGACAGGCGGCCTGACTTCTGGAAACTCAGCGGCGTCCCCGGTGCAAGCACTCGGCCCACGCCGGGCTGCTCAACTTCGGCAAACATCGGATTGGCGCAGGAGCATTCCGGGTCGGTGGCAACGAGTTCCTCGATAGTCTGGTAGCGAGTCCAGCAAACGCTATGACGATCGAACGCCGCAGCCAGGTCGGTGTATGCATGTGCGCCGATCCGGTCCCCCACGAGACCCGCGATTTCATCCCTTGCAAGAAAGCGATTTCCTT
>JBIQHU010000294.1:0-1520 GCA_044508395.1 Mycobacterium sp. | reverse complement strand
CGACGAGGCGGATCAGGGCGTCGCGGTCGGGGAAGATGCCCACGACGTCGGTGCGGCGGCGAATCTCCTTGTTGAGCCGCTCCTGGGGGTTGTTCGACCAGATCTGACGCCAGATCTGCTTGGGGAAGCTGGTGAAGGCGAGTAGATCGGGTCGGGCGGCTTCGAGGTGGTCAGCCACCTTCGGCAGCTTGTCGGACAGGGCGTCGATGATCCGGTCATATTGTGCTGCAACCGATTCAGCATCAGGTTGATCGAATACCGAATGCAGCAGGGTACGCACCCACGGCCACGACGCCTTCGGGGTCAGGGCCATCAGGTTGGTCGTGTAATGCGTTCGGCAGCGCTGCCACGTGGCGCCGGGCAGGGTGGCGCCGATCGCGGCCACCAACCCGGCGTGCGCATCACTGGTGACCAGTCGGACCCCGGACAGACCGCGGGCAGTCAGCGACCGCCAGAACGTCAACCAGCCGGCACCATCCTCGGCGGTGGTGACGTCGATGCCCAGGATCTCCCGGTAGCCCTCGGCGTTCACACCGACCGCGATCAGGGCGTGTACGTTGACCACCCGCCCGCCCTCGCGGACCTTGAGGACCAGGGCGTCGGCCGCCACGAACGTGTACGGGCCGGCGTCCAGCGGCCGGGTCCGGAAGGCTTCCACGGCGGTGTCGAGTTCCTTGGCCATCACCGACACCTGCGACTTCGACAGGCTGGTGATCCCCAGGGTTTCGACGAGCTTGTCCATCCGCCGGGTCGAGACCCCGAGCAGGTAGCAGGTCGCGACCACGGTGGTCAATGCCCGCTCGGCGCGTTTACGGCGTTCCAGCAGCCAGTCCGGGAAGTACGATCCGTGCCGCAGCTTGGGGATCGCGAGATCCAATGTGCCTGCACGGGTGTCGAATTGGCGGTGGCGGTATCCGTTGCGTTGGTTGGTCCGTTCGGTGCTGCGTTCGCCGTATCCGGCACCGCACAGGGCGTCGGCTTCAGCCCCGAGCAGGGTGTGGATGAACGTGGCGAGCAGTTCGCGCAGGACGTCGGGGTGGGTGGTGGTGAGTCGTTCGGCCAGCACGGTGGGCAGGTCGATATTCTGGGCAGCGGTCATCGCGTGGTTCCTTTGCTCGAGTGACTTTGGACGGTCCCTCGAAGAATCACGCGATGACCTTCAATCACTCGGCTACGACACGCCGGTTCCGCTGATCCGGTCCGACTCGTACACCACTCTGCTGGACGCAACCGCAAGCGAGCGCGGCTTGGCTGTTGGCTCGCGTGGAAACTAGGTGCGGGGTTTGTCGGCGGCAGCTGGCACGCTATGCGCATGGCCAAAGGTCGCGAGCCGTTGTTTGGTGACAGTCACCGCGAAGACACGTCGGTGGCTGACTTCCAGGAGCCCACGTTTGTTTTCTTGAACAGGATCGCAGGCGATTATTGGGATCATCCGCGTGCATTGATGCAGCAGTGGATGGACCGCATCATCGACGACATCAGCTTCAACGACCTGCTTCAACGCTTGCGTTCTGGAGACG
>JBIQHU010000166.1:0-9998 GCA_044508395.1 Mycobacterium sp. | reverse complement strand
CACAGGTGAGGAATTTCGGCGAGCACACCTGGGGACTTTCGATGAGCGCGATCAAGGTCGTCGATAGCGGCATGTAGATGTTCACTATTTCGCCCCGGGGGCGGCCGAGCAACCGGACGGCGGTTTGGGTGGTGAGACCGAACGGCAGCGCAACGGCAGCAACAACACGAGACTTACGCCGGGTAGAAAAGGCGAACATTTGTCAGTGCTCCGCAATGGCCCGGTCATCGGCGACAGACTCGCGACTCTGTCGATCGTCGGAGCGCCGAGAAGCGACGCATAACCTGAATCGAGGCTGTGTCGGGGACGCGGGCTACTGCTCAAACTCCGTGAGGTACTGAGCGAGCTGTGCCTTGATTTCCCTGAGGTCACCCCGGTACTGAGATTCAGTGTCAGCGGTGAACAGCATGAAGAACGCGCTGCAGACGTTTGTAGCGAGTTCGAGCTCGCGTTGCATGTCGCTGGCGTACTCGACAAGGCGCGGGTCGTCCAACCCGTGGCTGTAGTCGACGTCTCGATCCTTGGGTAGGTCGTATGTTTCGCGCATCCATTGGTTCAGCAGGTCCAGTGCGGCCCCGGCGCGGCCTCCGACGAACCCATCTGGCTCTCGCTGCAACTCTCGGCAAACCGATGCGGTCAGGACCAATCGCTCGGTGTAATGCGCGCGCACGTTGTGTCGGGTGACATCGTCGGGGTTTGAGGATTCAACTAGCCGGAGCATCGTGAGACATTCCCTTTCTGTGTTGCACGCCCTGACATTGCCCGCATTCAGGGTGCAGTCGCCACGCCCCGCTTCGCGGAGCACTCGGGGTGGGCATGTCAGGCCGACAGCGACTCGGCACCACCCAGGTATCGGTACACGGTGGCTCGGGAGACTCCGAGCATTTTGGCGATGTCGGTAACCGCGATGCCCTGGTCGCGGAAGATGCGGGCCTTGGCGGCATCAGCGTCGTCGACCTTGCGGGGTCGTCCGCCCTTGCGTCCGTTGGCTGCGGCAGCGGCTAACCCAGCGCGGGTGCGCTCGATCATGGTGTCGCGTTCGAGTTGAGCGAAGGCGGCCATGATGGTCAGCATCGCCTTGCCCATTGGGCCCTGGGTGTGCAATCCCTCAGTGAGGCTGCGGAATCCAATCTTGCGGGACGTCAGCTCTTCGACAAGTGCGAGGACATGTTGCGTGTTGCGCCCAAGCCTGTCGAGCTTCCAGACCGTGAGTACGTCGCCTTCACGTAGGTGGTCTAGGCACGCATCGAGTTGAGGGCGACGGGCCTTCGAGCCGCTGACGCCGTGGTCGGTGAAAATACGGGCGGCACCAGCATCTTTCAGTGCATCGAGCTGCAGCTGTGGGTCCTGGTCAATGGTCGAAACCCTCGCATACCCGATGACCGCCAATGGTGCTCCTGTCTCATAATCCCGTTGATGTCCCGGTATTGATAATACCAATTATGAGACGGGTTTTGAAGACACCTTGGGACGACATTGGCGCTGGTGAAAGGACCCGGCGTGCCGAACCATCTCCGTTCGCATCAACCCATCGTTTTCGAGACACGGGGATAGCGGCGGTCTGCGCCTTCCGGCCGAGTAACGCCGCAGCCTGCACCGGCGGCACCGCGTCGCTACGGGCGGCCGCGATTGACGGCTGCTGCGTCACATATGGCGGCCTTGAGCTCGTCGTATTTGCACTGGCGCGGACGGAGATGTATCAGCGGTCCAATCCGAATCGTCTTCTGCTCCGGGAGTTTGCTGGCAGGCAGCACATAGAAGGTCCACTGTGCGACGTCGAGCGGGTTGATCGCACCGCCGAGCTTGCCGTTGAGCAAGCAGAAGACGTACACGTGGGCGCTTCGCTGGGCACTGGCCTCATAGTCGTTGGTGGGCTCATCCCAGCCCTGTGTGGCGCGGATGTTGAACGTGATCTTTGAGGCACCGTCTTGCGTCCACGATTGGACGAAGGCAGACGACTTCACCTCGACCCAGATGCCGTCGATGTCGAGGTCGTACCTGTGCCATTCGATGCGCGGCTTACCGTCAACGCCACATGCTTTGGCCACGATGTACTCAGCCAGCACTCCACGGATCGTGTTCGTGAGCAGGTTGGGGTACGCCCAGTCTAGAAACTCCTTTCTATTTACCTCAGTCATCGCCGAGTCTTCATCGCTTGAGCAGTCCCCTTGCCCAGGACGGTCGTCACCTTGTGCCGGTCGATGTCGTCGAGGGTCAGCACCGATTCGGGTCGCGTGATCCGCTTCATGTCCTCGACCTTCGGCTGCGGCACCAATAGTGCCAGTTCGCGTGCCTCATAAATGTCGATGTTTGTGTGTATCCACTGGTTCTGATCGGTGAGCTCGTGGTCGACGCTCACGAACCAGTTCGCCATGAATTCCTGCAGGTGCGGGATGAGAGTCCAGACCTTGCGCCGGGAGAGTGCCGACCGCGCATCAGGCCGGGTGAATGCGAGCCAGGTGAGTTCTCCACTGTCGGCCTCGGTGAGCTTCCAGAACGCCCGACCATTGTGCGTAAGGACATTCGGCGGCCTGGTGGCGGCGATCTCTTGTCCGATCTCGCGGGCCAGCCTTCGGTAGTCGGGCAGCGTGTCGGTCCAGTTGGGCGCGCTGTCGAAGTAGTCGTGTGGCCGCTTGCCACCAACGTCGTCCATCAATCGCGTCCCCTCACTGCGGCGGAACCCCTGCGCCCGGACTCGCTCCGTTCACGACACCCCGTTCCCCGGTTGCCTCCAAAACCCTCAGCATCGTATGTCGGCAGATGCCTTTGGCCATTTCGAAAGCGAGGATCGTTTATGAGACGAGATGACCGGGGCGCTGACTGGCCCAGCGGCAAATGCGAATAGCCTCCCCAGCTGCCCGCAGTTCGCCGACGAACCCTGTCGGAACTGACCGAACCCGCTGACGCTGGGTACCTGGCGAATGCGAGTGACCGGCGAATGCGGAACTCGTAGTACTTGCCCCTGAGCGCACCCTCGGCCAGGTCGACCGAACTGAGCTGCAGCGTGGCTGTGGCGGAGTTGTGCCGGAAGATCGACTCAGGGCACGGATGGGTTTTTCGGACCCTGCCCCTGAACAGGGCGGACGTTCAGTGAGCCCTCTGCGATCCGACGATGAAACGAGGCGGCGCGCGGGTTCTTCGGCACCGCGTAGTTTTCTTCGGGCGGCACGTTCGATACGACGTTGACGATCGGATGGCCGATTTCGGGCCACGCGAACGCGAGCATCTTATAGCTGCTCGGCGGAAATCCACGGCGGCTAAACGTGATTCCGCACGGGCGGTAGATCCGCCGCACGGGTGGTGTCTCGAAGCTGAGAAGGAACTCGAACCCCGCGATCTGGATGTAGCCGCCGAGAATCTCGCTACCCATGCTGGCCGGGCGCAGCCGTATCGCTCTTGGGATCGCTGGATGGTCTGGGTCGTGGTCGAGCAGAACGTACAAGCCCCATGATGCGGGCCATGGCTGTCCGCGCCAGAGGATCTCGGCGAGCTGCTCAGTGGTCACACCCAGCCGGAAGCGGTATGCGGCGTGGCCGTCGACCTCCATCGCGCCAGCTTCGATTGCGCCCCAGATGACTTTGAGCATCCACAGCTCGAAATAGGGGCCGCTAATCATCGTGAACCCGCGAGGGAAGCTGTCGCGGTCGTCGTTGCCGAGGTATTTGAAGATGTCGATGTGGTCATTCAATGAGTACCTGAAGAACTCGGCAGCCATCTTGTCCAGCGGCGACAGCGCGTTGTTGTGGCGGCGGCAGAGCATCCGCGACGACAGCGAGTTGCGACCGATCGTCTTCTGCCGCTGCGTTTTGTCCTGCCATGCGGCTCCCTCGACGACGACGACCTTGCCGTCCCACGAGATCGAACCCAGCACGTCGTCGCTGATGAAATGCTCGCGGGTCAATTCCTCATCGCAGTCGTTGCTGGCGCGGGCGTAGCAGCCCGGATTGCCGTAGCCCGTTCGCGGACCGGTCAGTAGCGGCGGCGGCGGTTCGGCGACCCACGATCCGTCCTTCGCGCGGTGACAGCGTGCGGCTTGGCGTCGCGATCCACAAGGGCAGTCGTCCTCGGGCGGCGGTCCGTACCAGCGGTCGCTGCTGAGGCGCACGTCACCGTCTCGGACGACCCGTTCATCGAGTCGCCTGATCGGCTGCTCCAGTCCTTCACTCACCGTTCCGACGATAGCGCCGGGCATAGACACAAAACCCCAGGCGGCTGGGTCGCACGCTGAGGTGCGGTGTGGGAGCCGGACCCAGCGAAGATTGTGACGGTTGACCCGCGCCCGGTCTGCTTCAGCGGCGATGTCGAAGAGCCCCCGTAGAAAATGCCCCGTTAGCCGTGCTCCACGTCGATCAGGGCCGTGCGCATCAGCGCGGGTCCTTTGCGTACCGCTTGGCGAGGCGTAGAGGAGCGGTCGTTGACTTCACCGGCGTCGGCGGCAAGTGGTCGGGGTTGGTCGAGTGGATTGGTGTGCGCAGGTGAGCGCAGCGCCTACGCAGGCCCTCCAGCACCTCTTGGGCGGCAGGATTCGCCGCAGTGGCTGTGACGGCGGTGCTGGCGCAGTCGCATCAACCTATCGTTTTCGAGACCCGGCTCGGCGTCATCTGGCACAGGCACCGGTCGATGTTGGTTGGGTGCGAGTGACCTGACTCAACTGGTGTGAAATCTCTTGGGCCGAAAGCGCGATACCAGTTTCTTCGCCATCTACCGCGACCGCGAACAACATACCGAGGACTCTTCTGTCGACGCCCACTAGAGGCGCGCCTGCGTCGCCTTCGTGGACGGGACCCTTCACGATGTACACCTGTTGGGCGACCGTTTGCCGGTCATAGATGTCGCGATGACTAAGTTCGATCATTTCGGCGATTCGAACCGGCGCAGCGGTGTAGACGTCGGATTGTGCGTATCCCAGCACAATTGCGCTTGCTCCTGCGGCCGCTTCGTCATCGCTGAAGGTGACTGGCGGTGCCGTCAGACCATCAACCGCGACGATGGCAACGTCATTGCCAGCGTTGTGTGAAACAACGGTGGCGTTATGGACACCGAACCCCTCGCCTCCTGCCACGGTGACCGACTCGGAGCCTGCGAGAGTGTGCGCCGTTGTGATGATTCGATCGGGTGCCACAACAAAACCATTGCTCCGAATAACGTTAGCCTTCGCGCCGTTGCACCCGGGCGCTACCGCGTAAATTTCGACGATGCTGGGTCGGAAAGCGGTTACTACCGGACTTGTCGCGAGCGTCGAATCGGGGGCAGAGACTGCCGCTACTTGGCCAATTCGGACCTGTCCCGCATGCAAGTCCTCCAACGGTTTGGGTGCGTCACCCTGGTTCAGCAGCACGACCGCAGCAGTGGCAAGAACAACCGATGCAGTGATGGCGATCGTCGTCAGCACGATTTTTCGCTGCCGCCACCATCCGGGCTGGCGTCCACCGTCCGTCACGGGTGCTGCTTGACCCATCGGGGTAGGCGCGGTGGCGAATGGCTGGGCACGAATAGTCGCGTCGGGATATTCAGGAGGCGTCGCTGAAAGTGTGGGTCGGTCGCGCGTATCGGCATCAAGCGCTGGCTTGGTGGGCAATGTCGGTGCGACGCGCGCCGCCGATTTCGCGTCTGGCACCGTGATCGCGTCTAGGGCGGCGCGCGCCAAGTCCACGGTGGTGCCATACCGCCCATCGCGGTCTTTGGCCATTCCGGTAGCGATCACCTGGTCGAACTGTTTGGGCACATTCGGTCGGGAAGTCGACGGCCGAGGCGGCGGCGTGTTGAGATGGGCAGCAACTAGTCCAGCCATATTCGTAGTGGCGAATGGCGGTTGGCCCGTCAAGCATTCGTACAGCACACACGTCAGCGCGTACACATCTGCGCGGGCGTCCTCATCCGGACGTTCGCCCAATCGCTCGGGTGCCATATAGGCGAACGTGCCGATCGCGTTTCCAGTCCCGGTCATCCGAGTGTCGTCGGCGGCACGAGCGATTCCAAAGTCAATGAGATAGGCAAAGTCGTCGTCGTCGATCAGGATGTTCGAAGGCTTAACGTCGCGGTGCACCAATCCGACTTTGTGTGCCGCGTGCAGCGCTCTGGCCACCTGCTCAATGATGCGCACCGCCCGGTCTGGAGCCAACGCCCCGCCTTGCAGGACATCCTGGAGGTCGCGGCCTTCGATCAGACGCATATCCACATACAGTCGGCCGTCAATCTCGCCGTAGGTGTGGATCGGAATGACGTGCGGGTTGTTCAGCCGGGCAGCTGAATCTGCTTCTCGGCGGAACCGCTGCGCGAACGTCTTGTCCTGCGCCAGATGTGGTGGCAGCAGTTTGATCGCAACCGTGCGGTTGTTTGTCTCCGTGTCATAAGCGCGCCATACCTCGCCCATGCCGCCGCGACCGATCAACTCGACCAAGCGATACCGGCCGAACGGCGTCCCCTCCACGGGCTAACGATATAAAGGCCCCTCGTATCAAGGCGGCAAATGCGCGAGAGACATGCGCCCCGGCGTAGCCCATGCGCTGCCAAGGTCCAGGGGTCCAACGGATCAACTAGCCACGAGGTAGTGGGGAGGTATACGACGTGCCTGTGTTTTGGTTCGTAATTTCCGCATTGGTGTAGCGGAAGGTGGGGGCGACAGCGCCGGTTAGCGTGATCGAGACCGGAGAGTAAGTCGCAGAACCTTCCGCACAGTTCGGAACGCAGCTCACTGAAAATTCGATGCCGGTGCCATACGCGCCACCGTCCGCGCTCCACGTCTTCCAGACGATGTTGTCCACGGCCCACGTGTTATCAGCGCACGTCAAAATGATGTTCTGCGGTTTTACTTCCGGCTGGCCGCTGCAGTTGACCACCGTTGGTGTGTCTTCGTCCGCCGTCGTGACCGCTGATGTCGTTGGTGACACCGTGGGATCGGAGATAGGAGAAGTCGGCGGATTGCTCGCCGGACCGATTCGTCCAGACTCCTGCAGCTGTATCGCGTTATTCACGACAGCCATTCTCAGCCAGCGATCTTCGGTGTCGGTCCCACCGTCTTTCCGAACGTAGTGAAGCCGCGCAACAACGCTCGTGGCGTCTCGTGAATTGATCGAAATCAACGTGACGGATTGGATTCTGGACCAGAAATCCACGAATTTGTCATGCCCGGTCTCGTTTCGGCCATCTGGCGTAACCTTCGCCCACGCCGCTTCGGGGCGTGCGGGAAGATCGGCGTAGTAGGCGGTGACAAAGTCACGCATCGCTTCGAAGGTCATCGATGGCGCAATGGTCGGCGGCGTACCGGTGGTTCCATTGGAGGCCCCGTCGTGATGCCATGGCCCAACGACCAACACAACAGCCACAGCGGCGAGCAGGACGACCATGGCCAACGTGCTGGTGATAACCGGCCAACGCGGCCTTGGCTCGCGAATCTCGATCGGGGTTCGAGGCAGATCTGTCGACGTTTTCTTGGCGGCGGGCGGCGAACGACGCTCCTCTGCACCTGAGAAGAGGCGCGTCCCGGCAGGAGGTGCTGCGAGTGTAGGTCGCGACGATGTATCAAGCGCAACGCCTTTCGCTTCGGCTAAGGCGTGCGCGAAGTCGGTGCTTGTTGCGAAGCGGTCGCCTGACTCCTTCGCAAGCGCAATTGCGAGAACAGGGTCGAGGTCTGCGAGTTCTGGCCTCAAGCGGGACAGCGGCGGAGCACTGGCGTTGAGATGGTGGCTGGCGATAACGACGGGATTGGAGTGTTCGAACGGAAGCGAGCCGGTCAGAAGTTCATATGCCGTCACCGCAAGCGCGTATTGATCAGCGCGGCCATCAAGCGATAGGCCCATTAGTTGTTCGGGGGCGGCGTAGGCGACCGTGCCGACAGTCATGTTGGCCGTGGTGATGCCACTAGTGTCATCAAGCGGGCGAGCAATGCCGAAGTCGGCGAGCAACACGGTGGGATCATCGGTATCAAGGTCGGCAACAATGATGTTGGCGGGCTTGACGTCTCGGTGCAGCAGACCTTTCTTATGGGCGTAATCGAGCGCACTGGCCACTGCAGAAATGATCGGCAGTACGTGGCCGAAGGGCATGCCCGCTGGGTATCTCTGCTTCAGCAATCGACTTAGGTCGGTCCCCTCGATGTAGTCCATTGCGATCCACATCTGGCCGTGGTGTTCACCCCGGTCGTGTACACCGACGATGTGAGGATGGCGCAGTCCGGCGGCCAGGTCAGCCTCGCGGATGAACCGCTCCCTGAACGACGTGTCTTTGGAGGTGTCGGGGCGGAGGACCTTGAGCGCCTCTTGTCGAGGCAGGCGGGGATGCTGCACGAGGTACACCTCGCCCATTCCCCCGGACCCCAGCAGGCGCAGGACCCGGTATCCGGCGAAGGTCTCCCCGATCCTCAGCGGCATGGGCGCATGGCAGTCAGTAGCATTCGAGAGCCTCCAAGCACACCTAGCGGTTGTTCATCGAGATGCGCTCCAGAACAAATGCGGTCACGGCGAGTGCGACCAGAATCAATGTCAAGGCACAAGCGAGTAAGAGGCCGAATCCGATTGTGTACGAATCGGAGTCCGAGACATCGCCCATCATCGATCCAAGGCTTGTGGCGTTGCTGATGCAAGCCAAGAAATCGACACCACACGCGACCGCGACAACAATCGACGCTTCACTGCGCCGAGCGGTCCATAGGTACGCCAAACCTCCGAAGATCGAAAGTACGCCGACGAGCGCGGTCCAAATGCCAGGGTTGAAGACTGCCGGACCGACCTCTCCTTGGAGCTGTTCCTCCAGGAACGAAGTGAGCGTCGAGTTTGGGCCGTGCACTGACACCTGGCCGAGCCCAGACATCGCGATTGCGTAGCCGTCCGACGTTGTCCGCCCCCACACCAGAAGCGTTGACAGGATAAGGACTGCGCCTCCCACAAGCATCGCCACGCCAGTAACCCATCGGCCGCTGCCGCGCTGCACGGCGTTGGGTCCTATGTCCTTGATCGACTGCAGCCAAGACTGACCCGAGCGCGCAACCATCTGAGCCTTCGCGTTCCACGAATCAGAGCCGACGCTCGGACTCCCTGGTTTCGTGGGCTGTCCGACGGCGGGGGACGTTTTCTTGTTGGCGCTCGATGTGTTTTTCGGGGCAGCTTTGGGCGGTGTTGTCGACCTCGTCCGAGATGCCGCGTTCTTCTGTGGCTGCGATGCATCTTCCGCCGGTCGAGAGGGATGCGCCGTACGCATAGGTTCTCGGGCTACTTCGTCCCGCCGAAACGCGAAGGCATCGTCCTCGTCGGCGAACTTGACGAAGACGTCCATGTCGTCGTAGTCCTCGTCATCGTCAATGACCTTGAAAATCGTGCCGACTCGACCATCGAAATCGTCTCCGGGGGCGACGACCTTTACTGCCTGGCCACGTAACAACGTGGTGGTATCCGGTGCCGCTGTGGATCTGATCTTAAGTTCCGGCGCTGCCCGTGGCGGTGATGTCGCGTTGGGTGTCCGGCGCTGGATGGGCTTTGGCCGGGTCGGGTCGGGCGACGTGAGGATTACTTCGTCCCGCCGAAATGCGAAGGCATCGTCCTCGTCGGCGAACTTGACGAAGACGTCCATGTCGTCGTAGTCCTCGTCATCGTCAATGACCTTGAAAATCGTGCCGACTCGACCATCGAAATCGTCTCCGGGGGCGACGACCTTTACTGCCTGGCCCGGATACAGGGCGGCGGTGCTTGCCTTCACGCTGGGATTCGAACCCGTGCGGCTCGGGCTTGAGGCGGGCTTCGTCGTCCCTTCCTGAGGTGAAGTCGCGGACTTCACTTCCGTCGAGCTGAAAGCGTAGCGGGCTGAGTCACCAGCGAATTGGACGACAACGTCGTCGTCATAGATTGCGGTGATCTTGCCGACAATTCCCACGTGGTGCAGCCCGGTGACAATCCTGACCGGATCTCCCACCTCACCAGACCAGCCTGCTTTCGGCATTTGACAGCGCCCCTGTCAATGGCCAACTCGATGTCCCCGCTGGTGGCCGGATAAAAGTCCCCACCCCG
>JBIQHU010000165.1:0-10043 GCA_044508395.1 Mycobacterium sp. | reverse complement strand
GATGTCCTCGTCGACGCTGAAGAAGATCGGCGCGCTCGCGGGTCCGCCGGCTGCGCTGTGCCACCGCAGCGCCGTCTGCGCGTCGGAGACGCCTCCGTCGTAGCCGCGGGTGTAGTCCGAGGGCGCGTTCGGCCAATTGGGCTTTCCGTATTGATAACAGCTGACGACGTGCAGGCCCTCTGCGCGTAGCGAATCCGCATATTCGCGGGTGACGGGTTTGAAGTCGAAGTCGGCGCCCGGCCGTAACTCCGACACATAGACGAGTGCGCCGTCGAAGCCCGCCGCTTTGATCTGGTCCGGCGGGACCAGCCGGTGCGTGAAGTCGATCAGTTTCATGGGGGCGGCCGAGGCTTGCGGCCCCCGCAGTGTCGCCGCGGCCGTCCCGAGAACCAGCAGAGCGGGAGCGCAGGCGGCATATCTGAGGACCTCGCGCCGCGTACGTGTATCGGGCGGCGGTGGGGAATCGACCACGGCGCGATGCTAACAAGATCCCGGACCCAAACCTCCCCGCTCGCGAGATTCACCGACGCTGGATCTCGTGCGATGCTGTTGGTCGATTTGTGGTGACGAACGCACACCTTCGATCCGACGAGGTGTTCATGCCGAAGCACTATTCGAGGAAGGCCATTGCGGCGGGCGTTGTCGTACTTGCGTTCGCATCGACCTCATGCGGCGATCCGGACCAGGCGGCCATAACCAGCGCCCCGTCAGCGAGTGACACCACGCCCGCCTCGACGCCAAAAGCGGCTCCCAGTCCAGAGTTAGCCACGGTGTCGAAACTGATCAATGACGCGATCGCGGCGCGCATCTTGCCAGGAGCGGTGGTGTTGATCGGGCATGGCGGCAAGATCGTGCACGAGCAGGCCTACGGCGTGCGCAAGCTGGCCGGCGAATTGGGCCTCGATGGGGCGCCTTCGCCCGAAGAGCCGATGACCGAGGACACCATCTTCGACATCGCGTCATTGACGAAGCCCCTCGCGACGGCGACGGCGATCATGCAGCTCCACGAACAAAGCAAGGTTCAGTTCGACGACGCCGTTCAGGAGCACTTGCCGGAGTTCAACCCGACTGACGATCCGCGGCGCGCCGAGGTGACGGTGCGCATGTTGCTCACGCACACTTCAGGTTTGGTGGGTGAATTGGACCTCCGGGATCCGTGGGGGTTGAACGGAGCCGACCACGCAGAGGGCATCCGTCGCGCGCTCACCAAACCGCTAGAGGCTTCACCTGGGGCGGGTTTCCACTACTCCGACGTCAATTTCATTCTGCTCGGCGAGATGATCGAGAAAATCACCGGTCAGCCAGAAGACGTATACGCGCAGCAGAATATCTTCGCGCCACTCGGCATGACAGAGACGCGCTTTCTCCCGCCGACGAAAGTGTGTGGGCCACACCAGATCAAGGGATCAGCTGTGGCGTGGGCGCCGGGACCCTCAACGGACACATGCCCCGAAGACACCTGGAACAGCAAGCTGCTACGGAGGATCGCGCCGACCGCGCGCGACGAGGAAGGCCGGGCGAACCCGGGCAGCAACCCCGATCTCGACGGTCTGCTTCGCGGTACCGTGCACGACCCGACCGTGCGCCGCATGGGGGGAGTGGCAGGCAGTGCCGGCGTCTTCTCGACCGCACGCGACGTCGGTATCTTCGCGCAGGGCCTGCTTGATCGACTCGCGCGCCGTCCCAGCAACTTTCCGTTGACACAGGCCACACTGCAGGTGATGACGACTCCCGAACAGCCGGGACATACCCCAGAGCAAGTCGAGGCAGCCAACGCCGCCGAACAACAAGCCATCGCGACAACGCCCGATACACAGCATCCACTGCTCGCTCCGCACTATCCCGCGATCGCAGACCAGAATCTCCGCGGCTTCGGCTGGGACATCGACACCGCCCACTCCAAGCCGCGCGGAATTGTGTTTCCCATCGGCAGTTTCGGTCATACAGGGTTCACCGGAACATCGCTGTGGATCGACCCCGGCTCGGACACCTACGTGGTGCTGCTCACCAACGTGATCCACCTGCGTGGCAGCAGACCGATCTCGAATCTGCAGGGCGAACTCGCGACAGTGGCCGCGCGGGCCCTGGGCCTCTACTGATCCGAGTAGCCGTTTCTTGGCACCTGGCAAGAGCCTGGACGCTGCGCGCCGCTACGCTTCGGGTCGACGCTGGCACGCGCGCAGCGGGCGATACGGCGACGCGAGGGGACAGTGGGATGGGCGTGTACGTGGTCACCGGATCGGCGTCGGGGATGGGACGTCAGGCGGCCGAGAAGCTCAGGGCCGCCGGTCACACGGTGATCGGCGTGGACGTCAAGGAAGCCGACGTCGTGGCCGACCTGTCGACCGCTGATGGTCGACAGGCGGCGGCCGACGCCGTACTGACGGCGGCGGAGCACCGGCTCGACGGGGCCGTCCTGGCGGCCGGTATCGGGCCCACGCCCGGGGCGGACAGTCCCCGCCGTATTCTTGCGGTCAACTACTTCGGCGTGGTGACGTTGTTGGAGGCATGGCGCCCCGCGCTGGCCTCCACCGGGCGCGCCAAAGTGGTAGTGATCGGCAGCAATTCGACCACGACGAGTCCGTTGGTCCCGCAGCGCACGGTACGCGCGCTGTTGGCCGGCAATGCGGACAAGGCCGTGCGTTCATTGCGATTGCGCGGCCCCTTGGCGCCGACGCTTGCGTACGCGGCGTCCAAAATCGCCGTATCGCACTGGGTGCGAAGCACCGCCGTCACCCGTCCCTGGGCGGGGGAGGGTATCCGCCTCAACGCGCTGGCACCGGGCGCCATCATGACGCCGCTGCTGGAGAAGCAGCTCGCGACACCAAGTCAAGCCAAGGCCGTCAACGCCTTCCCTGTGCCCGTCGGTGGGTTCGGTGACCCCGCTCACCTCGCCGACTGGATGTTGTTCATGCTGTCCGAATCGGCGGATTTCCTCTGCGGCAGTGTGATATTCGTCGACGGGGGATCCGACGCCTATTTCCGCGCAAAGGACTGGCCGCGAAGCGTTCCCGCGTGGCGGCTGCCCAGCTATCTGTGGCGGTTCGCAAGGTTCCGCGGCTCCAACTGAAGTGAGCGGCCGGCTCGTCCGCAACATTTTCATAGCGCCTTCATATGTTTGTGTTCGCTATGAAGATCTGGCGTTGGCCGATGGCGCACTTATCTTTGGATGTGTAAGCAGAACAACACCTTTGGAGGTTTCGCAATGAGCCACGTTACGCTGGTGGGCATTGCCGCGAGTGCCCTGGCGACGTCAGCACTCGCGTTGGTCGGCACCGCCGCAGCCGCCCCGACGGGTCCGTCGGAGGTCGACGACACCGTGCGGACGCTGCAGGCGAGCGGTTACACCGTGATCGTCAATCGGACCGGCGCCGGGCAGCTGTCCGATTGCTCTGTCACCGCCGTTCGTCCAGGGGTTACCCACCAGATGATGGACACTCGAGGCAGCGATATTAAGCCGCTGATCATCTCGGACACCGTTTACGTCGATGTGGCGTGCTGAGCCATCGCGGCGGCGGTTGGCAGGCCGACACTGAAAGTGGTTCGTCCAGAGTCGGATTGGGCCTGCACCGTTCCGCCGTGTGCTTCGGCAATCGACGCGGCGATCGACAGGCCCAATCCGAAACTGCCCGCTTCACGCGATCTAGACTTGTCGGCACGCACGAACCGTTCGAACAAGTGAGGCAGCAGCTCCGCCTCGATTCCCGGACCATCGTCGGCCACCGACACCTCGACGTAGGCGTCGTCGGACAGGCCGGTTGCCACTGCAGTCGTCACCGTCGTGCCTTCCGGGGTATGCACGCGCGCGTTGGACATGAAGACCGCCAGCATCTGATGCAGCCGCGCCCGATCACCGCTGACCCACACCGCACGGTCGGGCACGTCGATCAGCCAACGATGCGTCGGTGCGGCCACCCTCGCATCGTTGACGGCATCGGTCACCACGTCGGTGAGGTCCACGCGGGTTTTCTCGAGATCGTGGCCCTCGTCGAGTCGTGCCAACAACAGCAGGCCGGCGACCAACGAACTCATCCGGTGCGCTTCGGCCTCGATGCGCGCGAGCGAGTACTCGGTGGTCTCGGGCAGCACCGCGCTGTCCTGCCGGGTCAGTTCCGCATACCCGTGGATGGCCGCCAGCGGCGTGCGTAGTTCGTGGCTGGCGTCGGTGATGAACTGACGCATCCGCCGATCCGAGGCGGCGACGTCGGCCAGCGCACGTTCGACGTGATCGAGCAGGCGGTTGAGCGTGTCGCCGACGAGTCCGACCTCGGTACGCGAATCCGTGTCCTGGGCGGGTACTCGCGGTGTGATCGCGACGTTGTCGCGGTCGAGTGGAAGGGTCGCGACCTCGGCCGCCGTCGCGGACACCCGGCGCAGCGGACGCAGGGCGAACCGCACGATGGCCACCGTACTCAACGCGGTGACCAGCAACGCGAGCGCGGTCATCACAGAGACGATCACGGTTTCGCGCACAATCGCGTTCCATGCCGCCGTGCGCGAAACCCCGGTCACGAGCACCTCGTCGCGGTCCCCGGGCTGGCTCACCATCCGGTACCAGCCCAGCCCCGGTAGCACGACGGTTCGTGGCGCCGAGCCCTCGTCCGCAGCGGCGGCGATCGCGTCGAGGGCTTGCTGTGGCGCCGGACGGGCCTCACCATCGACAAAAAACGCCGAATCGACGACCTTGCCGCCCTGGATCAACGCGATGGCATTGCCTTCCGCCTGCCCGACAAGCTGCGTGAGCGGTTTCATGTCTCCCGGCGGCGGCAGCTCACCGTTGGACTGCGGCGTGATCCGGAACTTCGTCACCGACTGACTGAAACCGTCTGCGGCACCGGCCAGCTGGGTGTCGATGATGCTTAGCACCGAGGACCGCAGCGTCACCACCGACATCGTTCCCACGACCACCAACGCGACCATGACCACTGCCGAAAGGCCGACGACGAGTTGCCGCAGCAGAGTCCACTGGCGCCACGCCTGCTTCATTCCGGCTGCCGCAGCATGTATCCCACGCCGCGCACGGTGTGGATCATCGGTTCGTGAGTCGCATCGATCTTCTTGCGCAGATACGACACGTAGAGATCGACGATGCTCGACCGCCCACCGAAGTCGTAGTTCCACACCCGCTGCAGAATCTCTTCACGGCTCAAGGCGCGTCGTGGATTTCGCATCAGGAACCGCAACAACTCGAACTCGGTGGAGGTCAAGGCGATCGGCTCCTCGCCGCGGGTCACTTCGCGGCTGGCGACGTCAAGCGTGAGGTCACCGACCGTCAGCGACTCGTCATCGGCGGGCGTGAGATAGGCGGACCGGCGGAGCAGTCCACGCAGCCGCGCAACCAGCTCTTCGAGAGAGAACGGCTTCGTCATGTAGTCGTCGCCGCCGGCCGTCAACCCGTTGACGCGGTCGGCCACCGAATCGCGTGCGGTCAGAAACAGGATGGGCGTGTAGGTGTCGGAGTCGCGGATCTGCGCCAGGACGCCCAGGCCGTCCATGTCGGGCAGCATGACGTCGAGGACGATGACGTCGGGGGTGTTGGCCCGGTACTTGTCGACGGCCTCGGCTGCATTGTGGGCGACCTCGATCTCCCACCCCTCGTACTGCAGCGCCATGCGCACCAGGTTCGTCAGTGCGCGTTCATCGTCAACCAGCAGCACACGAATCGCGGACCCGTCGCCGCGGTACATCCGCGGCAGTTGACCTAGGACGGCGCGACGGGGCCGGCGGTTACCGACAGGCGCAGACGTCACGCAACTATTCTCTCCGCCTCACAGCGGACCGGCAGAATCCTCATAGGAATTTCATATGTGTGCCGGCGACCGGAGTCGCGCAGGTATGGGCAGGTTCGGCCAGGTTTTCGCAGGTATTGGTCTAGATGAGTTGAGCCGATCTAGGGTGATGCGATGACCCGGAGTGCCGCGCGCGCTGTGGAGTCCTCGCCGTGGTCCCCGCGGGAGGCCGAGCTCCTTGCTGTGACGTTGCGGTTGCTGCAGGAAGCGGGCTACGACGGGTTGACCGTGGACGCCGTCGCCGCCGCCGCGCGGGCCAGCAAAGCGACGGTGTATCGGCGGTGGCCGACGAAGGCCGAACTGGTGTTGGCGGCATTCATCGAAGGCGTGCGCCACGTCGCGGTCGCCCCGGAGACCGGCACCCTGCGCGGCGACCTCCTGCAGTTGGGGGAGGTGATCTCCGATCAGGCCCGCGCTCACGCCAGCACCATGCGGGCGGTCATGGTCGAAGTGGCACGCAGTCCCGCGCTCAACGACGTCATGCAGCACGAATTCCTGAATCAGCGCAAGGCCCTGTTCAAACACATCCTGGCGCAAGCCGTCGAACGCGGCGAGATCGATGCGGCGGCCGTCAGCGAGGAACTCTGGGATGTGATGCCGGGCTACCTCATCTTCCGGTCCATCTGGTCGGGGCGGCCGCCAAATCGGCGCACGGTCCAATCGCTTGTCGACGACGTGATTATTCCCAGCCTCACCCGCCTGAACAGCTAGTTGTGTTGCGTGCTCGGATGGGCGCCAGGACTCGCTTGTGCTGTCCGGTACCGTACCGTACTCTCAACTAAGTTGACATACCGCCTGACTGAAATAGTGTTGTGCACAATCGGACCCTCGTGTCATAGGTATCGAAAGGCTGACGGGTGCAGGGGTTTTCAGTGGGTCGCCTTCTTGGTCGAAACTGGATGCTCCTTGTCGCCATCGTGGTGGTAGCTGTTGCGGGTTTCGCGGTCTACCGCCTGCACGGAATCTTCGGCTCGAACCACGACACCTCGACGGCTGCCGCCCTTGCCGATGAAATCGTGCCCTTCAATCCCAAGCACGTCGTTCTCGAGGTGTTCGGCCCGCCGGGCACCGTGGCGACGGTCAACTATCTCGATGTCAACGCCCAACCTCAGCGCGCCGAAGACGTTCTCCTGCCGTGGCGGTACGACATCACGACGACCCAGCCGGCGGTGCTGGTCAACGTCATGGCGCAGGGCAACAGCGATTCCCTCGGCTGCCGGATCACCATCGACGACGTGGTCAAGGACGAGAGAACGGTCGACACCATGAACGCCTACACCTTCTGTCTGGACAAGTCGGGATGAGCAACCACCTGGAAGCGCGCGCGACTCTGACCCACCGCGTCGCGAAGTGGATTCGCTGGCTTGCGGTGCCGATCGTCTTGTTCTGGCTGGTTGTCGCCGGGCTCACCAACTCCTTGGTTCCGCAATTGGAGGTTGTCGGCGAAGCCCAGAACGTGGCGCTGAGCTCGCCTGACGCGCCGTCGCTGAAGGCGTTCAAGAAGATTGGCGAGGTTTTTCAGGAGTTCGACTCCGACAGCGCGGCAATGATCGTGTTGGAAGGCGAGCAACCTCTCGGTGCGGAAGCGCACCAGTTTTACGACACGCTGGTCCAGCGCATTGAACAGGATCAGAAGCACGTTCAGCATGTCCAGGACTTCTGGGGTGACCCGCTGACGGCTGCCGGCTCGCAGAGCGCGGACGGTAAGGCGGCTTACGTCCAGGTCTTCCTCATCGGGGATCAGGGCTCAGCACAGTCGATCGAATCCGTTGACGCACTGCGCGACATCGTGAAGAACACGCCTCCACCTGCCGGCGTCAAAGCCTATGTCGCGGGCCCGGCACCGCAAGTCGCTGATCAGTTCGAGGTCGGCAACGAAGGCACCACGAAAGTCACCGTGCTGACGATTGCGGTGATCGCAGTGATGTTGCTGTTCGTCTACCGCTCGGTGGTGACGATGATCCTGGTGCTCATCACCGTCCTCATCGAAATGTCCGCCGCCCGCGGCCTTGTGGCTTTCCTGGGCAATTCCGGAGTCATCGGCCTTTCGACATATTCCACGAACATCCTCACCCTGCTGGTCATCGCGGCAGGCACCGACTACGCAATCTTCCTGCTGGGTCGTTACCACGAGGACCGCAACAACGGGCTTGATCGCGAGGCCTCGTACTACAACATGTACAGCGGTACCTCACATGTGATTCTGGGCTCGGGTCTGACCGTCGCGGGCGCGGTGTTCTGCCTGAGTTTCACCCGGTTGCCCTATTTCCAGAGCCTCGGGATTCCCGCCGCGATCGGTGTCCTGGTGACACTGCTGGCGGCCCTCACGCTGGCGCCGGCCGTGATCATCATCGGTGGCCGTTTCGGCCTGCTGGATCCAAGACGCAAAACACGGACCAGGGGATGGCGCCGGATCGGCACCGCGATCGTTCGGTGGCCCGGCCCGATCCTGGTGGCCACACTGGCGGTGGCCGCGGTGGGCCTTCTGGCGCTGGCCGGCTACAAGACCAGTTTCGACGTCGGCGACTACCTGCCCGACCGCGCGCCGTCGAGTGTCGGGTACGCCGCCGCTGAGCGGCACTTCTCCAAGGCCCGGCTCAATCCCGAACTCCTGATGATCGAGGCCGATCACGATCTGCGTAATCCGACGGACATGATCCTGTTGGAGCGCGTCGCCAAGGCCGTCTTCCACACATCCGGCATCGCCCAGGTGCAATCGATCACCCGCCCCTTGGGCACACCGCTGGATCACACGTCCATCCCGTTCCAGATCAGCGCCCAAAGTGCCGGGCAGATACAGAATCTCGGTTATCAGCAGGACCGGGCCAACGATTTGCTCAAGCAGGTCAACGAGATCGACAAGACGATCGGCATTCTGCGACAGCAGGCCACTCTCCAATCGCAGGCGAACGACGCGACGCACGAGCAGGTCGAGGCGTTTCACCAAACCGTCGCGGTAACCCAAGACCTGCGGGACAAGATCGCCAACTTCGACGATATGTTCCGGCCCCTGCGCAACTATTTCTATTGGGAGCCACACTGTTTCGACATCCCGATCTGTTGGGCGTTCCGATCGCTGTTCGACGCGCTGGACGGGATCAACGCACTGACCGACCAGCTGGCGAACGTCACGACGAGCCTGGACAAGCTGGATGCGATTCAGCCGCAGTTGCTCAAGCTGATCCCGCCTCAGATCGCCAGTCAGCTGACGAATCGCGACCTGGTCATGACCAACTACGCCACCCTGTCGGGAATCTACAGTCAGAACGCGGCGGCATTGCAGAACTCGACCGCGCTGGGGGCAGCGTTCGACGCGTCGAAGACCGATGACTCGTTCTATGTCCCGCCGGAGGTGTTCGACAACGCCGAGTTCCAGCGCGGGTTGAAGCTGTTCCTGTCGCCTGACGGAAAAGCCGCGCGGATGATCATCACCCACGACGTCGATCCTGCGACGCCGCAGGGTATTTCGCATATCGATGCGATTCGCCACTCGGCAGAGGAGGCCGTCAAGGGGACGCCATTGGCGGGATCCCATATCTATATCGGCGGCACGGCAGCGACCTTCAAGGACATCCAGGAGGGCGCGAAGTACGACCTGATAATCGTCGTCATCGCCGCGCTCAGCCTCATCCTGCTCATCATGATGTTCATCACCCGCAGTATGGTCGCCGCGGTCGTCATCGTCGGCACCGTGGCGCTGTCGCTCGGCGCCTCGCTAGGGGTGTCGATCTTGGTGTGGCAGCACATCCTTGGGATCCAGTTGTATTGGGTGATCATCCCGCTCGCCATCATCCTGCTGCTGGCAGTGGGGTCGGACTACAACCTGCTGCTGATATCCCGTTTCAAAGAGGAGATCGGCGCCGGCTTGAACACCGGCATCATCCGGGCGATGGCCGGTACCGGTGGGGTCGTCACCGCGGCAGGGTTGGTGTTCGCCTTCACCATGGCGTCGTTCGTCTACAGCGATCTGATCGTGCTCGGCCAGATCGGTACGACCATCGCCCTCGGTCTGCTCTTCGACACCCTCGTCGTGCGCGCATTCATGACGCCGTCGATCGCGGCGTTACTCGGACGCTGGTTCTGGTGGCCGCTGCGCGTGCGGCCCCGCCCCTCGAGCACGATGCTGCGTCCCTATGGACCCCGCCCTGCGGTGCGGCAGCTACTGCTGTGGGAGGACGAGGAGCTCAAGCGCACCTAGATGTACCGGGTCATGACGTTGGTGTCAGTCGGCTGATCGGTGGGAGGCCGCCGAGT
>JBIQHU010000164.1:0-10099 GCA_044508395.1 Mycobacterium sp. | reverse complement strand
GAGGTGCTAGTGCCCTATTAACGGGCGTGGGGGTTCAAGTCCCCCCTCGGACACAGCATGTACACCCCGTCTTTCAACCGGATCGACGACGAGGACGAGATTCGGCGCTTCGTCGCCGAGGCACGATCGGCGCAGTTCATCACGGTCAGCCCGGACGGGACTCCCGTTGCCACCCTGCTGCCGGTGATCTGGGACGGAAACGTCGTCGTCGCCCATATGGCGCGGGCCAACCCTCAGTGGAAGACCATCGCGCCTGACAGCCCGGCACTGCTTATCTGTTCGGGCCCCGAGGCCTACATCAGCCCGTCGTGGTACGCGGCGAAGGCCGAACACGGCCGGGTGGTGCCCACGTGGAATTACAGCGCGGTGCACCTGTCCGGCACGGTGCGGGTGCACGAGGACCGGCACTGGCTGCGCGACGTGGTCACCCGACTGACCGCGATGCACGAGGATGGGCGCAGTGAGCCGTGGCAACCCAGCGACGCGCCCGACCGCTACATCGAGGGCCAACTCGCGGGCATTGTCGGGCTCGAGATCGCCATCAGCCGCGTCGAGGGCAAGGCGAAGCTGAGCCAGAACCGCTCAGCGGCCGACCGCCTCGGCGTCGTCAACGGCCTGCGCGCCGAACCGCACTACGAGGCCGCCGAGGTGGCGGCTGCGATGGAACCCGGTCTTTAGTACACGTCGCGCACGTACCGCTTCGCGGCGACCAGCTCGCGCTTGAAATCGCGCGCCATCTCGCGAGACATCTTCCCGTGCGTCTCGATGATCGCCGTCAGCGCGTTATCGACGTCGCGGGCCATCCGGGTCGCGTCACCGCAGACGTAAAAGTGTCCGCCGTCGTCGAGCCAGCGCCATACGTCGGCCCCGCGATCGAGCATCTTGTGCTGCACGTAGACCCGGTTCTTCTGGTCGCGGCTGAAGGCCAGGTCGAGTCTGTTGAGGTAGCCGTCGCGGGCCATATCCTCCAAATCGTCTCGGTAATAGAAGTTTTCGTTGCGGTGCTGGTCGCCGAAGAACAACCAGTTACGGCCCGCGTGCCCGAGTGCGCGACGTTCCTGCAGGAAACCGCGAAACGGCGCGATGCCCGTGCCAGGACCCACCATGATCATCGACGCATCGCCGTCCTCGGGCGGCCGGAAGTGCGGCGAGCGCTGTAGGAACACAGGAGCCGATGCCGCGCGATCGGCCAGGAACGTCGAGCACACCCCGCCACGCTGGTGTCCGTAACGCACCACTGACACCGTCAGCTGGATCTCGCGCGGACTGACCAGCGGGCTGGACGATATCGAGTAACTGCGCGGCGTCAGTCGCACCAGGACATCCAGCCACTGATCGGGGTCGGCGTGTACGACGAACTCCTGCACGAGATCGAGCCCGTTGCGCCCGAGGAGCCATTTGTCGAACTTGTCCTTGCGGGCGCGCAGTGCCTTCGCATCGCGGCTGTTCTCGGCGATGAACCGCACCAGGTCGGGGGTGACGCGGCAGAAGTCGTAGCGCGACGTCAGAGCTTCCCGCAGGGTCTGCTCGGTGCCGTCAACCATGACGATGTGCTCACCACGCATCCCGGTGGCGGCCAGCCAGGCCTCGACCGCGGCTGCGTCGTTCGTCGGGAACACCCCGAGCGAGTCGCCTGCGGAGTAGCTGATGTCAAATGCGGAAATGTCAAAACCGAACTGCCGAACCTCTTTTCGCGCCGACGGCGAACTGAGGAGGACGTTCCGGCTCAGCGGCGCGACGATTGGATTCGCGCGGGTGAACGGCTCGGCGACGGTCGCGGGCGACGCGGACACGAAGCGACCCAGCAGCGCGGCAACCTGGTCCACCCATCGGCCCATCGGCTCGTCGTCGTAGGCCTCGCATTCGACACGGTCGAGCATCCGGGCCGCGCCCAGCGCGGCCAACCGGGAGTCGAGGGATCTGGCGTGGCCGCAGAAGTTGTCGTACGTGCGGTCGCCGATACCGAGAACCGCGTACCGCACACCGGTCAACGTGGGGGCGTCGGGGGCGCTGAGGCGATGCCAGAACTCCGCACCGTTGTCGGGCGGTCCGCCGTCCCCGAACGTGCTGGTCACCACCAACACGTCGCGGGCGGCGAGATCGGCGAGGTCGATGTCGTTCATGTTCACCAGGTTCGGCACACCGATCCCGGCAGCCACCTTGCCCGCGAACTCCTCGGCGGTGCCGGTCTGTGACGCCCACAGGACCAGGGGCCCCTCGGTGAGGTTCGGACGCGACAGCACTGTGGTTTCGCGCACCGGCGTGGCCAGTGGGCGCAGGCTCACCGCGCACGCCTTGAATTCCGGTTGCAGCGAGTCGGGGTCGACGGCGTCGTTGGTGAGCGCGTTGACGGCCAGGTACTCGCCGTGGTCGTCGTTCCAGTGGAAGGGCACGAAGCAGGTGCCCAGGCGCACCCGGTCGGATACCACCGCGGGAAGTACCGCGCGGCCGCGCCGGGTGGTGAGCTCGACGTCCTGGCCCTCGGAAATATTTAGTGCCGCAGCATCGGCCGGGTGGATCTCCACGAACGGTCCGCCGTTCAGCCGGTTGAGCGCGCCGACGAGGCCGGTCTTCGTCATGGTGTGCCATTGGTGTTGCAGCCGGCCCGTGTTGAGCACGAGCGGATAGTCGTCGTCGGGCAGTTCGCGAGCGTCCATGTGCGGCCGGGCGAAAAAGTTCGCGCGCCGCGACGGGGTCGCAAAGGCCAGCCGGGGCGCATGACCGTCCTCATCGACGAAGTAGTCCTGGCTGACTCCGTCGTTGAGGTAGCGGATCGGGTGGCGATCGTTGTCGTCGTCGGGCGGGCAGGGCCATTGCAGCGAGGTTTCGCGCAGCCGTGCATAGCTGGCGCCGCGAATGTCATAGCCGGTCTTGGGATTCCAGAAGCTACGAATTTCGTCGAAGATCTGCTCGCTGGACTCGTAGGCGAAGTGCTCGCCATAACCCAGATGCGCGGCGACCTGGCAGATCAACTGCCAATCGGGCCGGGCCGCGCCGAGTGGCGGCACCGACTGCTGGAGCAGGGTGAGGTTGCGTTCGGAGTTGACCATCACGGCGTCGGCTTCGGCCCACAGCGTGGCGGGCAGTACGAGGTCGGCGTACGAGTTGGTTGCGGTGTTGCGGTAGGTGTCCTGAGCGATGACGAGCTCGGCGGCTTCCAGCCCGGCGATCACCGTGCTCCGATTGGCGACGGTGGCAACGGGATTGGTGCAGATGATCCAACACGCCTTGATGCGACCATCGGCGAGTTGGCCGAACATGTCGATGGTGCCCGGTCCGACGTCGGGGCGGATGGTGCCGGGTTCCAGATCCCACTGTTGTTCGACGAAGGCGCGGTCGTCCCCGGAGAGCACCGAGCGCTGGCCGGGCAGTCCCGGCCCCATGTAACCCATTTCGCGGCCGCCCATCGCGTTGGGCTGTCCCGTCAGTGACATCGGCCCGCTGCCGGGTCGGCAGATCGCACCAGTGGCCAGGTGCAGGTTGCAAATCGCGTTGGTGTTCCAGGTGCCGTGGGTGCTCTGGTTGAGGCCCATCGTCCAGCAGCTCATCCACTCGCCGGCGTCGGCGATCATGCGCGCGGCGGTGCGGATGTCCGATTCGGAGAGGCCGGTGATCTGGGCGACAACCTCCGGCGTGTAGTCGGCCAGGAACGCGGGCATGGCGTCCCAGCCGTCGGTGTGCTCGGCGATGAAATCTTGGTCGATGTCATTGTTTTCGACGAGCAGGTGTAGCAGTCCGTTGAGCAGAGCGAGGTCAGTGCCGGGCTTGATCTGAAGGAAGAGGTCGGCGCGTTCGGCGGTGTCCGTCCGGCGGGGGTCGACGACGATCAGCTTCGCGCCGGCCTTGAGCCGGTCCGCCATGCGCAGGTACAGGATCGGATGGCAGTCGGCCATGTTCGAGCCGATGACGAAAAACAGGTCGGTACAGTCGAAGTCGGCGTACGAACCCGGTGGGCCATCGGCGCCGAGTGATTGCTTGAAACCGGTTCCCGCGCTTGCCATGCACAGCCGCGAGTTCGACTCGATGTGCACCGTCCGCAGGAATCCCTTGGCCAGCTTGGTCGCCAGGTACTGCGCTTCGATGGACATCTGGCCCGATACGTACAGCGCGACGGCATCCGGTCCATGCTCGTCGACGATGGCACGCAGCCGCCGACCCGCCTCGGCGACCGCATCATCGACGGGAACGGGCACCAGTTCGTCGCCGCGCGCACGTCGTAGCAGTGCCGAAGTCAGCCGTCCGTCGTCGGCGGCCATCATCTCGGCATGCGTCGCCCCCTTGGTGCACAGCCTGCCGAAGTTGGCCGGGTGCAGCTTGTCTCCGGTGACCTTGGCGATGACGGGTCGGCCGGTATCGGAGCTCACGACGCTGTGAACTTCGATACCGCAGCCGACACCGCAGTATGAGCACGCCGTACGGGTCACCATCGGCGTCAGGCGGGCACCGGTGCCGGTGTGCGGCCGATCTGCTCGCCCGCGCCGGCCCGCGCCGTGTGGACTCGCAGGAACACCACCCAGGTGACGATGGCGCAGATCACGTAGAAGCCGAGGAACACCCAGAACGCGTTGGTCGCTGACTTGGCATCACTGACGTAGGACGCGCGCAACACGACGTTGATGAACACGCCGCCCAGTGCTCCGATCGCACCGGCGAAGCCGATGAGCGCGCCGGACATGCTGCGCGACCACGCCGCCTTCTCGTCACGGCTCCAATCGTCGCGCCCCTGGGCCTTTGCCTCGAAGATCGACGGGATCATCTTGTACGTCGACCCGTTGCCGATGCCCGACAGGATGAACAGCAGGATGAAACCGGTCACGTAGGCGATCATCTGTCCGCTTGTCGCGGCGCCGGTCATACCGTCGTCGATCACGCCTGCTGCCACCAGAATTCCCGCCGCGAAGATCATCGCGACGAACGTGTACAGGGTGACCCTGCCGCCACCGATTCGATCGGAGATCTTGCCGCCGAACGGACGGGAGATCGAGCCGAGAAGCGGGCCGATGAAGGCGATCTGGGCGGCGTGCAGCGACGCCTGCGCTGGGGTGTCTCCCCCGGCGAGGAAGTTGATCTGCAACACCTGACCGAATGCGAAGGAAAAACCGATGAACGAGCCGAAGGTGCCGATGTAGAGGAAGCTCATCACCCAGGAGTGCTTGAACCGCAACGCTTCTACCATCGCACCGAGGTTCGAGCGCTGGTTGCCGAGGTTGTCCATGAACAGGGCGGCACCGACTGCGGCGAGTGCGATCAGCACAAGGTAGATGGCGCAGACGATTTCGGGAGCGGTGTTGCTGACCGCGGCAATCACGAGCAGGCCGACCAGCTGGATCACCGGGACGCCGATGTTGCCGCCGCCGGCGTTCAGGCCCAGCGCCCAGCCCTTGAGGCGCTGCGGGTAGAACGCGTTGATGTTCGTCATCGACGAAGCGAAGTTTCCGCCGCCCAAGCCCGCGAACGCCGCGACGACCATGAACGTCGTGTACGAGGTGTCGGGCCTCTGCATGACCCAGAGGGTGAGGGCCGTCGGGATGAGCAGCAGAAGGGCGCTGACGATCGTCCAGTTACGGCCGCCGAACTTGGCAGGCGCGACGGTGTACGGAATCCGCATGACGGCACCGACCAGGGTGGGCACCGCGACCAGGTAGAACTTTCCCGCGGCATCGATGTGGTAGACGTTCTGCGGCATGAACAGGACCATCACCGACCAGATCGACCACACCGAGAAACCGACGTGCTCGGCGAAGATGGACCAGATCAGGTTGCGCTTGGCGATCCGTTTCCCGCTGGCCTCCCATGCCTCGACATCTTCGGCGTCCCAGTGCTCGATCGTGCGGCTGCGGCTCATGGTTTTCACGAGCACTAGGTTCGCGTGCGGCCATTCCCTATCGGTTGCACCGTCATGTCCGAAACGTCAACACCCGCTCACTTCACCGTGATGGCTGCGTGCGCGGTCGACGAAACGCAACGGAAACATACGTGACCTGCGCCACGTCAACTTTCGTCGGGCTTGACCGCCAAAACCGGCTTGAGACACTCGAGCAGCACCTGCTGCGACACGCTCCCGAGCAGCAGCTTGCCGACGGGACTGCGATGCCGGATCCCGATCACCAGCAGTTCCGCGTCGTCGCGGTCCATGGCCTTGAGCAGCTCTTCTGCGGTGTCCACCCCGACAGGCTGGGTGAGCTCGAACTCGACGCCGCATTCGGCTAGATGCCGTTCGACGTCATGCACCTCGCCGGATTGGGCGAATCTGGGGTCGGAGTACGCCTCTCCCGAGGTGGAGTTGATGACCCAGAGCGTGGTGCTACGCAGTTTCGCCTCGGCGATGCCGTGTTCGAGCGCCGCGCGGCCGAACGCGTCTGCGCTGTATCCGACGACGATCATGCCTGGGCCGCCTTTTCCCGCTGGTCGGTGTCGTCCTCGACGATCAGGAGCGTCTCCTCGCTGCGATGCATGAGTCGCAGCGCCAGGGGCATCAGCAGCAGCACGATCATCAGCACGTACACGACGATCGCGACGGGTTCGGTGAACAGGCTGGTCCAGTCGCCGCCGCCCAGTTGCAGGCTCTGCCGAAGCTGGCGCTCGATGCGCGGCCCGAGGATGACGCCGATGATGAGCGGCAGTACGGGCAGCCCGAACCTGCGCATCATCAGGCCGAGGAGTCCGAAGACCAGCAGCAGGGCGAGGTCGAGTGGTTGCACGTTCACGGCGAGCGCACCGAGGCAGGCGAAGAACAGGATGCCCGCGTACAGGTAAGGCCGCGGCGTGCGTAACAGCTTGGCCCACAACGGCGCCAGCGGCAGGTTCAGCACCAGCAGAAGCAGATTGCCGATGAAGAGGCTGGCGATCAGCGTCCAGATCAGCAACGGCTCTTTCTCGAACAGTGTTGGGCCGGGCTGGATTCCGTACGAGACGAACGCGGTCAGCATGACGGCGGCGGTGGCGTTGGTAGGCAATCCGAGTGACAGCATGGGCACGAGAGTGCCTGCGGCGGAGGCATTGTTGGCGGCCTCGGGTCCCGCGACACCCTCGATCGCACCCTTACCGAACTCTTCCTTGTGCTTGGAGAGACGCTTCTCCGTGATGTACGACAGGAACGTCGGCAACTCGGCGCCACCGGCGGGCAGCGCGCCGAACGGGAAGCCGAATGCGGTGCCGCGCAACCACGGCTTCCACGAGCGCTGCCAGTCGCTCTTGCCCATCCAGGGCCGGCCCACCGGGATGACGTCGGCGGGCCGACGCCGCAGATGCGCTGCGACCCACAGCGCTTCGCCGACCGCAAAGATGGCGACCGCGATGATCACGATGTCGATGCCGTCGGACAGCAGCGGAATACCGAACGTGGCACGGGGTTGACCGGTGAGGAAGTCAATGCCGACCACGCCGATCGCCAGGCCCAGGAACAGCGAGATGGCGCCGCGCAGCTTCGAGGAACCGAGCACCGCGGTCACGGCGACGAGTGCGAACAGCATGATCGCCAGGTACGACGGTGCGCCGAGGGTGACCGCGAACCGCGAGATAGGCGGGGCGAAGGCGGCGAGCAATGCCGTACCGATGGTGCCCGCCACGAACGATCCGATGGCGGCGGTCGCCAACGCCTGCGCGGCGCGTCCCGCCTTGGCCATCTTGTTGCCCTCGATGGCGGTGATGACCGACGACGACTCCCCCGGTGTGTTCAGCAGGATCGAGGTGGTCGAACCGCCGTACATGCCGCCGTAGAAGATGCCGGCGAACATGATGAAGGCGGCACTCGGGCTGACGTTGTAGGTGACTGGCAGCAGCAACGCCACCGTCATCGCCGGACCGATACCTGGCAGCACACCGACGGCAGTGCCCAGCAGCACACCGATGACGGCGTACAGAAGGTTCATCGGGGTGGCGGCCTGCTCGAACCCCTGGATCAGCCAGTCGAGATTTTCCATGTCAGAGGATTCCGTCCAGAATGCCTGCGGGCAAAGGGATTCCAAGCCCGGAGTAGAACGCGTAGAAGCTGCCGACCGAGAGCACCGCGCCGATGACGATGTTTCGGACGTAGTGCCGGCTGCCCAGCACGGTTGCGGTACCGGCGAAGAGCAGGGCACCTGTGATGGCCCAGCCCAACGGCATCACGAGCAGGATCGTGGCGACGAACAGACCGACCAGCAACCCGACGGTGCGCCAGTCGGCCGGCGCGTTCGGGTCGACATCCTCACCGGCGTCCGCCTCCCCCACCGACCCGCGTGGGATCGCGATGGCCAACACGATCGCGAGTGCGATCAAGATGACGCCGATCGCGACGGGAAACATCTTCGGCCCCACCGGATCGACCTTGGCGAAACCCTCCTCGAGGGTGAGCCCGTCGTAGATCACAAATGCGCCGACCGCGACGAGCACCGCGCAGACGATGTACTGCGCCCTGTCGATACGTTTGCCGTTCGTTGTCACGGCGGTGTCTGTCGTCGTCATAGCAGCCCCAGCTCGGTCAGGGTCGTCGAGACCCGGTTGTCTTGGTCTACGAGAAACTGTTCGAACGCTTCGCCGGTCACGAACGCGTCGGTCCAGCCGTTCTTGACCAATGCGTCTTTCCAGCCCTGGGTCGCGTGGAGGTCCTCGAGCACCTTGATCAGCGACTTCTTGGCGTCGGCCGAAATACCCGGCGGCGCAAGCACACCGCGCCAGTTGGCGAAGGTCATGTCGATACCGGACTCCTTGAGCGTCGGGGCGTCGATACCTTCGACACGCTGCTCGCTGGACACTGCGAGCACCCGAAGTTGCCCGGCCTCGATCTGGTCGATGAGCTCGCCGGGACTCGACGTGCCGACCGTGACCTTCTTGCCGAGCAACGCGGTCAACAGGTCACCGCCGCCGTCGTAGGTGATGAAGTTGACCGACTTCGGGTCGACACCGACGGTTCGCGCGACCTCCATCGGGAAGAGATGGTCGGGCCCGCCGGGCGACGAGCCGCCGCCGATGGTCACCTTGGAGGGGTCGGCCTTCCAAGCGGCGACGAAGTCCTGCACCGTCTCGAAGGGCGAATCGGCGGGAACGAAGATGGCGCCCGGGTCCTCGATCAGCTTCGCCAGCGCAGTCGCGTCGTAAGCCTTGATCTTCGACCCGTTGGTGTACGTGGCGCCGACGACGCCCAGCCCCATCGTCATCATGAGGTCGTCGTTGCCTCGTTCGTTCATCAGCCGGGCCATTGCGACCGTGCCGCCCGCGCCGATCACGTTGAAGACCTCGACGCGACCGGTGATGTCGTCGTCCTCCAGGATCTTCACCGCGGTGCGGGCGGTCAGGTCGTATCCGCCGCCCGGACTGTTCGGCACCATCATGCGCAGCCGGTGCAGCCCCAGCTCGCCGCCGTCGCGCGTGACGCCACAGGCGCTCAGCAGCAGTGCGACGATCACGGCGATGATGAGCACCCGGCGTGTGTGTGTGCTCTTCACGTCGCTCCCCAATCACGTTGGTGGTGATGCTCAGCAATACTGGACCCCGCAGTGACATGGGTCACGCATGAGTACGCAAAGGACGTTTTGGTCGTTGTGAAACTGATCAAGTCACCGGCGCGGGGGTTTCGCAGCCTGGCGGGCCAGTTCCTGGTCTTCCAGTTGCTGGTCGTCGCGATCGTCCTGATCGCGGTGGCGGCGGTGTCGGTGGCGCAGTCGACGCGGGAGTTCCGTGAGGTGCGCGGAGCTCGGATGATCGCGGTCGCCGAGAACATGGCGTCGACGCCGGTGGTGCGGGACAGGTACGCGGACCCTGGCGCGTCCAAGGTGCTGGCGCCGGAGGTCGATCGTGCCGTGGCCCTGTCGGGGGCCGGACTTGCGGAGATCATCGATCCGGGCGGGACGGTGCGTGTGTCGTCGGATCCGTCGCGCGTCGGCCGGAAGGTCGACATGGGGCCGACGCGCGCCGACGAGGGGCGGGCCTGGTTCGGTGATCTGACAATCGACGGGGTGCACAGTCTTGTCGGCGAAGTGCCGATCCTCGCTGACTCGGGGCAGGTGGTGTCGATCGCGTCGGTCAGTGAGCGGTATCCGTCGGTGTGGGAGTTGATGGGTGCTTCCGGTGAGCGTCTGCTGTTCTACCTCGGACTGGGTGCGGCGTTGGGGTTGCTGGC
>JBIQHU010000018.1:0-68337 GCA_044508395.1 Mycobacterium sp. | reverse complement strand
CAACGGCGCGGCGGAGTACTAAACTAGAACACGTTCCAATTCGTGAACCGGCCCACCGAGGAGCAGGCATGCACACCCCCATATGCGACGAACTCAATATCGAGTTCCCGATCTTCGCCTTCACGCATTGCCGCGACGTGGTCGTCGCCGTCAGCAAGGCCGGCGGCTTCGGTGTGCTCGGCGCGGTCGGCTTCACTCCAGAACAACTCGAGATCGAGTTGAACTGGATCGACGAGAACATCGGCGACCATCCCTACGGCGTCGACATCGTCATCCCGAACAAATACGAAGGCATGGACGCGGGCGATGTCGATCCCGAGGTGCTCAAGAAGACGCTGAATGACCTTGTGCCGCAGGAGCACATCGACTTCGCCAAGAAGCTGCTCGCCGACCACGGCGTGCCGGTCGAGCACAGTGACGACGATGCGCTGCAGCTGCTCGGGTGGACCGAGGCGACCGCCACCCCGCAGGTCGAGGTGGCGCTGCGGCACCCGAAGTGCACGCTGATCGCCAATGCGTTGGGAACCCCGCCCGTCGACATGATCAAGCACATCCACGACGAAGGGCGCAAGGTCGCGGCGCTGTGCGGGTCGCCGTCGCAGGCGCGCAAGCACGCCGACGCCGGGGTCGACATCATCATCGCCCAGGGCGGCGAGGCCGGTGGGCACTGCGGAGAGATCGGTTCGATCGTGCTGTGGCCGCAGGTCGTCAAGGCGGTCGCGCCGGTTCCCGTGCTCGCCGCCGGCGGGATCGGCAGTGGCCAGCAGATCGCGGCGGCGTTGGCGCTCGGTGCGCAGGGCGCGTGGACCGGCTCGCAGTGGGTCATGGTCGAGGAGTCCGAGCACACCCCGGTCCAGCACGCGGCGTACGTCAAGGCCGAGAGCCGCGACACCGTCCGCAGCCGGTCCTTCACGGGTAAGCCTGCGCGGATGCTGCGCAACGACTGGACCGAGGCCTGGGAGAACCCGGACAACCCGAAGCCGCTCGGCATGCCGCTGCAGTACATGGTTTCCGGGATGGCGGTCGCGGCGACGCACAAGTACCCGAACGAGAGCGTCGATGTCGCGTTCAACCCGATCGGCCAGGTCGTTGGTCAGTTCACCAAGGTGGAGAAGTCCGCGGCGGTGATCGAGCGGTGGGTGCAGGAGTACCTCGAGGCGACGAGCACGCTCAACGAGATCAACGAGGCCGCTTCCGTCTGATTCGCGTCCACCAAGAACGCCGAGACTGTCCCCAGCTTCCGCGTTGCGCTGGGCCCTCGACTCTCGGCTGATGCCAAGCTCGCTTCATGAGCTTGGTCGCGGCGGCCTGCGCGGGCTTTCTCGTCGCAGTCCTGTGGATGGACCTGATATTCGACAGTCAGGTCCTGCGTTATCGCGGTGGTGAGGAACTGCCCGAATCGGTGGTGTCGTCGATCGCGGGCTATTACCGACGCGCCACCACGACCTCGCGGCCGATGAGTTACCTCATCGCGCTGGTGATGGCGATCCTGGTTGGGACGTTGGGATTCGCGTGGATCGACGGGCCGACCGCGGTCTGGCCACTGGCCGCGGCGTCGATGCTGGCTGTCGGCCCCATCCTGCTGGCGATGCTGCGCACGGTCCCCAATGCGGTCCGGCTCGGCGCGCGCACCGGCGATATCGCAGAGCAGTCACTACTAGCGCGCCGAATATGCGTTGACCACGTCGTATGCCTCGCGAGCATGCTCGGCTTTCTCGTCGTTTGGCTGACGATCGCCACCTGACCCCGACTTCGGCGTTGCTCTGGGCGCGCGATTATGTAAGGTGACATACATAGCCGGTCGGACGGAGGAATCCAGTCGTGCCCAGTCACCGCGAGCGCATGGTGCGGTCAGCCGCACTGCTCATCCGCGAACGCGGTGCGCATCCCACTGCCATTGCCGACGTGCTGGAGCACAGCGGCGCCCCGCGGGGGTCGGCATACCACTACTTCCCCGGCGGTCGCACGCAGCTGCTGTGCGAAGCCATCGACTTCGCAGGTGAGTACGTCGCCGCAAAGATCGCGAAAGCCGAAACCGGCCTGGCCGCACTCGACGCACTCTTCGATGACTATCGAAAGCAATTGCTCACCAGCGACTTCCGGGCGGGATGCCCCGTCGTGGCAGTGAGCGTGGAGGCCGGCGACCCCGCCAAACCGGACACCGCCAGTCCGGTGATCGAGCGGGCAGCCGCAGCCTTTGCGCGGTGGACGGACCTCATCGCCGCCCGGCTCGTCTCCGACGGCGTCAACGCGGATCGCGCCGCCGAACTCGCCATGCTGACCACCACATCGTTCGAAGGCGCGATCGTTGTTGCCCGTGCGTCCCGCGACGTCAAAGCTCTCGACCTCGTCCATGGCCAGCTACGCGCCCTCGTGCTGGCCGAGACCGCTGGAAGGAAGTCCGCTCATGGTGGATGAATGGCAGTCGACCGCGTGCATCCTCTGTGAGTGCAACTGCGGCATCGTCGTCCAACTCGACGGACGCAAGTTGGCCAAGATTCGCGGAGACAAAGCCCATCCGGCGTCGCAGGGATACACCTGCAACAAGGCGCTGCGACTGGACCACTACCAGAGCTACCGCAGCAGGCTGACCTCTCCCCTGCGCCGGCGTCCCGACGGCAGCTACGAGGAAATCGATTGGGACACAGCGATTGCCGAGGTGGCGGCAGGCTTCAAACGCATCGCCGACACCTACGGCGGTGACAAGATCTTCTACTACGGCGGCGGCGGGCAGGGTAACCACCTCGGCGGTGCGTACAGCGGCGCATTCCTCAAAGCACTCGGCTCGCACTACCGCTCAAATGCGCTCGCCCAGGAGAAGACGGGCGAAGCGTGGGTCGACGCCCACCTCTACGGTGGCCACACCCGAGGCGAATTCGAGCACGCCGAGGTGTCGGTGTTCATCGGCAAGAACCCGTGGATGTCGCAGAGTTTCCCGCGGGCACGCACGGTGCTCAACGAGATCGCCAAGGATCCCAAGCGCGCCATGATCGTCATCGACCCGGTGATCACCGACACCGCCAAGATGGCCGACATGCACCTGCGCGTGCGCCCGGGAACGGATGCCTGGGTATTGGCAGCGCTGGCCGCGGTGGTGGTGCAGGAAGACCTCTGCGACAAGACGTTTCTCGCCGAGCATGTCACGGGCGCCGACCCGGTTCTGGACGTATTGCGGTCGGTCGACGTCGACGACTACGCCCTGCGGTGCGGCGTCGACGCGGAACTGATCCGTGCCGCGGCGCGACGGATCGGCGGTGCGGCTAGCGTATCCGTCTTCGAGGATCTGGGTATCCAGCAGGCCCCTAACAGCACCCTGTGCTCGTATCTCAACAAGCTGCTGTGGATCCTCACCGGCAACTTCGCGAAACGTGGTGGGCAGCACTTGCATTCGTCATTCGGACCGCTGTTCCGGCACACCCCCGACGTCGGCCGCACCCCGGTGACCGGCGCACCCATCGTCGGAGGGCTGATCCCCAGCAATGTGGTACCCCAGGAAATGCTGGGCGATCACCCCGACCGGTTCCGCGCGATGATCGTCGAAAGCAGCAATCCCGCACATTCACTCGCGGATTCCACCGCCTGCCGCAAGGCGTTTCAGTCGCTGGAGCTGATGGTGGTGATCGATGTCGCCATGACCGAGACCGCGCGGTTGGCCCATTATGTGTTGCCAGCCGCGTCGCAGTACGAGAAGGCCGAGGCGACGTTCTTCAACCTCGAATTCCCGCACAACACCTTCCATTTGCGGCATCGATTGATGGAGCCGCTCGAGGGCACCCTTCCCGAACCCGAGATCTGGGCCCGGTTGGTCCGCGCGCTCGGCGTGGTCGATGATGCCGAACTCGAACCCTTGCGGCACGCCGCCGCCGAGAGTCGCGAGGCGTTCACGGCGGCGTTCCTGCAGACCGTCGGCTCCAGCCCGATGCTGGGCAAGGTACTCCCCTGTGTCCTGTATGAAACGCTGGGATCAACTCTACCCGAAGGGCTTTCGGGCGCAGCGGCGTTGTGGGGACTCGCTCAGAAGGCGGCGTTGACGTACCCCGATGCGGTTCGTCGAGCCGGGCACGCCGACGGCAATGCGCTGTTCGAGGCGATCCTGTCGAGCCGGTCGGGGGTGACGTTCACCGTGCATGAGTACGAGGACGACTTCGCGTTGATCACGCACGCCGATCACAAAATCGCGTTGCACATGCCGGAGATGATCGACGAGATCCACGCGCTGGCCGATGCCGAACCGTATTTCACGACGCCTGATTTCCCGATCGTGCTGTCGGCGGGTGAGCGTCGCGCCTATACGGCCAACGACATCCTCCGTGATCCGTCCTGGCGCAAGCGCGATGTCGACGGAGCATTGCGGGTGAGCCTCGAGGACGCCGAGGCGCTCGGCCTGGTACACGGCGGGCGCGCCCGCATCACCACTGCGGCGGGTAGCGCGGAGGCTAGCGTCGAGATCAGCGAGTCGATGCTCCCCGGGCACGCATCGCTGCCCAACGGCTTCGGCCTCGATTTCGTCGGCGACAACGGCCAGACGCATGTTCCCGGCGTCGCACCGAATGCGCTGACGTCCAGTGACTGGCGTGACGCCTACGCCGGCACGCCCTGGCACAAGCACGTGCCCGCGCGCATCGAGGCGGTACCCACCGTAGCGCGCAGTACCCTTTGAGCAGCTACGACAGCAGTCGCTGAGTCGCGCGTTCCACCACCTGCTTTCGGCTGCTGCCCGGATGTTCGGCGGCGATGAAGTGGCTGCCGATGGCCAACGAGAACGCCAGCATGCCGCGCGCCTCGACGTCGTTGGGGTCATCGCTGAACGCGCCGATGAGCCTGCGCAGATAGTCCATGCGCCGGTTGTCGACGCGCCGCAGTCGGCGCTCGACCGACTTGTCGCGGCGCGCCCAGTCGCGCACGGCGAGGTCGATCGGCAGTAGCTCCCTGGAGAAGGTGAGCATGCCCGCCTTGCGCACCTTGTCCCTGGCGTCGCCCCCCTCGGACTCGACACGGTCGAGTACCTCGTCGGTGCTGCGGTGTTCCCACGTTTCGAGGAGCGCGTCGAGAAGAGCCGACCGGCTCTCGAAGTGGTGGTAGAAGCTGCCGCGCGTGACGTCGAGCGCCTTCGCGAGTAGGTCCACACGCACCGCGTCGGGCCCGCCGGCCGCGAGCGCCTCGAGGCCCGCGTCGATCCATGCGCTTTTGGGCGTGCGGGTCTTGGCGACCATGTCTCTCCAATTCGTGACAAGGGGTTGACGACGACGTTCCGTCAAGCATACAGTACTGTATGTTTGGTTGCGCGCCACTCGCCAACCGCGAGCACACGACCCGGCCATGGCGGATCCACGCCATCACAAAGGACTTTCAGGTGCTCGACGTGTGGGCACTGCCCACGCCGGGTGATGCAGACGGCTTCTCACGGCTGGTCGACTTGTGGTCCACATTCGATCCGAACCGAACCTCGCCCGTCGTACGGGCCCTGTTCGCCATCCGCTGGACCATCGGTCGGATACTCGGCCTCGACCGGCCGGAGAGCGGGCTCGGAGCGCGAGTCGAGACGCTGCGCGGTCGGCTGCCATCCGACCTTCGCGACACCCCAACGGGTTTCGTGTCCGACCAGTCCCCCTTCAAACCGCTGTATCTGACCGACTCTGAGCTGGCGATGGAGATCGCCAACCAGACGGTGCACGGCGTGCTGCACGTCGGCTGGGTGCCCGACCCGGCAGACAGTCCGGGCGGTTTTCGCGGACAAATGGCGGTCCTCGTGCGCCCCAACGGCGCGCTCGGCGTGGCCTATCTGGCCGCGATAGCGCCGGTTCGCCACCTGATCGTCTACCCGCTGATGATGCGCGACATCGGTCGGCTCTGGCGCGAACGGCCCAGCGCCTCTACACAACCCGAAGGAAGGTAGCGATGATCAACACCCAGGCAGACGAAGCCCGAGTGCGCCAAGTCACACCCGATGCCCTCGCCAGGTCGTCGAGCAGGCTCGGACGCATCGATTACGAGGATGCGTTCATCGTCGATGTCGATGCGCCGGACAGCCGTCGGGCCGAAGAGTGGATGCGGGTGATCCTGGAGGACGCACCGGCGAGCGTCCGGCTGCGTCTGCTCTCCGCGTGGTCGGCGATAGGGCTGAAGGTCAGCCTGCCCGGTTCCGGCCGGTCGGTGCTCGGCTGGCAGATACGCGCCGCCGATGGCGATTTCGTGCTGCTCGGCGCCGACTCGCGCATTGGCATGCCAGGTGAGCTGTTACTGCGGCGTCAAGAGAATGGGCTGTTGTTCGCCACCCTTGTCCGCCACGACAATGCGGTCGCCCGGAAGCTGTGGTCATCCATCGAGGCCGCACACGTGCGAACTGTGCGGTCCATTCTCGAGATGGCTAGCCGGCGGGCGGCGGGGGCGTAGGCACGGGCGCAGGGGCAGGAGCAGGCGGCAGCGGTTCACCGGGAGGCGGTGCCGGCGCCGCCGGGGGTGTCTGTTGCACCGGATTCGCGGAGAGTCCAGGCCGAGGGGTGTTCGCGCTGAGCGGCCGCTGCGTCAACAGCAGCAGCGCGTCCCTGCCGCTGACTTCCTGCGTCTGAACTGCGTGCCAGAGTTCGCGCAGGTACGACCCGCCGGTGCTTTGCGGACCGGCCGGGGACAACGTGGTGCCCGGCGGCAGGTTTTCAGGGCTCACCAGATGCGGGACCTCCGCGGACGGCGCAGGATCGGCGGCCGCTGGTACGGCAGGCGGCGGCGCGAGCGCATCGGGAGCGGCGGGAGCAGGGGCGCTCGGCACAGCTGGAGCTGGGGCGGCCATCGGAGCAGCGGGGGCGGGCGCCGCGGCCTGCGGAGCGAATATCGCGGGTGGCGGCGGAGGAGGACCGGGAACACCCGGGTCGGCCTGCGCGAACCCAGCTCCGGCCAGCAGTGCGGCGAGTGCTGCCACGCCGGCGGTGGCCATCGTCGCCGCCCGTACCTCGATGTCGATTCCCACCCAAGCCCCCTTCCGCGTACTGACCCGAATTCGGCCTACCGAGTGCGTCGTTTGACGGTCAAAATTGTTACACCTGGTTCCCATGTCAACAACCGGAGGAAACAATCCGTGCCGCGGGAACACGTTCTACTTCGGAGTTTCTGTAACCGGCCGCAGCGGGCTCCATCTGTGGTGTAGCAATGGAATACCGGCACTAGACAACGTCATGCGAGGAGTGCATCGATGCCAACTCCGAACCTTCCGCCCGGATTCGACTTCACCGATCCCGACATCTACGCCGAGCGGCTGCCGATCGACGAGCTCGCCCATATGCGGAAGGTGGCTCCGATCTGGTGGCAGCACCAGGAGAAGGGCAATCTCGCCTTCGGTGACACTGGCTACTGGGTGGTGACCAAGCACAAGGACGTCAAAGAGGTGTCGCGGCGCAGCGACGTGTTCTCCAGCAACCTGAAAACCGCGCTGCCCCGGTATCGCGACGATGCCGATCCCGCATCGCTGGAGGCGGGCAAGGTGGTGCTGCTCAACCAGGACGCCCCGCATCACACCCACCTGCGCAAGATCATCTCGCGCGCATTCACCCCGCGGGCGATCGAGTCGCTGCGTGAAGAGCTCCGCCTCCGGGCGCGGGACATCGTCAAGCGGGCCGCCGCCGAGGGATCCGGTGACTTTGTCGAACAAGTGTCATGTGAGCTGCCGCTGCAGGCGATCGCCGGTCTGATGGGCGTACCTCAGGAGGACCGCATGAAGCTGTTCGAATGGTCGAACGAGATGGTCGGCGACCAGGACCCCGAATACGCCAGAAACGATCCGACAGCTGCCGCCGCCGAACTGACCATGTACGGCATGCAGATGGCCGCCGAGCGCAGCAAGAATCCCGGCGAGGATCTGGTGACCAAGCTGGTCCAGGCCGACGTCGAGGGCCACAAGCTCACCGACGACGAGTTCGGCTTCTTCGTGATCCTGCTCGCGGTGGCGGGCAACGAGACCACCCGCAACTCGATCACCCAGGGGATGATGGCGTTCACCGAATTCCCCGACCAGTGGGAGCTTTTCAAGCGGGAGCGGCCCGCGACGGCGGCGGACGAAATCGTCCGCTGGGCTACCCCCGTCACCTCCTTCCAGCGCACGGCGCTGGAGGACACGGAGCTCGGCGGCGTCAAGATCAAGAAGGGTGACCGCGTGGTCATCTTCTACCGCTCGGCCAATTTCGATGAGGACGTGTTCGACGACCCCTACACCTTCAACATCTTGCGAGATCCCAACCCACACGTCGGATTTGGCGGTACCGGAGCCCACTACTGCATCGGCGCGAACCTCGCCAGGATGACGATCGACCTGATCTTCAACGCGATCGCGGACGAGATGCCCAACCTCAAACCGATTTCGCCACCGGAGCGGCTGCGGTCGGGCTGGCTGAACGGGATCAAGCACTGGCAGGTCGACTACACCGGCGCGGGCGCTACCTGACCGGGTAGTCGACCAGCGAGCGCCAGTACTCCTCGGGGATCTCGACGTTCGACCGCATAGCCATGGCCAGCCCCGTCGCCATGGCGATGCCAAGCAGACCCAGCCAGAGGCCCACGAGGGCGATGACGACCCATGCGATCAGGGTGACGGTCGGCCACGGCGAGATCAGCACCAGCACCGGGGCGAAGAAGAAGCCAAGGCCGATGTACCAAGACGAACCGGCGCGGTCGGAGATCAGCACGAAGTGCAGCCACCGCGGGATCGGGCGGTCGACGGATGATGTGGTGCGCACGGTCGCTCTCCTCGGCTTGACTGACACCCTCCACAGTCTCCGCCTCAGGTAAGTGGCGCAATTACCTGACACGTAATGGCCGTAACCCCAGAGCTGCGCCACACTGAGCCCGTGACCACCGTCCAAGTGCAGTCCCCGCCGTTCGGCGCGCTGATGCGTGAATGGCGGCAACGGCGCCGGCTGAGCCAGCTCGATCTGGCGATCGAGGCCGACGTCTCCGCCCGCCATGTCAGCTTCATCGAGACCGGCCGGTCGACCCCGAGCCGCGCCATGGTGTTGCGCCTCGCGGAGGTACTCGACGTTCCCCTCCGCGAACAGAATCAGTTGTTGATGGCCGCCGGCCTCGCTCCGGTGTACGGCGAACGGTCTCTCGACGATCCGGAGATGGCCGCCGTTCGCGACGGCATCGAACGTGTGCTCAACGCGTACAACCCGTACCCCTGCGTGGTCGTGGACCGGGGCTGGCAGATCGTGCACGCCAACGCCGGCTCCGGAGTGCTCCTGCAGGGCGTCGCGCCGAGTCTTCTCGAACGACCTAATGCGCTTCGCATCGCGTTACATCCCGACGGGCTGGCGCCGCGCATACGCAATCTCGCGCAGTGGCGACACCACCTCATCGAGCGGCTACGACGCGAGGCGGCGGTCAGCGGATCCGATGAGCTGGCGGCATTGTTGGCCGAAATCGAGTCGTATCCAGGCGGATCCGACGGGACCCGCGATCTCGGGGGGATCGCGGTCCCGTTGGAGCTTTACACCCCGCGGGGACAGCTGCTCACTTTCCTGTCCACGATGACGACGTTCGGCACCGCTCTCGATCTCACCGCGGCGGAACTGTCGATCGAGGCGTTTCTGCCCGCCGACGAGGCGACCGCCGCCGCGCTGCGGTGAAACGCACGTGGTGAGCGGTCAAGACCAATAGAGTCTGGCGACATGGACAATCGACTCGTTGCTGCGGCAGCCGTCGCGCTGGCCGCCGCCGCGGCAGGTTGCTCGACGCCGCCGGCTGCTCTCGGCGGCACCACTGCGAAAGTGACCATCGACGGCAAGAGCACCGGTGATGCCCATGCCGTGGTCTGTACGCAGACCGGGTGGATGTGGAACATCAAGACGCCCGGCGAGCCGACCACTCTGACCGCGTTCTTGGACACCGATGGCGAGGTCTCGGTGCAGTCGGTCGATTTCCGGGATTTCGCCGGCTTCACCGGCACGTTCTGGCAGGGGCGCATCGGCGAGGCCGAGGTGACGGGCGACGGCGGGAAGTTCACGATCACCGGGTCGGCCGACGGTTCGTTCACCGACAACCCGAGTAAGGCAGTGACGGCGACCTTCCGCATCGAAGCCAACTGCTGACCCTTAAGCTGCGCCCCATGGTGCATCCATTCCGCAGCGCAATCGAAGCCCGCGACCTCGACGCCGCCGTCGCTCTGCTTCGCGAGGACGTCGTCTTCAACAGTCCGGTCGTGTTCACGCCGTACGAGGGCCGTGAGGCGATGCGCGAGATCCTGGCCGCCGTCATCGATGTGTTCGAAGACTTCCGCTACACCCGCGAAATCGGCGCCGACGGGGACCGGGACCATGCGCTGATGTTCAAGGCGAGGGTCGGTGAGAAGCAGCTGGAGGGGTGCGACTTCATCCGGCTCGACGAGGACGGTGCCATCGAGGAGTTCACCGTGATGCTGCGGCCGATGCAGGCCGTCCTCGCGGTGGCCGAGGCGATGAAGGCGAGACTCGCCGCTGGTTGATTTATTGGTCTGACCACTTGACCTCTGGCCTGTCGCCTGGCACTCTGGCGGCATGGCCCTTCAACCGGTGAACCGTCGATCGGTGCCCGAAGACGTCTTCGAGCAGATCGTCGCCGAGGTACTCAGTGGTGAGATGCAGCCCGGCGAAGCGCTGCCCAGTGAGCGCAGGCTCGCCGAGGTGCTCGGCGTATCGCGGCCCGCTGTTCGCGAGGCGCTCAAACGCCTCACCGCGGCGGGCCTGGTCGAGGTGCGGCAGGGCGATGCGACGACGGTCCGCGACTTCCGCCGCCACGCAGGCCTTGACCTGCTCCCCCGGCTGCTCATCCGCGCGGGCGAACTCGACGTGTCCGTCGTGCGCAGCATCCTGGAGACCCGGTTGCACAACGGCCCGAAGGTCGCCGAGCTCGCGGCCCAGCGTCGCTCCCCCGAACTGGCCGGACTTCTCGATGCCGCATTGCGCGCGCTGGCCGACGAGAACGATCCCGTCGAACAGCAGCGCTGCGCCCTGACGTTCTGGGATCACGTCGTCGACGGCGCGGATTCCATTGCGTTCCGGCTGATGTACAACACGCTGCGCGCGACCTACGAGCCGGCGCTGCCCGCCCTCGCCGCTGTGATGGCCGACGAGGTGGGCCGCCCGCAGGCGTATCGCGAACTGGCCGATGCGATCGCCGAAGGTGATCCCGCACGCGCCAGGCAAGCCGCCCACGATCTGCTCGAGCCCGCGACCACAGCGCTTCTCACAGCGCTCGATGACCTGAAGGACCAGTCATGACCAGCGCCACCTCACGCAGGAAGCTCACCCTTGCGGACGCCGCCCGTGAATTCGTTAAACACCCCTCCCCCTGGATGATTGGCGCCGTGCTCGTCGCCGCATGCGTCGCTCGTGTCATCGTGAGCGACTGGCAGCTCACCGATGCGCTCGTCCCGCTGGTGATGGTCGCGCTCTTTCCGTTCTTCGAGTGGACGATCCACGTGTTCATCCTGCACTGGCGGCCGAAGCGGGTCGGCCAGCTGACGCTTGACCCGTTGCTCTCGAGGGAGCACCGAGCCCACCATGCCGATCCGCGCAACATCCCGCTGATCTTCATACCGTGGAAATCGCTTGCGACATGGGTACTTCCGCTGGCGATCGCGGTTGCGCTGCTGGCATTCCCACGGCTCGGCATGGGCCTGACCTACCTGGTCTGCATCGCGCTCGCAGGCCTCGGCTACGAGTGGACCCACTACCTCATCCACACCGACTACAAGCCGAAAACCCGTATCTACCGCGCGATCTGGCGTAATCACCGCAACCACCACTACAAGAATGAGCACTACTGGTTCACGGTCACCAGTTCAGGGACGGCAGACCGGGTGCTGCGGACGTACCCCGACCCGACCGCCGTCGAGAACTCCCCTACAGCGAAAAACCTGCACGCGGAGGCCGCAACGTAACCGGGAATTCGACGGCTAGGGCTCGACGATGATCGGATCGCCGATCCGGACCATGTTGTAGTACCAGTCCGCGTCGTCCGGACTGAGGTTGATGCAGCCGTGGCTGACGTTCTCGTAGCCCTGGGAACCAACCGACCATGGTGCGCCGTGCACATACACCCCGCCCCAGGTGACCCGGACCGCGTCGTAGACGGTGAGCTTGTAGCCCTCCGGGTCGTCGAGCGGGATGCCGATTGTCCGCGAATCCATGATCACGGTCGATTGCTTCTCCAGCGCGGTGAAGTTTCCGACCGGCGTCGCAAACCCGTACTTGCCCATCGATGCGGGCATTTCGCGCAGCACCTCGCCGTCCGTGCTGACAGTGAAGGTGTGGTTGCTGATGCTGGCCACGCCGACCGTGGCTCCTCCGGTCTCGAAACTTGTCTTGACGCCGCCCGCGCTCAGCGAGATGGTGCTGTATGCGGGCCAGAACTCAGTAGGGTTCCATTGCAGAACGCGATCGTTGAGCCAGGTGAACTTTCCGACCGGCACCGTCGGTGAATCGATCTCGATACTGTGCTCGGCCGCCGTGCGGTCGGCGACGTCGCCGGCGAAGGTCACCGTGATCGGATGGGCCACACCGACGGTCATGCCCGACGGCGAGATGCTCACCACGTCCGTCGGGAGGGCGACTCCCGCCGAGACAGTTGCGACGGACCCCGACATCGCGGCCAACATGAGGCCGACCACGGCCACGATTCGAAGTTTCAGCACACTTTAATCCTAGTTCGTTGGAACGAGTTAGCCCGGATTCCGCAAGTTCCAGGCGGCCCCGCATGTCGTCGTCGGTGGTGTCATCCATTACGACCAGTGATCGAATTCGCCGTTCAGAACGTTTCAGACGGCGTCGATCCTGGCCGGTGTCGCCAGTCGGTTGACCGCCAGCAACGCATAGCCGGCGGCGAGCACGCTGGCGCCCAGCACACAAACGTTGAGCACCACCGCGGCCACCCCGGCACTGTCGGGGTCCAGGAAGAAATACGGCGCACGTCGGCCCGCCTCGTTGAGGGCGACCACGGCCAGCACGACATATGCCGCGGGGTAGGCCAGCCAGGCCAGGGGATGCCACCAGTACACCCGTCCCCGACCGCGCCCGACGAGGAGCCAGTCGGCAAGCGCCAGGACGGGTACGACGACGTGCAGCAGGATGTTCGCGGGTGTGTAGCCCATGCTGCGGCCGGTCAGCAGCAGATTCCAGACCACACCGGCGATCACGACGTAGAGGACGATCGCTCCGCGAAGCGCTACCCGAGCGTCGGCGCGGGGCCAGGCGAGGGTCCACGCGTAGTACGCCGCAGCGAGGATGCTCGCCTGATAGGTGAACGTGAACAGTCGCCACATCACCCCTGACCGCGACGAAATCTCGACCGCGATCATGGCGATGAGCACCGCCGCGACGATCGCAATGCGCAGCACCAGGCGCAGAACCGCGGGGCCGGTGCCGACGGACGTCACTGCGGCGGTAGCAGCGGTGGCGTTTCGGTCGCCGGCGGGGCGAGTGCCGCGGGGTCCTGCGGCGCCCCGGCCGGCAGCGGCGCGGCAGGCGGAGGTGCCTGCTGCTGGTCGTCGTTTCTGCCGATGTTCGACAGCCGGTCCCTGATTCTGGTCAGCAGACCGGGCCGCTGCTGGGGCACGGGTGTCGGCTGGGCGGGCACCAGACCGGGTGCGGGTGGGACGCCTTCCGGCGGCAACGCTTCGACGGGAAGGCCCGGCGCGGGCAGCACCGGCCCCTCCGGCGGCAGTCCGGAGACATCCGGCAAGGCGACGACCGGTTCTGCCGGTACCTCGACAATGCTCTCCGGCGGCAGCTCGGCCTCGACGGGCGGGGCTTCCGGCGGGGGCAACGGCAATTCTTCGACGAGCTCCGGGATGGCGGCGGGCCGTGGGGTCTCGGGAAGCGCCACGCGCACCCCCGCGCTCGCGATGTCCGGGGAGGCCTTGGCCGCGGGCCGCGGCTCCTGCACCGCGGTGTCCCGCTCCGGCGTCATCTCCATGCTGACGGCCACCGACACCGACGCGACGAAGGTCACCGCGCCGGCGACCAGCATGGCCAGCGGGCCGGTCTGCGTCAGCGGTCGACGGCTTTGGCGCGCGGGCCGCGCACGGCCCTTTTCACTCTGGCGCCTACCGATCTGGCCCTTACCGATCTGGATGAACGCGGTGTTGTGCGCCGACGCGAGCGCCGCGCCACGCGCCAGGGCGAGCTCGGACTCGGCAGGTACGAACACGGGCACCGACAAGATGTCCTCGAGCCGCGGGATCACCGAGTGAACACCGCCGCCGGAACCCACTACGACAAGCGCCTCAGGCCGCCAGTCGGCACCGGCGAAAACCGTGCTCAACCACCGGAGCAACGCCTCTTCGGTGTCAATGGCATGGTTGACGGCCGTCTGAACGGCCCCCAGGCCCTCGTGGACGATCAGCATGATCACGGTGTCGGGCTCGATTACACAGACAGCGGTGACCTGGTATCCGAGAACATCCGAAATACCCCACGCCAGCGCTTCCGTCGCCTCGGGCAGCCGCACCGGCACGATGTTGTCGAATCCGCATTCGGACAACGACTTCAGCAGCAATGAGGCCTCGGCTGCGGCGCCGTCACTCCAGGTGACGCCGATCGAATGGAGCCGCTGCCCTCGCGAGGCCGCGATGGCCTCGGTCCGCAGGACGGCCGCGGCCGCCTGATCCGACGCCTGGCCGGGCGTCGCATGCCGGCCGGACACGATCTCAAATGCCTCGCGGTCAACCGTGGAGCCGTCGGCGTCGTGCCCCTCAACGAGAACCAGACCCACGGCGGCCGGCGTCACCGACAAACCGAGTACGGTGTCCACTCTTGCCCTTCTGAAAGTCCACCTGTCCGGGGTGACCTTACCCGCGCCCGCAAGCTTCGGCTCACCGGGCATTGGTCGGGCCGACGAGCTCGCCGGGTCCGGATGTGCTGTGGCTCTGGAATGCGCTGCAAGTCCTCCAGCAGCACCTTTGCCCGAAATTCGACTCACTCGATCCGTCACCGAAATTCGGCGCGGGTGGCATCGTGGCCCCATGGCAACTGCGGAACATGCTGCGGGACGAATCGGAGGCGGCCCCGCAGGGCGCACCGTGTTCGGTCATCCCATCGGCCTGACCAACCTGTTCGGCGTCGAGCTCTGGGAACGATTCTCGTTCTACGGGATGCTCACGATCCTCGGGTACTACCTCTATTACTCGCTGACCGACGGTGGCCTCGAACTGCCCAAGGCCACCGCGACCGGCATCGTCGGCGCCTACGGCGGCCTGGTGTACCTGTCCACGGTCCTCGGCGGCTGGATCGCCGACCGGGTGCTCGGCATGGAGCGCACCGTCCTCTACGGAGGCGTGGTGGTGATGTGCGGCCACATCGCGCTCGCCGTCATACCGGATCTCGCCGGTGTCGCGGTGGGTCTGGTGTTGGTGGCGCTGGGGTCCGGCGCGCTGAAAGCCAATGCGTCGTCGCTGCTCGGCACGCTGTATGAGAAGGGCGACCCGCGCTGCGACGGCGGCTTCACGCTGTTCTATCTGGGCATCAATCTGGGCGCGTTCATCGGACCGCTCGTCACCGGCCTGCTGCAGACCCGAATCGGCTTCCACTGGGGGTTCGGCGCCGCTGCCGTCGGTATGGCCCTCGGACTGACGCAATACGTCATCTTCCGGCGCAACCTCGGCGACCATGGCCGCACTGTCCCGAACCCGTTGCCCCGCAGCGCCATTGGTCGGGTCGCAGGTCTCGGCGTCCTAATCGTTGCGGTGATCGTCGCGGCGTTCGCCACCGGTCTGGTGAAGCTGTCGAATCTGTCGCAGGTCACGACTGGGGTCATCGTCGCGGCGTCAATCGTCTATTTCGTCGTGATGCTGACGAGCGCGAAGGTCGTGCCGATCGAACGGACGAGGCTGCGGGCGTTCATCCCGCTGTTCATTGCCAATGCGGTGTTCTGGTCGCTGTTCCAGCAGATCTTCACCGTGCTCGCGGTCTACTCGGACGAGCGGATGAACTGGTCGATCTTCGGTTGGACCGCCCCGTCGAGCTGGATCGGCTCGATCGAACCGGTGTGGATCATCCTGCTCTCACCGGTGTTCGCGGCCATGTGGACACGACTCGGTACGCGTGCACCCACCACCCCGCGAAAGTTCGCCTACGGCGTGATGGGCATGGGACTGGCGTTCCTGCTGTTCCTACCGATGGCCGGCACGACGGGCCGGGCGGTCCCGGCCCTGTTGGTGGTCGGCATCATGGCGGTGTTCGCGATCTCTGAGTTGCTGCTATCGCCGATCGGGCTCTCCGTCACGACAAAGCTTGCGCCCGAAGCATTTCGGGCGCAGATGATGGCGCTGTACTTCTTTTCCGTCGGTCTGGGCACGGCGATGTCGGGTGTGCTGTCGGGCTATTACGATCCGGCCCGCGAGTTCGCCTACTTCGGCATCCTCGGCGGGGTCGCCATCGCCGCCGGTGTCGTCGTATTCGCGCTGTCGCCCTGGATCAGTCGGTTGATGGAGGGTGTGCACTGACGCGCTACCCCGCCAGAATGTCGGTCAGCGCGTCGGGTTCGATGTTCCCACCGGAGAGCACCATCACGGTGCGGCCCGGCGGTGTTCGGGCCTGTCGGTAGGCGGCCAGCGCGACCGCGCCGCTGGGCTCGCCCACCAGATGTGCCTTCAGTGCGAGTTCCCGTACGGCACTGCGAATCTCGCTCTCCGATACCGTGATCACGCCGTCGAGGACCTTCTGCAGATGGGCGAACGTCAACTCCGACGGTTGTGACCGAAGACCGTCGGCGATGGTGCGATTCCGGTCCTCGATCGACCAGTCGACTCGGTGGCCTTTCGCGAGTCCTTCGGCTGTGTCGGCGGCGAGTTGGGGTTCCACGCCGAACACCCGCGCGTGCGGGCACAGCGCTTTGATTGCCGTGCCGACCCCGGAGGCCAGGCCGCCGCCGCTGACCGGGACGAGCACGTTCTCGACCGTCGGCAGGTCCTCGGCAATCTCCAGGCCGATCGTGCCCTGCCCGGCGATGATGTCAGGATGGTCGAACGGCGGGACCAACACCCCGCCGGTCTCTTCGAGCACCTCGGCCGCAACTCGCTCGCGCTGGCCCGCCTCGCAGAGCACCACCTCGGCACCGTGCGCGCGGGTGGCGTCGATCTTGACCGCCGGGGTCTCCTTCGGCATGACGATGTGCGCCGGAATCGCGTATACCGCAGCGGCGTACGCCACGGCCTGAGCGTGGTTGCCGCTGGAATAGGCGACGACGCCGCGGGTGCGGACGGATTCATCGAGGTTGCCGATGGCGTTGAACGCCCCGCGGACCTTGAACGCACCGATGGGCTGGAGGTTCTCCGGCTTGATCCACAGTGGCCTGTCCTCGTCGGCCCACAAGGCCTGCAGCAGCGGGGTGCGCACGGCGAACGCGCGAATCCGCGTTGCCGCCGACCTGATGTCATCGACGGTCACCATGTCCACCGACTCAGTCTTGTCGACTATGCTCCGCGGTTGCCAGCACCCCCGCCTAGGGTGATGCCGTGGTCTCGTTTTCGTTGCCGATCGTGCCGCGCTACGCAGAGGTCGATCAACAGGGTGTGGTGTTCAACGGTCACTACCTCACCTGGTTCGACGAGGCGTGTACGGCGTTCCTCGACCACCTGGACGTCACCTACCCGGGCTTGATCGCCGGCGGACACGACATCCAGGTCGTGCACAGCGAGATCGATTTCAAGGGCCCGGTCAGGTGGCGCGACTCGGTACGGGTCGAGGTGCACTGTGAGGCAATCGGATCCACAAGCTTCACCCTCGGCTTCACGGTGTGGCGCAGCAAGGACGGCGACACCGAGCAGCAGGCCGCAGTGCGTGGCCGCAACGTCTATGTGGTGGTCTCCACCGACGACTGGGCCAAACGCCAGATTCCGCCGACGCTGCGCGACGCGCTGACTTCGGTTGAGCGTCAAGCGCGTAACGCGTCCGAGTGAGCCACCGACTTGGGCCCACGCCGAAGGCAGGGGACGGTACGGTCAAGGGATGGGGCACGATCACGGTCACCAACGAGATCTTCCGCCGGGGATGGTCGAGCAGCTAGAACTGGCCTACGCCGGTGTGGCGTCGTTCGGGCACCGCCCGTTCCTCACCGAGGTCGAACAGCTTGAGTCGTGGCGCCCCGACGTGGCGATCGTCGGCGCACCGTTCGACGTCGGGACCACCAACCGGCCGGGTGCGCGATTCGGTCCCCGGGCCATCCGGGCCACCGCCTACGAGCCGGGCACTTACCACCTGGATCTCGGGCTGGAGATCTTCGAATGGCTCGAAGTCGTCGACTTCGGCGACGCGTACTGCCCCCATGGACAGACCGAGGTCTCGCACAACAACATCCGCGGGCGCGTGCACGCGATCGCCTCCCGCGGCATCGTGCCGGTCATCCTCGGTGGCGACCACTCGATCACCTGGCCCGCCGCGACCGCCGTGGCCGACGTGCACGGGTACGGCAACGTCGGCATCGTGCACTTCGACGCACACGCCGATACCGCCGACGAAATCGAGGGCAACCTGGCCAGCCACGGCACCCCGATGCGTCGGCTCATCGAATCCGGCGCGGTGCCCGGCAGTCACTTCGTCCAGGTCGGGCTTCGCGGCTACTGGCCGCCGCAGGACACCTTCGAGTGGATGCAAGAGCAACGCATGACATGGCACACCATGCAGGAGATCTGGGATCGCGGCTTCAAGGAGGTCATGCGCGACGCCGTGAACGAGGCGCTGGCCAAGGCGGAGAAGCTGTATGTCTCCGTCGACATCGACGTCCTCGACCCCGCGCACGCGCCCGGCACCGGCACGCCGGAGCCCGGGGGTATCACCACCGCGGATCTGCTGCGGTTGGTGCGGCAACTCTGTCGCGAGCACGACGTCGTCGGCGTCGACGTCGTCGAGGTGGCGCCCGCCTACGACCACGCCGAACTCACCGTCAACGCTGCGCATCGGGTGGTGTTCGAAGCGCTGGGCGGGATGGCCGCACGTCGCCGCGACGCCGCCCCGAGCGCCCCACCCCCAGGTCCGCCTGCGCGCTAGTTTCGCCGCGGATTGTGATGTCGGTCCCGGCAGGTGTTGCCTTGGCGACGCCGGGAGGACAATGAGGTCATGGCCGGAACTCTGTTCTTCGACGGCAACTGCGGAATGTGCACACGGGCGCGCGATTTCCTGGTCCGACACAACCGGACGGGCAACCTCGAGACGGAGCCGCTGCAGGCGCCGAACGTGGCCGAGCGCCTCGGCGTACCCGGTGATCGGCTATTGGATTCCGTGCGCTGGCTGGACCAGTCGGGCGCCGTCTACTCCGGCGCCGAGGCGGCGAATGCCGCGGTATCGGTTGCCCTCGGCAGCCGAGTGCCGATCCTGGTCTATCGCATACCGGGCATCCGGCAGGCGCAGGACGCGGTCTACCGCTGGGTCGCCGACCATCGCTACCGCTTCCCGGGTAAGACGCCGTACTGCGAGTCGCATCCGGTCGCCTGCTGAGGAGACCGGTTGGACGTCGTGATCCGACGGGCGGTCGTTGAAGACCTCGACGAGGTCGCCGATATCCACGCGCATCACGTACTACTGCAACGCAGCCTGAGCGCGGTCACAGACTGACCTCGGTCCATGCCGGGTTGTCGTTACGGTGATCCCCGAAATTTCGGCACTCCCCGTAGAGTCGGATCGTTGCGAAGGCCGAGTCGTCGACGTTGCGTTGCAGTTCGGCGATGACCCCGCCGCTGGTGAGCTTGCGCCCGAAGTGCTCCGCCCTGGCGGGTGCGTCCACCCAGCCGTAGAGGATCATCGTCGAGGCAACGTCGTCCAGATACCGCGGCCAGTCATCGTGCAGCAGACGGAAATTCATGTAGAAGGTCGCTTGGTAGGGCGGCCCGTTCTCGTCTGCGCACGACACGAACGAGTAGCCACCGGCGGCCTCCTTTAGCTGCGCCTCGGCGACGATCTGCCTGGCAGCATGGATCACCTGCTGCGCCGCCTGATCGTCGGTCAGGGGCGTGCCATGCAGATCGATTCCCTGCCGGTCGACCACGACGAGCGCCGTCCCGAGCACGAGCGACAGCATGAGAGAAGTCCACAACAGAGCCTTCGACTGTCGTGTCCGGAGCCACCCACTGCTGGTCATGAGCGAAGCTACCCGCCGCCGGCGATCCCACTGATCAACCGCTCACACACGGCGTCCATCTCGCTGCGCGCTCGCTTCGGGTCGGCCGCGCGGGACACGTACAGCGCCGCCTCGTCGAGCGCGCCGAGCAACACATGCGCCGTGGGGCGCAGGGGCTGTTCGGGGATGGCTTTCTCGGCGATCGCGTGGGCGAGCATTCCCTCGATCACCCCGAGTCCGTACTTGACACCGACTTCACGCCAGCGGTCCCACCCCAGCACCGCCGGGGCGTCGATCAGGACGATCTGCTGTACATCGGGCGCCGCGCACCCGTCGAGAAACAAGCGGGCCCCGGTCCGCATCGCCTCGAGCGGATCGAGGGGCTGGAGTTCGGCGATCCGGCGGGCGATGTCTTCGACGAGATCCCGCTCGATCTGCTCGTACACTGCCGCAAACAGGCCCACCTTGTCGCCGAACTGGTGGTACAGCGCCCCGCGGGTGACCCCGGCGGCGGCCACGATCGCCTGGGTGGAGACATCGGTGAAGCCCTTGTCGGCGAACAGCTTTCGACCGGCATCGATCAACAGCGCACGTGTCGTTGCCGTCCGCTGCGCCTGGGTGCGCCGCGTCGTCGGCGGCGCCTCTGACCGATCGTTGACTTTCATACAGTCTGCACGTAACTTTCATACCAAGTGTTTGTAAGTTAGGGGAAGGATAGCGAACATGCCGCAGGTCGCACTGGATCAAGCCACCATCGACTATCGCGTGTTGGGTCCGGAGGATTCGCCGCATCCGCCCGTGGTCTTCGTGCATGGAATCCTGGTCGACAGCAGGCTGTGGGACCGCGTCGCCGACGGCCTGGCACGCCAGGGCTACCGCTGCTATCTGCCGAACTGGCCCCTCGGCTCGCACACGATTCCGGTCAACCCCGGCGCCGAACTCTCACCACAGTCGGTGGCATCCATGATCCGCGACTTCATCGACCGGCTCGGCCTGTCCGACGTCACGCTCGTCGGCAACGACACCGGCGGCGGATTGTGTCAGTTGGTCATCGACGCGTATCCCGACCGCGTCGGGCGGCTGGTCCTGACGAACTGCGATGCGTTCGACAAGTGTCCGCCGTTCCCGTTCACTTTCGTGTTCGCGCTCCTGCGTGGGCCCGTGTCGATCAAGGTGCTGTTCGAGCAGATGCGGATCAAGGCGCTGCGGCACTCGCCGCTCGGCTTCGGGCTGCTTCTCAAGCCCGATCCGCACCTGACGGCGTCGTGGTTGGAGCCGGCCCGCACGGACGTCCGGATCCGGCGCGACCTCGCGCGGCTCTTGCGGGCGGTCGCCAAGACCGACCTGACCGACGTGTCGACGCGGCTGCACCGCTTCACCAAGCCGGTCAGCATCGTCTGGGGTCAGCGCGACCGGGCCTTCACCCCCGCGCTCGGCGCCCGACTGGCCGCCCAGTTCCCGAACTCGACGCTGATCGAGGTGTCCGATGCGCGCACCTTCGTCTCGCTGGATGCGCCGTCGGCGGTGATCGACGCCATCACTGAAGTGGCGGCAAAATCGCGCTGACCTGACCGCGCTGCCGGGTGTTCGGCCATCAACCGACCTTCGCCGCGGAGGGTCCCGCCATGAGATGGGCGTGCGAGCGATGCGGAGGGTCAAGCGGCGCAAAGGAATACGGTAGCGCCGAGGATGCTGCCGACTGCGCCGACGCTAGCCCTTGGCCAGGGTGAACTGGCAGATGTCGGTGTAACCCTCACGGAAAAGATCGGCACACCCCGTCAGGTACTTCATGTACCGGTCGTAGACCTCTTGGGACTGGATCGCGATGGCCTCATCCTTGCGGGCCGCCAGCTTCTCCGCCCAGATGTCCAGCGTGCGCGCGTAGTGCATGCGCAGCCGCTGGGCGCGTTTGAGCTGGAAGCCGGCCTCGGCGGCGTGGCTCTCGAGCTGAGAGGGCTTGGGCAAGTCGCCGCCGGGAAAGATCTCGTCCATGATGAACTTCGAGAATCTGACGATTCTCATGGTGAGCTTCAGGCCCTGGTCCAGGAATTCCTTGTCCTCGGGCTTGATGATGGTGTGCACCATCATCACCCCGTCATCGGGCAACACGGCGTAGGCCTTCTTGAAAAAGTCGTCGTAACGGTCGCGTCCGAAGTGCTCGAAGGCGCCGATCGACACGATGCGGTCAACCGGTTCGTCGAACTGCTCCCACCCCTGCAGCATCACACGTTTGGTGCGGGTACTGGGCGAGGCGGCGAAGACCTTCTCCACGTAAGCCTTCTGGTTCTGGCTCAAGGTGAGGCCGATGACATTGACGTCGTACTTCTCCAGCGCGCGGTTGAGCGTGGCGCCCCAACCGCAGCCGATGTCGAGAAGCGTCATGCCGGGCTGTAGATCCAACTTGCCGAGCGACAAGTCGATCTTGGCGATCTGCGCCTCCTCCAGCGTCATGTCATCACGCTCGAAGTAGGCGCAGCTGTATGTCTGCGTCGGATCGAGGAACAGGCGGAAGAACTCGTCCGACAGGTCGTAGTGCGACTGCACGTTCTCAAAGTGCGGCTTGAGGTCCTGGGCGTCGCTGGTCGAATCTGGCAAGTTTTAGCCTCTGACGTTTATCGATTTTCCGAACATGTGCGAGGCCCCCACCCGGTGCGGGTGCCTCCCCCGATATCTGGGCAGTTTACGCACAGTACATAAGACAACCCAGTTTGGTCTCGCCAGAGATGCCGCACGTCGTGTCGATTCAGAAACTGACGCCAGCGAATATTCTCCCGCACTGGTGACTATAAACCAGTTGACGTAAGCAACTAATTGGTTGACCGTATCAACTATGGCGGAAATCGTCGACGAAGTCCGTGGGTTCAACCGCTTCTACACCCGGGTCCTCGGCCTGTTGCGGCCGGACCTCGCGGGTTCGACATTTGGTCTGACCGAGGCCAGGGTGCTCTACGAGCTGGCGCACAACAGCGGGCCGTCCGCATCGGACCTGCGGGGCGCACTCGATCTCGACGCCGGGTATCTGAGCCGCATCCTCGGCGCGTTCAGCACCGCCGGTCTGATCGTTCGGGAGCGGTCCGCGGACGACGGCCGTCGTCAGACCATCCGGCTGACGGACGAGGGCAGGCGCGCCTTCGCCGAACTCGACCAGTTGCAGGCCCAGGCGATCGATGCCCTGTTGACCCCGTTGGACGACACCCAGCGTCAGGAACTCGTCACATCCATGCGCCGCATCAAAGGCGTGCTCGGCGCCCCTGGACCGCACACGAGCGTGATCATTCGCCCGCCCGAGCCTGGCGACCTCGGTTGGGTGGTGGAGCGTCACGGCGCGCGCTACGCCGCGGAGTACGGGTGGGATGACACGTTCGAAACACTGGTCGCCCGTGTCGTCGCCGACTTCGCCGAACGTCGTGACGCCGGGCGCGAGGCCTGCTGGATCGCGGAGCTGGACGGCGCTCGCGTCGGTTGCGTGTTCTGCACGGCCGCCGACGAACCCGATACGGCACAGCTTCGGCTGCTGCTCGTTGAGCCGCGGGCCCGCGGCCTCGGCGTCGGCACACGGCTCGTCGACGAGTGCCTTAGGTTCGCGAAGCGGTCGGGCTATGCACGAATCACGTTGTGGACCAACGACGTTCTGGTGACCGCTCGCCGGATCTACGAACGCGCCGGTTTCCGGTGCGATCGCCGCGAAGCACACCACAGCTTCGGGCACGACCTTATCGGCGAATACTGGTCACGCGACCTGCAGCGCCAGACTTCCCCTGTCCCAGCCGCTCGAGTAGGCATGAAGGCATGAACCTTCGAGACGTCTCGGCACTGCGCGGCAACGCGGAATCCGATGCAGCACGTGCCTACGGGCAGCCCTATGAAACCGCGGACGGCACGACGGTCATTCCGGTGGCCAAAATGCGCGGCGAAGCGCTCGGTGTGTTTGTCGTCAAGGACGGCAAGGCCAAGTGGATACCCGCGGTCGACGCCACCTGGATCACGCTGGCGGGCATCTTCGTCGGAATCGTCTCCGTTGCGCTTACCGGCGTGGCGATGATCCGTCGCCCGCCGTGGCCCGATCTGCACGGCGACGTGTCGCGCTGATTCGCGTCCGCCACACGACGAGCAACGCGGCGACCGTCAGCACAATCAGCACGGCGATCCACGGCCATGCGCCGTTCCGGTGGACCCACCCGGCGATCGCCCCTTGCACGCGCCCGGCGATCGCGATCACCGGGTCGTCGGGGTCGCCGTCGCCCGTGAACAGACGCACCTCATAGAGGCCGTAGTAGCTCACGTAGAGGCCGGCGATCACGAGCAGCGCCCCGCCGATCCGATTGACGTACGGCACGATGCGGCGCATCCGGTCGGCGACGGCGGTGCTCGTCAGCGCCGCCGCGACCGCGAGTGCGCCGACCACCAGCGTGAAACCGCCTGCGTACGCGGCGTAGACGAGCACCCCCGTCGGCACCGCGCCGACGCGAGAGGCAGCTGCGGTGACGGCGAGGAACGGGCCGATCGTGCAGGACAGCGATGCGAGCGCGTAGCTGAGCCCGTAGCCGAACATTGAACTCAGTCGGGTGGTCGGCGCCCAACGGCTGCGCGGTGTCGACACGTGGATCTCGCGGCCCAGTAGCAGCCAAATGCCCAGGGCGACAAGGACAACACCGATCGTGACGGTGACGTAGGGCAGGTAGCGTTGCACGCTCGCGGCCGCGGCGACCGTCAACAGGCCGAACGCACCGAACACCGCGACAAAGCCCAGCGTCATCGCAACCGTCGCCATGACGGCGCGGCCCAACGCCGTCAGTGCACCGCGCTCACCGGTGTCCTCGCCGCGCACCACCAGTGCCAGGTAGCCGGGCAACATGGCGAATCCGCACGGGTTGAGCGCAGCGACCAGACCGGCGGCGAACGCCAGACTGACCAGATCTTGGTCCACGTGTCTACGCGAGCGCGGCCACCCGGTCGGTGAGTTCCTGTTGCGGCATCGCCGATGTCGGGTTGTTCACGAACGTCGACGAGCCGTCGGAACGGTAGAAGACGTAGGCCGGTTGCCACGGCACGTTGTAGCGCGCCCAGATCGCACCGTCGGCGTCGTTGAGGTTCGTGAAGTTCAGGTTGTATTTCGAGACGAAGGACTGCATGTCCGCCACGCTGGACCGGGCCGCGATGCCGACGAAGGTCACGTCGGGATTCGCCGCGGCGACCTGGCTGACACCGGGTGCCTCGGCGTTGCAGAACGGGCACCACGGCGTCCAGAACCACAGCACCGCCGGCTTGCCCACCAGGCTCTCCCCCGAGAACGGTGCGCCCGACAGCGTCGTCCCGGTGAACTGCAGGCGGTCGTCGGCGACAGCGGCGGGCGGGCTGACCAGAGCCAGTGCCAGCACCGCCGCGACGGCGGCAACCCCCAACGTCCGGCTTATCCGTGCGAATCGAACGGCCATATCGAACTCCTTAGCTCCCCGGGCACAGCGCATGAATCGTCGCGACGACACACTTCTAAACACGGGTGCGCGGCCGAGCCGGTTCACGCTGCGGCGTGACGTCAGTTCTGGCGGGGAAGAAGTTCGGTGACGAAGCGGTCGATGAACTCCGCTGTGCGGGTCCCAGCGGGCCGGATGACGAACTTGGTCAGGCCGGCCTCGAGGTAGGCGTCGAGCTGATGGTGCAGACGCGACCAGCTGTCAGCGACGAGTTCGGTTGGGTCCAAATCGGGTCGGCGGCGACGGACCGCTTCGACGAGCTGGTCGGGCAACGGGCCGTCGGAGACCGCGAGGTTGATGCCGAAATGGTCCGCCTCGATTTCACGGCCGGCCTCCTCCGCTGCCCGCTCGATCTGCTCGCGGCCACGTCGTGCTTCGGCTGGGGTGAGGAAGCTGCCCAGCCAGCCGTCGCCCAGGCGCCCGATGCGCCGGAACCCCGCGGGCGCCGAGCCGCCGAGCCAGAGGTCCAGCGGGTTGACCGGGCGGGGTGCGACACCGACCGAACTCGCGGAGAAGTAGTCGCCGGCGAACGACACATCGTCGTGTTCCAGAGCCGATCTCAGCAGCCGCAGCGATTCGTCGAAAACAGCGGCGCGCTCTCCGTCGGGAACCACGAAGATCTCGCGCTCGGCGGGGATGGCGGATCGCAGGCCGAACACCGGCAACACCCGCTTGGGGGCGAGCGCCGCCAGTGACGCCAACTGTTTTGCCACCAGCACCGGGTGTCGCCCCGGGAGCACCACGACCGACGTCCCGACCTTCAGGTGACGCGTGCGCGCCAGGGCGTGCGCCATGCCGATGAACGGATCCACCGCGTTGCTGTAGACGAGTTCGGAGAACCACAACGAATCGACGCCCGTCGCCTCCAGATGGTCGACGATCGCAGACAGTTCCTCAGGGCCCGTCTCGGCACCCAATCCGACACCGAAGCGAATCTTCACACCGCGCCTCCTGGACTCTGCCGCAATGCTACGGTGCGAAAATGCCTGATAACAAAGGACATTACTGGAGAAGGGGTAAGCCGTGGACGGATCGGTGACGGTGTTCATGGCGGCTCCTGCGGACAAGATCTGGGAGCTGATCGCCGACGTGCGCAATACCGGCCGCTTCTCACCCGAGGTGATGGAAGCCGAATGGCTCGGCGGAGCGACAGGTCCGGCACTCGGCGCGCGCTTTCGCGGTCACGTCAAACGCAACGAGATCGGCCCGGTGTACTGGACGAAGTGCAAGGTGACCGCCTGCGAGCCGGGACGCGAATTCGGGTTCGCCGTGTTGGCCGGCGAGAAGGCGCTCAACAACTGGCACTACAAGCTCACGCCGGTCGATGGCGGCACCGAAGTGACCGAATCTTTCCGCCTCGACGACTCGCTCCCCATGAAGCTGTTCTCACTGTTCGGAGGACAACTGCGCCGCCGCCGCAACATCCGCGATATGCGCAAGACGCTGGAGCGGATCAAGGCCGTCGTCGAGGAAGACGCCGCCTAGAGTGCGCGGAGGCGACGTATGCGGTCGCTGATCGCCCGGTGCGACACCGCGGCTTCGTCCGCGAGCGCCTCGAACGCATGCGGGCAACCGGGATACACGTGTAACTCCGTCGGGACGCCCGCGTCGGCGAGTCGGCCGGCGTAGGCGATGTCCTCGTTGCGGAAGATGTCGAGGTCGCCGACGTCGATGTAAGTGTCGGGCAGGCCGGTGAGGTCATCGGCACGCGCCGGTGCCGCATACGGCGACACGGAGTCGCCACCGACCGCGCCGCCAAGCAGCGCGCCCCACCCCGTGACGTTGTCGTCGTAGGTCCACGTCAAGAACGGCTGCAGCTGGGGATCCGGTGTGGTGGGCCGATCGTCCAGCATCGGATAGATCAACAACTGCTGTGCGATCGCGGGGCCGCCGCGGTCTCGCGCCATCAGCGCCACGCCTGCGGCCAGGCCCCCGCCGGCGCTGTCGCCCATCACCGCGACACGCGTCGGGTCGACTCCGAGGTCCGACGCATGCTCGGCCAGCCAGACCAGCGCGCCGTAGCAGTCCTCCACCGGCGTCGGATGAGGATGTTCGGGAGCCACCCGGTAGTCCGGGACGAGCATCGGCACACCCGAGGCGGCGACGTAATCGCGCACGGCCTGGTCGTAAAGGTCACCAAGGTGTTCGAGGCCGAAAATCATTCCGCCACCGTGCAGGTAGAGCGCCGCGCTACCGGTCTGCGCGCCACCGGAGGGGAAATACCACGTGAGATCCAGCGACGCACCGTCGGCGGCGGTCATGGTGTGCCGCGCGGTGTCGACTCCTGGGGTGGGGGTACGGCCGGAGGCGACGAGGTCGAACATCCGGTGACCGCTGACGCGCCGCGCCTCGACGTCACCGACCGGCGGCGCCTCCGCATCGCCAAGCGCCGCAAACAACGGCGCCATCTGCGCGAGCACCTGCTGATCGATACCGAGAGTCATGGCAGCGACACTAACGCGGAGGCGCGTGAGTGGCGGTGAAAAGCGCTCCCCCGCAGGGCCGTATTTGGTAGAACAGGTTCTAGTTTTGTTCCGCGAGCCGAGGGAGTCTCAGATGGGTAAGTGGTCACGCGAGGAGCTCGAGGAAGCCTGGCGCCGATACCAGGAATCAGTCGTCGAGGTCGGCAGGACGTGGGATTGGTCCAGTTACGCCGACCATTTCACCGAGGACGCGAAGTACGTCGAGCATGCGCTCGGCAACATGGAGGGCCGCGAGAACATCCGCGAGTGGATCGTCTCGACGATGAACACTTTCCCTGGCAGCGAGATGCCGGCCTATCCGGTGGAGTGGTACTCCATCGACACCGACAAGGGCTGGGTCATCTTCAAGAACATCAACACGATGCGGGATCCCGGCGACGGCAGTGTCCATGGGGCGCCGGTCATCACGGTGCTGGAATACGCGGGCGATGACAAGTGGAGCTACGAGGAGGACGCCTACAACCCGATGAACTTCATGCTGATGATCCAGCAGTACGTCCAGCGCAGCCACGAACTCGGCACCATTTCCGACGATGCCCGCGCCTTCGCGAAGAACATGAATTGGGAATTGATCTAGCGGAGATACGGCGAGCTGGGCCCACACCGCAGGTAGGGGAACGTAAAACGCCCCGATTACCCGGCGTGTCGGGGGTTTTTGCGTCTGCTCGCGGTGTGGGCCCAGCTCGCGACGGACAAGTGAGCTAGCGGATCACGAAATCGGCGGGATTGAGTTCACGGGTCCAACTCCAGTAATCGACGAGACGCCACGGGCTGAGCGTGTGGATTTCGCCGAAGCGGTTCTTGAAGAACGAATGCTTGATAGTCGGCTGTGACCACACCATCCTGCTCATCTCCGCCTGGCTGCGCTGGTGCCAGTCCGCCGTCTTCTCGACCGTCGGCTCCATCGTCGAGTGCCCACCCTCGATGAGGAACTCCAGACATTGGGTGATGTAACGCATTTGGCACTCGGAGTGGAAGATCAGGCTGCCGCCGCTGGCCAGCCAGGTGCCGGGGCCATTCATGCAGAAGAAGTTGGGATAGTCGGGAATCGTGATGCCGAGATACGCCGAGGGCCTCTCCCCCCAGCGCTCGCTGAGGATCTCGCCGCCCCGACCCCGAATGGTCATGGGCCACAACATCTTGGTGTGCTCGAAACCGGTGGCGTACACGATGACGTCGGCCGGATAACTGGTGCCGTCCTCAGTGACCACGACGTCGGCCTCGATGTGATCGACGCCGGTGCGCACCAATTCGACGTTGTCACGCGTCAACGTCTTCAGCCAGCTGCCGTTGTCCTGCAGAGTGCGCTTTCCGGTGGCCGGATAGTCGGGCACCACCTTGGCCCGTAGGTCGGCATCGTCGCCGACCTGACTGGTGATCCACTCGGTGAACATGATCCGCGTGATCTCGTTGATCTCGCTGACGGCCTTCTGCTGATCGGGATAGTCGGGGTCGACGCGGGCCGCGTCCAGACCCTTGTCGCACCCCGGCCAGAACAGCAGGAAGCGATACCACCGCCCGTAGAAGGGGAGGTGCCGCAGCGCCCACTGCACGCCGGGCCCGACCTTCTCGTGATAATTCGGATTCGGGAACATCCACTGCGCGGTGCGCTGAAATACGGTGAGACGGTTGACATCCGGCGCGATGGCGGGTGCGATCTGGAACCCGCTGGCGCCCGCACCGATCATCGCGACGTTCTTGCCGCGCAGGTCCACCGAGTGGTCCCACTGGCTGGAATGGAACGCCGGACCTGCGAACTCGTGCTGCCCGTCGATCTGCGGCACGTGCGGCCGGTCGAGCTGTCCGACGGCGCTGATCACCGCGCGGGCCGTGAGCGTCGTCGTCTGACCGCTGCGGTCGCGCGCATGAACGGTCCACGTCGACGTGGCGTCGTCCCAAGCCGCCTCGGTGACCTCGGTCTCCCGCACCACGTGCCTACCGACGTCGTACTTGTCCATCACGCCTTGGAAATACGCTTGCAGCTCGGGCTGTTCTGCGAAGAAGTGCGTCCAGTGATCCGTCGGCTCGAAGCTGTAGCAGTAGAAGTGATTTCCCACGTCGACGCGGGCGCCCGGGTAACTGTTCTGGTACCACGTGCCGCCGACGCCTGCGTTCTTCTCCACGATCGTGAACGGGATGCCGGCCTCCTTGAGCCGGATCCCCGCCAGCAGTCCGGATTCACCGCATCCGATCACGACGACCGGGAAGTCCTCGCGGGCGGACTGGGCCACGGCACGTGTCGCCCTGGCATCGCGGCCGTCGAGTTCCATCTCCTCGAGCACCATCGGCACGTACTCGGCCGGTACCGGTTCGCACACCAGCCACTGCATCATCTCGTGCAGCAGCTCCGGGCTGACGGGTTCGGGTTCCGGGCACCCCCGGTCCCGGTAATCCGCGATGACCTCGAGCGCGATCTTGCGGACCGCGGCCTTGTCCTCTTCGGACATGTAACCCTGCACCTCGTTGAGGAACAGGCCGGCCGGCTTCAGATCGCCGCGGATCAGTTCGGGGTCCCCCGACATGTGCACCAGCGACAGCATCAGAGTCGGAATGCTGACGTCGAGCAACGCCTCGGCTATCTCGTCGTCCGTCGTCGTAAACGGTTGCCCGGCATGTGGGTTACGCACCTAAGAGTGCTATCACGGTTTCCCCGCGGGCCGGGGCCACATCGGCAGATAGAGCGCCGCCAAACACGCCATTTTGGCCACATTTGGACCCGCTCGGCCTACCCTCCACGACGTGGGCATTGCGACGCGCGTGAACGGTACCGCTCCCCCGAATGTGCCGCTGTCGGACATCGACCTCGGCGACTGGAAATTCTGGGTGCTAGACGACGACCTGCGTGACGGCGCGTTCGCCACACTGCGGCGCGAAGCGCCCGTCTCGTTCCATGAGCCGTTGGAGACTCCGGGCGTACAGTCTGGTCCCGGTCATTGGGCGCTGACCCGGTTCGAGGACGTCCACTACGCCAGCCGCCACCCACACATCTTCAGTTCCAGTCCCGGCATCACCATCAGCGACGCCAACCCCGAGATGTCGGAGTTCTTCGGCTCGATGATCGCGATGGACGACCCCAAGCATCTGCGGCTGCGCAACATCGTCAGCAGGGCGTTCACCCCCCGCGTCGTCGCCCGCACCGAGGAATCGGTGCGGGACCGCGCACGCCGCCTCGTCGAGACGATGATCGCCGAGCACCCCGACGGCCGAGGTGAGGTGGTGGCGGAGCTCGCGGGGCCGCTTCCGCTGCAGGTCATCTGCGACATGATGGGCCTCCCCGAGGAAGACCATCAGCAGATCTTTCATTGGACCAATGTGATCCTCGGGTTCGGCGACAAGGACATCGCCCAGGATTACGAGGAGTTCGTCAAGGTCGCGATGGACATCGGCGCCTACGCCACCGCGCATGCCGAGGACCGGCGGGCCAATCCGCAGGAGGACCTGACGACCGCGCTGGTCCAGGCCGAAGTCGACGGTGAGCGGTTGACGTCGGCCGAGATCGCCTCGTTCTTCATCCTGCTGGTGGTCGCGGGCAACGAGACCACCCGCAATGCGATCAGCCACGGTGTCCTCGCGTTGACCCGCTACCCGGATGAACGCGCGAAATGGTGGGCGGATTACGCGGCGCTGGCGCCGACCGCGGTCGAGGAGATCGTGCGGTGGGCCTCTCCCGTCATCTACATGCGTCGCACGCTGACCGAGGACTGCGAGCTGAGCGGCACCAAGATGGCGGCGGGTGACAAGGTCACCCTCTGGTACTGCTCAGCCAACCGCGATGAGGACAAGTTCGCCGATCCGTGGACGTTCGACCTCGCCCGCAACCCCAACCCGCACGCCGGCTTCGGCGGCGGCGGTGCGCACTTCTGCCTGGGCGCCAACCTGGCACGGCGCGAGATCAGCGTCGTCTTCGAGGAACTGCATCGCCAGATCCCCGACATCGCCGCGACGGAGGAACCCAGCCGACTGTTATCGCCGTTCATTCACGGCATCAAGAGGCTGCCGGTGGCCTGGACGCCACCGAGCTGACGGCTACCGGGCGCCGACCAGGTTGGCCAGCGCCGCGATCGGGGTGTCGTCGAGGTGCTGGCACAGGTCGAGCGCGTCCTCGAAGACCTGGTGCGCCCCGGCTTCGTCGAGTTCGCACTTCGAGACTCCGCCGGACAGCAGGGCGATGGTGACCACGTCGGCCCGCTTGCACGCTTCGACGTCCCACACCGCGTCACCGACGAAGACGGCGTGCGCGGGCTCCACGCCGGCCCGGTCCAGGGCGATGTTGATGATGTCGGGGCAAGGCTTGGCAGTGTCGACGTCCTCCGACGACGTCATCGCCGAGACCAGGTGATCGCAATCGAGCACCTCACGCAGGATGGCGAGTTCGTCGTCGGGCGCCGAGGTGGCCAAAACGACCTGCACACCTAGCTTTTCGACCGCCTCCAGTAGCCCGCGTGCACCGGGCAGCGGACGCAGCAGCGACGCGGTCTCCTTGTAGTACTTGGAATGCAGATCTTTGGCCTGAGTCCTGACGTCGTCATCGGTGCCCTCGGTGAGGGTTTTGACCAGAGTGGTGCCGTCCATGCCTATCGAACGGTGGATTCGCCATGCGTCGACCGGCATCCCGATGTCGGTGAACGCTCGGCACCATGCGTGGACGTGCAGGTAGTTCGAGTCGACCAAAGTGCCGTCGATGTCGAACAGCACCGCCGCGGCGGTACCGCGCCGACGGCGTTTCACGAACGTTGACGCTCGTGCGAGGAGGGCTGCTCCTGCGGCGCGGTGGTGTCCGTACGCATCTCGTCAGCCTTGCCTGGCGCGGGTTCGTCCGTGCTCCCCTTCGGATCCAGCCGGTCGGCGCGTTCCCGTTGCGCCTCCAGCTCCTCACGAGACGTGGTGACCGCCTCGCGGTGGGTGCGCGCGGTGTTCTCCAGGCGGGCGGCCTCCGCGGCCTTGGCCTCGGCTTCGGCTTGTGCTGCCCGCGCCTTGGCCGCCGTCTCGTCAGCCACGGCTTCACGCTTCTCGAGATGCTCGGTGCGCTGCCCGATTTCGCTGCGCAATCGCTCCGCTTCGGCTCGGCGGCGCGAGTTGCGCACGGCCCACGCGACAATCGCGATCGCCACGATCGCCGCCACGGCGACGATGATCCAGATCATGACATTGCGGTCCATCTCGACTCCTTCGACTGTCTCCGGGTCACCACGATTGACGAACCCGCCAATTCTGCGGGTGCCCGCCTACCAACGCCTCTAAACAGCCGTCGAGCCACGACAACGGCTACTTGACGATCAAGGTGCCCTTCATCGAAGGGTGGTACACGCAGTAGAACGCGTACTCCCCAGGCTCGAGCGGTGCGCTGAAGCTGCCCTGTTCTCCCGCGTCGACATGCACATCGAATTGGCCTTCGGCCCGCGATGTCACCGAGTGCTCCGCGGCGTCATCGTTCTTCACGGTGATCTGCGCTCCCGGTGCGACAGTGATGGGCTCGCCGAAGCTCATGTTCGCCATGGTGATCGTCGGACCGGCAGCCTCCGCGCCTGCGCTGGTGGTCTCAGGGCTGGCAGTCGCGGTCGCAGTACCGGTATCGCCCTCGGTGGTGGTGTAACTCGATTCGCTGCCACATGCGGTGAGTGCGGCCGCCAGGCAGACCGTCGCGCACAACAGCAAGATCCTCTTCATCGCGTCCCCTCACGTTCTCCCCTGGACACGATTATCGGCCGGTTGTTGTTCAACCGGACGCTTTCGGCACCTGCGCCTCAGATCGTTGCGGCGACGGGGCCGACAGGAGTGCACACCGGTTGCGGCGGGTTTCCGGTGTTGGCGCATCCCCGGCCGGTCGACACATACGTGGCGCCCGGGCGGTACGGCGCGTAAAAGACCTGAGCCTCCAACAGCCCGCTGTTCTGCTGGCATTTGGGCGCCTCTGGGCTGCCCTCGAGTTGAAGGCAAGCCACCGAAAGGTAGGCAACCGAGCGCTGGCATGCGCCCGGTGAAACCGTTGCGGTGACCATCTCGGTGCCCGAGACCGACACGACCTGCGGCGGCGACAGGTTGAAGGTGCAGGTGGGCGGGGGCTCAGCAACGGCGACGGCGGTCGTTGCGGCGACAGGCAGCGTCGCTGCGGCGGTGAGGAGCATCAACGACCTGAGCATTACTGGATCGTAGATCACCGCAACCGACGCTCATCGATGATGAACAAAACGAGTGTCACTGCAAGCAATCCAGCGGCCTGGTGGCCGCCGACCCTGCGACCGCGCCCGACGTGAACAGCGCGATCAGTGCGGTGGCCTGCACCGCCATCGTCCAGCGCAGTGGGTGCGGAAGAAACCGGTCTACGCGGCCGGGTTTGATATGTGACGTCGTTAGCAGCAGCGCGAACCACAGGGTCCGCGTTCGCTCGATGTCCTGCGGGCCGGTCGGCACGACACCCATGCGGACGACCTATCGCTGCCGCTCGGCGCTGCGCCTACCCCGCGCCGAGCACCTTGAGCATGCCCGTTGCCGCTCGCGGCCAGGTGAAGTGCTCGGCACGGCGCCGTGCATCGTTGCGGCGCAACCGCTCTGGACGACTGATGATGGCCTTCACGGCTTGCGCAATGGCGTCCGGGTCGTTGTCCGCGGCTGCGCCGCTTTCGGCGGTCAGGATCTCGGCGAGCGCCGAGGTGCGCGAGACCACCGCGGGGGTGCCGCACGCCAAGGCTTCCAGGGCCGCGAGTCCGAATGTTTCGTGAGGACCCGGAGCGAGTGCCACGTCGGCGGTCGCCAGGATGGTGGCGACGGTGTCGCGGCACCCGATGTAACCCGTGAACTCGACGGGCAGGCGCGCGGCCTGGCGTTCGAGCCGGGCGCGCATGGGGCCCTCACCGACGACGACAAGTCGCGCGTCGACACCGGAATTGCGCAGGGAGGCAACCGCATCGACACTGCGGTGGGCATGCTTCTCGACCGACAGGCGGCCACAGTGCACGAGCAGCGTCTGATCCGGGGAGGCCCACCGCTGCCGGACCGAGACGGAGCGCCTACTGGGATGGAACTGGTCGAGGTCGACTCCGAGTGGCACAGTGACCACATTCGTCGCGCCGATTCTGTCGAATTCCTCCCGCGCGAATGCCGTCGTGCACACCACGGCGTCGTACTTCTCGGCGGTGCGGCGATTGGCGGCGTCGGCTATCGACCGGGCTGCGCGTTGCGGAAGTATCTGCTCGACAAGGCGATCGAGCCGTTCGTGGGAGATCATCACCGTGGCGACATCGTGACGGCGTCCCCACTGACCGAGCGATCGAAGGGTCAATCGGTCGGACACCTCCATGGCGTCCGGGGCCAGCCGACTCAGCAGATCGGTGACGGGTCCTGGTAGCACCGCCCGGTAGCCTCCGGTGAACGGGATGAGTCGCGCCGGCAGGGATATTCGTACGACGCCCGAGGGGAGCTCGTGCCATTCGGAGGCTCGCCCCGGTACGACCAGGAATACTTCGTGGCCCCGCGCGCAATACTCCGCACCGAGCCGATCCACCGCCGTTCGCAGACCGCCCGACCGCGGGCCGTAGAAGTTCGCGACCTGCACCACCCGCATGAGCCGAATTTGACCTGCAAGCATGTGCGGTCAACAACGGGCCACCAACGGGCACCTGAACTGCCCGCGAACAGACGCGAAAACCCCCTATTCACGGCGTGTCGCGGGCGTTTCGCGTTCCCCTACCTGCGGTGTGGGCCCAGCTCGCGGAGGGGGGTGGGGGTCCAGCTCGCGGGGGGTGGGGCCCAGCTCGCGGGGGGCGGGGGCCCAGCCCGCGGGGGGACGTCAGCCGAGGTACCTGGTGAACCAGTCCTGCACGCGGCGCCAAGCGTCCGCGGCGGCGGTGGCGTTGTAGCGATCGCCGGTGTCGTTGAAAAAAGCGTGGTTGGCGTCGGGCTCGGTGACCAGTTCAAACACCAGCCCCGCCTTCTCCAGCGCTGCCCGCGCGACCGGCTCGGTGGCGTTGACGCGCTGATCCTGTGCGGCGTAGATGCCCAGTACCGCAACATCTTTGGATCCCGCGAAGTCCGGGTTGTCCGGCGTCGGACCGTAGAACGGCACGGCGGCGGCCAGCCGCGGCTCACCGGAGGCCAGCAACCGCCAGACGTAGCCGCCGCCCATGCAGAAACCGACCGCAGCGACCTTCCTGTCCGGAACGCGGCGCTGCAGTTCGCCGATCCCCGACTTCAGGTCCGCGATGGCCTCCTCCGGCGGAACCTTGCCAAGGGCCGCGGTCGCCTCGGCAGGGTCGGCGAACGTGCCGGTGCCGCCCTGCGCCGACAGCAGATCGATTGCCAGCGCCGAATAGCCGATGCCGGCGAACCGGCCCGCCACCGAGCGGATGTAGTCGTTGAGGCCCTTGTTCTCGTGGATGACGAGCACGCCGCCGCGCGGCTGCGTCGCAGGCGCCCAGGCGGCCTGCAATTCGCCGCGAGGTCCGGCCCAGGTGATCGGTTCGGTAGGGACGGTTTTCTCCGATCCCGGCGGCGGTGCGCTCGCGGTAGCGGGCTCGCTGGACGTGACCGGAGCTTCCCCCGTCTCCTCAGTGGGCTCCTTGTTCTCGCTGCATGACGCGATCAACGCGGTGGCCGCGGCAGTGCCGATTCCGAGCAGTGCCAGCCGGCGCAGGGCTTCGCGTCTCGACAGCAACCCATCGACGTGATCGGTGGCAATTTCTTCTGCGATATAGCGCTGCAAGGGGGTCACTTCGTCGAGTATGCACCTGTGAACTGGAGCCCGGACCCAGATGCGCTGCGCGGACGCGTAGCGGTGGTGGCCGGCGCGACACGCGGCGCCGGGCGCGGTATTGCAGCAGCGCTCGGGGAGGCCGGTGCGACGGTGATCTGCACCGGCCGCAGCAGCGTGTCCGGCAATGAGCAGTCCGACTATGACCGACCCGAAACCATCGAAGAGACCGCCGAACTCGTCACCCAACTGGGCGGCACCGGCGTGGCGGTACAGGTTGACCACCTCGACATCGACGCGGTCGCCCGCCTGGCCGAGCGTATCCGTGCCGATCACGGCGCGATCGATATTCTGGTAAACGACATCTGGGGTGCGGAGACCCTCAAGGGCGGTCCACCGCTGTGGAACAGACCCATCTGGGAACACGACATCACCGTCGGTCTGCGAATCCTTCGGCTCGGCATCGACACTCACCTGATCACCTCCCATCGACTCTTGCCGCTGCTGGTGGGAAAGCCCGGCGGACTGCTCGTCGAAGTGACCGACGGGACAACGAGATTCAACGACCACACCTACCGGGTGTCGGCGTTCTACGACCTGGCAAAGACCGCGGTCAACCGGCTGGCCTTCAGCCAGGGCCACGAATTGAAGCCTTTCGGTGCGATCGCGGTGGCGGTCACGCCGGGGTGGCTGCGCTCGGAGATGATGCTCGACAACTGGGGCGTGACCGAACAGAACTGGCATCGCGCACTGGATCCGCATCGGACCGACGGGCCGGTCGCGCCCCCGGGTTTCGCCGAATCGGAGACGCCAAGGTACGTGGGTCGCGGGGTGGCCGCCATTGCCGCCGACCCGGACCGCTCACGCTTCAACCAGCAGTCCGTCACGTCTGCCGAGCTCGCGCGCGAGTACGGCTTCACCGACCTCGACGGTCGCCAGCCGGACGCTTGGGCGTAGGAATAGTCGCAGTTCAGCGGCCAAGTAGACAATATCTGCAATCTGTTCACCAATATCGTTGACACCCGCGGGTCGGCACTGTTCTATGACGTGGTGACGTACGACACGATCATCAACAACGGCCGCTGGTTCGACGGCACCGCCGCCCCGTCGGCCATCCGCAACATCGGCATCCGCGATGGTCACGTCGTTGCGATAACGCCGGCCGAGCTCGATCAGACGGGCTGCCCACGAGTCATCGACGCCACCGGCAAATGGGTCCTGCCCGGCATGCTCGACATCCACACCCATTACGACGTGGAGGTGCTCGTCGGCCCGGCGCTGACAGAGTCGTTGCGCCACGGCGTGACGACGGTGATGCTCGGCTCGTGCTCGCTGTCCACCGTGCATGTCGACGGAGTGGATGCCGGCGACATCTTCGGACGCGTCGAGGCGATCCCCCGCGAACACGTGATCGGCGCGATCGACGAGCACAAGACCTGGAAAAACTGCGAGGAGTACATCGCTGCGCTGGAGGCACGTCCGCTCGGGCCCAACGTGGCGGCGTTCATCGGCCACTCCGACATGCGCGCCGCGACCATGGGCCTCGACCGCGCCACCCAGAAGCGGCAGCGACCCACCAGAGGCGAACAGGCCCAGATGGAGAACTGGCTCGACGAGGCACTTCGGGCCGGGTTCGTCGGAATGTCCTCTCAGCAACTGCTTTTCGACAAGCTCGACGGAGAGGTCTGCCGGTCCCGTACGTTGCCGTCAACCTACGCCAAGCCGCGCGAACTGCGTCGGCTCAAGTCCAAACTACGGCGCGCTGGACGGGTGCTGCAGTCCGGACCCGACATCCAGAACCCGCTGAATCTCGGCTCCCAGGTGTTCCAATCGCTCGGCATCTTCCGCAACCCGCTCAAGACCAGCCTGCTGTCGGCGGCCGACGTCAAGTCGAATCCGTATGCGATCAAAATGCTTGGCCCACTGGCCCGGTTGGTCAACCGGCTCGGCGGCAACTTCCGCTGGCAGCACCTTCCGGTGCCGTTCGAGGTCTACGCCGACGGCATCGATCTGGTGGTCTTCGAGGAGTTCGGTGCGGGCGCCGCGGCATTGCACCTGCGCGACGAGGTCGAGCGCAACGAGCTGCTCCGCGATGAGGCGTATCGCAGGCAGTTTCGCAAGCAGTACGAGAGCAAGTTCGGCGTGCGGGTGTGGCAGCGCGACTTCTTCGATGCCGAAATCGTCGGCTGCCCAGACGAATCGGTGGTCGGCAAGTCGTTCGGGCAGGTGGGCCTCGACCGCGCCCTGCACCCCGTCGATGCATTCTTGGACCTGGTGGTCGAACACGGCAGGGCGCTGCGCTGGCGCACGACAATCTCCAACCATCGTCCCGAGGTGCTCAAGAAGCTGGCCCGCGACCCCGGCATCCAGATGGGCTTCTCCGACGCGGGCGCCCACCTCCGCAACATGGCGTTCTACAACATGGGCCTACGACTCCTGCGGCATGTTCACCAGTCACAGCAGGCCGGTCGACCCTTCATGACCGTCGAGCAGGCGGTCCACCGGCTCACCGGTGAACTCGCCGACTGGTATCGCCTCGACGCCGGACACCTCCGCATCGGCGACCGTGCCGACATCGTCGTCATCGATCCCGAGCGGTTGGACGAATCGCTGGACGAGTACGCCGAGGCCCCAGTCGAGCAGTATGGCGGTCTCCGACGAATGGTCAACCGCAACGACGACACGGTGCGCGCTGTTTTCGTCGCCGGCGAACCGGTGTTCTTCGACGGCGAGGCGACCGACGTCGTCGGCACCCGACGCACCGGGCGATTCCTGCGGGCCTCGCCCAAGGCGCCGGCCCAGACCACTCGAGAATCGGAGCTGTCAAGTGTCGGTTGAGGATACGGTGCTGGGCATGTGGAAAGCCCTGTCGGCGCGGGACTGGGATTCAGTGAAGACGTACCTCGCTGAGGACTGCATCTATTGCGATATGCCGCTGGGGCCAGCACTTTCCACCCGCGGACCGGAAGACATCATCGCGAAACTGAGGTTCGGGCTGGAACCGCTGGCATCGTACGAGAATCACGACGGCGTACTGGTGGGCAACGGCGACGACGTCCTGTACGAACATTCCGAGACGTGGAAGTGGAAAAGCGGCGAAGAGGCCCTGTTGAGGTTCGTCACGGTGCACAAAGTCTCCAGCGACAAGATCACCGTGTGGAAGGACTACTGGGACATGAGCGGGCTGACGAACACCGCGCCTGCGACCTGGCTCGAGGAGATCACGGCCGCGTATACCATCCCGATGTTCGACGCCACCGGCCTGATCTGACTCAGTCGAGCGAGTAGACACGCCTGGCGTTATCGCGGGCGATCAGGTCGACCACCCGTATCGCATCGGCTTCGCTCCACTCGTCCGCGTCGACGAATCCCTGCAGTACATCCCGCATTCCGTTGCGCCACAGGCGTGCTCCGAGGTAGTGCAACTCGGCCGGTCCGAAACCGTCCGAGGAGTAGAGGATCTTGCGGAACGGCGCCATCTCCAGCAAGCGGCCAATGAACGGCGATGACCGCGCGCCCAGGTAGTTGATCGTCAGCCCACCATCGAGGTACACGTTGTTGAACGCCTGCGCCAGATAGCCCGCCTCACGCTCGTATGGGTAGCAGTGCAGCAGCATGATGGGCACGTCGGCGCTGCGGCGCAGGAAGTCCAGGAGATAGAGCGGGTTGGTGGTGTGCAGATCGCAGTCGCGGTCACCGAAACCGACGTGCAACTGCAGCGGTTTCCCCAGCCGCAGCGCCTGATACAGGCCGAACCGCAACAGCACCCGGTCGGTCAGGCGGGACTGTCCGCTGTCGCGCCACCTAGCCGCGGCCTCGGCGACTTCGGCTGCGGTGGGTTCGGACAGCTCGCCGGCGAACCCGGCCCGGTACGCGAGAACCGACTTGGTCGCGACCGCGGTCGCAGCCCGCTCGTGGAGAATCGCGGTGAATGCCGACGCATAATCACCGGATGCCTGGACGGCCTGTTCGGCCACCGACTCGAGACGGACGATCTCATGCACCCGGCCGACCGACAACCCGGCCATCGCGTCGAGATCGGCCACCCCGGTGGCGAACCCGGTGTCCACCATCCAGTCCGACACGTTGGCCGACGACAGAAACATTCGTGCAAGGTCGGCTTCGGACCGTTTACTGCGCGCCTGCCAGTAGGTGTCGGCATCGCTGTGGCGCGGCAGCCCCAGCAGGGGTGCGCAGTGGGCTCGAACCGCGAAGCCAAGCTGTGTGTCGAACGCCGTATCGAAGTCGGCGAGAGGGTCGACGTTGGCCTCGTTGAGAAGGTTCTCGAACCGGCGACGCTCAACGGATCGCAGCAGACACCCGTGCGCGTGGTGGTCTACTACGATCACCGTTTCGATGTGCTCGGCCAGCGCCGACAACGTCATACGTGTCAAACACTCCAGGCCAGCCGGAACTTCTCCGCCAGCTCATCCGGCTTCAAATCGCCGTAGTTCTGCGCCTCGTACCGCCGCACCGCGACGACGGCGTCGACCGCCTCGTCGCCGAGAATCCCTCGCAGCAAGGATGATTGACCGAGCGCATCGATGGCGTCGGTCTGATCCTGCGCCAGCAGCGTGATCCCGGACTCCGCCCGCTGAGCGTCGGTGAGTGAGGCGGGATCGACGGTGACCTCCGGCGGCAACGTCAGTTTGCGTTCTATGCCGTCGAGCGCGAGGCCGAGCATCGCGGCCGTCGCCAGATACGGATTCGCCGACGGGTCGATGACCTTGACCTCGACGTTGGCACCTTGGGGATTGCTGGGTCCACCGATCAGGAATCGCACTGCGGCTTCCCGGTTTTCGGTACCCCAGCAGACGTACGCGCCCGACCAGTGTCCCGGCTGCATACGCAACCCGGACAGCACCGAGCCACACAGGATGCCTTGTGCCTCGGGCAGACCCGCCAGCAGTCCGGCGACCGCCGACTCGCCCTCAGGCGTCATCCCCGCGGTCCCAGAGCCGTCCGAAAACAGCGGGACGTCACCGCGCTTCATCGAGAAGTGTTGGTGGGAACCGGATCCGACGCTGCCGGCGAACGGCACCGGTGAGAGGCTGACTCGCAGCCCGTACCGTCGCGCGATCCGGCCGATGATGATACGTATCAGGACCAAGGAATCTGCCGCCGCGACCGGCGACTGCGGGGACAGCGAGATCTCGAACTGATTCCTGCCGTACTCGGGATGGAACTGTTCGATCGCGACGCCGGAGTTCGTCGCGGCGTTGGTGACGTCGCGGACGAACCCTTCGAACTCGAGCACTCCCGCAAGTCCGTATTGCGCCCACAGATGCGAGGGCAATTCGCTACCGTCGGGTCCGACGAGCATGAACTCCATCTCGTGGCCGACCACGGTATCGATGCCGGCATCCGAGAGTCGGTCGTCGACTCGCTGCAGGATGCCCCTGCTGCAATAGGGGTCCGGCGAGCCGTCCTGGTTGAAGAAAGCTCCGGGCGCCCAACACAACCCGTCGCCGAGAACGCGTAGTGCGCCCAAATCAATGCGAATTCGCTGGTCGCCGACGACGCCGATCGCATCGCCGAACACGATGCCCGTCTGGTCGATGGCGAAGACGTGGAAGACGGGGCTGGCGCCGAGTCCGGGATCCGCGAAGGCGCTCATGCGTCGTAACGGAACGGTCTTGGCGTGGGTGAGCCCCGCCGAATTCACCACGGTGCCGATCAACGTGGCGACACCGTCGGCCTCGAGCTGGGCGATGGCGGCTGCGGCGAGAGGTTTGGCGGCCCGCGATCTCATAGCCGCCATTGTGCGCGGTGTCGCGCCGGACTACAGCGTGATCTTGCAGGTTTGGCCGATGTCCAGCGTCCGCAGCATTCGGCCCATGCCGAGCCACATCGCGCAGGACAGCGCGAGGTCGGTCAGCAGTTCGTCGTCGAAATGCTCGCTGCACCGCGCCCAGAAGTCCTCGTCGTCGCGCAGTCCGGTGTGGTCGCTGGCGAAGCGTTCGGCGAACTCGGCGGCAATCCGCTCCTGTTCGCTGTAGCCGGGCCAAGTCCGCCATTCCGCGGCATGGTCATAGAGGTCCTCGTCGACGCCCGCGGCGATGCCCTCGGAATCGCGGGTGTTCTGGCACACGACGCATTCGTTGTCGAGCGCGATGACCATCCGGGCCAGCTCGCGCACCCGCATCGGCAGACGGTTCTTGTTGTAGACCGCGTGCGTGAATCCGGCCATCGCGACGCCGATATCAGGCGATTTCACCACCCAGGCTGCGGCGTCGTCGTCGGCGAACGGTCCAATTCGGCTCATGCCCGCATCGTACGCCCGGAATCGCCGAATTGGAACACGTTCTAGTTTGTGCCTGAGCGGGCGGTGACCAGCTCCCCGCGGTCATCCATCCAGCCGCGTTGCACCAGCATCCGGTGCACGATGCGCTCGAGCGCGGCCTCCACCTGCACCCGGTCCGGCCGGCCATCGAACGATGAGGACGCGGCCAACTTGTCGACGATGCGTCCGACCATCAGCGCGGAGATGGCGTCGACCTGTTTCATGCCGGACTGGGTGAGCCACAGCCGATCTCCGGTCCGCAGCGCGAGCCCGGTGGTGACCAAGCCGTCGAATGTCGGTTCGAGGACCTCGTACGGCACCCGCAGACGTTCGGCGATATCGGTCAGGGTGACCGAACCGAACACCTGGTTCTGGCGGTAGATCTGCAGCAGCGCCCACATCTGGGTGACGTCGAGTCGGCATCCGGGGAGTTGGGAGAGACTGCGCAATCGAAGGTCTGGCGAGTCGCGGAAGATCCGGCCGATGGCCACTTCGAGAATCTTTTCAGGCGACTCGGTGCTCGGCATGCCAAAGCCCTCGCCGAGGTCGGTCGCCGAAACCGTTTCGATTTCACGCAGCCGCACCTCTTTGAGGAAGAGCGAGACGATGAAACCGACGATGGCAACGGGCACCCCAGACAGGAACACCGTGCCGAGCGAATCCGCGTAGGCGTCGACGATGGGCGCGGCCATCTCCGGCGACAGCGCATGCAACGCCTGTGGCGAGTCCGCAGCGCGAGCCGGCGCCCCGCTGGCCGCCAGCGCCGACGGAATCCGGCCGGCGAGGAAGTTGGCGAACAACGAGCCGAAGATCGCTGCGCCGAACGAACTTCCGATGGTCCGGAAGAAGGTGACACCCGACGTCGCGACGCCGAGATCGGCGAAGGTGGACGTGTTCTGGACCACCAGAATCAGTACCTGCATGCACAAGCCGATGCCCGCGCCAAGAACGAATAGGTACACCGACTGCTGCCAGATCGGCGTAGCGGCGCCCATGTGGGACAGCAATCCGAAGCCCACCGCCATGGTCGCGGTGCCCACCACGGGGAACACCTTGTACCGGCCGGTGTGGCCGACGATGTTGCCGCTTCCGATGGAGGTGAGGAGCATTCCCGCGACCATCGGCAAGGTGCGCATACCCGATTCGGTCGCCGAGACGCCGTTCACGAACTGCATGAACGTGGGCAGGAATGTCAGGGCGCCGAGCATCGCGAACCCGACGATGAAGCCAAGGATGCAGCACACCGTGAACACCGGGCTGGCGAACAGCCGGATCGGTAGGATCGGCTCCGCGGCACGGGATTCCACCCACACGAAAATCGCCAACGCGAGGGCCGACCCCGCGAACAGACCGATGATGATCGGCGACGACCAGGCGTACGTGCTGCCGCCCCAACTGGTGGCCAGGGTCAGACCCGAGGCGGCGACGCCGATGAACAGGATGCCCGCGTAGTCGATCACCGGCCTGGTGGTTCTGGCCAGCGACGGAATGGTCAGGGCGCCGACGGCGAGCACGAGGATCCCGATCGGGACGTTGATCCAGAACGCCCATCGCCAGGTCAGGTGGTCGGTGAAGAACCCGCCGAGCAGCGGGCCGATGACCGTCGTGACTCCGAACACGGCGCCGAGCGCACCTTGATAGCGCCCGCGTTCGCGCAGCGGAATGACCTCGCCGATGACCGCCATCGCGGTGACCATCATCGCGCCGCCGCCGACGCCCTGCAGTGCGCGCGAAGCCACCAGCATGGTCATCGAGCCGGCCATCCCGCACAGCACCGAGCCGGCGAGGAAGAACAGGATCGCGGCGCAAAAGACGGCCTTGCGACCGAAGAGGTCGCCGAGCTTTCCGACGATCGCGGTGACGATCGTTGAGGCCAGCAGATAGCTGGTCACCACCCACGACTGGTGGCCTGCTCCCCCGAGATCCGCGACAACGGTCGGTAGTGCGGTGGCGACGATCGTCTGGTCCAGCGCCGCCAACAACATGCCGAGCAGCACCGCAACGAAGATGATGTTGCGGCGCCGAAGGCTGATCAGCGCATTGGGCGATTCATGATCCGCGGCGGGCGCGTCGGTTCGCGCGGTGGTCATACCTACCTTCCGGTTGGTGCGGTGACCGGCTCACCACACCTATCGTTAGATAGGCTATGGAAGTTACATCACCGAGGAAGGGATACCACGCGAAGCCCGTCGGGAAGCCGGGCGGCGTCCCGAAACTGCGAATGAAGCAGGGTTATGCGTGGCTGGGCGGGCGGGACACGCACTGAGCCGAGTACAGCTCCACGCCCAGCTTGTCCATGAGCTCGAGCTGCGTCTCGAGGTAGTCGATGTGATCCTCTTCGTTGGCCAGGATCTTCTCAAAGAGGTTCGCCGTGGTGGCGTCCTCCTTCTCGCGGCACATGATGATGCCGGGCTTCAGGCGAGCGAGCACCTCGTATTCGATCGCCAGGTCGGCCTCAAATTGTTCGCGCAGTGTCTGGCCAATTCGCAGAGAGAACAGCCGCTGATAGTTCGGCAGCCCGTCGAGGATGAGAATTCGATCGGTGATCGCCTCCGCGTGCTGCATTTCCTCGAACGACTCTTTACGGGTGTATTCCGCGAGTTCGGTGAATCCCCAATTCGCCTGCATCTTGGAATGCAAAAAATACTGGTTAATGGCAGTGAGTTCGCTTGTCAATTGCTCGTTGAGCAATTTCAGAACGTCGGGATCCCCTTGCATCTTCGCTCCTAGGCACCTTGAGGACTGGGCACGTGTGGCTTGCTGCAGTTCGGTACCCAATCTAGTGCAGAAAACGCCGATCGGTGCATCTTTTGTTGCGCGAGGCGCGTTTTCGGACCGATGGCGAGTGCTCGCCGTCAACGGTGGATGCAGATCAGGCACCGACTCTGGACTGCCTAGGCTAAGTAAGGTTAGACTGCGCTAACAGCTGCACGCTTCACCCAAGGGACACGGATAAGTAATGAGTGATTACGACCTCCACTCACTTATCCTTGCCTGCGATTTCCGAGTCGACGATGTCGATCGCATGTGGAAGTGGCTCACGAGACATTCCGATGGACTCGCATCCATTGGAGCGCACCATGTGGTTCTTTACACATCGATCTGGGAATCCAATCGCGTATTGGTGACTATCGGTATTCGAAATGTCCGCTCGATGCGGGATGTTTTGCGGTCACCACAGATTTTCGAGTGGTTCGATATTTCGGGCGTCGATGACATTCCGCCGATATTCGGTGGCGAAGTCGTCGAGAAGATCGACCTCTATCCCCCCTCACCGGCCGACCACGTCGGCCGTGTCGTCGTCGGGGTCATGTCGTCGGTCGAAGACGTGTCTGGGCTGATGGTCAAGTTGCACGACGGAATCGAGCGCTTCAAGCGCGGCGGAGTTCGCAAGATCTGGGTCTACCGCGCGCTGGATGACGGGCAGGAGGTGATGATCCTGCAGGAAATCGAGGATGAGGATGCCGCCCGGCAGTGGATCGAGCACCCGGATGCGGCCGCGGAGTGGATGTCGAATGCGGGCTTCGGCCCCTACCCGACCCAGTTCGTCGGCAGGTTCGCCCATCTCATGAGTGTGGACGAGCGGAGCTGACGCCGATGTTCGTATGTCTGTGCCTGGGTGTGACGAGCCACGATGTCGACGAGGCCGTGGCCAAGGGGGCCACCACGTCGAAGCAGATCGCCGAGGCCTGCGGGGCCGGCGGTGACTGTGGGCGGTGCCGCCGAACGTTGCGCGCGATGATCGCCGCGCATCGCGAACTCAACGGGGCCGCCCCGAAATCCGTGAGCTACTGACCCCGCTTACCGGTGAAGTCGGCCAGCGCGGCGGCATTGGCGGCGGCGCCCATCAGGACGGCGAACTGCTGGTTCTCCCGTTCGGTTGCTGCCGCGATTCCCTCCCGGGTTGGCGCGATGATTGTCTGCTTGACCGCCATCAGGCTCGAAATTGGCCGGGAGGCAAGGACTTCAGCGTGTCGGCGCGCCTCGGGCAACAGGTCGTGCGGCTCGCAGACCTTCCACACCAGGCCCATGCGGTGGGCTTCTTCGGCATCCACCCATTCCGATGACATCAGCAGCCAGGCGGCGTTCTGCCGGCCGATCAGGCGCGGCAGCAGGTACGACGACGCCGCTTCGGGCGCAACGCCCAGGCTGGTGAACGGAGTCTTCAACCGCGCCGTGGTGGACATGAACGCCAGATCGGCATAACCGAGGATCGTCGCACCGATGCCGACGCCGACTCCGTTCACCGCACAGATCAGCGGCTTGGGAAAGGCGGCAAGCGCGTCGCTCATCGTCGAGAAGTGACTGCCCTGCTCGTTGAACGTGGGATCGGTGATGCGCCTCTGCATTTCGTTGAGATCGTTACCGGCGCTGAACGCCCGTCCTGCCCCGGTCAGCAGCACCACCGCGACTTCGGGATCGGCCGCCGCCTCGTTCAGCGCGATCGCGGTGGCGTGATACAGCTCGTCGTTGAACGCGTTGAGCACCTCGGGCCGATCGAGCGTCAGCGTGCGCACCCGCTGGTCGTCGGCAATCTGGAGAATCACGCCAGCAGCGTATGCGTTAACCGTTGCTGTACACCCGGGTGGGTGCGATAAGCACGACGGTGCGGCGCTGCTCAGCCATCACCCTGTCGTACTCGTCCCAATCGTCGTGCGTTCCGCCTGCCGCGGTGAATACCTCGCGCAACAACAGCCGAAGCTGCTCGGTATCGGTGAGCCAGGCCTGCGAATCATCGGGACCCGCCAACTCCGCTCTGCCCTCCACGGTGGCCCATTGCCAACCCTTGCGGAACGTCACCGCCAGCTGTGGGCGCGCCCGCAGGTTGGCCAGCTTCACCTTGCCGTAGGTGACGAACCCGAGCACCCGTTCCCCGGTGGCCGGATGCGGCAGCACGCCAACGTTGACCAGCGACGCCTGAACGGTGTTGTCGGCGCGCACGGTCGAGACGACCGCGAGCCCGCTTTCGTCGGCGGCCAAGCGAAACGCCTCGTCCAGTGTGGTCATCTGCTCACCCCAATCTGTTGTCGACGACGAACGGCGTCCGATAGACGTAGCGACTCGTCGGCACCGTGTCGACGTCACGATTGGCGCCGAATGCGGAGGTGCTGGCGACCATTCGGGTCATCCGGCGGTTCAGTTCATCATCGTCGGGCGCGTCGAAGAACGCATGCAGATCGGTGATCGCCGCTTCGGGGAAGAGTTCTTCGACGATGGCATCGATTGCCGGCGCCGTCGGCGTCAGCGCGCGCACGACCGCGTTCTGGGTGTAGCCGAAGGTCGACTGCGTCTCGATGGCCACCGGCGTGTGGTCGATGTGCCAGCGCCGCAACCACGTCGCCTCGTCCAGGTCGTCCGGCCTGCGCAACAGCGCGATGTTGGCGAATCCGTCCGTGCGTGCGCCGTCGGCCGTGAGCGGCGGCGGCAGCGGCACCGATTCGGTGACCAGATAGGCATCGACGTGCTCCGCTTCGGACGCCAGCCGCGACAGCGCCGCCGTCACCGGCTCCCCGTAGCACTGATGCGCCCATACACTGACGAACCCGACGACGGGCGGGTCGAGGGTGGTCAGCGTCATGAGTGAATCGCGCACGAGGGCGTCGCGCACATTGATCGCCAGCCCGGGCAGTCCCAGCCCGAGGAGGTCGGCCGCGACGTCGCCGCGCATCCTCTCGCACCACGCGTCGTCGGCATCGGCACGCCGTAGCGTGATGATCACTTTCTCCACGGATCGAACCTAGCGCGTGGCCGCGGTCAGGCTTCCAACCTCGCACGGATGCACGCGAGCCGCTCCTTGAGTTCGGCTTCGTCGATGACGCCCCTGGCGACAAGCGAGTGCGCAAGGGACATCAGCTGGTTCTCGGGGTACGGCAGGTCCGCGTAGAGCGTGGCCGAAAGCGCATCCTCCTCGTCGCGGCGCTCCTTGAAGGAGGGGATGTTCTCGTCGCACGATGCGCGATCGAGGGCGTCACACATGCCGTCCAGGCTCGTCTTCCACGGCGGCACAGGGTTTTCGACGCCCCACTTGGCGGCCATGCGCGACCACACCTGATCGCGCTGCACGATTTCCTCGAGCGGTGCGATGCGGGTGGGCTCGACCGGCCGCGACTCGGCGCTCATCCGGCGTTGCCCGGGTGAATCGCGGGCCGGGTGTCGACGATCATGTTGGTCGTGACGCCCGGCTTCGGCAGCGCCACCCCGATCAGGCAGTCGCGGGTGATGATCTCGACCAGCTGATCCTCGGTCCAGTCCTCGGTGCCCTCGGGCCGCAGCGGCATCACCATGAAGCGATGCTTCTGGTTGGAGTCCTGCACATGGATCGTGATGTCGTCGGGCAGGTACAGACCGAACTCGGCCAGCACCTGGCGCGGCCAGCGGACAAGGCGCCGACGGTAATTGGGAGTGCGGTACCACTCGGGTGAGTTGCCAAGGATCGGCCGCGGATAGCACGAGCACAGCGCGCAGACGATCACGTTGTGCAGCGTGGGGGTGTCCGCGAGGATCTGGAACGCGGTGAAATCGCTCGGGGTGCCCCATCCCGTCGGATGCAGCCAGTCGACACCGACTTCCTTGCTGGCAGTCATCGGTTCGGCGAGGGCGAGTTCCTTGAACTGCGGATCGAGCCACGCCTTGGCCACCAGACGTGCGGCGGGCGTCGGACCGATCTGCTCGGCGAACTCGGTCATGACGCGGTGTTCCTCGGCGGTGAAGATGCCCTTCTCTATACACAATTCGCGCAGGGCGATCTCGAGGACCTCGAAGTCGGTGATCTCGTCGACCATCGGGGCGACGGTCCGGTCGTGGTCGTGGTCGTGGTCGTGACCATGGTCAGACAAAGTGAATACCTTTCTCGTCGAGACTATTTGGCGGCTTCGAGCCAGCGTTCGGGAATTTCGGTGGAGATGACGTCGTGGGCCGTTCCGGTGTAGCCGTACCAGAGGTCGGCCATCTGAAACCTCACGACGTAGAACCACTCCGGGCGCACCGGACGATCCCACGTCTCGTCCTCGGCGGCCGGGCTCTCATATGCGACGGCCTCGATCTCACCCGTCGCCCCACGGACGTATTCGGGGGTGCGGGTGTAGAAGATGACCGGCAGTTCACGCACAACGACCGGATCGCCCACCTTGAACTTCGGTGGGCCCGCCTGGCCGGCGTAGCACTGTGGGTCGCCCTTGCCGTCGGCCTCCTCGGCATGCTGGTTGCGCTTGACCTGCGATCCGTCGCCTTCGGATTTCGGTCGGGCCTCGAGCGTCTTGCCGTCAAGTCCGCCCGCGTAGCGCTGCTTGACCTCGGCCATCCGCTCGCTCAACTCGGTCAGTCCGATGTGGTGTTTCTCGACCAGAATCCGCGCAACCGCGAGCAGCCAACGCCCGTAGTACGGCAGCCCGAGGTATTCGGCGCGCCCGACATCGACGTTGCCGATCCGGCGTCGTTCCTCAGACAGCCAGATGCCGCGCCACCCGAGAACCTCGCACATCACATAGGTCATATGCTCCCAGAGTTCGTACTGCTTGTTCTCGTACTTCATGGGCGCATCGGGTTCACCGCCGACGTCGTGGACGGGCTTGAGGTAGGCGGTGATCCGGCCGTGGTCCAACATGTCGGGCGTGGGCGCATCGGGCAGCTCGGGATAGGCGGATTTCAATCGGGAGGTCAGTTCCAACTGAGCCGCGCGCTCTGCTGCTGTGCTCATCAAGGGTCCCTTCGTCGGTCGGAAGTGCCAATGCACACTGGTGTTCGGTGAACGTGATGGGGAGAACCTGGCGGAATCCGGAGCAGTGAACAGGGTCCAGCAACGCCGCCGAAGACGACAGCATTGTTGGTCATCGGCACCTCCGGGCTGCTTGACCCGCTGCTGACTCTATCGGTCGACGTGAATTTAGACAGCCGAATCGACTGTGTACCAGCCCCCGAAAGTGCTGACGGGAGCGTCAGCGCGGCCCCGGTCATATCCTGTGCGCCAGTCGATCTGACGCCGGCGCGTTCGGCGGGATCGAGGCCCGGCCGGCGAACCGCGGGCCCCCGATGTCCTGCGGTGCTCCAGCGTGTCGACCCAAGTTTGGCCCAACGACTGCAGCGGATGAGGTCAAAATGGGTGTGTGACCGCCGGCAGCCGGGTTATCGACGCGTTGAGGCCGCCGTCGCCGGACGTCGGCGCGGTGGTACGCAGCCTGCTCGGGGTCCTGGCAATGGCCGTCCTCGCGCTGGCCGTGGATTCCGGTGCCGCCGCAGTCTGGGCCGCAGCCGCCGGAGTGATCTGCGCGTCCATCGCCCTGCAGGACAGCCCCGGCGGACGCGTGCAGCTGGTCGTGATCGTGGCGGTGCAGATGGGGGCCGCCGTCCTTGTCGGTGCGTTGACGTCGGCGTACACCGTCATCTTCGTCGCCGTCGTTGCGGTGTGGTGCCTGGGGGCGGGGATGCAGTGGGCACTGGGCAACAACGCGGGCCTCGTCGCGGCCGCGGGCACTGCCCTGCTCATCATCGCGCCACCCGTCACGCCGTCGGTGACGGCTGTCGCGCTGCCGACGCTCCTGACCATTGCCGCGGGCTCCGTGCAGGCGGCGCTGATCGCCGTCTGGCCACCGCAACGCTGGCGAACGCAGAGCGACGCGTTGGCGTGGGCCTACCGCTCCCTGGCCGCCGACGCCCGGCGCATCGCCGCGGATCGCGACTCCCCGCTGGAGGCTGCTCAACTGACCTGGCTGCGGGATGCGTTCGCCGACACCCAGGCCACCAGGCGGCCGGAGGCCTACCACGGCGGGCACCGCCTGCCCGAGCGGTTGATGAGTGCGCTCCTCGCGCTGCGCACCACCGAGGGCGATGAGCGAGACCGGGTTTCGCACATGCTGGAAGACGCGGCGGTGGCCCTCGACGCAATTGCCGAGAACAAGCACAACGCGCGACGCGAAGCCGAGTACGCGCTGGTTCGCGTCGACACTGCGGTCACGGCGCTAAAGGGACCGGAAGCCATAGCCGCACAACGCTTCTCCAAGCAACTGCAGGAAGCCGCCGAGCTCCGGTTCCCCGATTTCCTCCAACCCGATGTGATGAACCCGCTGCGGACGGCCGTCACCGAAATCCGCAAGCACCCGAGCCGGACGTCGCCGATCCTGCGCCATGCTGTGCGGCTGTCTGCGTCGGTGGTGCTGGCGGTCGCGGCCGACCGATACGCACCGATCGAGTACGGACACTGGATCGCGCTGACGGTGCTCTTCGTCCTCCGGCCGGAAACGGCGCACACCTACACCCGCTGCGTCGGGCGCGTGGCGGGCGGCGCCGGCGGCATCATCGTCGCCTCGCTGGTCACCACGATCTGGCAGCCGACCGGTGCGCTCGCCGCGGTGCTGACCGTGGCGTGCCTCGCCATCACCTTCTGGGTGATTCGGTTCGGCTACATCGCGGTCAGCGTTGGCGTCGCCGCCGCCGTGGTGTTCCTGCTCGACATCAACGCCGAGGTGGCCGGCGCGACAACGGAGGACCGGCTGTTCTCCGTGGTGATCGGCGGCGGCCTGGCTGTGGTCGCACATGTGGTGCTGCCCGACCACGCGCTGACACGTCTACGGCAACGCGCAGGCGAGCTCCTCAAGACCGAAATCGACTATGCGGCAACGGTGGTCAAGGCCTTTGTCCATGAACTCGACCATCCCGCGGATGCGATGTCGGCCGCGTGGCAGCGGGCGTTCCGGGCGCGCGCGGCGTTCGAGGCCGCGTCCGGCGCAGCCCGGATGGATTCCCGGGAACTGCGTCACTGGCTGCGGTCCTACCGTGCCGCGCTCAACGCGGTCACCAGTGCGTGCACGAATTTGGAACGCAGTCTGCCCGCACAGTCGCCCGCCAGCCTGACGCCCGATTTCGTGGCGGCAGTCGACGACTACATCGAAGCGTTGCGAGGCGCGCCGCCGAACCCGGCCCTGCCCTGGACGGTCGACGTCGCCGCGCTGACGGCCGCCGAAAGGCAGGTGCGGGAGCACGCGGCGTCGCTGCCCGGGGACAACAGTGCGGCGCGGGTGCTGGTGTCCGAGATTGCGACCATCACGCGCAGCCTGGTCGGTATCGCCCCTAGCCGCGAGCCCACTTCGGCTGGATGAAGACGCCCTCCGCCTCGACGGTGATGCCTTCGTCATCGGCGAGATGGCCGGCCGCATAGGTCTTGATCCCGTCGGTGCGGGTGATTCTCGCCTCGGCGTGCAACTGTCCCAGCCGGGTCGGGCGCAGATAGCGCAGAGTGATCGTGCCGGTGAAGCGGGGACTCGCGGTGGCTGCGACTTCGCCGAGGATGTGGTCGAGGACCAGCGCCGAGACGCCGCCGTGCACGTGCCCGGGCGGACCTTCGGACGCGGCGCCGAGGTGAAAGTCGGTGAAAACCCGGCCCTTGGCGTCGCGCTGGATCGTCAGCGGTGGTGCCACCGGATTGCGGATCCCGATCACCGGGTTCCCCCATGCCATACTTTCGCCACCGGTGGTGTAGCGCACCCCGAACGGGCCGTCGCACTGCTTGGTCCGCAGCCGCGCCGTCGCGGCATCGATCTCTGCTTTCACCGCGGTCACCGTATCGGCGTCGACCTCGGTACGGATCGTCGCGTCGATGAGCTCGCGAACCGACTCCGCGAGCGGTTCGTAGACGGCACGCAGGCGCTGGACTTCCGCAGCGGGGACGTCGCCGATATCGGTGTATTGCACCACCCCAGCACTAGAACATGTTCCAGCGGAAATTGTCGAATCAACTCGCGACCGACCCGACCAGATCGTCGAGCGCCGCGCGGGCGGCGCTATCGCCGCCGCCCCGTTCGAGTTCGATCAGCGCGCACTCCGCGGTCGCCGCGATCCACAGCCGCGCCGTCTCGCGAGGATGGGCCGAGCCGAGCGCGGTGAAGTCGGCGGCAACGACGTCGACGTTCATCCGATTGCGGCGTGTCACCTCCTCGGCGATCGGCAGATGGCCGCGGGCCTCCAAGAGCAACGCCTTGACACCGCGGTCGCTCAGGCACCCGTCGAGGTAGGTGCGCGCGGCGACGCGCAGCCGCTCCCTGCCTGGTTCCAGCTCACCGATGGCGGACTTCACCTCGTCGAACAGCACGTCGTGGAAGCGGCGGTGAAGGGCGACGAGATAGCACACCCGGTCTGGGAAGTGGTGGAAGAACGTGCCTTTCGACACGCCTGCCGCCGCAACGACGGCGTTGACGCTCAGACCCTCGAGCCCGAGATCCTCGGCTAGCACCAGGCCGGTCTCGATAAGTTTGGCGCGCGTCTGCTGGGCCGCCGCCACCCGCTTGTTGGCTACTTCCACGGTGTCTCCTCTTGCCAGGGTGTGGACTCCAGGATTAGTGTAGTTGACTGACCGACCGCCCGGTCAACGAAAGGCTGTATCGATGCCCACTGTGCAAACCTCGCTGGCAACCGTGTCCTATACCGATGAGGGCTCGGGTCCGCCGATTCTGTTGTTGCACGCCGCTCTTCACGACCACACCGACTTCGACCCGGTGCGTGCCAGTCTTGGCCAGGGGCGCCGCGTGCTCACTCTGGACTGGCCGGGTCACAACGCATCTCCCCCGCCACCGAAACCGTTGCACGCCGTTGAATTCGGAGACCTGCTGGTCGAATTCGCCGATCTGCTGGACCTGCGGGGCCTCGTCGTGGTCGGCAATTCGGTCGGTGGATACGCCGCGTGCAGGCTCGCCCTCGAACGACGGGAGCGGGTGTCGGGCGTGGTGCTGGTCAACACGGGCGGTTTCACGCCACACAACGCGTTCACCCGGTTCTTATGCGGCGTGATGGGGCGACCGGCCGTCGTCAGTGCGGTGTTCCCCGCCTTCGTCCGCGCCTACATGCGGGCCAAGAACTCCGCGGACGAGGCCGTGGTGCGGCGTGTGGTGGACCGCGCCCGCACCCGGGGCGGCGCGAAAACCGCTGCCGCGCTGTGGAAGAGCTTCACCGAGCCCGGGCATGACCTGCGGGCGCGCGCCTCCGGTATCGCCGCGCCGGTGTTGATCACTTGGGGCACCGAGGATCTGACCGCTCCGGCGCGCTGGGGCAAGGCCGTCGCGGCGGCCATTCCCGGCTCGTCGTTCGAGACGTTTCCCACCGGGCACGTCGTGTTCTCATCCGCGCCTGCGGCATGGCTGGACGCGGTGCTGCCGTTCGTCGACGCCGCCCACGGTGTCAGGCCGGAGATCAACCACCGACGGTGAGTCTGCCTGCGGCGGAAGCGAACCCGAGCCAGGTGTGCCGATTGCCTGCCCAGCACCAGCCGACCTTCGGTGCGTCGCGGTTGGCCCTGCCGTCGCGGCCGGTGCCGTTGCTGATCCACACCGCAGGTGTCCTGGCGTCCAACGTTCCCGATGGCTTGCGCAGCCGTGAGCCGATCGTCATGAAGCACCTGCCGCGCTCGAGCACGTCCGGCCTCTGCAACAGCCAGGTGATCCCCTCCGTCAGTGTCAACGGTGTCCGTCTCGCGGCGGCGATGGCCGGTAGCGCCTCGTCGGGGCTCCAGTTGGTCATGGCGTCACCGCGGTCGAGGTCGTGGAGCAGGTACAGCGGCGCATCGGGGACGTCGACCGACTCGATGGGTGTGAAGTCGTCGACGTCGGACATGTCGGCGACCACGAAGCCGGGTTTGCCCGCGCGGCTCAGCAGCGGCGCCAGCGTCGACGCCGGCGCCAGAGGTTGGTGGACGACGAGAAGCGCGGGTTCATCGACGCGATGATTTCCCGCCTGCCGCACCCGATCCTCGGCCACTCCGGCGATCCGGTGCACACCCAGTTCGATCAGTCGTTCGGCCTGTTCAGGCAGGGTTGGCAGGGTGGTGACAAGGCTCCGCACCCGCCGACAACGAAGCGAACCCGACGGGAAGTTCCCCTACGATTGACCGCCATGGCTGCGCCACAGATCCACGGTGGGCGCACTCCGCTGCCCGCGACGCTGGTGGAGGTGGCCGAACATCGCGTGCGCGACGCCATTCTCAGTGGAGCGCTACAGCCCGGGCAGAAGGTCGTCGAGGAGCAGCTCTGCGCCGACCTCGGAATCAGCAGGGCGCCGCTTCGGGAAGCCTTGCGGCTGCTGGCTCAACAAGGCCTCGTCGAACGCGTCCCGCGGCGGGGATCCCGCGTGGCGGAGTGGTCATCGACGGACATCCTGCAGCTCTTCGCGCTGCGTCACGTGCTGGAGTGTCACGCGATCGAGACGGCGTTGCCGCTCCCCGATCCCGACCTCGGCCTGCAGCCGGTGCGTGAGGCGTTGGACGCAATGCGCTCCGCGACCGACGATCTGGACCGCGACGACGCGCACCGGCTGTTCCATGCCGCGGTGGTGGGGCTCGCGCGTAACCGCCAACTCGACATCGCGCTCGCGCCGATCCTGCTGAAACTCCAGTTGCCGATGGCGATGAACATCCGGACCGAGGCCCAGCAGAGCCACCCGCGCGACGGCATCGAGCGCCATCAGGCGATCCTCACCGCGCTCGAGACCAACGACCAGTCGGTCGTCATCGCCGCGCTAAGAGAGCACGGACATCTCGACTATCTGGGCCCGCGCCTGCATCGCTAACACAAACGACACACACCCGACCCGCGTTCGCCATCATTCTGTCGACAATCGACAGACATGGGTGATGACGCGCACGGCCCGTCCATCGGACCGTCGGTCGCCGAGATCCTGGCGTCGCACGCGGCGGGCACCGGTTCACCGACCAAGACCGCGGCCCGGGTCGCCGACGCGATCGCCGCCCGCGGTGACGACGGCACCTGGTTGTCCACCGTCCCGCGCGACGAGTTGCTGGCCGCCGCCGAGGAGATCGAGAAGCGCCCTGGCGCACGGACGTTGCCGCTCTATGGTGTGCCGTTCGGGGTGAAGGACAGCATCGACGTGGAGGGGGTGCCTACCACCCTGGCATGCCCCGACTACGCCTACGTCGCGCCGGCGACCGCGCCGGCGGTGCAGCGGCTGCTCGATGCCGGCGCGCTGTACGTCGGCAAGACGAGCCTCGACCAGTTCGCGACGGGTCTGAACGGCACCCGCACCCCACACCCGATTCCGCGCAGTGTCTACGGGTCCGACCTGATCTCCGGCGGCTCGAGTTCGGGTTCGGCGCTGGCAGTCGCGTTGGGTCAGGTGCCGTTCGCGGTCGCCACCGACACCGCGGGGTCGGGACGCGTCCCGGCAGCGCTCAACGGGGTCATCGGCTACAAGCCGTCGCGCGGGCTGATCAGCACGGTGGGTCTGGTGCCGGCATGCAGGTCGCTGGACTGCATCAGCGTGATGGCGGGCTCGATCGACGACGTCGACCGCATCTTCGGCGTGATGGCCGGCCGCGACGACGCCGATCCCTGGTCGCGCGACCGCGGACCGCGCTATGCCGGCGGCCCGATCCGGGTGGGCTTACCGCCCGCCGACGAGCTGGAGTTCTTCGGCGACAGCGCAATGCGGGATGCGCACATGGCGTTTCGTGCGCAGGTGTCTCGCGTCGGCACAGTGGTCGAGGTGTCCCTCGAGCCGTTTCTGGCCGCGGGCGCGCTGCTGTATCAGGGCCCATGGGTCGCTGAGCGCCTGGTGGTGTTCGGTGATTTTCTCGCCGCACAGCCGGATTCCATCCATCCGGTGGTGCGCGAAATCCTGCGGGGCGGACAGAAGTACACGGCTGTCGACGCGTTCGCGGCGTTGCAGCGGCTCGCCGAACTCAAGGCGACGGTGGACCGGCTGTGGCGGTCGATGGACGTGCTGGTGGTTCCGACGATCGGCACCACGTTCACCGTGCCCGAGGTGCTCGCCGCGCCGATCGAGTGCAACACCAAGCTCGGTCATTACACGCATTTCGGAAATCTGCTCGACCTTCTCGGTGTCGCGATTCCGCTGGGCACCACACCGGACGGCCGGCCCTATAGCGCGATGCTGCTCGGCGCCGCCCAGACCGACGACACCGCACTGCAATTCGCGGCGAACCTGCTCGACGAACCACGCGAACCGTCGTACCCCGCATCCGTCACACCCACCGTCGAGGAGCATGTATGAGCCAGCCCGTCGAAATCGCGGCCGAACCGTCGCCGTTCACGCTCGTCGCGGGCAAGACGGCGTTGATCGTCATCGACATGCAGCGGGACTTCCTGCTGCCCGGGGGTTTCGGTGAAAGTCTCGGCAACGATGTCAGCCAGCTGCGCAAAGTCGTGCCTCCACTGGCCGAGCTGATCGCCGCGGCGCGCTCGGCGGGCGTCATGGTGATCCATACGCGTGAAGGGCATGAGCCCGACCTGTCGGACTGCCCGCCCGCCAAGTTGAACCGCGGCGCGCCGTCGAAACGTATCGGCGACCCCGGCAACTACGGCCGGATCCTGATCCGCGGCGAGTACGGCCACGACATCGTCGACGAACTCGCACCTATCGAGGGTGAGGTTGTCATCGACAAGCCCGGCAAGGGTGCGTTCTACGCCACCGAGCTACAGGACGTGCTCACGGCGGCAGGCGTCACGCAATTGCTGATCACCGGCGTCACCACCGAGGTCTGCGTGCATACCACCACCAGGGAGGCCAACGACCGCGGCTACGAGTGCCTGGTCGTATCCGATTGTGTGGGTTCGTATTTCCCGGAGTTCCAGCGCGTAGGGCTGGAAATGATCAAGGCGCAGGGGGGCATCTTCGGCTGGGTCGCCGACAACGCGGCCGTCATCCCGGCCCTGCAGACACTGACCGTCACGGCCGCCTGAAGGGATCCGCATGAGCACCGATGTGACCAATACGCCCGCAGACCCGTCGTTGGATCCGCCTGTCCCCGACAGGTTGTCGATCCCGTGGTGGACCCGCGGTGACCTCAACGCGTTCTTCGGACTCGGGTTCAACATCCTGGTCAACGTCCTCACGTTGACCGGTCTGATGATCGGCGTCATCGCCGTCCCGGCGGGCGATGTGCTGGGGACGGTGCTGCCGGCGCTCGGGGTGGCGTTGATCCTCGGCAACCTGTACTACACGTTCCTGGCGCGCCGACTTGCCCGGCGGGAGAACAGAACCGACGTCACCGCGCTGCCCTACGGGCCCAGTGTGCCGCACATGTTCATCGTCATCTTCGTCGTGATGCTGCCGGTCTACCTGAACACCGACGACCCGATACAGGCCTGGCAGGCCGGCCTGGCCTGGGCCTTCCTCATCGGCGTGATCGTCATGATCGGTGCCTTCGTCGGGCCGTACATCCGCAAGCTGACGCCGCGGGCCGCCATGCTCGGCACGCTGGCCGGCATCTCCATCACGTTCATCTCGATGCGGCCTGCCGCACAGATGTGGGAGGTCGCCTGGATCGGGCTTCCGGTGCTGGCGATCATTCTGATCGGGTTCTTCACCAACATGAAGCTGCCGGGCAACCTCCCGGTCGGCCTGGTGGCCCTGCTGGTAGGCACCGCGATCGGATGGGCCGGTGGCTACATGTCGGCACCCGATGTCGGACAGGCGGTTTCCGACATCGCCATCGGGGTCCCGGACCCGCGGATCGACCTGCTCTTCAAGGGACTGGCCGACCTCGCTCCCCTGCTGGGAACCGCGATTCCGCTCGGCGTCTACAACTTCACCGAGGCGATGAGCAACGTCGAGAGCGCCGCGGCGGCAGGAGACAATTTCAACCTGCGCAGCGTGCTGCTGGCCGACGGCGCCGGCGCGGTGATCGGATCGGCGTTCGGCTCGCCGTTCCCGCCCGCGGTCTACATCGGCCACCCGGGCTGGAAGGACGCCGGCGGACGGGCCAGTTACTCGTTGGCCAGCGGTGTGGTCGTCGGGATCCTGTGCTTCCTAGGCCTTTTCGGCGTGCTCGACGCGCTGCTGCCGGTGCCCGCGATCGTCCCGATCCTGCTCTACATCGGCCTGTTGATCGGGGCTCAGGCGTTTCAGGCGGTGCCTCGGCTGCACGCCGTCGCAGTGGTCGCCGCGATTCTGCCCAACCTGGCGCAATGGGCCCATGGCCTCATCGACAACGCGCTCAATGCAGCGGGTACGTCGGCGACCGAGGTGGGCATCGACGCGCTCAACGGCGCCGGCGTGGTCTACGAGGGACTCAAGACCCTCGGCGAGGGGGCGGTGCTCGTCGGCCTGATTCTCGGCACGATGGTGACGTTCATTCTCGAGAAGAAGTTCCTCTACGCCGCCATCGCGTCGGCCGTCGGTGCGGTGCTCTCGTTCATCGGGCTGATCCACGCGCCCGAGGTCGCATGGGCTGCGAGCCCGTCGGTCGCGTTGGGCTACGTGATGTTCGGAATCGTCTGCATTGCATACGCGTTCCTGCCGGGTGCCAAGGATCCGGTCGAGGTCGACGAGTCGGATGTCGTCGCGGGCCACTGACCGCGACGACATCCGAGCGACTACTCCTCAGGCAGACCGTCGGCGACGAGTTCAGCCTGCCGCTGGGCAACATAGGTTGCAATGTCCGGCGGAACGGGGTCATTTAGCTCGCCCTCGAAGCGGAGCTCGACGAGTGCTCTGCCCTGGCTGAACAGGGCGACCGTCATCGACCGTTGTCCGTCGGGCGTCGTGCCGATCGCCAGGACGCCCTGGTCGCCAACCTCAACAGGCTCGGGCTTACCCGTCGTCACATCACCGAGCTTGGTGTTCTTGAAAGCCTCGTCGGCGGTGGCGACATCGGGGAAAACAAGAATGGAGTCGATGATCTGCGACTTGCCGTCGGGGCTTTCATAGGCCTGAGACGCACCGGGCATCCCGGCTGGGTTCAACACCACACCACCAGTCTTCGTATCGGCGCCCATGTCGGCGGCTGGAAGCAGGAGTGAGCCATAGTCGATGGTTTCCGCGGCGGGGGTGCTGGTCTCCTCGACCGCACTCTCCTCTGAAGAGGTGGCTGCGGCGGATGTGGCCGAGGTCGTGGATTCGGCTGAGGACTGCTCCTTCTTGCTGCAGCCCACGGCGGTGACGCCGATGACCAAGGCAGCGACGGCCAGGCTCGTGGCGGACAAACGCGCGATACCCATGGATTTCCTCTCGGAAGGTGAACGGTGGAGACCTCCGGCGGATATACATCTACCGGACCGTCAACAGGTTCGGCGCGTTTCCGCAATCAAGATCATTGGTCGCGCGTGGGCCTCGCCTACGGGTAACGGTTCACACACGGTCATTTCGGCTCGGTGATGTTCACGGACTCCTACCCTGCTGGTGATGGACACCGCCACCGTCATAGTCACCGCGCTACTCGCGGTGCTCTTCACCTTCTCGGCGAGCATCAAATTGCTCGGGGTTCCCCGCTCGCTTGCCATCCGCGATCACCTCGGTGTGAAGCCGCTGCACTGGCGTCTCATCGGTGCATGCGAACTGGCAGGTGTGGTCGGGGTGCTCGTCGGATTGATGTGGGCGCCGATCGGTATCGCCGCTGCGATCGGCCTCGCATTGCTGGCCGTCGGCGCAACCGCTTTCCACGTGCGGGCCGCCGATGGCATTGCCGACACCACGCCCGCAGTGATCGGTATCGCGCTCGCAATCGCCGCTGCCGCTCTTTTCGCGGTCTGACGTCGCGGCCGTCACACCTCTGCATTTGACGTGTTATAGATAACCTAAGTTTTCGTAGTCAGTTGTCCACGAAGTGCCCTAAGCTGCGGGAGTGGCAGCACGCGCCAACAGTTCCGATCCCCGCGCCGAACGGGTCCGCGCCCGCCTGCGCGAGGCGGCGTTCGCGCTCGCTCACGACGGTCCCGTCGATGCGTTGACGGTCGGCGATATCGTCGCCCGCGCCGGCGTCAGCCGGCAGGTCTTCTACCAACATTTTCGCGACCGCGATGACGCCGTAGCGACGGCGATCTCTGCGGCGTTCGCCGCGGCCGCCGCCGACCACAGTGGCGACGCGCGGACCCGCATCCTCCGACTGTTCGACTTCGCGGCCGAGCATCGTTCGGCATACCGCAACGTCGTGCCCAGCGCGGTGACGCAACGTGTCGTCACCGCTTTCCGCGCCGAACTGCTGCCCGCATGCGAGGAGATCGCGGGGCTGGGCATGCCCGCGGTGAGCACGGTCGCGAACCTGACCCCGGACGCGGTGACGCGGTTCCTCGTCGGCGGATTCATGGAAGTGCTGCGGTCGTGGATGGAGGACCCGGACTCGACCGACCTCGGCGACCGCGTCGGCGCCGCACTGGACACCGTCAACGCGCTGCTCGGCCGCACCACATCAAGGAATGGGCTCCAGCATGGGTAGACATCACACACCCGCTTCACCTCCGGTGCGGGATCGCGCCGCTATCGGCACCATGGTCCTCGCGATGATCGGTTTGACGCTCTTCGTCCTCGCGATGATCGCGAGCTACTCCGGTGCGTTCGCCAAGCCGGCGCTGCATCATCTGACGGTCGCCGTGGCCGGCCCGCAAGAGTTGGTCGACGCGGTTCGCGGGCACGACGGGTTAGCGGCGAACGCGGTGACAGACGATACTGCCGCGCGCCAACAGGTTTACGAACGCACAGCCGACGCGGCGATCGCTGTCGGACCCGCCGGGGAGATGACGATCTATGTGGCCGGTGGCGGTGGACGCAGCGTCGCCGCCGCCGCCGAAGCCGTCGGCCGCGCCATCGCGGCCGAGTCGGGACTGTCCGCCACCGTCGAGGACGTCGCACCGACCAGCGCGGGAAACCCTTCGGGCACTGTCGAGTTCTATGCGGTCATCTTCATATCGATCGGCGCTTCGGTGGGCGCCACGGTCTTCGGATACCTGATGGGACGGGTGCATAGCCCGACAACGCTCGCCTTGCGCACGATGACCCTCGCCGGCTACTCGGCGCTGCTAGCCGGCTGCGTGACGATGTACGTCGACGGCGTGGCGCACGCGCTCACCGGCCGTCCGTGGCAGGTGTTCGGCGCGCTGTGGCTGTATTCGATGGCGGTCGGCGGCGCCATCACCGGTGTGGCCGCCGCATTCGGCACTGTCGCCTCGATGGCGCTGACGCTGTTCCTCGTCGTGATCGGAAACGCTGCCGCCGCGGGCCCGGTGGGTCGCCCGCTCCTTTCGGGCTTCTACTCGGCGTTCAATGCGGTGGTACCGCAGGGATCTGGCGTCTCACTGCTGCGCAGCATCGAATACTTCGGCGGCAACGGAGCTCAGACTCCCCTCGTGACACTGGCGATCTGGGGCGCGGTAGGTTGCCTTCTCGCAGTTCTCGCCACGGCGTCGCGGGTGAATTATCGTGCCCTACATGAGCGTTTCATCCCCAGCGGCGCCGGGCGAAACCCAGCCCTACTACGACCTCGGCTCCTATCACCGGCCGATTGAGTCGCCGTCACCGCAGGCGCAGGTGTGGTGTGACCGCGGGCTGGTGTGGTCCTACGCGTTCAATCACGAAGAGGCCATCCGATGCTTCGATCGCGCGCTCGAACTCGACCCCGACCTCGCGATCGCGCGGTGGGGCGTGGCATACGCGATCGGACCGAACTACAACAAGGCTTGGGAGGCATTCGATCCCGTCGACCTCGGTGCCGCCTTGGCGCGCGCGCGGATGGAGCTCAAGCTGGCGACGACAGGTCGCGCGTCGCCGATCGAGCGGGGATTGATCGAGGCGTTGCAGACCCGCTTCCCCACCGACGATCCGAACGACGCCGAGGCACTGCAGGCCGGCAGCGCCGCCTACGCCGACGCGATGGCGGCGTTGGCGGCGGCGTATCCGGACGATATCGACGTGCAGGCGCTGGCCGCGGACGCGTTGGTCAACGTGACGGCGTGGGCGTTGTGGAACACCAGTACCGGTGAGCCCGCCCCCGGCTCGCGGGTGGTCGAGGCCAAGCGCATCCTCGACGCTGCCCTGACCACCCCTGAGGGCCGCGCACACCCAGGAGTGCTGCACCTCTACATCCACACGATGGAGATGTCGGCCAGCCCCCAGGATGCGCTGCCCGCGGCCGACCTGCTGCGCGATCTGGTGCCCGATGCCGGGCACCTGCGACACATGCCCAGCCACATCGATGTGCTGTGCGGCAATTACCGCGATTCGGTGGTAGCCAATCTCGCGGCGATGCAGGTGGATCGGCGATTCGTCGAGCACGAGGGTCCGCTGAACTTCTATTCGCTCTATCGTGCGCACAACCTGCATTTCGTGGTGTACTCCGCGATGTTCGAAGGAAATTCGCGGATCGCACTGGAGGCCGCGGCCGAACTCGCCGGACAACTCACTCCCGAACTGTTGACCATCGAGTCGCCGCCGATGGCCGACTGGCTGGAAGCGTTCGTGCCGTTGCGGACTCACGTGTTGATCCGATTCGGCCGATGGGATGACCTGATCGCGGAGCCGCTGCCGGACGACCAGGAGCTGTACTGCAGTACCACCGCGACCATCCACTACGGCCGGGGCGTCGCACACGCCGCGAAGGGTCAGCTGGCGCAGGCGCATGCCGAACGCGAGGCGTTTTCCACGGCCTACGATCGCATTCCGGACAGCCGGTATCTTTTCAACAACACCGCGCGTGACATCCTTGCCGTCGCCGCCGAGATGCTGAACGGCGAAATCGCCTACCGTGAAGGACGATTCGACGAAGCGTTCGCCCATCTGAGGCGCGCCATCGAGCTCGACGACTCGCTACCGTACGACGAGCCGTGGGGCTGGATGCAGCCGACCAGGCACGCCTACGGCGCCCTGCTGCTCGAACAGGGCCACGTCGAGGAGGCCGCCGCGGTGTACGCCGCGGATCTCGGCCTCGATCCCACCCTCGCGCGGCCGTGTCAGCATCCGGGCAATGTGTGGAGCCTGCACGGCTATCACGAATGCCTGCAACGCCTCGGGCGCACCGCCGAAGCCGCGATCATCGGCCAACAACTCGGGCTGCTGCTTGCGCGCGCCGACGTACCGATCAAGGCGTCGTGCGCGTGCCGGCTGGAGGTCGCCGCGGGCTGAGGCACGCCAGGGTCCGTAGACTCATCGGTCGTGGCCATCAACGACGATGATCTTGAACGCCTAAGCCGTTGTATCGATCTCGCGCGCGAAGCACTCGAGGACGGTGACGAACCGTTCGGCTCGATCCTCGTCGATGCTGATGGCAAGGTCCGTTTCGAGGACCGCAACCGGGTCAACGGCGGCGACTCCACCCAGCATCCGGAGTTCGCCATCGCACGCTGGGCCGCCGGCAATCTCACCCCGGCCCAGCGGGCCGCCGCGACCGTGTACACCTCGGGAGAACACTGCCCGATGTGTGCGGCGGCGCACGCCTGGGTGGGCCTCGGCCGCATCGTCTACGCGGCCTCGTCGGAGCAGCTGACGCAGTGGCTGTCCGAGTGGGGCGCGCCCCCGCCGCCGGTGGCTCCGCTGCCGATCACGACGATCGCGCCGCGCGCCGAAGTCGGCGGCCCGGCGCCGCGGTATGCCGAGACGATGCGGTCGCTCTACGAAGCGAAGTTCCGCCCGTGACATGGTCGTCGCGCAAGCGCTCATCCGCGACAGAGCCCGCATGGGTCGAGCATGTGATCTGGTGGCAGGTCTATCCCCTCGGCTTCGTCGGCGCGTACCCGGCGGAGACGCCTCCGACCGCCGAGGAACACCGGCTGCGCCGCATCGTCGACTGGCTCGATCACGCCATCGAACTCGGCACGTCGGGCCTCGCGCTCGGGCCGGTCTTCGCGTCACGCACCCATGGCTACGACACCACCGACCACTATCGGATCGATCCGCGCCTCGGGGACGATGCTGATTTCGACCACCTGATCGCCGAGGCACACGGGCGGGGGTTGCGTGTGCTGCTCGACGGCGTCTTCAACCATGTGGGTACCGACTTCGCCTCTACCTCGTGGTTCCGTAAGCGCGGCAACGGTTCTGGGTTCGACACCTTCGAGGGACACGGCGACCTGATCGCCCTCGATCACGACAACCCCGAGGTCATCGACTACACCGTCGACGTCATGACGCATTGGCTGGCCCGTGGTGCCGACGGCTGGCGCCTCGACGCCGCCTACGCGGTCCCCGATCGGTTCTGGGCACAGGTACTTCCCCGCGTCCGTTCCGCGTTTCCCGACGCGTGGTTCGTCGCAGAGGTCATCCACGGCGACTATTCGGCGCGGGTGCAGGACGGCGGTTTCGACTCGGTGACGCAGTACGAGCTGTGGAAGGCGATCTGGAGCGGTCTCAACGACGGCAACTTCCACGAGCTCGACTGGGCGCTGGTGCGGCACAACGAGTTTCTCGATACGTTCGTGCCGATGACGTTCATCGGAAATCACGACGTCACCCGGATCGCCAGCCGCCTTGAGAACACCAAACATCTCGAACACGCGGTGGTCATCCTGCTGACCAGCGGCGGCACTCCGAGTATCTACGCCGGCGACGAGTTCGCCGACCGCGGTGTCAAAGAGGAACGCTTCGGCGGTGACGACGCGGTGCGACCCGAATTCGGTTCTCCGCCAGAGGCCAGCGCCGGGCTCGGACGCGACGAGTTCCGGCTGCACCAGCATCTGATCGGCCTGCGCAGGCGGCATCCATGGCTGCACACGGCGCGCACGTCGCCACTGAAAGTCACCAATCGGGGCTATCTCTATGAAACCCGCAACGGTGCCGACGCGCTGGTGGTGGCGCTCAACATCGACGACGCACCGTTGTCGGTCTCGCTACCCGACGTCGGCTTCGACGAGGGCGCGATCCTTGCCGGATCGGGGGCGCCCCCGCGGGACGTCGTCGCATCCGTGCAGGTCGAGCCGCACGGCTGGCTCATCCTCGCGCCAACTGCTCGATCGTGAGCTCATCCTCGACACCGTCGTACAACCTGTCCAGCACCGCGCGGAAGTCGGCATTGTCGTCGGTCGCTCTGTCGAACAGCGTCATCGACGAGCGCACCTTGAGATCGTCAGGCCAGCCGAAGATCTCGGAGGCCGACGAGCCCTCGATCCCGGCGACCACCCGCGCACATTCCCGTAGCCGCGGGCCCAGCACGTCATGGTCGAGGTAGGCCCTTGCCTCCGCCAGTGACCTGATGCCGTAGCGGTGCGCGGTCGCACTGCGGCCGAGCGACTGCAACTGGGGAAAAATGAACCAGATCCAGTGGCTGCGCTTGCGACCGCTGCGCAACTCTGCCAGCACCGCGTCGTAGACGCGATCCTGCGCTTCGACGAAGCGCCGGAGATCGAATGGATCGCCACGATCGGATGCCGACAATTTGCCCACTGCCCCCTTTCAGGCAAGTCTTGCAAGATAGTCTTTGTCTTTCAATGACTATCGTCGAACCTCGCCGATGAAGCGCCGTCTACCGCGACCGAAGGAACTGGCGCCGCTACTGCAGTTCCGCAAGCCGCGCCTGAGCCTGACCCGTCGCCGCCTCGACAGCGCACTGACGATCGAGGATCTGCGTCGCGTCGCCAAGAGCCGTACACCCAAGGCGGCGTTCGACTACACCGACGGGGCGGCCGAAGAGGAACTGTCGCTCGCCCGTGCGCGACAGGCATTCCGCGACATCGAATTCCATCCGACCATCCTGCGCGATGTCGCGAAAGTCGATACCGGCGCCACCGTGCTCGGTGACCGGGTGGCGCTGCCGTTCGGCATCGCGCCCACTGGGTTCACCCGGCTGATGCAGACCGAGGGCGAGATCGCCGGTGCACACGCCGCCGCTCGCGCGGGCATCCCGTTCTCCCTGTCCACCCTCGGAACGACGTCCATCGAGGACGTCAAGGCGGCAAACCCGCATGGACGCAACTGGTTTCAGCTGTACATGTGGAAGGACCGCGACCGGTCAATGGCCCTGGTCGAGCGCGCCGCCGCCGCGGGATTCGACACGCTGCTCGTCACAGTGGACGTACCGGTGGCCGGCGCCCGCCTGCGCGACACCCGCAACGGCATGTCCATTCCCCCGGCGTTGACGCTGCGCACGGTGCTCGACGCCGTCCCACACCCCGGCTGGTGGTTCGACCTGCTGACCACCGAACCGCTGTCGTTCGCCTCGCTGGACCGATGGCCCGGCACCGTCGCCCAGTATCTGGACACCATGTTCGATCCGACCGTGACGTTCGAGGATCTCGCATGGATCAAGACGCAGTGGCCGAACAAGCTGGTGGTCAAGGGAATTCAGACACTCGAGGATGCGAAGTCGGTGGTAGACCTCGGCGTCGACGGAATCGTGCTGTCCAATCACGGCGGCCGGCAGCTCGACCGCGCGCCCGTACCGTTTCACCTGCTACCGCTTGTCGCCCGGGAGGTCGGCCGCGACACCGAGGTTTTGCTGGACACCGGGATCATGTCAGGTGCGGACGTCGTCGCGGCGATCGCGTCGGGGGCACGGTTCACGCTGGTGGGCCGGGCCTATCTGTACGGGCTGATGGCCGGCGGCGAAGCGGGCGTCGATCGCGCCATCGAGATCCTTTCGGGCCAGGTCAGCCGCACCATGCGGTTGCTGGGCGTGACCTCGCTCGA
>JBIQHU010000293.1:0-1570 GCA_044508395.1 Mycobacterium sp. | reverse complement strand
GGAATTACGTGACGGACAACCCCTCACACCTGGGGAAATACGTGACTGCTGACAGTCTTTCCTTCCTGTGTTCGTCGAGCTGCGTATGCCTTCGTTGGCTCGTCCCATCGCAGTCTGTTGACCACGATCAGGTAGATGGAGCTGTTAGCGTTGCGGTCGCCGCCGCGGTGGAGACGGTGGCGGGTCGTGGACCCGCTACTGGCTGGAATTGGAGCGACGCCACATATCCGCGCCAGCGAGGATTCGGACTTGAGCCGGTCGATATTCTCACCCGCGGTCGTGATGATCTGTCCTGCCGCTTCAGTGCCAACACCTTTGACGGACAACAGGTTCGGGGTGTTCTCGCTGAGAAGATCGTCGAGTTCTTCGTTGGCCTCGGCGATCTCCTCGTCAAGGAATTCAATGCGTTTGGCTAGTCGACGCAGCATGCGACGCGTGGTCACGGTGGCGTCGTCGATTATTGCCGTTCTAGGGATCCGCAGGCGGGCGCAACGGGCCACCAGCGCAGCCCGATCGTAGCGGGACAGCTGTGCGCGAAGGTCCTCGGGTGCACACCACAGCAAGCCATGAATCTGGTGCAGTGCGGCCCTGCGGGCCTTGACCGCGCTTCGTCGGGCAGCGCGGATCATCCGAACCGCCTCAACGAAACCGTCTCGATCCTTGGGAATGACGGTCGCCGTCTCAGCGACGACAGCACGTGCGGCATTGATAGCGTCCATCGGGTCAGACTTACCCCGAGCGCGACGGTCTTGGCGGTTGGGACGAGACACCTCGATCACAGCGACGCCCTGCGCACTCATATAGCGGTGCAGTCCCGCTCCATATGAGCCGGTGCCCTCGACGCCGGCTTTGACCAGCTCGCCATGTGAATGGGCCCATTTCAGCAGCTTTCGATAGCCGGCCATGGTCGCAGGAAACTCCTGGTCGCCGAGCAGTTTTGCGGTGTCGGCGTGCACCGCAGCGACGTGATGGGTCGATTTGTGGGTGTCAACCCCGATAACGATGCGGCACGATTCCCGATCAGTTGTCATGCTGGTCCTACCGTCCTTCTATCTCAGTGGATGGCGAGGTCACCGACGTTGACGGTTGGACAAGACAGAGATGGGGGGGCTTGTTGCCGCAAGCTCCTATTAGGTCACAGCCGTCGCGTCGGTGACGTCTGTGCGACGTCACCCGCGGCAGCGGCCGACAGATCCACACACGGACAACCCAACTGGCGTCAATCGAGGTCAGAGTCAGACCGCCACCACGAGCGACGCCCCATCATCTCTGTCGATATCGCAACGCTCAGCAGGGGCATCACATCCGGGGAACCGGCAGGTCAGATCCCGCCAGCGAATGAACTCCGACAGTGCCGCGGAGGGTCGATACCCAGGCTCTGCATTGTCGGCCTGCCCGGCCGCCTCCGGCGAGTCGCCGGAATGACCCGGCTTCGACTCTCCACAGGGACCGGCGTCGGCGGTGTCCCCGGGTAGCCGGACGGGTTTGATCTTGGCGCGCCCGGCCAGATCCCGTACTGATTCGGCCGGCAGGATCCCATGGCCGGGCAGATAGCCCGGGGTATCCGAGG
>JBIQHU010000292.1:0-1572 GCA_044508395.1 Mycobacterium sp. | reverse complement strand
GCACCGCCACGGTGATTGGAGTGCCCGACGACAAGTGGCAGGAACGGCCGCTGGCAGTGGTGGTCCTGGCCGCTGACTGCACCGCCACCGCTGCGGAGTTGACTGGGTTCCTGCGTGCACGGGTGGCCAAGTGGTGGCTACCGGAACGGTGGGCGTTCGTCGCCGACGTTCCGTTGACGTCTACTGGCAAGTTCGACAAGAAGAAGCTGCGCCGCCAGCATGCCGACGGTGAGCTCGCCGTCGAGACGCTGGCGTGAACCATCCACTGCTACGGAAGCACCGACGTTGAGGAGAGGACACACATGAAAACACGCGCTGCCGTGCTCTGGGGCTTGGGAGAGAAGTGGGAGGTTGATGAGATCGAGCTGGATCCGCCCGGTGCGGATGAAGTGCTGGTCCGGTTGACCGCCAGCGGGTTGTGCCATTCAGACGAACACCTGGTGACCGGTGATCTGCCGTTTCCGCTGCCCGTCGTCGGTGGTCATGAAGGCGCCGGCACCGTGGTCGAGGTGGGTGCAGGTGTCGAGGACCTGGCCGAGGGCGATTCGGTCATCCTGACGTTCCTGCCGTCTTGCGGGCACTGCTCTTACTGCGCGCGCGGGATGGGAAACCTGTGCGACATGGGTGCGGCGATCATGATGGGACCCCAGATCGACGGCACCTACCGCTTCCATGCCCGCGGCGAGGATGTCGGCCAGATGTGCTTGCTGGGCACGTTCTCGGAATACACCGTGGTGCCGAAGGCCTCCTTGGTCAAGGTTGACCACGGGACACCGTTGGACAAGGCGGCCTTGATCGGTTGCGGTGTCACGACCGGTTACGGCTCGGCGGTACGCACCGGTGACGTGCGCGCCGGGGATACCGTGGTCGTGATCGGCGCCGGCGGCATCGGCATGAATGCGATCCAAGGCGCCCGCATCGCTGGCGCGTTGACCATCGTGGCTGTCGACCCAGTGGAGTTCAAGCGCGAACAAGCTGGCGGTTTCGGCGCGACGCATGCCGTTGCCACCATCGATGACGCCTGGTCACTGATCAGCGACATCACCCGTGGCAAACTCGCCGACGTCTGCGTCTTGACCACCGACGTCGCCGAAGGGGCCTACACCGCTGAGGCGCTATCACTGGTCGGTAAACGCGGCCGTGTGGTCATTACCGCGATCGGACACCCCGAAGACACGTCGATGTCGGGCTCGCTGCTGGAATTAACGCTGTATGAAAAGCAGATCCGCGGTGCCCTCTACGGCTCGTCCAACGCCGCCCACGACATCCCGCGGCTCGTCGAACTCTACAACTCCGGACACCTCAAACTCGACGAGCTGATCACCCGTGAGTACACCCTCGATCAGATCAACGAGGGCTACGACGACATGCGGTCAGGCCGCAACATCCGAGGACTCATCCGATTCTGACAGAGCACCCAAAGCAGGGAAGCGCAAAACGGCACCAAGCGAGCTCAGTACAACGATGGCGATGCTGCGGGTCAGGGGCTCTCACCGTTGACGCTTCGATGCGGGATAGCGATCGAAAGCAATGTTTCCCATAGTCATAGGCGCTCGAGCTGCGCGGGTGAGA
>JBIQHU010000163.1:0-10474 GCA_044508395.1 Mycobacterium sp. | reverse complement strand
GATTGCCCGGCCAGCCACCGCCCTGGAACGGGTCGTTTCCACCAGGATTCATTCGCCCTCCATGTTTTTCTGAACCAGCTCGAGCTGCATGCCGATATCGTCGGCACGGTGCAAAGGGGTTCGGCGACAGGCGCTTCGGTGCCTACTCCGGCTTCCCGGCCCATTTCGCCGCGGGCAGGTTACTGCCAGTGTCGGCGTCTGCCCAACAATTGACGCCGAGGACACCAACCGGAATCAGCCGCAGCTATCGGGATGGTCGCGCCGACCGCTCCTCATCGCCGCTGCGATACCCCTCCATCTTCCCCGTTTCCCGCACTTTTCGCTATGCACGCAGCGATCCGACGGCCACGATCGCCGGTGCCAGCAGCACCAGGTTGATCGCTGTCTGCTTGGCTATGCCGTACCGAACCCGGCACATGATCGCCACGACGACGCTGACGACGATCCAGCCGATCCCGACGTACCCGAAGCCTTGCCCGAGGTGCATGGCGAATCCCTCGCGCCCGGACGTCACGTCGAGAAATCCGTAGGGGTTGCGCACCGGCCGGTTGCGATCGGCAAATCGCTGGCATAGGTGTGCCATGACCGCAAAGCTGATGCTGATCCACACAGCGCCGGCGGCGATCCACCACGCAACACGTCGCACCGCTAAGCGGTGATCGTCCACCACTGATTCCTCGCTCTCACCCCCGAGGTATCCGGTCGACGATCTTCTGAAGCAACGCCACCCCCCGAAGACTGCCGTTGAAATCGCAGGTCAGCACATCGGCGACCACGTTGTAGCGGGCAGTGAGGGCACGATGGCAAACCTCATCGTCCTCCTCTTTGTTCACGGTGACAGTGAGAACGTCGCCCGCCAAGGTAGACGGCCCAGGCTTCCAGTGCTCCACCGAACCCTGATGCTGCACTGTCAGAGTCGTATTCGCGCACGCGCTCCACTTACCGTTCAGCCCCACCACGAACTCTTTCGCCACAGCTGAGCTTGGAAATGTCGAGACTTGTTGAAACACGATGACTCCAGGGCCCTGGAACACCTGCAGACGGGTCTTGTCGTAACCAGACCCGTCGTAGGCCTCACTCAACGCCGGTGTAGCGATTCCGCCGCAGACCGCTGGTGCCACGTCGAGCTGGTTGAGCGTGGGGTTATCCCATGCGTTCGACAAGTCTCCCGCTGCCACCCCCATCAGCTGAGCGACGTCCTCGATGCCGACTAACGTCCGCCGCGCCGCCTCGTAACTGACGAGCTTCTCAGCCACCTGGGTCGATGTCGGCGCCGTCGAGGCACGGTGTGCCGTCGACGAACTCGCCATGCTCGACGCGGTCTCCTTCTTGGACTCCGCTGTCGAGCTGCTAGTCCCACCGGAGCGCAGCAGCACCACCGCGACGGCTATGAGCATCGCGGCCACAGCGCCGCCGGCTCCGACCCAGACGCCGATCCGAGCCCGGCGCGGCTGCGCCGGTTGCGCGGGCCAGCCATAGCCGGCGGCGTTGTCTTGCGGAACCTCGGTTGGCCAGCTCGGCGCACCCGGCCCGGCAAAGGGGTCTGCTTGCCCGGAGCCTCCCGGGCTCGCCGCGAAGGGATCACCTTGGCCACCGTTAGACGGTGCTCCCGGGCCTTGCCCGCCCCAACCTGTCATTGCCCGGTCTCGGCTGGTCGATCGGTGAACGCAAACATCGACACAATGGTCATGCGGCCGCCTTGCAGCCGAAGTTGACCAACCGCACCAGGGCCAGACCCGCGTTGAGCAGGTAGTTGTCATTGGGCGTATAGGACGGCAACGCGTGGGCGTAGGCGGTGAGGTACTGGGCACCCATGGCGGTGAAATCAGCCATTACCGGGTTGCCGCTGTCGCTGCCAAGGTTGGACAGCTTGTGGGCCAACTTGATGAGGATGTCGCCTGCCTTCTCGGTGAGCTGACGTTGGTTCGAATCCCATCCGCTGGCAACGATTTTGTAGTCGATCTTGAGCCACTGATCGATCACAGGATCGTCGTAGTATGCGGCCATAGCGGCGGTGTATTCGCCGCATTGGTCGGCGCCGCCTGCGAGGAACGGTTGCGGAGTAGCGGAGGTGACCTCAGAAAAGCTCTTGGGTGGGATTGGGGGATCCGCCAGAAACGATCGCGCCTGCGCCGGCTTGTATCGAAGCGCCTCGCACATCTTTATGATTGCCCGTTCCCCTGAATTGCCCGCTGCCCAATACGCATCATCGGACCCCACATACGTCGGGACCTTGTCGATCCAGGCTTGCCAGTAGGCCATGGTCTGTTCGTAGAGTTCGCGCATCACTCGGTGAGTCGTCAGCTTGACCAAGGGGCCCATTTGGGCGATGGTCGCCGCGGTGACCCGTTTGGCTTCACTAGCACTACGGCGCTCCTCTGGCGACCAAAGCGACGCTGGCACAGTGCGATCCATGTCGTCATAGCCGCTTGCCTTGATGCCCTCGTAGAAATTCTTGAAGATCGGGATCTGCGCGTCACAGCTGGCATCCTCAATCACAATCGAGACCGGCTCTTTGTCCCCGGCACTTGCAATATCGCTGGGCGCCGCCGACACGGTTTCAGAGTCCCCGGTGGATGAACCCTCGCTCTTCACCACGGTGATGACCACCGCTGTGACAGCGACGATCACAATCACCACCGTCGCGATCAGAACCCACTTGAGCCACGGTTTCGGCGATGGGGTGGGAGGAAGGTTGAAGGGAGGCAACGACTGAGGTTCCGGCGGCATCGACCATTGCTCCGGCGCCGGCCCCGTCGCGCCACCCCAAGGATCCTGGGCTCCACCACTGGGCCCGGGAAAAGCAGGCTGCCCCTGCGAGCCCTCGTACCACTGCGGCGCCCCTCCAGCAGAACCCGACGGCGGCGGATCCCACGGCGAACCGCCCAGCCCAGGCTGATAGCTCATGTCGGCCCTTTCTCCCATAACGGACCGCCACTGGGAATCCGCGCACATAGCCTAAATGGTTCCGGCACTCCACAAACGCACCAATTCCCGGGCATATCCGACCGTTGGACGACCGCGCTGATGCGCTCCCGAGATCAGATCACCGACCTGTGACATGCCCCTGACATGGGCGGATGTCATGCGGTGGAATCCCGAGGCGATTCGCGACGTAGCCAAGTCGCTGACCAAACGGGGTGCCAGCGCTCAAGAGATCGCAGACGGATTCAAACACCTGCCGTTGATGGGGTCGTGGGAGGGCAGCTCAGGCATGGCCGCCAAAGAATCCTTGGACAAACTCGCGCAACACCTCGTGAGTCACGCCGATGAGATGGCGGCATTGAACAAGGCGCTATCGAATGCGGCTGCCGAAGTCGACGAGGTCAAGAAGAAGCTCACCGCGGTCTACGACAAAGCCCACAATTGGCACTTCGACATCGACAACGTCACCGGGGCGGTGACACCGACCCTTGGGGCGGACATGAGCGGAATCTCGGTTGTTCAGCAAGCCGAGTTGGAGCGTGACGTCCAAGAGGTGTTGAACGACGCCAACGCCGCCGATCAACACCTGGCTTCGGCAATGGCCGACGTGGGAACATCGGTCGCTCGCGAGGGCATCCTCTTACCAACAGGAGAACCGGCCTCCGACCAGCCCAAGCTGCCGTTCGAAGAAGCTGTCGATCAGATCAACGCTCCCACCCCGCCAGGTGAGCGCTTCTCGGAAGCAGAGAGGTACATCTTTAGTGAGACCGAGAAGAACCGAAACTCTGAGATTGTGAACGATCTTGCGGCAAGTATGACACCGCCGGTATCGGGGCTCGATGCGGTGCTTGCCGGCCGGAAGTGGGCGGAGATGGTGCAGACGAACGGCGAATGGGATCACAAACCCAAGATTGAGGGACTCCTCGGCATCACCTCCCCCAACAAGCTGGATCCCAATCACTACTTTCAGCAGCCGGGCACCAAACGGTCGGTGCTCTACGACATCTACTCCAACATTCACTACGGCTACATCGGTCGAGTGTCGGGCATTCCCACCGACACTCGGGTGTGGGGTGCCACCCGAGGAACCGCCGAAACGGGCCAGAACGACGATGGTGACTTGATCACGATGCGCGGCGGTGCAGCGCTGTTCGACAAGTACGGTCCTAACATGACGGCCGAACAATTCCACACCGGTTTGACCGACATCATCAACCAACTCGATACCGCCAAACGGGCCGGGCAGTCCGTTCCGCAGATTGCGTACCTGCCGTGATGCGGTGGGCAGGTTGGTGGCTGGGACCACTGCTGGGCACCGTCAGTGCCTACGCGGTTTATGTCGTTTTGCGCGAGATTTGGGGTTCCTGCCGTATCGGGATCAACGCCAGCGCCCGCGGCTTTTCTCTCATTTTCGTGGAGATGCCCAGAACATTCGCCATCGTGGCGGTGCTGTCGGGAGTGGTGTATGCATTGTTGCGCCGCGTGCCCGTGACATGGCGCACAACCCTGGCTGTGACAGGAGCTGTGATAGTGGCTGTGGTGGTCGTCTGGGCCACGGTGGCCATCCAGCATTACCCCTATGACGACGGCTACACCTGCCTACCACCGTGGTGGCCACGCTGGATTCCCCTGTAACGCCTGGTCTCCGACCGTGGACTGTAGGAATGAGCTGGGTGAGGCTGTTGCGTGGACTGTGGACCACGCTGCGACGGCGTGCGTGGATCAGTCGGCCGGAGCGTGGGAATCGGTACACCTGAGGAGGTCTCGATGGGCGCTCTCTACCTGGTCAAGGACGGCAACCGCGCCGTCGTCCTGGCCGCAGAACGCGACGGAAAACTCTACGGCTACGTGCCCAACGTCGACGCCTTCGTCTACAACAAACCCCTGTCGGCCGACTTTCTGATCGACCAGAGCATGACCTACGAACCACAAACCGCCGAGCAGGCCGCCACCATCATCAAGGCTGGCGTCGTCGGCAAGATCGACGGCAGTACCAACAAGTTTCTGCTCGACCGGATGAACGACGAGACCAACCGGATAAGCCTGACTGAGGTGCTCGGCCTATAACCGCGCTGTGCCTGGTTGCCACGTCTAGTCGTTGGCGGGGCGTGGCCCGAATGGCTGGCCAAGCAGGTCACGTTTCAACCGTCAGTTGTTCAGTCGGATTTCAAACCAAGCTGTTGCTGTAGGGCGCTGAGATCAGCCTGAGCCAGGGCCAGGATGGCGGCCGCGGCCTCACGGCAGTATCGGAATGTCTTCTCGCCTTCGACAATCACGAGGTGGGTGTCGCCACTCAGGATGGGATGGGCCTTCCTGCCAGTCCTGTGTGCTGCGCATTTTCGTTCGTGGTTGGTCCGAGGCGTTTCGACGTGAACGTGGCGCAATACCGCTTTGGTGGGCATAGTGAGTCCTCTTGCCGCCGTCCTGGATTGATTACTTATGTTGGTCGAGCTGGGATCTCACCGTGTCGCGAACTGAATCACCCAGTTCGTCCAGACGCGCAAGAATCGTCGTGAGTTGCTCGGCCGACCATTCACCGCGGCTACCCTTGGGCATCCCCACGGCGTCGTTGATCGCCGAGTTCATCCGCCGGATCACGATGGCAGAGTTGTACTGGCGCTTGCCGCCGGTAATCGCCATGAGCCCATACCCGCGGTGTGGCAGGCCCAACTCACTCAGTACCCGGTTGGCCACCGCTTTCGTTCGCTCGTTCACCCGGGTCTTGGCTGATTGGCGCTGCCGCTGGGGCGACACCGGTATCGGCTCTGGGGCCGGGACCGCCGCGGCCGCCCGCTGGGCTAGCAGCTTGGTTCGCAGTTGCTCGCGGTCGGTCAGATCGCCGAGCTTGATGCCGGGTGCGACTTCACGGTCGAGTAACTGGTCGAGCACACGGTCGTCGCTGGGGTCTAGGTAGGTGTGTTCGACGAAGTCGGTGAGGATCTCGTTGTCCACTAGCATGCCACCGTCGAACCGGCGGGCACGCGGTGCAGCATCAGCATCCGGATCGCTGTCGTCGGTCTGGCCCGTGGTCCAGGCGTGGACGAGGGCCTGGTCGTCAAGGTCGAGCTCGCGGAACTCTGACCATCGTTCGTCGTTGTTCAGTCCGACGTGAGAAATGATGTGGCCCTGATTATCTGGATGGTCAGGCGCCGAATCCTGGACGACACGCATCACGCGGCCGACGAACTGGATATATGGGGCCAGGCTGCGGAATGGCCGAAAGATCGCGGCGACGCTCAACCGGGGATGATCGAATCCCTCACCGAGCATTTGAACCTGCACAATGCAGTCCAGCTGGCCCGAGCGCAGCCGTTCGATCACGGCGTCCTGGTCGTCAGGATCCATCTCGGAGTGGATCTCGGCAGCACGATAGTTGCACTCACGGTAAATACTGGAGATTTGCCGAGCATGGTCGACAGAGCATGCGGCAGCAATGATCTGGTGCTGGATACCGGTCGCTGAACGCATGCGGTCACACTGTTGGATGCTGGCTTCGACGATGTGGCGATTGCACTCTGGGCTCAGCGCGACTCCTCGGCGGAACCAGGCCTCTTCCCGCAATTCCAGGACTTCGTCGAGAGTGTGCCGCTGTGGGTCATCGTGATAGGTGAAGTAGATCTCCGACGGCGCGACGTTTCGAGAATGGATCTGCTTGATGTAACCGTTGATCATCGCCCGGGTAAACGGGTACCGATACACCACTTCGCCGTGCAGCTGTTGCTGGTCGGACCTGAATGGAGTGGCGGTCAAGCTGACCACCTTGGCATTGGGGAACCGCCGGAATACCTTCTGCCAGCTTTCAGCCGCAGCGTGGTGACCTTCGTCGACGAGGATCATGTCGAAGAAGTCCTCGGGGAACTGCGGCAACCAGCGGTCAGCCTGACTGGCCAGCTGCTGAATGTTGCAGACAACGAAATGGCTCTCGATAGCGTCATGGATGTTGGCGTTGGCGCCGTCGAGCACGGCCATCCATGGGCCTGCGGTGAAATCGGACAATACTCGACATTTCGTCCAAAAACACTGTGCGCTGGCGATATCAACGGCTTCGGCGACACCCTTGCGGATCGTCAGATTCGGTGTGATGACCAGCACCCGACCCCGCGCAATCCCGAAGGGCAAGGTGGCCATGATGCCGGTCTTGCCGCAGCCGACCGGGATCTGCACGATCGCCGGCAGTCTGCCAGTGGCAAAGTGCTCGCGCACCGCGCGATGCGCCTCGCGCTGGGGATCCCGTAGCAACTGGTTGGCCTCGATATCGGCGTTCGCGGTGACGAACACGATGCTGTCGGCACCGACCGCGGCAGCCTCTTCGGCGCGACGATACTGCAGTCGGAATGGCTCCAGGTCGGCCCGCAGGTAGTAGCGGTAGTCACTGCCAGGCTGCCGCAACGCTCTCAACGTGCCGTCCCGGTCCCAGCGCCGCAATGTTTGAGCGGACACCCCGATGTACGCCGCCGCTTCCGTGACCCGCATATAGGTATCATCAGCCATTCCAAGATTGTACAACCTTGTTCATTTTTCTAGTCTTGGGACACGACTGCGGACTATTGTTTGGGAAGAACGGGTGCGGCTGTGTCACTCGTGCAAAGGAGCCCTGCTACTCCGACGGTGTTGGCATGCTTACCTGCTCAGCGCCGCACGTATTTGTGCCCATCTGCTGCGCGGGATCAGAAATCTGTCCAAGCTGGCCAGGCACGAGACGAGTTCGGCTTCGGCCTCGCAGCAGTTTCGGACACGTTCGTCGATGAAGTTCTTGTAGCGATGCTCATCGAGACAGCCATCGAGCACAGGCTCGAGCTGTAGATGCGTCACCGCTGAGGAGTGCGCCCGGACGGATCTCACCGCAGCAACAATGACATCGGTGATCACCAAGTGCCGGCCGGCTCCAAGGCGCGGCGATTGGCCAAGGCTCGCCCAGAACTGCGCACTCGATTCATGCTGGAGCTGCACGGTGTGAAGGCTTCGAGCGTTGAGGTTCTCTCGCAGAACGACTTTCAGCGAACCAGCCAGACTGCACACCAGTTGATCAACTGCATCCTGGTAGCGCTCCGTTACAGCTCGCTTTTCTTCGAAGTCAACCAGTTTGGCCACCTCGACACACCGGAGATGGCGCTCAAGCACGGGCAAGAAGCAACGCGCAGCGTCATCAGCGGCTGCATCGGCAACCTCGGCATAGCGTTCGGACGCCGACGGGCACGGTTCGGTGAGAAGTCGTTCGGAAACAACCGCAAGTCGCTGCTGTAGTTCACCGATGATGTCCTCACCCACTTCGTCGAGCGCGACTTCCAGTGCCATGTCGAGTGTGTGCCGGTACTGCCGGCGTCGATCGGCTGCGGTGTTCAGTAGATCGTCGATCACCCGTCGTGTCCCTGGGCTGAACGCATCGATGCCAAGGAACAGTCGCGGGTCAGAGATCACGGGTCTGGCCGCCAGCGGTGTAGCGGCCATGACACCAGCGATTTGGTGGTCATCGCTCGTGATCTTCTCGAGCTCGACCAGATCGGCTGCCCAGGATTCGTGCACAACGTCGAACTCATCGCGCCAAAGCCCACGCCTATGTGCACTGAGGGTGGCCAGTTGAGTGCCCCCCCACGATGTTGCGCACGACCATGACCTGGCCATCACAGCATGCCACTCGACCAGTGCAGGACCGATCTCGTCGCGCATCCGGGCCAGGCTCACCCGGATCGTATTCAGGCGCTCGAATCCGTCGACGGTGTGGTCAGCACGCCATTTGCTCAACCCCCGCCGGCGCCAACTGACCGCGTTGACCAGGAGAAAAGTTGCGACAGCGAATGCGAGCGCGAGCACGCCCACCGGAACGTCGAGTGTCCGGGCAAGCCCAAGAACGTCGTTGCCGGCCTCCTGCAGCGAGTGTCGATGTGTCGCCCAGGTCGCGCCGATGATGCTGTAGAGACCGAACCACGAACACAGCAGCCGAATAGTTCTGCCCGCCAACGACATCGCCGAATCACAGAGAAGCAGCACTAACCGCACCAGCATGCCCGAGCGTCGTGCTGAGGTGATCCGCTCCCTGCCCGGTGGTCGGCCACGCGGCATCCGGCGAAAACCGGTAGGGCGCTTAATGCTGTGCAGCACATGAGTGACACGGACATACCAGCGTGCAAGGCGACGACGTTGACTCAGTCTCGCGCCACGATCAGCAGTTCGGTACAACCAATAGCTCAGCGTGCCGAACCGGTCACACAAACAATAAACAACAAATCCGGCCGATAACATCGCTGCCACGACAACCCACGAACCCAAGACCCATACATACAACCAGCCCGCAATCGACACCTGAGCCTCAGCCGAAAGCGTAGACGCAGCAAAGCTATACGGAAGAACAAGTAGGTCAGCTATCCACACAATCTCCCCCTCAGCTGACAACGCTTTTCAGCGATTGCGGTGACTTCGACTAACGACGCCGCCGCGGACAGGCAAGCCCACCCGACGAGTGTTCCACGGCATACCGACAGTTACGACGATGACAGGTCCGCTCAATGCCGCAGGCTCAGAAAAATCACCCGCAACGCGACGATCCCACGGCGGCAGACCGTAACGCGCTCTTCGGGTCAATCGACAGTAGGTGACGCGCGGCTCCCATCCCTTGGCTAGACGGTGAGTTCGGCAGTCACTTTCACCCAGACTGCCTCCATCCCAATCGGATTCATCCCTCTCAGCTGGATTTGAAGTCCGCATACCTCGACGGTAAGCGGAACCCCACCGACGTTGTGCGCGGCGTTGATGCGAACATCGCCCGGGTTCAGGACCGGTTGCTCTGAGTTGGCCGCGCTCATGACCAGTGCCGTTGCGACCTCGTGGGGATGTGGACCTTCCCACCATTCCAATGCGATGTGGCCTTCGAGCGTTATCCACCAATCGAACCGCAAGCCATTCTGCGGTGAGCAACGGCTGTTTCGGAGGGAGTGCATGACGCGGCCAAAGATCTCATAGTGGCGGGCTGAACCCCGGGCTGGACGACTAATTCTCGACATGGATGGACTGTATCCAGCATGAACGGCCCGACTGAGACTTCGAAGCTAGCTGCGCGCTCCCTGCAGACTGACGCACCTGTAGGCGTTTGAAAGACCGAGTCGCTCAGCGGTTGAACACAGGCCGGCGGAACGGTCCACGCGGCAGATCTTTGCTGCAAAGTCATCAATGTTGAAAGTCGGCACCGTCGTAGTGGTGTAACTCAGGGCCGCTCGCAGGTACCCGTGCCGGAGCGCCTGCCCGACCAGTTATGACCTGTTGCCGACTGGTCTCGCCAGTCTCCGCTTCCAGCGAATGCCAGCCCAAAGACCTCGGCACTTCGTTTGCCGCCATCCGCGACCCTATTCGCCGCCGATCCGTCGCGACCCTCGCCGAACGCACCCCGACGGATCGGTGGCCACTCGGTAGCACCCTGCGATGCTCTGCGGCCGAAAGTGCACAACCCTCCAGAGTGCCCTGTAATCCACACGCACATCGTCTCTCGCCGCAGAAGCGGCAAAACACAAAGGCCGCGAACCCTGTTGGGTCCGCGGCCTTTGAGTCGCAGTTCCAA
>JBIQHU010000291.1:0-1589 GCA_044508395.1 Mycobacterium sp. | reverse complement strand
TTCGGGTGCAGCATCTTTGGATTCACTTATCCACCACAGCGACGCGGGCTCGCAAGGCGGATTCAACTGGTCGTCGCAACACCTTGATGATGGAGGTGTGGTGTGGCCAAGCGCAGAGAAGCGAAAATCGTTGGCAGGCGGCGTCAGTGGGCGGCTGATCGTGCGTTGCGGCCAGCGATGCGGTCACCAGGGCGACCGGAGCCTTCGCGTGCGGTGCAGCGCCAGTTCTGGCGGCTGATTGCCCAGGGTGTCTCGACCGACGATGCCGCTGTGGAAGTTGGCGTGTCGACACCGGTGGCGCAAAGGTGGTTCCGCCACGCTGGCGGCATGTCACCGATTGATCTGGATGAGCCTACGGGTCGGTATCTGTCGTTCGCTGAGCGGGAGGAGATCGCACTGCTGCGGGCGAAGGGTGCCGGGGTGCGTGAGATCGCCCGCAAGATCGACCGTGACCCCTCGACCATTTCTCGGGAGCTGCGACGCAACGCGGCCACCCGCAGTGGTCAGCAGGTCTATCGCGCAGGTGTGGCGCAGTGGAAGGCCCAGCAAGCGGCGAAGCGCCCGAAAACCGCGAAACTGGTGGTCAACCACCGGTTGCGTGAGTATGTGCAGCATCGGCTCGACGGCAGCGTGCGTCGAGCCGATGGCACGGAAGTCCCGGGCCCACGGATGGGAGCGTGGAAGGGGCGTAACAAGCCGCATCGCCAGGACAGGCGTTGGGCGACTGCGTGGAGCCCGGAACAGATTGCGCACCGCTTGCCGCTGGATTTCCCTGATGATGAGTCCATGCGGATCAGTCACGAGGCGATCTACCAGGCACTGTTCATCGAAGCGCGCGGGGCGCTCAAGCGAGAGTTGGTTGCGTGCTTGCGCACTGGCCGTGCGCTGCGGGTCCCGAGAGGCCGGACGCGGAACAAGCCGCAGGGGCACGTCAGCGCGGATGTCGTGATCAGCAAGCGCCCTGCCGAAGCTGCCGATCGCGCCGTGCCTGGGCATTGGGAGGGTGATCTGATCATCGGTGCCGGCCGATCGGCGATCGGCACAGTCGTGGAGCGCAAGAGCCGCTCGGTGATGCTGATTCATCTTCCCCGACTCGATGGGTGGGGGCTGGCACCGCCGGTAAAGAATGGGCCGGCGTTGAGCGGATATGGCGCCGAGGCAATGAATGCCGCCCTGGCCGCATCGCTGGCGCAGTTGCCCGAGCAGTTGCGTCAGACCCTGACATGGGACCGCGGCAAAGAGCTTGCCGCCCATGCCCAGTTCACGTTCGAGACCGGCACGAAGGTGTTCTTCGCCGACCCCCACTCTCCGTGGCAACGACCCACCAACGAGAACACAAATGGTGTTCTGCGTCAGTACTTTCCGAAGGGTACAGACCTATCACGATGGTCCGCAGAGGATCTCGAAGCGGTTGCACTGACGCTCAACAACAGACCGCGCAAGGTCCTCGGGTGGAAGACTCCCGCCGAAGTCTTTGCACAGCAGCTACACTCGCTCCAACAACCCGGTGTTGCATCGACCGATTGAACTCTCCCAATACACCGCGGTCGCGTTCACCGAACGTCTGGCCGCTGAGGGGATCCTGCCTT
>JBIQHU010000162.1:0-10674 GCA_044508395.1 Mycobacterium sp. | reverse complement strand
GGCAGTCCGGTCGAGGGCGAACTGAGCAGCTACCGCCTGGTCGACGACGAGACCGTCGAGGTCACGGTCAGCGTCACCCGGGAGAACCCGGCAGAGCCGGTGGTGTGCATCGTGCGGGCCCGTTCGATCGATGGCGGCGAAACCGGCCGTCGTGAGGTGCTGGTGGCGCCGTCTGACCAGAGCACCGTGCAGGTGACGGCGCTGGTGAAATCCAACCGGCCGCCGGTGGTGGGCGATATATACGGATGCGGCACCGACGTACCGCCCTACCTCATCGCTCCCTAGTCGCTCCCTAGTCGCTCCCTAGTCGCTCCCCAAGAGCTCAGAGCCCCGTAAAACCCATCGCGAGCCAAATACAACAAACGCCGAACTGCGAATATGTGAAAAACCGTTGTCCTGCCGGTGCTAGACTTGTCGGATACACGGTTCCGCTGGGACCGTGTATTGCTGCATTTAGTGCGCTGGTTAGGCGTTGACGATCGCGGCAATACACGAAGAGCTCCCGGCGCCGAAACATGAGACTTCTTACGCGAAAAAGCGCGAGAGCAACGACGAAGGAGCGCGACATCATGACCGACACCCAGGTCACGTGGCTGACGGAGGAAGCACACGACCGGCTGAAGGCAGAGCTCGATCAGCTGATCGCCAACCGACCCGTGATCGCCGCCGAGATCAACGATCGCCGCGAAGAGGGCGACCTGCGCGAGAACGGTGGCTATCACGCCGCCCGTGAACAGCAGGGACAAGAGGAAGCCCGCATCCGTCAACTGCAGGAGCTGCTGAACAACGCCAAGGTCGGCGAGGCGCCCAAGCAATCCGGTGTGGCGCTGCCCGGCTCGGTGGTGAAGGTGCAGTACGGCGACGACAAGAACGACACCGAGACCTTCCTGATCGCGACCCGCCAGGAGGGCATCAGCGACGGCAAGCTCGAGGTGTATTCGCCGAAGTCGCCGCTGGGCGAGGCGCTGATCGACGCGAAGGTCGGCGAAGTCCGGACCTACACGATTCCCAACGGCAACACCGTCAAGGTAACGCTCCTCAGCGCTGAGCCGTACCACTCCTGACGCGGGCCCCTCGGGGCCTCCGCACTACAGTCCGACCTATGGCGAAGATCGCCGAGGACCTCCTTCTGCTGCTGCTCGACAATGCGTCCGCCCAGCCGGCGTTGGAACGTCAGCGGCGCGAGCGGGTATTGGCGGCCGCGGTGCTGTTGGACCTCGCCCACGCCTGTCGAATCCGGCCTGCGATGGCCGAGGACGCGATCGAGCCCGGTCGGCTGATCGCCCTTGCGGTGCCCGGCGCGGTGGATCCTGTTGCCCAGCCGGCGTTTGCGCTGCTCGAGCGGCGGCCGCTGCGCCCGGCGGTCGCCGTCAAGAAGCTGGCCAGGCACACCGAGGACGACGTCACTCACCGTCTCGAGCAGATCGGCGAGATCCGGCGTATTCGGTTGCAGTCCAAACGATTCACACACCCGTACGCGTGGCCGTTGACGAACCGCGACCGGGTGGGGCGAGCCCGTTCGGCACTGCTGGCCGCGCTGTTCGATCGGCGTCCGCCGACACCGTCCACGGCGGCGATCATCACGCTGCTGCACGCCGTCGACGGGTTGGGCGCACTGCTGTCCCTCAACGACCGGGGCTGGCGGTGGGTGCACGCCCGGGCAGGCGAAATCGCCAGCGGCAGTTGGGTTGACGAGTATCCGACAGCGATGCCGGAAGTGAATCTGGCGGTGACCGCGTCGGCGCTGCGGCCGGCGCTAAGCTAGCGCCTGCTCCAGATCGGCGAGCAGGTCCGCCGAATCCTCGATGCCGACCGACAGGCGCACGAGGTCGTCGGGAACCTCTAACTGGGACCCCGCCGTCGACGCATGCGTCATCGCCCCGGGGTGCTCGATCAGTGATTCGACCCCGCCCAGCGACTCGGCGAGGATGAAGATCTCGGTGCTCGCGCACAACTTGCGGGCCGCGTCGGCACCGCCGCGCATCCGCACCGAGACCATGCCGCCGAACCCGCTCATCTGCTTGGCGGCGATGTCGTGGCCGGGGTGATTCGGCAGTCCCGGATACAGCACGGTCTCGACCGCCGGGTGATTGGCGAGGAATTCGGCGACCAGGGTGGCGTTCTCACTATGCTGCCGCATCCGCAGGACCAGGGTCTTGAGCCCACGCATCGTCAGGTACGCGTCGAAGGGCCCCGGGACGGCACCGGCACCGTTCTGCAGGAAGGCGAATGCGGTGTCGAGTTCTTCGTCGCTGGTCAGCAGTGCACCGCCGACCACGTCGGAATGACCCCCGATGTACTTGGTCGTCGAGTGGAGCACGATGTCCGCGCCGAGCGTCAGCGGCTGCTGCAGTGCAGGCGAGGCAAACGTGTTGTCCACCAACACCTTTACTCTTGGCGCCTTAGGCGCCGCCGCGATTTCGGCGATCCCGGCGATGTCGGCGATGGACAGCAGCGGGTTGGTCGGTGTCTCCACCCAGATCAACCGGGTCTGCGGGGTGATCGCGGCCCGGACCGCGTCGAGATCGGCCAGTGACACGGCGGTGTAGTCGATGCCCCACTGGGTGAACACCTTGTCGATGAGGCGAAACGTCCCCCCGTAGGCGTCGTCGGGGATGACGAGGTGATCGCCGGGCCGCAGCACTGCGCGCATCGCACAGTCGGTGGCGGCCATCCCCGAGGAGAACGCGCGTCCGTACGCGGCCTCCTCGACGGCGGCCAGCGACGCCTCTAACGCGGCGCGGGTCGGATTGCCGGTGCGGGCGTACTCGTATCCGCCGCGCAGCCCACCGACACCGTCCTGGGCGAAGGTGGAACTGGCATAGATCGGTGCGTTGACGGCGCCGGTCGCCGCATCGGGGCGAAAACCTGCGTGAATGGCCTTGGTGGCGAGCCCCCGCCACCGGTTGTGATCAGTCATCACCGATCAGGGTAGCGACGGGTTGATACCGCGGCGGAACTGCACCGACCTACAACGGCACGCAGACGGTCTTCATGAGCTTGTCGGCGATGGTCTGACGCTTGGCGTCCCACAGCGGAAACAGAAACCCGATGTAGCAGATGATGGCGTCCACACCGTGCGCGATCTGGCGGAGGAACGACTTGGCAACTCCGACCGGCTGCCGCGTCTGCTCGTCGACAACCTTGAACTTCATCATCTGCTTACCGATGCTCGAGCCTGTCTTACCTTGCCGCACTACGAAATTCCACAGCGAGAACACCACAGCGATGAGTACGCACACCGAGAAGATGATCCACGCGGTCGTGGACGGACCGTTGTTCCCGGTGGCGCAGACGTCGTACACGCAGACCGTCTCCACCTTCTGGAAGGTGGCCAGGACGATGCCGCCGATCGCTGCGAGAAGGTAGACCGGGATGCTGTCGATCACGTATGCGACCACCCGGGTGAACCACGATGTGTAGTTGCCCGCATCCGCGGCACGCCCTGGCGTAGGGCCCTGGGTGAAGTCGCCCGACGGCGGCGGTACCTGCTGACTGGTCACGTTTGCCCCTACTGTCGATACATCGCGACTGCTCGCAGCTTACGGCGGTGATCGCGACGACGCGACAACTTGCTGAGACCCGGCCCGCACGAACTCGCACAGGCCGGGCCCTTCAGCGACTACTGCGTCTGCGCCACCGGCGCGATGTGGCCGTTGGTGAGATACCGGTACGCGTAGACCAGGAACAGCGCGGATACCGGGATGGCGACGATCAGGCCGACGAGGCAGACCAGCGCACCGACGACCGCGATCACTCCGGCGACCAGCCAGATGAGGAGCACCTGGACGAAGTTGTTCTTGGTGATGTCGATGCTGTGTTTGATCGCATCGATCGGCGACTCGTTGCGATCGACGATGATCACCGTGGTGAAGAGCGTGAAGATGCCGATCACGATTCCGACGATCGCGCAGAACGAGCCGATAGCGGAGGCGATGCCGATGATCAGGGTCGCGATGATCACGCTGACTGTGTTGCGCGGCTTGAAGAACGACCCGATGGTCACCGGTTGCCCGTTGGCGATATCCAATAGGCCGCTGAGATAAGCGGATTGGATCGCCGCTGCCACCACGATCAGGACGAGATAGCCGAGGAACAGCACGAGGAAGCTCATGAAGCCGAAGCTCGCCTCGTAGCTGACGCTGTAACCGTAGGACTCGTAGGTGGTTTCCGGTGCGAGCGCGAACGCCAGTCCGTAGGTGGCACCGGCGATGATCCCGACGATGAGTCCGTACACCAGCGCAGGAACGATGAGCGCCGCGGCGTTCTGGGTGAACTTGTTCCAGGCCCAGGAGAACGCCTCGCTGACGTTGAACGATTGTGCGGCAGGAAAACCCGGGCCTGCAGGCGGATATCCGCCGGCTGGCGGGTAAGCCCCTTGCTGGGGCGGCGGGTAGCCACCCGGGGGAGGCGGCGGGTAGTTGCCACCGGGCGGAGGCGGCGGTGGAGGCGGTGGATAGTTGCCACCCGGCGGAGGCGGGGGCGGCGGATAGTTGCCACCCGGCGGAGGCTGGGGTGGAGGCGGTTGATCACTCATGGTGTGTCATTCCTTTCGATGACTCTGTCTCACGATTTGATTCGTTTACTGTCCAATGACTTTGGTTGCACCCACCATCGGTACATCGTGACGACGAACCAAATCCCTACTGCCGCCAGACAACTGGGGGTAGGTCACCGATGGTGTTGTCAAGTCACCCCCTGCGGTCGTCCGCCTGACTCCAATGTCGGGACCGACATGAACGCAGCGGAACCGAGGACGCACGCGCCACTCGGTTCCGCGGCAGTCGCATTCGTCGGTAAAGCGCTAGGAGTAAGTAGATGTCGCGCTGAAGCCGACGATCAGATTGAAGATGACGACGATGACGATGACGATGACACCGGCGATCGCGCCCCAAATTGCCCACTTCTTCGCGTCATCGGCCGCCTGCTGCGCTTCAGCGGCACGCCCCTGGGCCCATAGACCGGAGACCTGGGCGGATTTCACGATCGACACGACACCAAGCGGTAAACAGCACAACACCGTCACCAAGATGCCCCAAACCAGGTTGTTGTTCGGTGGTCCCGCGGGAGCTCCGCCAGGAGGTGGCGGTGGAGTGCCGCCGCTCGGCGGTGGCGGAGGAGGGTAATTTCCAGGGGGCGGTGGCGGTTGATCGGTCATGTGGCCTTCCAGTCAACGTCTTAGCTGGCAACGAGCGTGCTTACGATACCTGAGAAGTGGCTTCGTGCAGCGGTTTATGTGCGGAAGTTGACCACGTGGCGAAAGGGCGAAATGCGCTGGTAACCGTCACATCGAGGGTTGGCTCACCAGATTGTTTGCCAGGCTTCGCAAGCCGTTACCGACGGATGTTTCCGTCCGAAAGGAATCCGAGTAGGTCGTGGCGGGTGAGGACGCCTACCGGCTTGCCCTCCTCGACGACCATCACGGCGTCGCATTCGCGCAGTGCCTTCGCGGCTGTGCTGACGAGTTCTCCCGCCCCGATCAACGGTAGCGGCGGACTCATATGCTGTGCCACCGCGTCGGCCAGCTTGGCCCGACCTTCGAACACGGCGGACAGCAGTTCACGCTCGGAGACGCTGCCGGCGACTTCGCCAGCCATCACCGGCGGCTCTGCACCCACCACCGGCATCTGGGAGACGCCGTACTCCCGCAGGATGCCGATCGCATCGCGCACCGTTTCCGACGGGTGGGTGTGCACCAGGTCCGGCAACGCGCCGGACTTACCCCGCAGCACCTCGCCGACGGTGGTCTCCTCCACCGACCCGTCGAGCCGGGTCCGCAGGAATCCGTACGAGGACATCCACGCGTCGTTGAAAACCTTTGACAGGTAACCTCTTCCGCCATCAGGTAGCAGGACGACAACCAGTGCATCGGGGCCGGCTTTCTCTGCGACCCTGATCGCGGCGACGACGGCCATGCCGCACGATCCGCCGACCAGAAGTGCTTCTTCGCGCGCAAGCCGACGCGTCATCTCGAAGGAGTCGGCGTCGGACACCGCGATGATCTCGTCCGGGACGCTGGGATCGTAGGCGGACGGCCAGAAGTCCTCCCCCACGCCTTCCACCAGGTACGGCCGTCCGGTGCCGCCGGAGTACACCGATCCCTCGGGATCGACGCCGATGATCCGGACCTTTCCGCCGGACACTTCCTTGAGGTAGCGCCCGGCGCCGGTGATCGTCCCGCCGGTGCCGACTCCGGCGACAAAATGCGTGACCTTACCGTCGGTGTCCGCCCACACCTCGGGGCCGGTGGTCTCGTAGTGGCTCGCAGGCCCCATCGGGTTGGAGTACTGGTCGGGCTTCCACGCGCCGTCGATCTCCTCGACCAGGCGGTTGGAGACGCTGTAGTAGCTGTCCGGGTGATCCGGTGGTACGGCCGTCGGGCACACCACGACGTCGGCGCCGTAGGCACGCAACACGTTCTGCTTGTCCTCGCTCACCTTGTCGGGGCAGACGAAGATGCACTTGTAGCCCCGCTGTTGCGCCACCAGCGCCAGCCCTACCCCGGTGTTTCCCGACGTCGGCTCGACGATGGTGCCGCCGGGTTTGAGCTCGCCGCTGGCCTCCGCGGCGTCGATCATCTTGATGGCGATGCGGTCCTTGGAACTGCCGCCGGGATTGAGGTACTCGATCTTGGCGACGACGGTGCCTGCGCCTTCGGGGACGACGGAGTTCAGCTGTACCAGAGGGGTACTGCCGATGAGCTCACTGACGTGCCTGGCGATGCGCATGACTCCATCGTGTCAGGCGCCGCACCGGCGAACCAGGTCAGGGGTTACCAGGTGGCTTCGCGGATGTAGTCGCCGATCTGGCGCAGCGACCGCGTCGCCTCGGATACAAACGGCGCCGCGAGTTGGAAGACGTGCATCTGGCCCGGCCAGACATGCACCTCGACGGGCACACCTGCGGCGGCAAGCCGTCGAGCCGCCTTGCGCGCGTCGCTGACCAGCACTTCGGAGCCGGACACATGGATCAGCGTGCGCGGCAGGCCTGGTTCGATGTGGTTGAGCGGCTCGTACACCTCTTCGGGTTTTCCGTCGACCATGTGCCGGCTCGCCGCCTCGCGAACCAGGTCCACCAGCGCATAGAACGCACGTGGCGGGAACATCGCATCGGTGTGGATGTTCGGATGGTTGGCCCGGGCCTCGTTGTCGACCTCGAACAACGGCGACATCGTCACCATCGCGGCCGGGATTTCGCCTTCCAGGCCCTCGCGCTGAAGCTTCTCGGCGAGCGCCAAGGCCAGGTATCCGCCGGCGGAGTCGCCCGCCAGCACGATCTGGTTCGGTTCGTAGCCCTTCAGGCGCAGCCACTTGTAGGCGTCGTAGCAGTCTTCGAGCGCCTGGCCGACGGAGTGCTTGGGGATCATCCGGTAGTTGGCGACCAGCACCGGGCAGTCGGCATATCCGGACAGCGCCGTCACCAGTCGACCGTGGGAGTTCACACCGCACGTGAGGAAGGCGCCGCCGTGCAAGTAGAGGATCACGCCGCGCCTACCGTCGGCGGGCAGCACCCCGGGGGCGCGCACCAACTGCGCGGTGCATTTTGGCAAAGAAATCGTGGCTCGCACCGTGCCGACCGGAGGACGCATGACGCGCGAAACCATGTCCACCAAACCCCAGGGCCACGGCAGGCGCGGAGCATAGCTACCGATAGCTAGAGTCGGACGAATAGTTAGCAGAGCCGCCAGAGAAGTGAGGCGTCCTGCCAGGCTTGGGCCGTCCTCGACCACCTCGACGGGCGCGCCATCACTGACCGGAAATTTGCGTGGTTTATGCCCTTTAGCAGGCATTACGCCAAAGCCAGGTGCCTTGGCCACCTTACTGGGTGCCGTCATCGCCACCACTTCCTACGCCTTTGTAGAGCCCGGGCTCGCCGTTTGCTTAAGCGTTACCGATACCTTAGCTTGACAGGCTCTACCGGTTTCAACAATCAACGATTCGATTTCGATACCGGACTTGATACCGCAATGTGATCCGTTGACACCTGTCGCCACACTGATATCCCAGAAAATTCCTCCTAAACTAGTCGCGTGGGCATTCGTGCACCGCGTCGGACGACGAAAATCGCCCTGGCGGCCGCGGCCACGCTCGCATCGTCGGGCTCCGCGTACGTCGGGGCCCGCAATCTGTTGACCGGGCAGGCCGACAAGGCCCGCCGCGTCATTCCGAAGGCTTGGGACGTTCCCCCGCGGGCCGACGGCGTCTATCAGCCCGGCGGCGGCCCCGTGGAGCGGTGGCACCGCGACGTACCGTTCGACCTGCATTTGATGGTTTTCGGCGACTCCACCGCCACCGGTTACGGCTGCCAGAACGCCGATGAAGTGCCTGGTGTACTCCTCGCGCGCGGGCTCGCCGAGGTGTCAGGGGAACGGATCAGACTGAGCACAAAGGCGATCGTGGGGGCGACGTCGAAAGGGCTTTCCGGGCAGATCGACGCCATGTTCGTCGCCGGTCCCCCGCCGGACGCGGCGGTCATCATGATCGGCGCGAACGACATCACCCGTCCCAACGGCATCGGGCCGTCGGCGCGGAGGCTGGGCAGAGCGGTTGAGCGATTGCGGGCCAGCGGCACCGTCGTCGTGGTGGGGACCTGTCCGGATTTCGGCGTGATCACCGCCATCCCCCAGCCGTTGCGCTGGGTGGCGCGCAGTCGCGGGTTGCGTCTGGCACGGGCGCAGGCGTCGGCCGTGCGCGCCACGGGAGGCCGTCCGGTTCCGTTCGCCGACCTCCTTGCGCCCGAGTTCCGCAAGGCTCCAGGGGAACTCCTCAGCGACGACATGTTCCATCCGTCGGCGTCCGGTTATGCATTGGCGGCCAAGCAATTACTGCCCGCGCTGTGTAATGCGTTGGGCGAGTACATCGATGGAGCCCAGCCCGAAAACGCGCTGGAGCCGCGACACGCTGAGGGCGGCTCGTTGCGCACTCGCGTCGGCAACGTCAGCAGGCTGTGGCGCCGCTCGACCGGGGTCCCCGCACCCGTGATCGTGCCGGCGAGCTAGGTTGCTTCTAGCCTTCGAAACCAAGGAGTCCTCATGGCTGAAGCCGTCATCGTCGCCACTGCACGCTCGCCGATAGGCCGCGCCGTCAAGGGATCGCTCGCCACGATGCGCCCCGATGACCTGGCGGCGCAGATGGTTCGGGCGGTATTGGACAAGGTCCCGTCGCTGGATCCCAAGGACATCGACGACCTCATGATGGGTTGCGCGCAGCCCGCAGGTGAGGCCGGGTACAACATCGCGCGGGCGGTGGCCGTCGAACTCGGTTACGACTTCCTGCCCGGCACCACGGTCAACCGCTACTGCTCGTCGTCACTGCAGACCACCCGGATGGCGTTCCACGCGATCAAGGCCGGTGAAGGTGACGTCTTCATCTCTGCGGGTGTCGAGACGGTGTCGCGATTCGGCATCGGAGCCTCCGACGGCGCACCGAATTCGAAGAATCCGATCTTCGACGAGGCCCAGGCGCGGACGGCTAAGCAGGCCGAGGGCGCCGACGAGTGGCACGATCCGCGCGAGGACGGCCTGCTGCCCGACGTGTACATCGCGATGGGACAGACGGCCGAGAACGTCGCCAACTACACCGGGATCAGCCGCGAGGAGCAGGACCACTGGGGCGTGCGGTCGCAGAATCGCGCCGAGGACGCCATCAAGAGTGGCTTCTTCGAGCGGGAGATCGTGCCCGTGAAGCTGCCCGACGGCACGACGGTGACGACCGACGACGGCCCGCGCGCGGGGACCACGTACGAGGCCGTGTCGCAGCTGAAGCCGGTGTTCCGGCCCAACGGCACGATCACCGCGGGCAATGCGTGTCCGCTCAACGATGGCGCGGCCGCGGTCGTCATCATGAGCGATACCAAGGCCAAGGAGTTGGGTCTGACGCCGTTGGCGCGCATCGTGTCGACGGGTGTGAGCGGATTGTCGCCGGAGATCATGGGTCTGGGTCCGATCGAGGCGATCCGGAAGGCCTTGGCCAAGGCGGGCAAGACGATTGCCGACATCGATCTGGTCGAGATCAATGAGGCGTTCGCGGTGCAGGTGCTCGGATCGGCGCGGGAACTCGGCATCGACGAAGACAATCTCAACGTGTCGGGTGGTGCGATCGCGCTGGGGCATCCGTTCGGTATGACGGGCGCCCGCATTACGACGACGCTGCTGAATAACCTTGCGACATATGACAAGACGTTCGGCATCGAGTCGATGTGCGTCGGGGGCGGCCAGGGTATGGCGATGGTGGTCGAGCGCCTCTCCTAATCTGCGTTGACTCTGCGTCTGCGCCGCCAGATTGTGGATAAACACGGCTTGTGCGCAGAGTCAACGAAAAGCAAAAGACCCGGCACATTTCGTGCCGGGTCTTTCGCAGGTAGCTGCTAGTCGCTGTTGAAGTACGACAGCAGCCGCAGGATCTCGAGGTACAGCCAGACCAGCGTGACCGTCAGGCCGAGGGCGATGCCCCATGCGGCCTTCTCCGGCGCACCCGCGCGAATCATCTGATCAGCGGCGTCGAAGTCGATCAGGAACATGAACGCCGCCAGAGCGATGCAGACCAGCGAGAAGATGATCGCCAGTGGGCCACCGCTGCGGAGGCCGAAGCCCTCGCCGCCGCCGACACCGAAGATCGCGAGCACGAAGTTGGGAATCGCCACGAACAGGAAGCTTCCCGTGGTGAGAACCCGGTC
>JBIQHU010000161.1:0-11126 GCA_044508395.1 Mycobacterium sp. | reverse complement strand
AAGCCGCTACCCACCGAGCAGGTCTACGACGCCGCGGCAGGAACCGTCACCCCGGGTCTGCACGACCACCACGTGCATCTCCGTTCTGCTGCGGCGGCCTTGACGTCCGTGCGAGTGGGCCCCGCCGAAGTGCACACCCGCGCCGATCTGGCGCGGGTGCTCGCGAACGCCGACATCGGCAGCGACGGGTGGGTCCGCGCCGTCGGGTATCACGAGGCGGTGGCCGGGCCGCTGGACCGCACCGTTCTGGACGAGCTGTCTCCTGCGGTGCCGGTCAGGGTCCAGCACCGCAGCGGTGTGCTGTGGACGCTGAACTCAGCCGGGCTGATTCGGGTCGGCCTCGCCGATCATCCCGACGGTCGGCTGCGCAGCGCGGATCACAGTTGGTCGGATACGTTGGAGCGCAACGAAAGTGGACTCGCCGAGGTCAGCAGACGGCTGAGTGCCTACGGGGTCACGGGGGTGACCGACGCGACACCCGATCTCACCGTCGGCGATGTCGTCAAACTGATGGACGCCCACCGCCGCGGCGAACTGCTCCAACGCGTGTACTGCCTGGCCCCCGGCAAGCGGATCCTGCACGACACCGACCTCGACCTGGCCGACCTCACCGCGTGGATCGCCGAGCGCCACGCCGATGACGCGCCGGTCGCGGTGCACTGTGTGACGGCCGCGCAACTCGTCATCACCCTGGCTGCGCTGCGGTCGGCCGGTCCCCATCCGCAGGACCGCATCGAGCACGCCGCGGTGGTTCCCGACGACAGCGTCGCCGATCTCGTCGATATAGGCGCGACCGTCGTCACGCAGCCCAACTTCGTCGCCGAACGGGGGGAGCAGTATCTCGACGACGTGCCCGCCGCCGAACATCACGAACTGTGGCGGGTCGCCACCCTGTCAGCCGCCGGCGTACCCGTCGCGCTTTCCACCGATATGCCATTCGGCGACGATGACCCGTGGAAGACGGTGCGCGCCGCCGTATTTCGCACCACCGGTGCCGGCGCCGTGCTGGGTGCCGACGAACGCATCACGGCGCGCGATGCCCTGCAGATGTTCTTCGGCGCGCCGGAAGCGCCGCCGGCCCCACGTCGTATCGCGCTGGGCGAACCCGGTGACCTGTGCATCCTCGGAGCGCCTCCCGAGGCGGTGCTGGCCGAACTCGACTCGGGCATGGTCACGACGACGATTGTCGCCGGGAACGTAATCCACGGAGGCTAGGCGGCCGCTGGGGTGAGCAATCGCTGCAAGGCGGCGCACTGGCTTTCGAAGAACGACTGCGACACGTGCGCTTTCGGGGCGATCCCATCGAAACCGTGGAATGCGCCCTTCACCACCTCGACGTCGCACGGCACACCCGCGGCCTTCAACCGCTCCGCGTACGCGAGGTCCTCATCATGGAACAGGTCATGCGTCCCGACACCCACCCACGCCGGCGGTAACCCGCTGAGATCCGTGCGCCGCGCGGGCACCGCAACCTCGGGGTCGGCGTCGCCGAGGTAGGCCGACCACCCGAACTTGTTCAGCGACTGATTCCACAGCCGTAGACCGGGATGGTCCAGCCCGTGGCCGACGGTGCGGTCGTCGAGCATCGGGTAGACCAACAGCTGGGCGGCCAACGCGACCTCGCCGCGATCGCGGGCGAGGAGCGCCAGTGCGGCTGCGAGGCCGCCGCCCGCGCTGGCACCACCGATGGCGATGCGGCCGGGATCGACCGAGGGCAACGTCGCCAGCCAGGTCAACGCGTTGTAGCAGTCCTCCAGCGGAACCGGATAGGAATGCTCGGGCGCCAGCCCGTAGTCGACGGATGCGATTGTGGCACCGAGGCGTTGGGCGTAGCGACGGCACAGCGCGTCGTCCTGACCCGGATGACCGATCACATAACCGCCGCCGTGGATCCACAACAGCGCCGGTCCGGCACCCGTGGCCGCGGCGGGGCGGTACAACCACACTCCGACCCCCGATGGCAGGGTCAGCGCTTCGACGTCCTTGGGGGCCTTACGCCACATCCGGCGGGTCACCAATCGGAGGACCGGCAGCGTCACCGGAGTGACCGCCTGCTTGGGGGCTAGCCGCGCGGCTCGGCGCAGATCTGGATGGAAGTCAGCAGTTCGGGAAGCGCGCGCCACCTGACAAGTATGTATCAGCCGTCCGAGTTCACGCCGGGACGACGGACAATGGTGCGACGACCGTGCCGGGGACGCGAGGACTGCCGCAACCCGGCGTGCCGACGACCGTGCTGCGTTTGCCCGCCAATGTCCCGTTGACTTTCGGGACCAGTGTGATCGTCACGGTGGCCGGGGCCGGATCGCCGCCGCACGTCCACTGCAGCGGTTGGGCGGACTCCCACCTGCTACCGGTCCAGCGGAAGTCGAAGGGGACGCCGCGGGCCGAAAGGCTCGAATGTGCGACGCAGCCACCGGCGGCGCAGGTGGTGGTGAAGGACACCTCGCTGGCAAACGGAATGGCGGGCGAGGGGGCGCCGTTGAATGTCTGCCGGTCCAGGGCCGTGGTCATGATGTACGGCCCGTTGAGCGGCACCATCGGCACCGCGCTCCCGTCAGCCGGGTCGGGGCTGGCTGAAGCCGTTGCGGGCGCTGCCACGAGCGCCGCCGCGAGGCCCGTCACGAGGGCCCATTTCTCGACCATGCCCCATAGTGTGCGCGCGAGGCATGGTGGAGGAATCGGGTGTTTCCCTATGTTTCTGCTCTACTTCAGCAAAGGGTCGCGCGGCAGGCCGAGGATCCGTTCGGCGATCGTGTTGCGGGTGATCTCCGAGGTGCCTCCGGCGATGGTCATGGCCCGGTTGCCGAGGTAGGCCAGCGTGAGCATCGGGGCCTGCCCGACGACGGCCGCCGAACCGGCCAGTTCCAGACCCAACTCGGTCATCCGCTGTCCGGCCTCCGCCAGCAGCAGCTTGGTGACGTTGCCCTCGGGGCCGGGTTCGGATCCGGCGATCGCCCGCGTCACCCGCCGCAGATTCAGCAGCCGCAGCGTGTGTGACTCGGCGATGACCTCACCCGCGCGACGCACGAAGTACGCGGCCGTCTCGGCGGGGGCGTTGTCGAGCAGCTTGATCAGGTCGTCGGCGGTGAACGCGCTGGCGCCGCCCGATCCGCCGCCGATGGAGACGCGCTCGTTGCCGAGTGTCGCGCGCGCCACGAGCCAGCCCTTGTTGACGTCGCCGACCACATCCTCGTCGGGAACGAAGACATCGTCGAAGAAGACCTCGTTGAAGTGCGCGTGGCCGGTCAGCCCCTTGAGTGGATTCACCGTCACGCCAGGGCCTTTCATGTCGATGGCCATCATCGTCACACCGGCGTGCTTGGGGGCGTCGGGATCGGTGCGCACCGTTGCCAGCCCCCACTGGCACTGGTGCGCCAGGCTGGTCCACACCTTCTGCCCGGTGACCCGCCAGCCGCCGTCGACCTTCTTGGCCGACGTCCGTACTGCGGCGGCGTCCGAGCCGGCGTTGGGCTCGGAGAATAACTGGCACCACATCACCTGCCCGCGCAGCACCGGTTCCACCCAGCGCTCACGCTGGTCGTCGGTGCCGGCCTGGGAGATCGTCAGCGTCACCCAGCCGGTGATGCCCAAGTCCGGTCGATCGACGCCGCTGAACTCCTCCTCGATGACCAACTGTTCGAGCACGTCCGCGCCGCGACCCCACGGTTTCGGCCAGTGCGGCACCAGATAGCCGGAGTCGACGAGGAAGTCGCGCTGCTTGTCGGCGGGCAGGCCCCGCAGCGTCGCTACGGCCTTGCGTGCCTGTGCGCGGTATTTCTCCGCTTCCTCGGGCAGGGTGAACGAAGCGCCGTGCGCCTGACCGCTGCGCTGGCCTTCGACGACGTCGAGCAGCGGATCGCCGGCCTCGGCCATGAGCGCAGCGAGGGTGCGGGCGCGGCGCAGATACAGGTGCGCGTCGTGCTCCCACGTGAAGCCGATCCCGCCATGCAGCTGAATATTGTTCTGCGCGTTGAAGATCTGGGTTCTGATCGCGTGTGATGCGGCCACTGCGGCGGCGAACCACGCGGTGTCCAGGTCGTCGGCGCGCGCCGCGTCCCAGGTCGCCGCGGTCGTCTCTTCCGCGTTGACGAGCATGTTCGCGGCATGATGCTTGACCGCCTGGAACGTGCCGATGGTGCGGCCGAACTGCTCACGCACCTTGGCGTAGTCGACCGCCATCTCCAGCGTCGCCCAGCTGACCCCGACGGCTTCCGCCGACGCCAGGATCCGGAACACGGTGTGCGCCTTGCGGGCCGCGCCGCGCAGGACTCGGTCTTCGGTGACCACCACGTCGCGCAACGCGACGGACCCGATGCTTCTGGTCGGGTCCAGCGACTCCAGCGCCGTCACGGTGACGCCGTCGGCGCCGCTGTCGATCACCACCGCGTCGTCGCCGGCGATCACGACCAGGAGGTCCGCGTCGGGCGCCCCGAGCACGGCGGGGCTCTCGCCGGTCACCACCAGGTCGGAGCCGATCTTCACGCTGCCCGAGAGCGCCAGCGCACCGACGGTGCTGCCGTCGGCCAGTCCCGGAAGCAGTTGAGCACGAAGGGAATCCGATGCACAGCGGTCGATGACCACAGCCGCGGCGACGCTCGGCAGGAACGGGCCGGGACACAACTCGTGGCCCTGAGCCTCCAGCACGATCGCCAATTCGGACAGCCCGAAGCCCGAGCCGCCGTGCTCCTCGGCGATGGCCAGACCGGTCCACCCCTGGTCGGCGGCCGCCGACCAGAGCTCACCCGGATTCGAGGACCCGCCGTCGAGGCTCGCGCGGGCGGCGGCGCGGCTCTTCAGTCGGTTGAGCTGGCCGAATGCCGCATCGGCAAGGTCTGTGTGCTCTTCGGTGATGGCTAGGGCTGACTTGCTCACGGTGGAAGTCCTCATTCACGGATCGGTTTACATTCGACGCCAATAGCGTCACGCTATCCCGTCGGCGCAGCTCAGGGTATACGTCATCCGGCTCACAAAAATTCCTGGGAACGCAATCGGTAGACATCTAGCGAATGTTGTCGTTTGGAATCTGTACAGCGGGGTACAGTCGCGCAATGTCGCCACGACCGGAAACCCGGTATCCCGGCCCGACGATGTGGACAGGCGCCCGGTGGTTGCTGAACGCCGGGCCAGCCGACTACATGCTGGCGATGAGCGTCGCGTCGGCGTCCCTTCCTGTCATTGGCAAACACCTTGAGCCCCTTGGTGCCGCCACCGCGATGAGCGTCTGGGGATACCGGCACCTTCCCGATTTCTTGGGCGCGACCGCGAAGTCGTGGCTTAGCCCGGGCAACGCCGAGCTAAGGCGTTCCGAACGTGACAGCACCAACGCCGTCTCGCAGGCCGCGCTGCGCGGAATCGTCAACGCCAAGGATCTCGACATCGAGTGGCCGGCACCGGAAAGCGCGCCGCCGCTGTGGAAGTTGCGCGAGCACCGCCGCAGCGTCCACCGCACCTCCGTGCAGTACGGCCCTCGCCCGTCCCAGTTGCTCGATGTCTGGCGCCGAAAGGATCTGCCCGCCGAGCCCGCACCCGTGCTGATCTTCGTGCCCGGTGGTGCCTGGGTGCATGGGAGCCGCCTGCTGCAGGGTTATGCGCTGATGTCGCACCTGGCCGAACTCGGTTGGGTGTGCCTGTCCATCGATTACCGGGTGGCGCCGCACCACACGTGGCCGTCGCACATCACCGACGTCAAGACGGCGATCGCCTGGGCGCGCGCGAACGTCGACAAGTTCGGTGGCGACCGGAACTTCGTGACGATCGCCGGCACCTCGGCGGGCGGCCACCTGGCCGCGCTCGCCGGCCTCACCGCCAACGACCCCGAACTGCAGAGCGAACTGCCGGAGGGCTCGGATACGTCTGTCGACGCGGTCGTGGGCATTTACGGCCGATACGACTGGGAGGATCGCTCGACCGCCGAGCGCGTCCGATTCGTGGACTTCCTCGAGCGTGTGGTGGTCAAGCGCAAGATCGCCAAGCATCCCGACATCTACCGCAAGGCGTCGCCGATCGCCCGCGTCCACGCCGAAGCGCCGCCGTTCCTCGTCGTCCACGGCACCGGCGACAGCGTCATCCCGGTCGCCCAGGCCCGCAGTTTCGTCGACCGGTTGCGAACGGTGTCGCACTCGGTGGTGGGTTACGTGGAACTGCCCGGCGCGGGACACGCATTCGACATGATCGACGGCGCCCGCACCGGGTCGGCGTCGACCGCAATCGGGTTGTTCCTCAACCAAATTCACCGAAGCCGCACGCTGATCGGGGCGAAGCAGGTTATATAGACTCCTCCGGGGCAGGGGGTAGCTCTATGAAGAGGCTCAGCGGGTGGGACGCTGTCCTGCTGTACAGCGAGACGCCGACGGTGCACATGCACACCCTCAAGCTTGCGGTGATCGATCTCTCCGAGCTGAAGGGTCGCCCCTTCGGTATCGACGACTTCCGGAAGGTCATCCACAGTCGGCTCTACAAGCTCGAGCCGTTCTGCTATCAGCTCATCGACATCCCTTTCAAGTTTCACCACCCGATGTGGCGCGAGAACTGCGAGGTCGACCTCGAATACCACGTCCGCCCATACCGCGTGGACAGTCCCGGCGGCCGCCGTCAGCTCGATGAAGCCGTCGGCCGAATCGCCAGCACCCCGCTGGACCGCAGCCGGCCGTTGTGGGAGATGTACTTCATCGAAGGACTGGCCAACGGCCGGATCGCGGTGTTGGGAAAGATTCACCACGCCCTCGCCGATGGTGTCGCGTCGGCCAATCTGCTGGCCCGCGGCATGGATCTGCAGCAGGCGCCGCAGGCCGATCGCGACTCCTATGCCTGCGAACCTCCGCCGACCAAGGGCGAACTGTTGCGCACAGCGTTCGCCGACCATATGCGCCATATCGGCCGGCTGCCCGGCGTCATGGCCTACACCGTGAAGGGACTGCGCCGGGTGCGGCAGAGCTCGCGCAAGTTATCGCCCGAGCTGACCCGTCCGTTCACCCCGCCGCCGTCGTTCATGAACCACCGCGTCGACGCGCAACGCAGGTTCGCGACCACCACCCTCGCCCTGGCTGACGTGAAAGAAACCGCCAAGCATCTGAACGTCACGGTCAACGACATGGTGCTCGCGATTTCGGCAGGTGCCCTGCGGCAGCTTTCGCTCAAGTACGACGGAAAGGCGGATCACGCGCTATTAGCTTCTGTTCCAGTGAGTTTCGACTTCTCGGAGGACCGCATCTCCGGCAACCGCTTCAGCGGTGTGATGATGGTGGTGCCGATCGAACTCGAGGATCCGCTGGAGCGGGTACAGGCCGTGCACGACGCTGCGGTGAACGCCAAGGAAACCCATCAACTCATGGGCCCGGAACTCGTCAGCAGGTGGTCGGCCTACTTCCCGCCCGCACCCGCCGAGCGCCTGTTCCACTGGCTGGCGGACAAGGACGGCCAGAACAAGGTGCTCAACATCCCCATCTCGAACGTGCCCGGACCGCGACAGCCCGGCCGCGTCGGCGGCGCGCTGGTCACCGAGATCTACTCGGTCGGTCCGCTCACCACGGGCAGCGGGCTGAACATCACGGTGTGGAGTTACGTCGACCAGCTCAACGTCTCCGTGCTGTCGGACGGGGCGACGCTGACGGATCCGCATGAGCTGACCGACGCGATGGTCGATGCATTCGTCGAAATCCGTCGTGCCGCAGGCTTTTCCGAGAATCTGACGGTCATTGAATCAGCGATGGCACCCTAGCCGAGTTCTTCCGGTGAGCAGACGCAAAGGTGCCGAAAAGGTCGGCGTGTTGCGTCAGTTTGCGACTGCTCGGCGTTCCTTGGCCGCCATGTGCTTGGCGTGCACCCAGGATAGGAACTCCTGGACCGCCTGCGCCGTGTAGTGCGCGCGCGGTGAGCCGTAGTAGAAGTCGAACGCGTGCTGTGCGTACGGGATCTCCGCATAGGCGACGGTAGACGTCGACACTTCGCGAAGCACCTCGGCGAACTTGCGGCCCTCGTCGACCGGAATGATGGAGTCGTCCTGACCGTGCAGTATGAAAAACGGTGGCGCATCAGGACGTAACCGTCTGATCGAGGAGGCGTCGAGGTAGGTCTGGCGGTTCTCTTTGAACGGCTTCTTGACCACGAACTTCTGCAGGAAGGCGATGAACTCCTTGCGGCCGGATCCCGAAACGGTGAACCAGTCGTAGCGGCCGTAGATCGGCACCGCCGCAGCGACCGAGGTGTCGGCGTCCTCGAAGCCCGGCTGCCACATCGGATCGTTGGGCGTCAGCGCGGCCAGCGATGACAGATGGCCACCCGCCGAACCGCCGGTGATGGCCACGAAGTCGGGGTCACCGCCGTAGTCGGCGATGTTCTCCTTGATCCAGGCCAGCGCACGCTTGACGTCGACGATGTGGTCGGGCCAGGTGTTCTTCGGGCTCACGCGGTAGTCGATCGACAAACACACCCAGCCGCGCTCGGCCATATGGCTCAGCATGGCGTAGGACTGCGGCCGCCGCATGCCGATGGCCCACGCGCCGCCGGGCACCTGCAACAGCACCGGTGCCTTCCCATCGCGCGGCAGGTCGGCGCGACGCCAGATGTCGGCCCGGTTCGCCCGGCCATGCGGGCCGTACTGCACGGTGCCGGCCTTCTCGACGTATCGCCGGCGGACCAGGTCGGTGGGCCACACGCCGATCTGCGGGCGCCGCTGCCGCGCCGGTGACTGGTTGGCGATCTGCTCGTAGTCCGCGCCGAGCGCCTCGCGCAGCGGCTTCTCGAAATGCGGTTGCGACGAGACGTTGCGGCGATGGATCAACCACAGCAACGCCCACGCAATCATGGTCAGCACCAGGGCGATTCGACCCCGAACTCCGCGGAAGTCGCCACGCAGTCCGCGGCGCAGCGCGTCGAGCATCGAGACGCCCATGTACGCCGGCGACATCTCGGACGTCGGCCAGCCGAACGCGAACACCGGAATCGTGATGTAACCCTCGCGGCCGATGGGCTGCACACCGTTGGCGGCGTTGACGAGTTCTGCGACCGCACGCAGCAACGGGTAGCGACGACGCTTACTCATGAAGACCTTGATAACCGAAGCGCGGTGTCATTCAAACCCAGCGATTCAAGCCGGATCAGCCCAACACCGGCAGGCGGCGTTTTTCGGCCAGCTCATCGAGCGCCCGCTGCATCACCCGTCGCACATGCGCGTCGATCTCGTCGATGTCGGGATCCTCGCCGAATTCGGCCGCGAGGTCGATAGGCGGCAGCACCTTCATGACGATCTTGGACGGCAACGGGATGTTGGGCGGGACCACCAGCGACAGCCCGAACGGGAAGCCGAACGACACCGGGACGATCTTGGTTCGGGCCAGGCGGGCGATCGGCCCAAGGCGCTCGGCCAGCCAGGTTCCGCGGCTGAGGAAGATCTGCGTCTCCTGGCCGCCGATACCGACCGCAGGCACAATCGGCACCCCGGCGTTCAGCGCGGCCTTCACGTAGCCGGTGCGCCCGCCGAAGTCGATGACGTTCTCGGCGAACGTCGGCCGGTACACGTCGTAGTCACCGCCGGGGAACACCACCACAAGACCGCCGGAGCGCAGGGCCTCGTCCGCGTTGGCGTGATTGGCGCTGATGTAGCCGATCTTCTTGAAGAACTCACCCGTCGGGCCGACCGACAGCATGTCGTGGCTCAGCGTGTACAGCGGGCGGTCGTAACCGTGGTGTTCGTAGAAGTCGGCCGCCAGGATAGGGACGTCCATCGGCAGCATGCCGCCCGAGTGGTTGCAGACCAGCAGGGCGCCACCGGGTGGCAGGTTCTCCAGCCCCCGCACCTCCGACCGGAAGTACCGCTTGAGAAGGGGCCGCATCACTCCCATGACGCGTCGGGTCAGGCCCGGATCCCACTTGGTGAGCTCCGACGGTTCGGAATCGGTCACGGACTGTCCCCTAGCGTAAAAGTGAAACGTGTTCTAGTTTACCTTCCGGCCGAGAGTGCGCCCCAGGCCAGGCCGTGCCGGGGTTTGACCGAGAGTCTGCCGGGCTACGTTATCGGTCATGAGCGGCCGCGAACCACTTGCGGGCCGATACGAGTTGCGAGGGCTGCTGGGTACCGGCGGGATGGCCGAGGTCCACGACGGCTGGGACAGGCGGCTCAACAGGGCGGTGGCGATCAAGCTGCTCTATCCGTTCGTGAGTACCGACACGGACACCCGGCGTCGGTTCGAGGACGAGGCCAGGGCGGCCGCCTCGCTCAACCACCCCAACATCGTGTCGGTGCACGACTGTGGTGAGCACGACGGAGTGCCGTTCATCGTGATGGAGCGGCTGCCGGGCCGCACGCTCGGTGACGAGATCGCGATGGGGCCGATGGCGCAGCACCGGGTGCGGGCGATGCTCGCGGACGTCTTGGGAGCGCTCGCCACCGCTCATGCGGCGGGAGTGGTGCACCGCGACATCAAGCCCGGCAACGTCCTGCTCGCCCAGAACGGCGTCGCCATGAAGGTGGCCGACTTCGGTATCGCCAAGACCGCCGGATCCGCCCCCACCGCGACTGGGCAGATCGTCGGAACCATGGCGTATATGAGTCCCGAACGCGTGGCGGGCGCTCCCGCGTCGGTTGCCGACGACCTCTATGCCGTGGGAGTGATGGCCCACGAAGCGCTCAGCGGTCGCCGCCCCTTCCCGCAGGAGAATCCCGCGTCGCTGGTCCGCGCCATCTTGGATGATCCGCCGCCGCCGATCGAAGTAGTGCGCCCAGACGTGGACGCCGACCTGGCGGCGGTGATCAACCGCGCGATGACCCGAAACGGGACGCGCTTCCGCAGTGCACTCGAGATGCAGGCTGCTCTCGCGGGCGCTCCGGCACCACCGCGGCCGTCGACCAAGGTGCTCGCACACCCGCTGCCCGCAGCGGGTGGCTACCCGGCCCCGTCGGCCAACTACTTCGTCGCGGGACCAGAGCGAAAGCCGATGACGCGGCGACGGAAACTGCTTCTCGCGGCGGCAGCGTTCGTCGGTCTGCTCGTCGTCGCGTTCGCGTTGGCGCTGGATCCGTCGTCGACCACGCAGACCCCGCAGCCGGTCAGCACCAACACCGCCGCGCGGCCGCCCGCGGCCATCATTGACCCGCCATCCACGAATCTCACGGCGGTGCTCGGTGTGAT
>JBIQHU010000160.1:0-11203 GCA_044508395.1 Mycobacterium sp. | reverse complement strand
ACCAACGGGGACCTCCACTTGGCCACCAGTGGGGACTTTTTCATGGCCACGGACAAGGCGGTGACGACGAGCAGTCGGTACTGATCCCATGCAGCAGTCTCGGCGATTCCTGGTCCACCGCCCGCGTTTACCCTGCCGACGTAGTCCCTCACCAGGTCACGTTCTACTGATCGCCTCACGTCGGGTTCAAGCGAACCGGCGGCGAAGTAGGCGAGGTCTTTCAGCGCGGGACCCTGGACGGCCATCTGCCAGTCGAACAGCGTCACGCCGCCGTCGTGGAAACCCAGGTTGCCGCGGTGGTCATCACCATGCAGCAACGACTGCGGAAGCGAACTCCACAACGCGGCCACGTCGCCACGACGCTTATGCAGGACCAGTGCCTCTTGCCGAAAATTTGCGTCGGCTAGGTCGTGGTAGCGGCTAGGAATCCGCGTCATCAGATAGCTCGAGTAGGGGCCGAACCACTGCGACGGAGAGTTCACGGTGGAGAACCGCCGCAAGTCGTTGCCGAACCTTAACGATTGCCAATACTTCCGGTGCACATCGGCGAGTGCCCGCGTCAAGGTCGCTGCTTCGTCTGCTGTGCATGGGACACCAGCATCAGCGAACCGCGTTTCGCGGACAGCCAAATCTTCGACCACGACTACTGATCGACCCGTGCGGGCGTCCCATCGAGCTCCGTAGACCGCTGGCACGTAGTCGGCGATTTCCGTTGCGACCGTCTGATAGAACACTGCTTCGGTTTCGCCCAGACCGTAGAAGTTGTTGAAAATTCGCTCGATTGGTCGGGTCGGTGTGGTCTTGACGAAAGCGGTTGCAGGTAGTTGGTCTCCTTCGATGGCGAGTCGAGCTCGGGTTGCGGTGCCGTGGTCTTCGTCGCACACCACAACTTCGTTGACACGCCTGCCCAACAACTCTGACAGCCAGTGCGGGGTGATGTCGGTCGGGGTTCGCGGCACAGTGCCGCCGCGCCACCGCTGCCCAGCAGTGCGGCCCATCTCGGCGATGATGCGACCGGCGAACTCGCGTCGGGTCGCGTATGCCCGGTTCACACGGCGAATGGTAGCGCCAAGCAGCTCAAACCTGATGATCAATCGGCGAGCACGCGATACACCGTTGCACGGCTGACGCCAAGCGTCGTCGCAATCGTCGTCGCCGATTCACCGCTCGCATGCATCCGCTGTGCCAGCGCAGCGTTGGAAGCGTCCAACGCCTTGGGGCGACCAATCGACTGTCCACGCGCCCGCCTCGCTTCCCGCGACGCCGCCCGACGCTCACGACCGAGTTCGAGTTCCAGTTCAGCGAGGCTCGCCAGCACGCCTGCCACCATCCGGCCCGCCGCGTTCGACGTGTCGATGCCTTCGCGCAGGGACCGCAGCACGATGCCACGCTCGCCAAGTTCCCTGATGGTCGTCATGACCTCAGCGGCATTGCGGCCCAGCCGGTCGATGCCGGCCACCACGATGGCATCACCTTCGCGGGCGTAGTCGAGTAGTGCCGCCAAGCCCGGACGCTGCTCTCGGGTCGAGGTGCCAGACAGCTTGTCGCTGTAGACCCGCGACGCATCCACCCCGGCAGCGACTAGCGCGTCGTGCTGCTGGTCGAGCGACTGATGCGAAGTGCTCACACGGGCGTAACCCAGTGCAGTTCCGGCGACGGTGGAAGCGGTGGTTGTAACCATGGGCTCACCGTCTCAAAACAAAATCAAAATATCAAGCGAGACTCATAGTTTTGATACATATTCTGCGATAGGCCGAACTGGGAATTACTGAGCGGCAACCAACTATCTGCGGTCCGTCGCAATACTTTAGTTTTGCGACTGCGTGAGTGGTGCTGCAGTGCGTTTATTCACCAGGGGTGCACAGCCCAACCACCGACAGCAATCAGTCAAGTCTGTCGGGGCGTCGGGCCAGATGCTTGGTGCTAGCCGAGTCGCACGCTCACCCGCCTGGGGCGTAAAAGCGTCCGAGAAGAGCCGCGGTGTCCGCTCCGGCCATCGTTGCGGCCACTAAGGCAAATAATGCGGTGTTCTCCGGGTTGGCGTACTTCTTCATATTTATGAAGTCGTTCGCGGTTTTCTCCCAGAGATCTTCCGCATAGCGCCAGGTCTCGTCCTCGACTCGGCCTCCTGACACGTTGAAGAGTAACTGTTCGACGGCCCGCTTCTGGGCGTCGTTCCCTTTACGCCAAAGCTGTCCGAGGCTACGCACAGATCACTCTTTGGAACCCGGTCGGGAGCGCCTGTCATCTGAACGCTTACGGGAAGCCGATTTGTGGACGTAACTTCCGCCTGTAGTTACGCGTGTAGCAGCCGTCGGCGATGGAGGCGCTTTCTTTGCCCTCTCAACATCCTCTTTACGGTCTTCCTGCCGACGCGCCATCGCGTGTGCGGAAATTTCGCTTGTCGCCGCATATGCGACAGCGGCTAATGCACCAATCGTTGCTGGAGCTATGAAGAAACCGAAGATAGAGAGTAGGACGGCAGGCACCCCCAAGTCTGTGCCGAAGGGGGACTCCTCTTGTGTTAGTACGTCATACGCGACCGTGGCGGTCTTGCGGGCCGTGACCCACCAGAAGAGCCCAACTCCGGTCGCCAGCAGGGCGAGCACCCAGAAAACGAACGCCTTTGCCGACCTTGAGCTTGACCGCCACCATCGGCGGGCCCGTCGGAAGCCCTCCGCTGGCGGGGGTGGGGTACTGGGAAGATTCAGATCAGCGCCTATGGAAGATTTTTGGGAGGAACCCACCGCTAGGGCTGGGATCGTGACCTGACTCTGAATAGGGCGCGGGAGCAAGCTCCCACATGTTCGCTGGTATCGCGGGCGGTGTCACTGGGGTGCCAGGAGTCATCGGGGGCGGTCCCAATACCCGTGCAATCTTGATGCCCGTCATCTGCGCTGCATGCAGCATCTCCATGGTGAAGAATTCTTGCTGGTCCACGCCGCTCGCTTCGATGCTCGCCTCAAGTATTCGCGCTGCTTCGCTTACGCCTTCCTCCGAAGCCCACGGACAACGCCGAACGAGAAGCCTCTCAAGGGCGTCTACCTGCTCAAGTTCTTGCTCGACAGCCATCCCTAAAGGTTACGCGTCCGAACCTAGCCGGGCGACATTTCCTCCTTTAGTGTCCACCAATCGTTCTATCGACTACGGAGGCAGACGGGCAGACCCCGTGATATTCCTGGTTCTGCCTAACACATGCTCATGGCCCGCCGACCGACCCAAGTAGGCGAACCTTTGTGCGGCGAGTTCGCCGAACACGACTGGCCTCAGCGTGACTGCCTACGGCGGTCGCCGCGGTCATTCCGTCCAACCTATCCAAGGCCGCCCGTAATGACCGCGGCGACCTGCTCGGCTACGTCCTTGCAGCGAGAAGCGTTCTTAAACAGACTTGCCAGATAATTGCCCGGATAGTCCTTATTGATGACTTGGACAGTCGCGAGATAAACCTGGCCAACGGTCGCGGAAACTCCAACGAGCGCGTCGGCGAAATCGTCGTCAGACGCCGTTGACAGCACGCCGGGCGGTAGCTCTTGGAACACGATGTGTGCGATCAGCCGGTTCCCGTGGACTCCAATCATCTTTTCCCGACCGCTCAGGTCACTGCGGTAATCGACAAGTGCCGAGTCGATCGCCCGCAAAACCTTTACCGAACGCCATAGCTGCCTACCCGTTAGGCCCGAGCTGAAGAGTTGGCGATAGAGCGAGTTAGGAGCCGGGGTCTCGGTAGTTGGCCAAAGACGCCCGATGGTCGCCTTCGCGTGTACCGCGAGGTCCGACGACGGCTTCGCACAGGCAAGCGCAACAGTGGCGTCGACGACGGTGCAACCGTGAGTTGAATCGGGGGGAGAGTCGCCACTCTTAATTGCATACTGAACCGAGTCAATCGCAAGTTCCTCAGCGAGGCGGATCTGTTCGGGGTCGAGGGCCACGAAATCGCGGCGTTCAACGCGGTTTTGTGTATTCGTGCCCCGTGTCACCTCACTGCCGAAGCCGGCAGGGCAGTTCTCTAGCGAGATGAATCGCGCTGATACGCGAGCCTGCGCCACCGCCTCGGGATGGTCCTTGATCGCCCTGCCAATACACCCTACGGTCTGAGCCCCATTGACCACGGATACCCCACGGAAGCTGAAGTGGCCCGTCTTCTTATTCGCGCCGCCTAGCGGTTTTTTTGCCGCACTTTCGCACAACACAGTTATTCCGTTATTGAAATACCAAAAGTGCTGTGGTTGATTCTCCAAAGTGTCAATGATTGAGGCATTAACGTCTGAGTCGTTCCCGAGGTACAGTCTCAGGTTTTCGACGAAAAGCTCCCGCCCGCTGGCTGAGTACCACTCCGCTACCGCGCTCGCGTCGACTTGTCCGTAAATAGCGCTGTATGGCTCATCCACAGCCCCCCAGTCGTAGAGGGTGACATCGAGATCCGGTTTAGTTCCCTGTACGCCCTTTCTAAGAAAGGCGTGCAGTTCCGCCTGTGTGAGCATCGTGAATGATGCCGTTTCGATCGGGTCGTTAATTTCGGCGAGAACGTCGTCCATGGCATGCTGTGCCACTGTCGATAAGGCTCCAGAACCCGAGTGGGCGACGATGAGATCGAACTTGACGTTGGGATTACTGAGTGCGTTCTCGAGTTCGACCTGCTTCGCCTGAACTTTGTTGTTGAACTGATCGAAGAGAGCGTTAACAATGTCGCGAAAACCTTGTATGAACTTATGCACCTCCCCTAGGGCGGGTGAACCTGTGCCATTGCTGTCCCACTTGCTTTGAACCAGGTGAACAACGCTAGTGTCGGAGTCGACGAGAATAGCGTCAATCCCGTTGTCTCCAAAGCCATCGGTTACAGCCGCCGCAGCGTCTTCATCAGAAATGCCGGCTCGTTGAGTGAGCACCCAGGCGGCGAGCCCGCGAGTGAGGCGAGTGGTCTCGTCGTCGCCGATCGCATCAGCTATGTCAACAAGTGGCCCACAGGTCGACAAGATTTTCGCTTTGATTTGGTTCAACTGGACGATGCCCACGAATGGCACTCTATCGACGGGACAATTTGACTCGCACTTGTTCGGGTGATCGGTCCGTTCACCGGCAGCTCTTGGCAGGGTGCGCGCGACCAACCGACCAGCCTGGCAACCGAGGTCCCCGCTACGCAGAGGCTACGCACAACAGCACTCTGCGCCCACTGGTGGTACCTTGAGCAGGGGCCGATAATTTGGCTCTCAACTGCGTGAATAGACCGCTGGCCGCCACTTGCCACCAACGGCACCAAACTACGGTGACCTGCGGAAATATCGAAAGTCAATTTCCGGCTTACAGGCCAACTCATCCCTCTCCGCAGCTTTCTCACAGCCAGCGCCTGTATACAAGATTTCAAGATCGTAGACAGGACGACGGAGATGGCATACGAAAGTTCGGCCGCACGCATCGCTGCGCAGCTGAGGACCGAGATCCTGCACGGGGACCTCGCACCGGGTTCCAAGTTGGCCCAGGTGGGCCTCGCCGAGCGCTTTGGCGTCAGCCGCATCCCGGTGCGCGACGCGCTGGCGATCCTCGCCGGGGAGGGGCTGGTCCAGCCGTTGTCCAACGCCACCGCGGTGGTCACCCGGATGTCGGTGGAGGAGCTGCAGGAGCTCTATGACCTCCGCCTGGCCATCGAGCCGAGAACCACGGAGATCGCCGTTCCGAACGTCGGCCGCGCCGATGTCCTCTACATGCGCAAACAGTTGGCGATCATGTCCGAGCCGGTCGACGGGCGCACGTGGTTGGCCGCCAACACCGAGTTCCACGCGGCGGTCTACCGGCGGGCCAACCGCCCGCGCACCATCGAGCTGATCGAGCAGTTACGTCGCTTGACCGACCGCTACGTGTTCATGCATCTGGAGGTGAGCGGGCAGGGCAGGCACATCGGGTCCGAGCATGACGCCATATTGGCCGCCGTCGAGCGCGGGGATGCCGCCATGACCGCGCGCCTCACCAGCGAGCATCTCGCCCGGGCGCACGACAGCATCCTCGGTTACCTCGACGAGCATCCGTCGGTGCTCGACCCGTACGCGGTGCTGTCGCCATGACCGCGCACACGGCTGTCTGGCAGGCCATGGCGAAGCTGTCGAGTTCACACCGCGGTCTCATCTACCGGGCGTACTACGTCAAGCGCACGACGGCGCAGATCGCCGCCGAGTTGCGCACCTCCGAATGTGTGGTGCGGGCCGAACTGCACGATGCGATGCTGGCGCTTCGCCGCAACCTTCGCGACACGCACGTCACCGCCTGAGTCACGTGTACTTGCGCACCGACTTGGCCAGCTTCTTCAGCGCGGCCCCGAGGTCGGCCTCCGCTCGGCGCGCCAACTCGTCTTCGAGCTGATAGAGCACCCCGTAGGTGAAGGTGTCCTCGCCGGCGGCCTGCGCGGCCAGGGCCTCCTTGCTCAGGTGCGCCCGGCTGACCACGCTGTCCTGGTGATCGCCGAGCAACGATTGAATCGACTTCGCGCGGTCGGCCACCTTGTCAGCGCTCGTCGCCGACGCCGTGTACCGAAGTCTCTTCGCGCGCTTACGGATTCGATGCAGCGCCTCGTCCCGTTCGGTCTCGGACTCCGCGGCCTTGGCCGCCTTGGCGGCTTTTCGGACCCGCCGGTATGCCGTGTCGATCGTGGCTGCCGCGGCTTCTTCGCCGTCGGACGGAACGGGCGGTGGGATCGCGGTCACCAACGCCTCGAGCGCGTCGAGCAGTCGGAAGTACCGCGCCGAGCGCATCGCGATCACCGACCGCCGGTGTCCCGACACGTAGCGCTTTCTCGCACCCTCGACCAGGCGTTCACGCACCGGTCCGCGGACGAGTTCGGCGGGCAGTCCGTCGAGCGCCGTCCCGTACTTCTCGGCAAGCACCTCGGCATCCCGCGCCACACCCAGCACCGAGGCCAGCTGACGCAGCTCGTCGAGGATCCAGGCGTCGTCGGTGAGGCCGAACGCCCCTTCGGAGGACTGCAGCAGGCTGCGGATCTTGCGTGTCGTGACCCGCATCTGGTGCACCGAGTCGTCGACGTCGGCGCGCACCGCGCGGTCCCAGACGAGGAGTTCATCGACCAGTTCGGCCACGGCGCGGTGAATCGGGTCGTCCGGCGGCTCCAGCGCTTCCGAGGCGCCGGTCGTGTCGAGCACCCTGGCCAGCTTCGAACCGTGGCCGGCGGGCACCGCCCCAGCATCTAGGAGGCGGTTGGCCAACCGGTTCAGCAGGTCGCGGTCGCCGCCGTCGGCGAGTTCGAGCTCCCATTCGCGCCACTGCTGGACCGGCCCGTCCTCCTCGGCGCGGGCGGTCACCTGGTCGTCGCAGAACTCGGCGAGGGCAGCGCCGTCGGCGCCGTAGAGCATGTCGACGGTGCGTTCGGTCGAGATCCGCGCCACAGGGGCCAGCGGGCGGTCCCTGACGATGGCCAGCACGACGTCGCGCAGCTCCTCCGGCACGGAATCTTCGACCGCCGAACCCAGCGGCGCGCGCACCTCGGTGCGGGCGTCGGGGCCCGCGGGCAGTTTCAGATGCCATCCGGCGTCCGGGCCACCGGTGCGACGGCGCAACGTGATGCGGTGGGCGGCCAGGTCGCGGTTGGGGGTGTCGTAGTAGACGGCGTCGAGATGCTGCGCGGGTGAGCGTTCCGCTCGGGAGACCGCCGACAGACCGTCGAACGACGGCAACACAGTGGAATCGAGGACGTCGAACTTGCGCTCGACCTCCAGATAGCTCGAGTTGGATTCGCCCATGGTGCGAGTCAGACTGCCACAGAAAAGTGAACGACGGGCCGGGGGAGCGCTCGACCTGCGAAGCCGCGGCGATAAGGTCCAGGTGTGACCGACTACGAGACGATCAAGTTCGAGCCATCCGGCGCCATCACCCGGATCACGCTGAACCGGCCGGATGCCGCAAACGGAATGAACGACACCATGACTCGCGAACTCGCTGACGCCGCGCGCCGTTGCGACACCGCCGCAACCAAGGTCGTCGTGCTCACCGGGTCGGGCCGCTTCTTCTGCGCCGGAGGCGATCTGAAGGACTTTGCGTCCGCGCCCGATCGCGGGCTGCACCTCAAGGGTGTAGCCAACGATCTGCATCGGGCGATCTCGAGCTTCTCGCGGATGGACGCCGTGCTGATCACGGCGGTCAACGGCACCGCCGCCGGTGCGGGCTTCTCGATCGCCGTGACAGGCGATCTGGTGCTGGCCGCCGAGTCGGCGTCGTTCACCATGGCGTACACCAAGGTCGGGCTTTCCCCGGACGGCAGTGCGTCGTACTTCCTGCCGCGGCTCATCGGCATCACGAAGACGAAGGAACTGATGCTGACCAATCGGGTCCTCTCGGCGCAGGAGGCCTCGCAATGGGGCCTCGTGACCGAGGTCGTGCCCGACGACCAGCTGGCCGCACGCGCCGACGCGCTCGCCGAGAAGATGGCGGTGACGTCAGGCGGATCCAACGGTGCCGTCAAGGCGCTGATGCTGTCGACGTTCAGCAGCGGGCTCGAAGAGCAGATGGAATTCGAGAGTCGGCACATCTCCGCACGGGCCAACTCGGCCGACGGCCGCGAAGGCGTCGACGCGTTCTTGGCCAAGCGGAAGCCGGAGTTCTCCTAGCCCGCGCAGTCCCCACCGCGAGCAGACACGTACACCCCCAAAATTACGAGTTTCTGGGGGTGTACACGTCTGCTCGCGGGTGGAAGGCTAGAAGGAGTGCTCCTCGGCGGGGAACGCCCCGCTGGCCACCTCGTCAGCGTATTGCATTGCGGCGCTACGCAATTCCGCACCGATGTCGGCGAATCGCTTGACGAACTTGGCCGTCTTACCACTCGTCATGCCGGCCATGTCCTGCCACACCAGCACCTGCGCATCGCAGTTCGGTCCGGCGCCGATGCCGACGGTCGGAATGGTGAGCTTGCCGGTGATCTGCGTGGCCAGCTCGGCGGGCACCATCTCGAGTACCACGGCGACGGCTCCGGCTTCCTGTACGGCGATCGCGTCGTGGATGGTCTGCTCGGCGGCATCGCCGCGGCCCTGAACCCGGAATCCGCCGAGGCCGTTGACGCTCTGGGGGGTGAACCCGATGTGGGCGACGACGGGGATACCGGCCTGCGTCAGCGTCGCGATCTGGTCGGCGACGCGCTCACCGCCCTCCAGCTTGACCGCGCCCGCACCCGTTTCCTTCATGAATCGGATCGCAGTGGCCAGCGCCTGGGCGGGCCCGGCCTCGTAGCTGCCGAACGGCAGGTCAGCGACCACCAGCGCGTGCGGCGCACCACGGACGACGCCACGCACCAGCGGGATGAGCTCGTCGACGCTCACCGGCACCGTGGTGTCATAGCCGTAGACCACGTTGGCCGCCGAATCGCCGACCAGCAGCACCGGAATGCCCGCGTCGTCGAAGATGCGTGCGGTGGAGAAGTCGTAGGCGGTCAGCATGGCCCACTTGTGGCCCTCGGCCTTCCACTTCTGCAGGTGCAGCGTGCGGACTTTCGTGCGCGGCTTGGCCGGTTGGGCGGAATCAGCGGAAGGTTTTCCCTCGGCAGCACCGTAAACAGTCTGCTCAGACATCGTCGTCCCTCATGGGTTGGCCTGGTCGATCCTCGTGGCCCGTTCGGGTCCCCGGGTTCGTCTGACCTGTCCAGTCTGCCACCTCGACCTGCCAAAGTTAAAAGCCCCGTTAAGTGGATTTCCTCACACCCGGCCTCGGCCCGCCTACCATCGGCGAGATGCAACGGTTAAGCGGACTCGACGCCAGTTTCCTGTATCTCGAGACCGCCAAGCAGCCACTGCACGTGTGCTCGATCCTCGAGCTCGACACCTCGACCATGCCGGGCGGATATACCTTCGACCGCTTCCGTGACGCGTTCGACTTGCGGATCAAGGCGATGCCGCAGTTCCGGGAGAAGCTCGCCGACAGCCGATTCAACCTCGACCATCCAGTGTGGGTGGACGACAAGGATTTCGACATCGACCGCCACCTGCACCGCATCGGCCTGCCGTCGCCGGGCGGACGACGTGAACTGGCCGAGATCTGCGGACACATCGCATCGCTGCCGCTCGACCGCAGCCGTCCGCTGTGGGAGAAGTGGGTGATCGAGAACGTCGAAGGCACCGACCCACGGGAGGGCGGCCGCATCGTCGTCATGACCAAGGTGCACCACGCCGGTGTCGACGGCGTCTCGGGAGCGAACCTGATGTCTCAGCTGTGCAGCACCGAAGCCGATGCCCCACCGCCGGATCCGGTGGACGGTCCCGGCGACGCGAGCTCCCTGGAGATCGCGGTATCCGGAGCGGTCAAGTACGCCACCCGGCCGTTCAAGCTGATCAACACCATTCCGTCGACCCTGTCCACAGTCGTCGACACCGCCAGGCGCGCAGTGGGGGGCAACGCGATGACGGCCCCGTTCGCCGCGCCGAAAACCCCGTGGAACAGCAATGTCACCGGGCATCGCAACGTCGCGTTCACGCAGCTCGAACTCGAGAACATCAAGACGGTCAAGAACCACTTCGGGGTGAAGGTCAACGACGTTGTGATGGCCCTCGTGTCCGGCGTACTCCGCAAGTTCCTCGACGACCGCGGTGAACTGCCGGAGGGTTCCCTGGTGGCGATGGTGCCGGTGTCGGTGCATGACAAATCCGATCGGCCCGGCCGCAATCAGGTTTCGGGCATGTTCTCCAAACTGGAGACGCACATCGACGATCCGGCGGAGCGGCTGAAGGCGATTGCCGAGTCGAATTCGGTTGCCAAACAACATAGTTCGGCGATCGGAGCGACTCTGCTGCAGGACTGGACCCAGTTCGCGGCTCCCGCGGTGTTCGGGGTCGCGATGCGCGTCTACGCCGCCAGTCGGTTGAGCGGAGCCAGGCCGGTGCACAACCTCGTCGTCTCCAACGTGCCCGGACCGCAAGTGCCGCTCTACTACCTGGGCTGCGAAGTGGAGGCAATGTATCCGCTGGGCCCGATCTTCCACGGCTCCGGACTGAACATCACCGTGATGTCGCTGCAGGGCACGTTGAACGTCGGCATCGTGTCGTGCCCGGAGTTGCTGCCCGATCTCTGGGACATGGCCGACGACTTCAAGGCCGCTCTCGACGAGTTGCTCATCGCGACCAAACAAGCCACGCGATAGCCGCCTAGCCTGCGTCGATCCATGGCCATGGCAGCATGTGGTGCCATGAAGCTGAAGATCGGCGTCCTCGTGGCTGCGCTG
>JBIQHU010000159.1:0-11283 GCA_044508395.1 Mycobacterium sp. | reverse complement strand
ACCCAACCACCGCAACAGCGGCGATCACGACAATGACACTGAGTGCGTGTCGGCGCACGACACGCCGCTCGCGGGCCGCATTTTGCGCACGTTCGCGGCGGAAGAACATGTCGACATCGTCCTGAGATCAGCCGGTCATCTGGAGCTTCTCGGCGTTCTCGTACTCGTCGTCGACGAGCACAACGGTCCGCCCAGGCCGGTCGATCAAGGAGGCCGCGATCGAGGACCGGTAGCCCGATGCGCAGTGCACCCAAACCTCGCCGTCGGGCACATCGGACATCCGCTCGATGAGCTTGTGCAGAGGGATGTTCACCGCGCCGGGGATGTGGCTGCTTTCGTACTCCTGTTGCTGACGGACGTCGAGGATGGTGAGGTCCTGCGATTCGAGGGCTTCGGCGAGGTCGGCAAAGGAGCCGACGCGGTAGGAGCGCAGCTTGGTGCCGGCACTGAGGCTGCCGACTTCCCCGACCGCTGCTCCGTCGAGCTTGTCGATACCGATGCGCACGAGTTCCCTTCTGGCCTCGGCGATCTGGTCGGTGTTCTCACCAATCAAGGTAAGCGGTTCGCCCCAGTCGTACAGCCAGCCCAGGTAGGTGACGAAGGATTCCGACAGTTCGAAGCCGCGGGTGCCCGCGAGATGGCCGGCGGCGAACGCAGTACGGTTCCGAAGGTCGACAACCCACACTCCAGCCTCGATGCGGGCGAGCAGTTCGTCGGGATTCACCGGTTGGGGAGGCGACAGGTCAACGGGCGGCGGCCCGGCCTTGTTGATGACTCCCATGTGCGCGTAGTAGGCGGGGTAGTCGGATAGTCCGGCGAGCAGTTCGGTGACGTAAGTCTGCTCGTCCTGGGTCAGCGCCGGATTGGTGACGAGCTCGTCCCCAATGGTGGAGGCATCGCCACTCGCCGGGGTGGCGGAACAGAAACTGCCGAAACCATGAGTCGGGAACACCCTCGTGTCGGCTGGCAGCTCATCTGCGAGGCGACGCACCGAGTGGTACTGCGCATGGGTCAGCGCTTCGGTATGTTCGGTGCCGAGCAGATCGGTCCGACCAGTGGTGCCATGCAGCATCGACCCGCCAGTGAACACACCGTGGACGGTCCCTCTCGCGTCTCGCAACACGTAGCTGACGTGGTGATGGGTGTGTCCGGGAGTGTGCAAGACCTGCAACTGAATTGGTCCGGCATCGATGACGTCTCCGTCGCGCGCCGGCCGACGGTCGTAGGCGACGTCGTCCCCGGCGGGAACCACGTACTCCGCCCCGACGGTCCGCGCCAACTCCAATCCGCCCGTGACGTAGTCATTGTGGATATGGGTCTCCACCACGTGAGTGATCGACACCCCGCGGTCCCGGGCCAGCGACAGGACTCGGTCGATGTCCCGCTGGGGGTCGATGACGACGGCCGTGTCACCATGGTCGACCAGATAGCTGCGGTCGCCCAGCCCAGAGGTTTCGATAATGGATATGTTCATGGGATCTCCTTTTCAGAGGTCTCAGCGAAGAACGATGGTGTCCAGCAGCACGTAGCCCGCCACGACGAAGACGAGGTAGGCGAACCAGCGCTGGAGTCTGGCCGTTTCGAGCTTGGTGCCGTAGTGACCGGCGACGAGTGAACCGACGATCGCGGTGCCGACGAACGCGGCGGTGATCGACCAGTCGATGCCGCCGCCGCCCAGATGGGAAATCACGCCGGCTGCGGAATTGGCGACGATGATGATCAGCGAGGTGCCGATGGCGATCGGCATCTCCACACCGAGCATCAGCACCAACGCCGGGATGATCAGAAAGCCGCCCCCGACACCGAACAGCCCTGTCAACAGACCCACGACGAATCCGGCGGGGATCGACCGCGGGGCGCAACGGCGCCAGTTGATTCCGGAGTCACCCACACTGCAGGCGGTTCCGGTGTCCCCCGTTTCCTGCAGCATCCGAATTCCGGCCACCACCATCACCGACGCAAAGCCGATCAGTAGGACCGACTGCGGCAGGTGCTTGCCGATCGCGGTGCCGATGAACGTGGCCGGGATACCGGCAGCCGCGAAGATTCCCGCCAGTCGCCACTGCACCTGCTGAGCGCGGACCTTGGGTAGCGCACCGACCGCGGAGGCGATGCCGATCACGATCAGGGACATCGGAATCGCATGTTCGACACCAAGACCCAATATGTAGACCAGTGCCGGTACCGCAAGGATGGATCCGCCACCGCCGAGCAAGCCCAGCAACACACCGATCACGGCGCCCAGCGCGAGGGCGATCCCGATGCTCACTTTTTATATCTTCGCCCGCACATCGCGGGGCTCCGGCTATTTCGCGGACGCCGTTTGGGACAGCGCGTCGATCGCGGCATGCAGCTTTGCGGCCGCGTCGTCGGCAACCTCACGCAGGCCCGGCTCATCAGCCACCTGAACCATGATCTGGGGATCCATCGCGTCGACGATCACGGTGCCGTCATGGGCAGGATCCGAGCGGACCACCACGTTGCACGGCAACAGCAACCCGATCTTTCGATCCACGTTGACCGCGCGGTGTGCCAATGGCGGGTTGCACGCCCCGAGAATCAGATAGTTCTCCATGTCTTCGCCCAGCTTTTGTTTCAACGTGGCCTTGACATCGATCTCGGTCAGAACTCCAAACCCTTGGTCAGACAGGGCTTTTCGGGTCATCTCTACCGCGTCGTCGAACGACGCCCGCAGTTTGGTCGATATGGCAAGTGCCATGTTCGCCTCCTTTCACCGACTCTGCCCACGTTACCCATGGGGGTATTCACTGTCCAGCGTGCCCTATTGGTCAGCGCGAATGGCGGCCTCGACTTCCTGCGCGGAGATCTCCTTGGTGCAGAAGAACCAGTCCTCGCACTCGACGCCGTCGACGTGGCCGTCCATCCGCTCCTTGGCAGTTCCACAAGAGCCGGCAGGCGGCACGATGACCCGGTCGCCAGGGCGCCAGTCGGCCGGTGTCGCGACCGAGAAGTGGTCGGCTGTCTGCAGGGCCTGGATGACGCGCAACAACTCGTCGAAGTTGCGGCCCAGGCTCAGCGGGTAGTAGATGACGGCGCGAATCGTGCCCTTGGGATCGATGACGAACACCGCGCGGACGGCCTTCGTCGAATCCTCGCCCGGCATGATCATCCCGTACTTGCGGGCAACCTCCATCGAGACGTCCTCGATCAGCGGGAAGGTGACCTCGACGTCCTTCATGTCGCGGTAGGAGATCTTGTCCTTGATGGTCCGCAACCAGGCGATGTGGCTGTAGAGACCGTCGACCGACAGGCCGACGAGCTCGGTGTGGTAGGCCGCGAACTGCTCCTGCATCGTGGCGAACGTCATGAACTCGCTGGTGCAGACCGGGGTGAAGTCGGCCGGGTGGGAGAAGAAGATGACCCACTTGCCGGCGTAGTCGGCAGGGAAGTTGATTTCGCCCTTGGTGGTCTGGGCGGTGAAGGCCGGTGCCGGATCACCGATGCGCGGCATGGGGGTCACGGGCGCGGGGGTTTCGATGGTGGTCATGGCGGTCCCTCTATCTTGGTCGGCGGTGAAATGGCGTGGTGATGGTGGCTGTCGGCTTGGGCACCGAATCGTTGTCGCAGGTGCAGCGTTGAGCCGGGGGCACCGAGCTCATCACGTCGTCGACGTGTTGACCGCAGCCGGCCCAGCCGGTTTTGCCGCAGCGGGGGCACCGCTCGGGGTAGCACATTGGATCGTCCTTCCTGGTGAATGCGGTCAGGACTTCGCCGCGGCGATCTTGGCGTGGACCTCGGCCATGTCGAGCGCCTTGACCCGGGTGATCAGGTCCTCGAGCGCGGCCGCAGGCAGGGCACCAGGCTGGCGGTAGACGAGCACGCCGTCACGGAAGGCCATGATGGTCGGGATCGATTGGATCTCCAACGCCGCGGCCAATTGCTGCTGCGCTTCGGTGTCGACCTTGGCGTGCACCACGTCGGGGTGCGATTGCGCCGAGCGGTCGAAGACCGGGGCGAAGGATCGGCACGGTCCGCACCAGGAGGCCCAGAAGTCGATCAACACGATCGGGTTGTCGGTGATCGTGGACTCGAAGTCGGTGGCGGAGAGGTTCTTGATTGTCATTGCAGTGCCTTTCTTTGATTGGCGAAGTCGAATTGCTAGGCCAGCCCCTTGAGCATCAGATTCCAGTACATGAACGGGAGTCCGTACTTCTTCAGGTACCAGTAAGCCCGATGCGGTTTCGTGGGGTCGAGCAGCGGGAATGTCGGTTCCAGGTTCAGGTCGTAGTCGAACTCCGCCAGCAGCATCGCGTGTGACGACGTGATGATCGGGCACGACGAGTAGCCGTTGTAAGAAGCCCGCAACGGTTCGTTCTTCAGGAACGAGTCGATGTTTTCGACGACGACGGGGGCCTGCTTGCGAATCGCAGCCCCGGTCTTCGAGTTCGGCGACGATCCGGCGTCACCGAGGCTGAAGACGTTGGGGTAGCGCACGTGTTGCATCGTGTGCTTGTCGATCTCAACATAACCCGCCGCATCGCCGGTCGACAGTGGACTGGACTTGATCCAGTCCGGCGCCGACTGGCGCGGTACGGCGTGCAACACGTCGTAACGAAGCATCGTGTCGGTGCCGCCCGGGCCGACGCTGGTGATGCCGGCCTTGTGCGACGCGGCGTCGACAGAGGTCAGCTCGGAACTGCTGTGCAGCGTGATTCCGTAGTCGGCGATGACTTTGTCGAGGCTGTCGGCGATCGCGGGAATACCGAAGGGGCGTGGTCCCGGCATGACGAGATGGACGTCGATGTCGTTGAGCACTCCCTTCTTTCGCCAATAGTCCGATGCCAGGTACGCGATCTTCTGCGGAGCCCCGGCGCACTTGATCGCGCCGGACGGAACGGTGAACACCGCGGTGCCGGACGTCAGGGTGCGGACGAAGTCCCAAGTGCGCGGCGCGAGGTCGAACCGGTAGTTCGACGACACGCCGTCGCGGCCCAGGGCGTCCTCCAGCCCCTCGGTGCTCTTCCAGTCGAGTTGAATGCCGGGACACACGACGAGAACGTCGTAACCGTAGGTCGACCCGTCTTCGCACGTGACCGTGTTGTTGTCAGGATCAAAGGCGTTGGCCGCGTTCTTGATCCATGTCGCACCTTTCGGTATTACCGACGACTCGGGACGTTGCGTCTTCGACGCGTCGACCTGGCCGCCGCCGACAAGCGTCCACAGCGGCTGGTAGTAATGCGTAGCCGACGGTTCGATCACCGCGACATCGGTGTAGCCCTTGCGCAGCATCCGGGCCGCGACGGTGATGCCGGCCGTTCCGCCGCCGACGACGAGGATCTGGTGTTTGGCTGTGGTGGTCATGATCTTCTCCCTCGGACTACTCAGGCGCTCTGGATGGCTTCTTCCCAGGCGCCGTAGCCGCCGAGGATGTCGCTCACGTCGGTGAAGCCCTTCTGCCTCAGCAGGCTTGCCGCGACCGAGGACCGGTATCCGCCTGCGCAGTACACGACAGTCGGCTTGGTGGGATCGAGCTCGTCCACTCGGGTGGGCAACTGCCCCACTGGGATCGGGACCGCGTTCGGGATGGTTCCGGCCTCGACCTCGCCCGGGTTGCGGACGTCGACGATCTGCAGGTCGGTGAGCTCAGATGCCCGCTCGTCGAACGCCTTCGCGGTCAACCGAGAGGCCACCTGGACGTCGTCCTGGTGGGAGAACATCGCCTGATACGGCTCGGCCAGGTAGCCGATCACCCGGTCGAATCCGATTCGGGCGAGCCGGTTCTTGCCTTCCAGCTCTTGGCCGGGCTCGGTGAACAGGACCACGTCGACGTCGGACGGCAAAACCGATCCGGCGAACTCAGCGTAGCGGCCTTCGAGTCCGATGTTGATCGCGCCACGCAGGTGGCCCTGCGCGAATTCTTCGGGGGTGCGTCCGTCGACCAAGACCGCTCCGCCATCGATCGCCTTGCGGACCTGTTCGTAGGTCATCGCCGTCGGCATCTTGGTCTCGTCGAGCAATTCGCGGTCCTTGCGGTTGAGGATTGCGTCGTAGACGAAGTACCCGGGCGCGGGCGGCTGGCCCTCGGTGACGAGGTTCATGAACGTCGCCTTGTCGGGTGCCCGCAGCGCGTAGTTCGTCGCCTTCTGGTCCCCCATCGTCGACCACAGATCGGTCGACAGGTTCTTGCCGCACGCCGATCCCGCGCCGTGCGCCGGGTACACCCGGGTGGCGTCGGGAAGCGTCATCAGCTTGTCGTGCAGCGAGTCGTACAGCTTGTCGGCCAGTTCCTCGCGGGTGAAGCCGATCGATGCCAGGAGGTCGGGGCGACCGACGTCGCCGATGAAGAGCGCGTCGCCGGTCAGGACGCCGTACGGGGTCTCGTCATCGGCATGTTCGTAGACCACGATGCTCAGCGATTCCGGGGTGTGTCCCGGGGTATGGCGAAACTCCAGCGTGACGTCGCCGAGCGAATACCGTTCGCCGTCGGCGACCCCCATCGACTCGAACTCGGTCTCCGCCACCGACGAGTAGACGATCTTGGCCCCGGTCGCCTTCGCCAGTTCCAGGTGGCCAGACAGGAAGTCGGCGTGGAAGTGGGTTTCGATGACCAGTTCGATCGTCAATCCGAGTTCCTTGGCGTCCGCCAGATACTCGGCGATATCGCGCTGCGGGTCGACAACGACTGCGCGCCCAGTGGTTTCGTCGGCCACCAGGTACGACGCGTGCGACAGGCAGTCCAAGTAGTACTGGATGAATTTCATGGCCTGGGTCCTTTCGTTCAGGTCGGGTCTTGCCATCCTGGCATATACCCCTACGGGTATGTCAAGTACCCTATGGGGTATGTTATTCCCGTCTTGACAATACCCATGGGGGTATGCTTCTCTAGTGTTCTCAACATACCCCTGGTGGTATCGAAGTCTCTAGAGGCTTTCGTCACCGCCGGCCCATCCGAAAGGACCCGATCACCATGACCGCTCCCACCATGATCGATTCGCAGGACCTCAGCGAACGCCTCAGTTCGGATGCGCCGCCGCGAGTTCTCGACGTCCGAACCCCTGGTGAATTCGAGACTGCGCACATCGCCGGCGCCTACAACGTTCCCCTGGACCTGTTGCGCGAACACCGGGACGAGATCACCAAACACCTCGATGAAGAGGTGGTACTGGTCTGTCGTTCCGGGCAGCGGGCAGCGCAGGCCGAAGAGACTCTGCGGGCAGCCGGGCTGGGAAATGTGCACATCCTCGACGGCGGGATCGTCGCCTGGGAAGCCAAGGGCTTCGCCGTCAACCGCGGCGCACCGCGGTGGGATCTCGAGCGCCAGGTCCGCCTCGTCGCTGGTTCAATCGTGCTGACCAGCATTCTTGCCAGCATCGGCGCGCCGAAACTCAAGTGGGTCGCCGCGGCGATCGGGGGCGGATTGACCTTCGCGTCGCTGACGAACACCTGCGCAATGGGAATGGCGCTGTCGAAGCTGCCGTACAACCGCGGCGCCAGATGCGACGCCCAGACGGTTGTGTCGCAGCTGGTCGGATCCGCAGGCGACCGGAAAGCGAAGTAGCGATCATGATCGCCCTGACCGTTGCACTCGCGGTGTTCGTCGGGATCGCGTTGGGCCTGCTCGGCGGCGGCGGATCGATCCTTACCGTCCCGCTGCTCGCTTACGTCGCAGGTATGGACGCCAAACAAGCCATCGCCACATCTCTATTGGTGGTCGGCGTCACCAGTGCGATCGGCGCTATCTCACACGCACGCGCCGGCCGGGTGCAGTGGCGCACCGGCCTGATCTTCGGAGCGGCAGGCATGGCCGGCGCCTACGTCGGCGGCGTGCTGGCCCGGTTCATACCCGGGACCGTCCTGCTCATCGGCTTCGCCGTCATGATGATCGCCACCGCGATCGCCATGCTGCGCGGGCGGAGAGACAACGCCGACTCCGTTGAGGCTCACCGCATTCCCATCGTCAAGGTCGTTGGCGAAGGTCTCGTGGTCGGGCTGGTGACCGGCCTTGTCGGAGCGGGCGGTGGCTTCTTGGTGGTGCCTGCGCTGGCGCTCCTCGGCGGATTGCCGATGCCCGTCGCCGTGGGCACCTCGTTGATCGTGATCGCGATGAAATCCTTTGCGGGCCTTGCTGGCTACCTGTCCAGCGTGCAGATCGACTGGACGGTGGCGCTGATGGTCGCCGCCGCGGCAGTCGTGGGTGCGCTGATAGGTGCCCGGCTGACGGCGATGGTCAATCCCGACACTCTTCGCAAGGCCTTCGGCTGGTTCGTCCTGGCGATGTCGTCGGTGATTCTGGCTCAGGAGATCCACCTCGCGGTGGGGTTGGGCGCAGCAGCGATCACAGCGGTCGCCGCGGCGATGTATTTCGCCTGCAGCCACAGTGGGTTCTGTCCGCTGCGGCGGCTCACTCGCACGTCACCCATGAGGGCCGCAACGGCCTGACCTAACCTCCCCACATACCCCGGAGGGTACTATGAAGTTAACCGAGTCTCATCGAAAGAAGGACAGTGCAATGGTTGGTGACGAGGACAGCATCGCCGCGGTGCTGAACCGGCTGCGACGCGCACAAGGACAACTGGCTGGGGTCATCTCGATGATCGAGGACGGCCGGGAGTGCAAGGACGTCGTCACCCAGTTGGCTGCGGTGTCGAAGGCACTCGACCGCGCCGGATTCAAGATCGTCGCCACCGGTCTCAGGGAATGTGTGACCGGTTCTGCCGCCAACGGAGCCGCACCGATGAGCGAAGCGGAACTCGAAAAGCTGTTCCTAGCCCTAGCCTGAGCACCGAACGAGGGATCGCCGAGTGCGGGAATGCGAGTCACCAGATCCCATATAGGGATGGACCTCCCCCACACTCGGCGACGACTCACAATATGTAGAGCATTTCCTGATAGGTGGGTAGCGGCCAAAGATCGTCGGCCACAACGCCTTCCAGCGTGTCGGCGGCCTCCCGCACCGTGGCCATCGCCGACAGGATGGTGTCGCGGTAGTGCAGCGCCTCCTCGGCTGCCCCGTCGACGTGTGTGCCCATCGCGGCCTTGAGACCACTCAGCGCCTTGGTCAGCTCGGCGATCGGCGCGGACACCATCTCGAGCAGAGTGGTGTCCGGAACCACTCCGGCCTTCTTCAGTGCCGACACGTTCTGGGCCAGTTCGGTCTGGTAGCGGATCGCGGCCGGCAGGATCACGGTCGAACCGATCTCCAGTATCAGCTTGGCCTCCACGCCGATGGTCAGCACGTACTGCTCCAACCGCACCTCGTAGCGGCTGTGCAGCTCGCGCTCGTTGAACACCCCGTACTTCTCGAACAACGCGATCGCCTCGGGCTTGATCAGCTCGGGGATCGCGTCCGGCGTGGTCTTGAGGTTGGGCAGACCACGTTCGGCCGCCTCGATCTGCCAGTTCTCCGAGTAGCCGTCACCGTTGAACACCACCGCGCCGTGCTCGGTGATGATGTCGGTCAGCAGCTTCTGCACCGCGGAGTCGAAGTCCTCGCCCTCGCCGACCGCCTTCTCCAGCACGGTCGCCATGTAGTCCAGCGAGTCGGCCATGATCGTGTTGATGATGATCATCGGGACCGCGACCGTCTGACCCGAGCCCGGCGCGCGGAACTCGAACCGGTTGCCAGTGAACGCAAACGGGCTGGTGCGGTTGCGGTCGCCGGGGTCCGTGGGCAGCGCCGGCAGGGTGTCGACGCCGATGTGCATGACGCCCTTGCCCTTCGAGGAGGTCGCGGCCCCCTTGGCGATCTGCTCGAAGACGTCGGCGAGCTGCTCGCCGAGGAAGATCGAGATGATTGCCGGCGGAGCCTCATTGGCACCCAACCGGTGATCGTTGGTGGCCGAGGCCACCGAAACCCGTAGCAGGCCGCCGAACTTGTGCACCGCCCGGATCACCGCCGCGCAGAAGACCAGGAACTGCGCGTTCTCGTGCGGGGTGTCACCGGGCACCAGCAGGCTGCCGAACTGGGAGTTACCCACCGAGAAGTTGACGTGCTTACCCGAACCGTTGACTCCGGCGAACGGCTTCTCGTGGAACAGGCACTCCATGCCGTGCTTGTGAGCGATCGTCTTGAACACCGTCATCAGCAGCTGCTGGTGATCGGAGGCGATGTTGGCGCGCTCGAACATCGGCGCGACCTCGAACTGCGCGGGCGCGACCTCGTTGTGCCGAGTCTTGGCCGGGATGCCGAGTTTGAACAGCTCCCGCTCGGTGTCCATCATGAAGCCCAGCACCCGCTCGGGCACTGCACCGAAGTAATGGTCGTCGAACTCCTGACCCTTGGGAGGCTTGGCGCCGAACAGGGTGCGGCCGGCATTGATCAGGTCCGGGCGAGCGAGGAAGAAGTGCCGGTCGACCAGGAAGTACTCCTGCTCGGGGCCGCAGAATGAGACGACGTTTTCAAAGTCGGTGTGGCCGAAGAGCTTCAGGATCCGCGCGGCGTGCGTGCCCATCGCCTGCTGGCTGCGCAGCAGCGGCGTCTTGAAGTCGAGAGCCTCACCGGTCATCGATACGAACACCGTGGGGATGCACAGCGTGTTGCCGTTCGGGTTCTCCAGGATGTAGGCGGGGCTGGTGACGTCCCACCCGGTGTAGCCGCGTGCCTCGAAGGTGCTGCGGAGGCCGCCGGACGGGAAGCTTGACGCGTCGGGCTCACCCTGAATCAGGGTCTTGCCTGCGAATTCGGCCAGTGTCTGCCCGTCAGAGATCGGTTCGAGGAAGCTGTCGTGCTTCTCGGCGGTCAACCCGGTCATGGGATAGAAGACGTGCGCGTAGTGCGTGGCGCCTTTCTCCAGCGCCCAGTCCTTCATGGCGACGGCGACCGTGTCGGCGACTGCGGGGTCCAGCTTGACGCCCTTCTCGATCGTGGCGATGACCGACTTGTAGACCGACTTGGGCAGCCGCGCCTGCATCTCGGCCTTGGTGAACACGTTCGATCCGAAGATCTCGCCCGGCTCCTCGCCGGGGTCGAAGCTCACCGCAGGCGGCTCGTAGGCCTCGACGTTGACGATCGCCTGCAGGCGCGCCGCATTTCCGCTCAATGAAGTTCCTATCACTGCGAGTCCGCACCCTTTGCGGACGATGACCGGCCAACAGTAGGAACCTCGCGTTCCAGGATTGTTACGCGCCCGTCAACGACAGAATGCGTTTGCTCGTTCGAGGCATTACCGGAGCGCCAGCCTCGTCGCGACAAAGTCGCTCGACGGTTGAGCGGACTAACCAGGGAGCGACTTTTTCGCTCGGCGCCGCACAGTTCATCGCTTTGAAATCCGTTGTGTCACTTTGGTTTCAGCTGTCACATTCTGGGTCGGCTTGTCGGTGGTC
>JBIQHU010000290.1:0-1666 GCA_044508395.1 Mycobacterium sp. | reverse complement strand
CAAAACCACGGTCAAACCCCGGCCACGACGCGAGATTAATTCAGCAGACTCCTAGGCCGCCAGCCCGTGCTGTCCGCCCATTCCCAGGCCTGCCGGTAGGCATCGAGGAACCACGGCTCCTTGGCATCGGCGTAGGCGCCGGTATTGACGTGCGCCTGCGCCGCCACACGCCGCTTCAGCGCGACATAGTCGGCCTGCACCGACGGGTTGGCCCGCAACCAGTCGACGAACAACAGAGCGAACTGCTGCCCCGGCCAACCGTCGACCCGAAGATGGACATGGGTCGGCCGGCCGGGGTCCGCTGAGCAGTGAAGTCGCTTGTGCCACAACGACTCATCGTTGGTGTGATCGAACGCGGCGACGGTGCTGCGGGCGTCGGGCTTGCCCACGTCCGCGGTGACCGGCGTGTGTACGTAGCCTGCGGTGACCAACGCTTCGGAGAGCTCGTCGGCCGCCTCGAGCGAGGCCACCGTCACCTGCATGTCGATCACGTCCTTGGCGTCCACCCCGGGAACCGCCGTGGAACCGATGTGGTCGATGCGCACGGCGCGGTGACCGCACGCGGTGTTGAGCCGGGCCGTGATCCGACGCGCCTGGTCGGGCCACGACGGATCGCTGGGCACGAGCACCGGCTCGGTGTGCGCGGGCTGTCCGTGGTCCAGGTTGTGGGCGAACGGCAGGATGCGCTGATGCCATAGCTCACGGGCCTTGCCGATGAGGTCGGCGGTACTGCCCGAGTTGTCCAGCCACACGTCGGCAACGGCGCGGCGCTGTTCCTCGGTGGCCTGCGCCGCGATCCGGGCCCGGGCGTCCTCCTCGGTGAAGCCGCGATGTTCGATCAGCCGCCTCACGCGGAGGTCCTCGTCGGCGTGCACGATCACGACCAACGGGAACATCGGCGCCATCCCGGACTCGACGAGCAGCGGGATGTCCTCGACGATCACGGCGTCGTCGGCCGCGGCCGCGATCAGTTCCGACCGACGATGCGCGACCAGCGGATGCACGATGCCGTTGAGCTTCTGTCGTTTCTCGTCGTCACTGAAGGCGATGGCTGCCAATGCGGGCCGGTTCAGCGTGCCGGCCATCGGGCCGCTGGCGTGGAGGATGTCACGGCCGAATGCGTCGACCAGCTTGGCCAACCCCTCAGTCCCCGGTTCGACGACCTCGCGGGCGATGACGTCGCCGTCGACGACGATCCCTCCGAGCTCACTGAACGTCGCCGACACCGTCGATTTTCCGGCGCCGATACCTCCGGACAGGCCTATGCGCAGCACCACACCAGTTTGTCAGTACCGGAAAACAACGTGCGCCCCAGCTCTATTGAACCGGGGCGCACATCGTGTTCTAGAGACACATGGTGTTCCAGAGATTAGGAATCAGGCGTTGCCTGCGAGCTTCTCCCGCAGCGCCGCCAGCTGGGCGTCGCTGGCCAGCGACCCACCGGCCGCGGGCTCCTCCTCGGAGCGCGACGCACCGTTGGCCGACGCCGGCTTCGCGGCCTCGGCCGCTTCGGCTGCAGCGAACTTCTCCATCTGCGCGGTGTGCATCTTGTGCCTGCGCTCCGCCTCGGCGTAACGCAACTCCCACTCCTCGCGCTGCTTCTCGAAGCCGTCGAGCCATTCGTTGGTCTCGGCGTCGAAGCCCTCGGGGAAGATGTAGTTGCCCT
>JBIQHU010000289.1:0-1668 GCA_044508395.1 Mycobacterium sp. | reverse complement strand
GTGGTGTGGATGCTCCTATGCAGCGTCAAGGGTCCTGTTCTGAGGGTTGAGATCGGCTTGAAGGGCGCGATATAGCTCGCGGACGACTGCTCGTTTGAGGCAGCGCATGATTTCCTTTTTGGACTTGCCCTCTTCGGTGCGACGGGCCACGTAGACCTTCGTGGGGTCATGCCAGCGCAGCCGGTTAACCACGATCAGGTGGATCGAGCTGTTAGCTTGTCGGTCGCCTCCACGGTGCAGTCGGTGCCGTGTGGTGTTTCCACTGCTAGCCGGGATGGGGGCCACGCCGCACAGCCGGGCCAGCGATGCTTCGGATTTGAGCCGGTCGATGTTCTCTCCGGCGGTGGTCAGGATTTGCCCTGCAGCCTCGGTACCGACGCCGTTTACGGTCAACAGGTTCGGTGCGTGCCGGGTGAGCAGTTCGTGAAGTTCATGGTTGGCTTCGGCGATCTCGTCATCGAGCATCTGGATACGTTTGGCCAGGCGGCGCAACATGCGGCGAGCGTTGACCGCGGGGTCTTCAAGGCTGGCGTTGGCAGGGATGCGCAGCCGTGCGCATCGCGAAACTAGGGCGGCTCGGTCATAGCCGCCCAGTTTGGTGCGCAGCTCCTCAGTGGCGCACCACAGCAGGCCGTGCATCTGGTGCAACGCGGCCCGGCGGGCTTTGGTGGCGCTACGCCGGGTAGCACGGATCTGACGCACAGACTCGACGTATCCATCGCGGTCTTTCGGGGTGGTGGTTGCCGACTCGCTCAACACCGCCCGCGCTGCGTTGATCGCATCGATCGGGTCAGACTTGCCTTGCCGGCGTCGATCTTGGCGGTTGGGTCGAGCCACTTCGATCACGGTCACTCCGTGCTCTTGCAGATGGCGGTGCAGCCCAGAGCCGTACGAACCCGTCCCCTCCAGTCCAGCCTTGACCACCTCGCCGTGGGAGCGCATCCACGTCAGCATTTTTCGGTAGCCAGCGCGGGTCGCCGGAAACTCCTGCTCAGCCAACAACTTTCCCGTGTTGGCGTCTAGAAGAGCGCCATGATGAGTCAATTTGTGGGTGTCAACCCCGGCGACGATGTGACGCGATCCTGCCTTAGTTGTCATGATTGTTCTGCCGTCCTCAATTTCCGGTGGATAGGTGGCATCACCGGCGTTGGCAGGTTGGACAAGACAGAGATGGGTGCTTGTGGCGCAAGCTCCTATGAAGTCACAGCCGCCACGTCGGTGACGTCGAACGCGTCACCCGCGAAACGGCCGACAGATCCACACAAGGACAGCCCACCGGGCGTCAATCGAGGTCAGAGTCAGACCGCCATCGCGAGAGACACCCCATCATCTCTGTCGATATCGCAACGCTCAGCAGGGGCATCACACCCAGGAAACCGACACGTCAGATCCCGCCAGCGAATGAACTCCGACAGCCCTGCTGACGGGCGATACCCCGGCTCTGCATTGTCGGCCTGCTCGGCCGCCTGCGGCGAGTCGCTGGTTGTGGCCGGCATCCGGACGGGTTTGATCTTGGCGCGCCCGGCCAGATCCCGCACCGATTCAGCCGGCAGGATCCCATGCCCGGGCAGATAGCCCGGGGCATCGGAGGTGCCGTCAACCGTGGACTTTCCGGCCAACACATGCACCACGGCCGCATCAGCGGCCGCCCGGTTCTGCGCGGCCGGG
>JBIQHU010000158.1:0-11612 GCA_044508395.1 Mycobacterium sp. | reverse complement strand
TGTTCACCGTCGCACACGGACCGGCGAAGCCCAGACTGTGCGAGACCCGTCCGGCGATGCCCTCGGTGATGCGGCCGACGGTCCGGTACCCGGAGTACTCGTCAGCCTGCCCGCCGACGGGTCCGTACTCCGTCGGGTACGCCCCGACGAAACATCCAGCCTCTTCCTCGTCGAGCGCAGCGGCGTTGATTCCGCTGTTCTCCAAGGCTTTCCAGGCCACCCGCATCGCAAGGCGGATCTGCGGACTCGTGACGGTCGCTTCGCGCTGGCTGATGTTGAAGAAGACCGGATCGAAGGTGCCGGGGTCGTCGAGGAAACCGCCGGCGTCACACGCGTCGGCCCACCCGTCGAGCCGCGACAACGACAACATGTCATCGACCGGCCAGCCACGGTCACGCGGGATCGGGCCGATGAGTTCACGAGACTCGCTCAGCGCGGCCCAGTACTCCGAGGGGGTGCGCACACCACTCGGCGCCTCCAATGCGAAGCCCGAGATGACGACGGGGTCGGCGGTTGACGGAACCATCAACGAATTCTGCTCTCGGACAACAGCTCTCTGATGTCAGCGACGTGATCGAGCAGAAAGAAGTGGCCGCCGTCGAACATGGCCACTTCCACGTCGCCGCTGTGTTCGCGCCACCCGTGCAGGTCGGCCATCGAGACGATGGGGTCCTGATCGCCGCCGAGCACCTGGATCCGGGCCGCAATGCGTGCGCGCCGGTCGCACGAATATGTCTCGGCCGCAAGGTGATCCGCCTTGACGACGGGGAACGTCATCGTGACCAGTTCAGGGTCGGCGATCACGTCGGCGTTGGTTCCCCCGAGCCACCGCAGGTGGTCCAGCAGCCCCCGATCATCCTTGGGCGCGGGTGGCTTGTCAGCGGCGCGGTGCGGAGCCACGGCCGCCAGGACGGTGACCTGCCGCACCTTCACGCCGGCAGCCTCGGCGATTCTGGCGAATTCGAACGAGACCAGCGCACCCATGCTGTGGCCCAGCGTCGTGATCGCCTCCCCGCGGTTGAATTCCGAGGCGACGAATTCGGCGAACGCCCCCGCGGCGATGTCCTGCAGCGATGTCAGCGGCGGCTCAGCCGCGCGATCCTGACGACCCGGGTACTGGAAGGCGATGACGTCGAAGTCCTCGCTCAACTCCTTCGAGAACTGCCTGTACCAGGAGGCGCCGGCACCCGCATGCGGAAAGATCAACAATGTCGGTCGGTCGGACGAGCCCCGATTATGAAACTTCCTGATCCATAGCGGGCCGACCTGGGCGTTTTGCTCTACAGCATGGTTCGGCACGGTAGGTTAATTTAGCCTAACCTCGCTTGCCTGAGGGGCCTTCCTAAACGGGGTGCGTGGATGCCGTACCTGGATCGGCCCACCGATTGGTGAGTACGCCCAGGGCACCCAACGCGACAGCCGCCGCGGTCGAGGTGCGCAGCACGGTCGGTCCGAGCCGGACCGTCGTCGCCCCCGCCCCGGCCAGTGCAGCGATCTCGTCATCGGCGATGCCACCTTCCGGGCCGACGACGAGCAGCAGCGAAGCCGCTTCTGCCACAGGTACTTCGGTGATCGGCTGTGTCGCGGATTCATGCAGGACGAGCACCGGCGTTTCCTCGATATCGCGCACCCGCTCCACCAGCTCGGTCGTCGATACCACGCCGCTCACAGTGGGAATGTGCGCCCGCCGCGACTGCCTCGCGGCCGACCGGGCGACGGCCCGCCAGCGGCGCAGGCCCTTGTCGACGCGGGCCTGCGCGTCCCAGCGCGCCACGCAGCGCGATGCCTGCCACGCGATGAACGCGTCGGCGCCCGCTTCGGTGGCCAACTCAATGGCCAACTCGGAGCGGTCCGACTTGGGCAGCGCCTGCACGACGGTGATCCGCGGTGTCGGTTCCGGAACTACCCGCAGGTCCAAAGCCCGGGCGGTCAGCGTGCCTTTGCCGACCTCCTCGACGACGCACCGGGCGATCCCGCCGAGACCATCGCTCAGGTCGATCTTCTCGCCCACGCGGATCCGGCGGACGTTCGCTGCGTGGAAGCCCTCGTCGCCGTCCACCACGGCGAGCTCACCCACCGCGGGCAGCGCGTCGACATAGAAGAGCGCGCCCGCGAAACGAGGAGCAGTCGGATCCCCTGTCACGGGGTCTCAGCGACCGCTGAACGTTTCGCGAAGCCGGCTGAAAAGTCCACCGCCGGAGGAGTTGGACTGCGTGCTGCGCACCTCGGCGGTGTCGCGGGTGCGCTTGTCCTTCAGCTTGCGCAGCAGCTCGATGTCCTCGTGGTCCAGGCGCGTCGGCACCACCACGTCGATGTGGGCGTGCAGGTCTCCCCGCACGCCGGAGCGCAGGTGCGGCATTCCGTGCCCGCGCAAGGTGATGACCTGACCCGGCTGGGTTCCAGCGCCGATGGTGATATCGGTCGGTCCGTCGAGGATGGCGTCGATCGTGACGGTGGCGCCCAGCGCCGCGTCGACCATCGGCACGGAGATGGTGCAGTGCAGATCGTCGCCGTCGCGGACGAAGACGTCGTGCGCCTTCTCGTGAACCTCGACGTACAGGTCGCCCGCGGGGCCACCGCCGGGCCCGACCTCGCCTTGCGCGGCGAGACGCACGCGCATGCCGTCGCCGACGCCCGCGGGAATCTTGACGCTGATCTCCCGGCGCGCGCGCACCCGGCCGTCGCCGCCGCATTGGTGACATGGATCCGGGATGACCTCGCCGACACCGCCGCACACCGGACAGGGTCGCGACGTCATCACCTGGCCGAGCAGTGAGCGCTGCACGGTCTGCACCTCACCGCGGCCGTGACAGGTGTCGCACGTGGCCGGTCGTGAATTGCCGTGAGTGCCTTTGCCTTGACACAGGTCGCACAGCACGGCGGTGTCGACCGTGACCTGCTTGGTCACCCCGGTCGCGCACTCCTCCAGGTCCAGCCGCATCCGCAGCAGCGAATCCGAACCCGGCCGCACGCGGCCGATCGGCCCGCGCGACGTGGCCCCACCGCCGAAGAACGCCTCGAACACGTCGCCGAGCCCGCCGAAGCCGGCGAAGCCGTTGCCCGCGGCGCCCCCGGACTCCAGGGGATCGCCACCGAGGTCGACGATGCGGCGCTTCTCCGGGTCACTGAGCACCTCGTAGGCCGCGCTGATCTCCTTGAAGCGCGCCTGCGCGTCCTCGTCCGGGTTGACGTCGGGATGCAGTTCCCGGGCCAGCTTGCGGTAGGCGCGCTTGATCTCCGCATCGCTTGCCCCTCTGCTCACCCCGAGCAGCCCGTAGTAGTCGCGTGCCACGCTGACCTTGCCTGACCTTTCCGTCTTAGTTCGAAGCGTCCTGGTTCCGAAGTGTCCTGGTTCGAAGCCGGTTGTGCCGGTGCTAGCGGTTACCTAAGACTTCCCCGATGTACAGAGCAACCGCGGCGACATTGGCGATAGTTCCCGGATAGTCCATTCTCGTCGGTCCCAGCACACCCATGCCGCCGTACACCTTGCCCGAACTTCCGTATGCAGTGGTAATCACGGACGTTCCGGCCATCTGCTCGGCCTCGGTCTCATGGCCGATCCGCACGGTGATCTTGCCGGCCTCCTGCTGTGCCGCGAGCAGCTTCAGCACCACCACCTGCTCCTCGAGCGCTTCGAGCACCGAGCGCAGCGACCCGCCGAAGTCGGCGGTGTTGCGGGTGAGGTTGGCCGTGCCGCCCAGCATCAGCCGTTCCTCGCTGTGCTCGACCAGCGTCTCGACCAGCACCGTGGCCGACCGACCGACCGCGTCGGCGAGTCCTCCGCTGTCGTTGAGCCCGGACGCGAGATCGGAGACCGCGATCGATGCGGCCGCCAGCGGCTTGCCCTCCAGGGCCTGTCCCAGCAGGTCACGCAGCTTGGCGATGTCCTGTTCGTCGAGCGCGTCGCCCAGTTCGACGATGCGCTGGTCGACGCGGCCGGTGTCGGTGATCACGACGAGCAGCAGCCGCGCCGGCGTCAGCGCGACCACCTCGAGGTGGCGCACCGACGACGTCGACAGCGTCGGGTACTGCACGATCGCGACCTGACGGGTCAGCTGCGCAAGCAATCGCACCGCACGGCGCAGCACGTCGTCGAGATCGACACCGGACTCCAGGAACCCCTGGATCGCACGACGTTCGGCCACCGACAGCGGTTTGACGTCCTCCAGTCGGTCGACGAACTCGCGGTAGCCCTTCTCGGTGGGCACCCGTCCCGAGCTGGTGTGCGGTTGGGCGATGTACCCCTCGGCCTCCAGGACCGCCATGTCGTTGCGGACGGTCGCGCTGGAGACACCCAGGTTGTGCCGCTCGACGAGGGATTTCGAGCCGATCGGTTCCTTGGTGGCCACGAAGTCGGCGACGATCGCGCGCAACACGTCGAATCGGCGTTCTTCGGCGCTGCCCACGCGTTCACCTGCCTCTCATATCGGTACCACTGCTAGCTGGTCTCCATTTTACGGTCATCATCAGCGGCGATACTGCGCGAGCGGCTGACCGCGTGCCGACCGGCGTGTTTGCGATAGCCTTCCCAGGGTGATGCGTTTTCCTCGGGGGACGACGCGGGGGTGCGACGCCCGATGATCTTCAAAGGCGTTCTGGACGGAAGGCCCTATCCCGAGCATGGGCTGTCGCATCGGCAGTGGGCGCAGATTCCGCCCCGCCAGATACGGCTCGATGAGTTGGTGATGACCACGACGGTGCTGGCGCTCGACCGGTTGCTGTCGGAGGATTCGACGTTCTACGGCGACCTGTTCCCCCACGCGGTGAAGTGGCGCGGCGACGTCTATCTGGAGGACGGCCTGCACCGCGCAGTGCGATCGGCGTTGCGTAACCGGGTCGTGCTGCACGCGCGGGTGTTCGACATGGATGCGCCGATGTCTGAACAGGTTTCGATGTAATGCGACCCGCCTAGCGGGATTCCAGAAACGCCAGCACGGCGAGCACGCGGCGGTGATCCTCCCCCGTCTCGGGAAGGTTCAACTTGTTCATGATGCTGCGGATGTGCTTTTCGACGGTGCCCTCAGTGACCCAAATACGATGCGCGATACCGGCATTCGACCGTCCCTCGGCCATCAGCGCCAGTACCTCGGCCTCACGCTCGCTCAACACGCTCAGCGGATCGTCGCGCTTGCGGGCCGATACCAGCTCGCGCACCAGGGCCGGATCGACCACCGACGCCCCACGGGCGACCCGCTCGAGTGAATCGATGAAATCGGTCACGTCGGTGATGCGGCTCTTGAGCAGGTAACCGACCCGGTCCCCGGCTGCCAACAGATCCATCGCATCCTCGACGACGACATGCGCCGAGAGCACCATGATCGCGGTGTCCGGCAGGTCCTGGCGGATCAGCCGGGCGGCGTCCAGGCCCTCACTCGTATTGGTGGGCGGCATGCGGATGTCGGTCACCACGAGATCAGGCCTCATGGCGCGGACGAGGGTGAGCAGCTGCTCGCCGTCGCCTGCCTCGCCGACGACGTCGAATCCCGCGCTTTCGAGCAGACTCGCCAGCCCCGCGCGCAGCAGCACGTCGTCGTCGGCAAGCACCACCCGCGTCGTCTCCGACATCAACCAACTCCTTTCGCGCACCCCGCTGCAATGTCACGTCGGGGTCGGACCAACAGGACGGGGTCGGACCAACAGAACGGGTCGGACCAACAGAACGATGCCAGTGAAGATCTGCCAGATCATGATCGTGTACACACTGCCGCGCTCGACGAGGCCGATATGCACGAAGTCGCGCGCCCAGGTGTTGTACGTCTGCAGCAGCGCGGCGGTCGCCAGGCCCGCCGCGCCGATCAGCACCCCGGTAGGCCGGTACCAGCGCAGCGATACCGCGTGGGCCACCACGGCCGACCCGACGATGACGGCGGCATTGCCTCCGCAGATCGCCAGGAAAGCGCCGAGCCGGTGCAGCCAGTCGTAGCCGTCGTTCCACAACGGCGAGAACCCGTGCACGAAGCCGACGAGCACGTTGCCGACGGCGTTGATGGTGGTCAGCAGAAGGAAGATCGCACCCCGCCACTGTTCCCCGACAGCGTGGACGGCCGCGATCGCCCCGGTGAGGAACAGCGCGGCCTGCAAATAGAACGCCGAGTTCATCAGCGAGGCGCGCGGTGACCATTCGGGGACACCCAGGACGCTGATGTACTGCGCGACATAGCTGTAGGACGGAACCGCGGCCGCCGCGATGGCCTCGAACGTGATGAAGGTGACGGCCGCACCGATCCACAAGACGGCGGCGGCCGTGAGCGCACGCCGGCGAGTGGTCACGGCACAACCGTAGAGCAGCCCGACGGTCTCAGCCGGCGACTGCAACAGGCGTATTCGCTGCACTCGGGGCCGATGCGATCGGCCGGACGGGGGCCACCGAATCGGTCAAAGGTTAGGCTACGCTAACTGAAATCCGTGCGACCAGAGGATTCAGGACATGGGTAGAGGTTTGCAGGGCGCCCTGCTGCGGGGCTTTGGGGGACGCGACCACGAGGCCACCGTCCATGAAGTCACGCGGATTGCCCCGCACTTCGTCCGAATCACCATGTCGTCACCGACGCTCTTCGAGGACGTCACAGTTGAGCCGACGGCCTTTCTGCGGTTCTGGTTTCCCGACCCCGAGGGCAGCGACAGCGAGTTTCAGCGCGTCTACACGATCGTGTGGGCCGAGCCGGACTCGGGCCGGTTCGCAATCGACATGGTGCTGCACGAACCGTCCGGCCCCGCGAGTCATTGGGCCGCCAACGCCGAACCGGGTATGAGGCTGCCGGTCGTATCGCTGGGATCCAGGGGCTTTCACGTCCCCGACGAGCTGCCGGCGGGCTTCCTATTGATCGGCGACTCGGCATCGATACCCGCCATCAACTCGATCCTGGCGGTGGTGCCCGCGGATGTCGACGTCGAGGTGTACCTGGAACGCCACAGCGCCGACGACGAACTCATTCCGATCGCGGGCCATCCGCGTCGGCGTTTGCACTGGGTCGACAGGACGAACGACCTCGCGCTGGCCGCGGCGATCGAGGATCGCGACTGGTCGGACTGGTACGCGTGGGCGGGCCCCGAGGCCGGCTCCCTCAAGCATCTGCGCAAGCGGCTGCGGGAGGCGTTCGGATTCCCGAAGACCGACCTGCATGCGCAGGCGTACTGGACGCAGGGCCGCGAGATGGGCAGCCGCCGCGACGGCGACGACAAGCCGACCGCCGAGGTCACGCGCGACGAACCGGTGACCGCACCCAGGGGACGGTGGCGATCGCAGGCGGCCAAGGATCTGTTGGCGCCGGTGAAGCCGCAGCTGATCGCCACCGGGGTGCTCGAGCTGCTGATCACCTTGCTGCAGCTGGCCCCGTTCGTCGTGTTGGTCGAACTGGCCAGACAACTGCTGGCCGGTGCGGGCGGGTCCGCGCTGCGGGACACGTTGATCGTTTTCGTCGTGCTGCTGGGCGCCGGCGCCCTGCTGAGTGCCGGACTTCTGTTGTGGCTGCATGTGGTTGACATGCGGTTCAGCGCAACGGTTCGCCGACATTTGCTCGACAAGCTGGCGCGCGTGCCGCTGGGCTGGTTCACGCAACGCGGGTCGGGTTCGGTCAAGAAGCTCATCCAGGACGACACCCTGGCGCTGCACTACCTCGTCACCCACGCGGTCTCGGACGCGGTCGCCGCCGTCATCGCGCCGCTCGCCGTTCTCGTGTACCTCTTCATCGTCGACTGGCGGTTGGCGTCGATCCTGCTCCTGCCGATCCTGGTCTACGTCATCACGACGTGGACGATGGTGTATCAGAGCGGTCCCAAGATCACCGAGGCATCGCGATGGGCCGAGCGGATGAACGGCGAAGCCGCGGCGTATCTCGAGGGCCAGCCGGTCATCAGGGTGTTCGGTGGTGCGGCCGCCTCGTCGTTCCGCCGCAGCCTGGACGACTACATCGAGTTCCTCAACGTCTGGCAGCGGCCCTTCATCGGCAAGAAGACGTTCATGGATCTGGTCACGCGTCCCTCGACGTTCCTGTGGCTCATCGCTTCGGCGGGAACCCTTTTCGTCATTTCGGGTGTGATGGAGCCGACGACTCTGCTGCCGTTCCTCATCCTCGGAACCACCTTCGGCACCCGCCTGTTGGGTATCGCATTCGGCTTCGGCGGACTGCGCGAGGGCATGCAGGCCGCCCGCCGTATCGCCGTCACCCTCGACGAAAACGAACTGGCCACTCTGAACTCGGAGGCGAGCTCACCTGCTCTCACCCCGGGCACGGTCACCTTCGAGAACGTCGTCTTCGGTTACCGCCCAGGGGTTCCCGTGATCCACGATGTGAGCTTCGCCCTGCGGCCGGGCACGGTCACCGCACTGGTGGGCCCGTCAGGCTCCGGCAAGTCGACGCTGGCGTCACTGCTTGCGCGGTTCCACGACATCGACACGGGCGCAATCCGGATCGACGGACGCGACGTGCGGTCACTGACGCCGGACGAGCTGTACACCAAGGTCGGTTTCGTCTTCCAGGACGTCCAGCTGGTTCACGGCTCCGTCCGTGAGAACATCGCACTGGCCCGGCCCGACGCCAGCCTCGACGACGTCAAGGCCGTGGCGACAGACGCGCAGATCCACGACCGGATCATGCGGCTGCCCAACGGATATGACACCGTGCTCGGTGCCAACAGCCAGCTGTCGGGAGGCGAGCGCCAACGCCTGACGATCGCCCGGGTGCTGCTCGCCGACACCCCGATACTGATCATGGACGAGGCGACGGCCTTCGCCGATCCGGAATCGGAATACCTTGTGCAGCAGGCATTGGGCCGTCTCATCCGCAACCGGACCGTGCTCGTGATCGCCCATCGGTTGCACACCATCACCGAGGCCGATCAGATCGTCGTCCTCGATCACGGACGTGTCGCCGAAATCGGCACGCACGCCGAGCTGCTCAACGCCGACGGCCGATACCGGCAGCTGTGGGACAGCCGCCTCGGCGAGACCCGGACGCACAGCGTACTGACCGGGGAGGTCACCCGATGATCGGCAATCTTTTGCGCCTGATCCCCGCCGAACACCGCGGCGTGCTCACTGCCTACACGGCGCTGACATTCGTCTCGGTGATCCTGCGGGCCGCCGCCGCGTTACTGTTGGTGCCGCTGCTCGGCGCCCTGTTCAGTTCGACGCCCGCCGATGCGCTGACCTGGCTCGGCGCGCTCACCGCGGTCACCGCGGTCGGCTGGGCGGTCGACATGACCCTGGCGCGCATCGGCTACCGCATCGGGTTCGCACTGGTCAACGACACCCAGCATCGGATGGCCGATCGGCTCACCGACATTCCGCTGGGCTGGTTCACCCCCGACAACACCGCGATGGCGCGTCAGGCCATCGCCGCGAGCGCTCCCGATATCGTCGCGTTCGTCGCGAACCTGCTGACGCCGTTCCTCGGCGCGGTGCTACTGCCCGCGGCGATCACGGTTGGATTGTTCTTCGTCTCTTGGCAACTCGGTGTCGCCGCAGCCGTCACGCTGCCGCTGCTGTTGGCCGCGCTGGTGGCCAGCCAGCGGATCGTGCGCGCCGCCGACGCGGCCGACTCGCGGGCGCACAACGCCTTGACCGAGCGACTCTTGGAGTTCGCACGCACCCAACAGGCGTTGCGGGCGTGCCGGCGGGCCACCGCCGCGCGCAGCCAGACGGGTGCGGCGGTGACCTCCGCGCAGGACGCGACGGTGCGGCTGCTGCTGTTCCAGATCCCCGGGCAGCTGTTGTTCAGCGTCGCCAGCCAGATCGCGCTCATCGCGCTGGCGGGCACGATCACGACGCTCGCACTACGCGGTGAGATCGGCGCGCCGGAGGCCGTGGCGTTGTTGATCGTGATGGTGCGGTTCCTCGAGCCCTTCACCGTGCTGGCCGACCTGTCCACCGCCGTCGAGTCGTCGCGCGGCGTGCTCGCGAATCTGCGCAGCATCATCGATGCGCCCCGCAGCGCACAGGCCGTCGATGGCACCGGATCCGCGACCGGAATCCGTTCGCCTCGAATCGAATTCCGCGACGTCAGCTTCCGCTACGACGGTTCCGACACCGACGTTCTTACCAACTTGAACTTCGTGCTCGAACCCGGAACCACGACGGCGATCGTCGGACCGTCGGGTTCGGGCAAGAGCACCATCCTGTCGCTGATTGCCGGCCTGCACACACCCGACCGCGGCCAGATCCTCGTCGACGGCACCGATATCGGCGTTCTCGATGCGCGCATGCGCCAGCAGCTGGTGAGCATGGTGTTCCAGCATCCGTATCTGTTCGACGGTCCGCTCAAGGACAACGTCCGTGCCGGCCACCCGGACGCCGACGACAAGGCTGTCCGAGATGCCATGTCGCTGGCCCGCGTCGACGAGATCGTCTCGCGCCTACCCGACGGCGAGTCGACCCGGGTCGGCGAGGCGGGCGCCGCGCTGTCCGGTGGTGAGCGTCAACGGGTCAGCATCGCCCGCGCACTCGTGAAGCCAGCGGGGGTCTTGCTGATCGACGAGGCGACAAGCGCACTGGACAACGAGAACGAGTCGTCGGTCACCGACGCCATCAGAGCCGACCCACGCGGGCGCACCCGTGTCATCGTCGCGCATCGTCTGGGCGCGATCCGCAACGCCGACCAGGTGTTGTTCGTCGCCGACGGCGCGATCGTCGAGCGGGGCGGGATCGACGAACTGACCCAGCGCGGTGGGCACTTCGCCGAGTTCTGGCGGCAGCAGGAGAAAAGTTCCGGCTGGCGGATCGCCGCCGCCCCGGCCTGAGCGACCGTCGAGCCCCTACGCGCGAGATTGCACTCAGGGCTGTCGAGATCACCCACAGCCCTGAGTGCAATCTCGACCCTAGGACCGTCGAGGCAGGCCTCGCTCAGCCGACCCTGGCCACATCTCGGCCGACGCGCTCTCCTGTCGCGCTGAAGTCGGCACCGAGCACCCGGTCGGACAGCAGGCCGAGGCAGGACAGGTTGGGAAAGCCCGGTCCCTGCGTGAGTCCGGACAGGCCCGGTAGGAACAGCTTCGGTGTGAGACCGGTGATCGCCAGGTCGTCGCCGATGGACTCCTGCAGCGAGTCGCCGGTGAGCGGTCCCCCGAGGCCGAGCTCGATGAGATCCAGCGCGTCCTGCCGCAGCAGCGGTACGAACCACAAGGAGTCGGCGCCCGATCCGTCGATCACCATGTCGAAGCCGTGCACGGTCTCGAGGTTCTCACCGTGCTGATTCGTGCTCAGCGTCAGGCGGATTCGCCCATCTCGGGGCACCGCGTGCGCAACGCGGCCCCGGAGGTGGCGGATCCGGTCGTCGGACAGCAGCGCATCCTGCACCCGCGCGGAGAACACCCCACGGTCCGTGCGGCCCAGTGCATCTCGCCGCTCCTCCAGGGTGAGACCGGTCCAGCCGGTGGGATCGGAGAACAGCGTGTTCTCGAAGAACCCCTCGCCGCGGGTGAACAAGGTCACCTGGGGCGAGATCACGGTGATCGTCGAAACCCGGTGCCGGAAGAGCTCATTGAGCATCGACGCGGCGGTCTCACCTCCCCCGATCACCGCGACGCGTTCGGCGGTGAGGTCGTTGCGCGCGGCGCGATGCCAGAACTGCGCGATCCACAGCACCCGCGGGTTGCCGGGGAGGATCGACCGCTCG
>JBIQHU010000017.1:0-73851 GCA_044508395.1 Mycobacterium sp. | reverse complement strand
TTCGTGATCACCCGCTCAGACCAAGCACCACGACCGGCATTTCGCAACAGCCACCGGGTGCGTGGGATCAACCCGTTAGCGAGCTCACGCGCTCTCCAGCACTGCCATCGCAGCATTGTGCCCGCCGATCCCCGACACGGCCCCGCCGCGGCGGGAACCTGAGCCGCACAGCAGGACTCGATCATGGCCGGTGGCGACGCCCCACCGTCGCGCCGGTGTATCGAGTGGTTCGTCGTCCTCGGCGAACGGCCACGACAGCGCACCATGGAAGATGTTGCCCGCGGTCATGCCCAGCGCGTGTTCAAGATCGACCGTAGTCTTGGTCTCGATGCACAGCCGGCCCGCCGCGTCCTGCATCAGCACATCCTGGATGGGTTCGGCCAGAACAGAGTTCAGCGAGTTGAGTGCCGCCGAGGTCAACGAGTCCCGCATCCGGCCAGGGTCACCCGTCGCGATCAACGAGTGTGGTGTGTGTAGGCCGAACACCGTCAGCGTCTGGGCGCCGGAGGCGCGCAATTCGTCGGACAGGATGGTGGGATCGGTCAGCGAGTGGCAGTAGATCTCGCACGGCAGCGGATCGGGCACCACTCCAAACTCGGCGCGGGTGTAGGCCGTATCGAGTTGGCGGTAGGTCTCGTTGATGTGGAATGTCCCGCCGAACGCCTGCTCGGGCGTCACGGTGTCGTCGCGCAATCGTGGCAGCCTGTGCAGCATCAGGTTGACCTTCACCTGCGCCCCCGGCGCCTGGGTGGGGGCGGATTCGCCGAGCAGGGTGGCCACCACCGTCGGAGTCACGTTCGCCAGCACGTGCGTGGCGTTGACCCGGTAATCGAGGCCGTCGCGCCGGTAGTACACCTGCCCACCGGGATCGAGGCGGTAAACCTCTGCACCGCAGACGATTTCGGCGCCGTATCCGGTGGCGGCGGCGGCCAGCGCACCGCTGACCGCGCCCATGCCACCGACCGGAACGTCCCAGTCGCCGGTGCCGCCGCCGAGCAGGTGGTACAGGAAGCAGATGTTCTGCGTCAGCGATGGGTCGTCGAGGCGGGCGAACGTGCCGATCAAGGCGTCGGTCGCCATTACACCGCGAACGAGGTCGTTGGACACCGCGGAGGTGATGGCATGGCCGATCGGCTCGTCGACCATCGAGCGCCACGCGGCATCGTCGCCCACCTGCTTGCGTGCCTCCTCACGGGTGCACAGCGGCCGCAGCAGGGTCGGCCACAACCGCGACGTGAGCCCCCGCGCACGTTGGTAGAACTCCTCGAAGCCCGCCCGATCGCCGTCCGCGCCCACCGCGCCGAACGTCGACGACGGCCCGATCAGCAGCCCGGTCCGGCCGCCGGTCGCGGGGTCGGGGGTGTAGGACGAGTAGCGCCGCCGCACCAACCGGACCCGGGCGTTGAGGTCCTCGACGATGCGTCGAGGCAGCAGGCTCACCAGATACGAGTAGCGGGACAACCGCGCGTCGACCCCGTCGAAGGCGTGGGCCGACACCGCCGCACCGCCGACATGGTCGAGCCGCTCGAGCACCTGCACCCGTCGGCCCGCGCGGGCCAGGTACGCCGCAGCCACCAGCCCGTTGTGTCCGCCGCCGACCACGACGACGTCGAATGTCGCCGACCTGGCGGCTCCGGTGTCGAATGTCGCCGGCCGGGCGGCTCCGGTGTCATATGTCGCCGACCTGGCGGCTCCGGTGTCATATGAACCCGTCAGTTGAGGTAACCCTCGACCTCGTCGGGCGGGCGCACCTCGGCGTCGCGCGGATCACCGCCCGTCTCGCGCAGCGCCCGGCGCTGTCGCAGCAGGTCCCAGCACTGGTCGAGTTGCACCTCCACTGCACGCAGCCGCCGGTGCTCCTCGGACTTGCCGATCTCGTGTTGCTGCAACTTGCTGCGCAGTTCCTGCTCCTCGGCGACCAGCTCGTTGACCGTCGCGAGGATGTCTTGGTCCTTGGCCATATGGCCATACTGCCCGACTACGGTGTATACGGTGACTTCCACTTCAGGGCAGAAGCCCGAAATCGAGTTTCCCGACGGCCCCGCGCCCACCGACCTGGTCATCAAGGACCTCGTGGTCGGCGAGGGCGCGGAGGCGGTGCCCGGCGGCACCGTCGAGGTGCACTATGTCGGGGTCGAGTACGACACCGGCGAGGAGTTCGACAGCTCGTGGGACCGCAACGAGTCGATCGAGTTCCCGCTGCGCGGTCTGATCCAGGGCTGGCAGGACGGCATTCCTGGGATGAAGGTCGGCGGCCGGCGTCAGCTCGTCATCCCGCCGGAGCAGGCCTACGGACCGGCGGGCGGCGGGCACCGGTTGTCCGGCAAGACGCTGATCTTCGTGATCGACCTGCTGGGCACGCGTTAGTTCCTCCCACGAGCAGACGCAAACTCCCCCATTTTGTCGGCGTGTCGCGGGCTTTTGCGTCTGCTCGCCGGAAAGAGGTGACCCCGCGCGCTAGCTCGGGCCGGGCAGCCTCAGCAACAGGCGGGCGCCGCCGAGCGGACTCTGCTCCAGAGACGCTGTGCCGCCGTGCAATTCGGCCTGCTGGGCGACAAGTGCGAGACCCAGGCCGGAGCCGGAGTGCGACGCGGTCGAGCCGCGGGAGAACCGGTCGAACACGATGCGACGCTCGTCTTCGGGAACGCCGACACCGTCGTCGTCGATCGCGATCTCCACACCCTCGCGCGAGCTGACCGCCGACAGCTGCACACGCTTCGCGCCCCCGTGCTTCACGGCGTTGGCGATCGCGTTGTCCACCGCCAACCGCAGACCGGCGGGCAGCCCGACAATGATCACCGTCGGCGCGGGCACCAGCGAGACATCCAGGTCCGGGTACACCCGCATCGCATCGTGTGCGGCGCGATCCAGCAGTTCGGTGATGTCGACCGGCACGTGGTCCTCCGCCGTCGTCAGCTCGCCCTGGGCCAGCCGCTCGAGCGCCGAAAGCGTCGCCTCGATGCGCGACTGCGTGCGGATGACGTCGTTGACGACCTCCTTTCGCTGCTCCTCAGGCAGATCGAGCGTGGAGAGCACCTCGAGGTTGGTCCGCATCGCGGTCAGCGGAGTCCGCAGTTCGTGCGCCGACACCGAAGCGAAGTCGCGGGCCGACGTCAGCGCGGCCTTGGTCTTCTCCTGCTCATTCCACACCCGCTCGACCAGTCCCTGCACCGCCTCGGCGATCTCGACGGCCTCGGTGGCGCCGCGGACGTCGATGTCCGGATCCTCGTCGCCCGCCTCGATCTGCCGGGTCTGTTGAGCGAGCCGTTTGAACGGACGTACGGCGAACGCCGCCAGCACCCAGCCGCCGACCGTCGCCGCACCGATCGCCAGGGTGCAGATGATGATCACCCGGCGATGCAGGTTGTTGATGTCTGCGATGGTTCCTTCGTATGTCGCCCCGACGGCCACCGACATCGGCTCGGGATACCGGATGTCGACCGTGCGCACCCGATAGCGCACGCCGTCGATATAGGTATCGGCGTAGCCCGGCTCCAGCTGTGGCAGGACGACGTCGGAGTTCGACGTAACCTGACCGTCCTTGCGCACCGTGATGACGGCGTCCTGGTCGTTGGGCGATTTCGGGATCTCGTCGAGTCCGCGCGGAAGGAACGGAATCGCGAACCCCGCCGCCTCGTCGAGCCTGCGGTCAAGGCGCTCGTTCCACGCGTCGGTGATGCCGAACCAGACCACGGTGCCCGCGATGACCACGACGATCGCCCCGGCGATCGCGCTGGTGAACGCCACTCGCTGTCGAAGTGACGGAGTCCTGCGGAAGATCCGGGTAAGCAGGCTCATCGGACTACTTCTGTCGGTTCTTCGCGCAAGCGCTCATCACTGCGTCCTCAGGACGAATCCCACTCCCCGCACGGTGTGCAGAAGTCGGGGGGCACCGCCGGCCTCGAGCTTGCGGCGCAGGTACCCGATGAACACGTCGACGACGTTGGTGTCGGCGGCGAAGTCGTAACCCCACACCAGCTCGAGCAGCTGAGCCCGCGACAGCACCGCGGTCTTGTGCTCAGCCAGCACCGCGAGCAAATCGAACTCGCGCTTGGTCAGGTCGACATCGACGCCGTTGACCCGGGCGCGCCTGCCGGGGATGTCGACCTCCAACGGGCCGACCTGGATGGTCTCCGACGAGAACGTGGCCGTTGACCCGCGACGACGCAGCAGCGCCTTCACGCGCGCGACGAGTTCCTGCAGTACGAACGGCTTGACCAGGTAATCGTCTGCCCCGGCTTCCAGGCCCGCCACGCGGTCGTCGACCGAACTGCGTGCGGACAGCACGCAGACGGGCACGTCGTTGTCCATGGCCCGCAGCGCGGTGACCACGCTGACGCCGTCGAGGACCGGCATGTTGATGTCGAGCACGATGGCGTCGGGCCGGGTCTCCGTGGCGCTGCGCAGCGCCTCCGCGCCGTCGATCGCGGTGGACACGTCGAAGCCGGACAGCCGTAGTCCACGCTCGAGAGAGGCGAGCACGTCGGGGTCGTCGTCGACCACGAGCACCCGGGGTGAGGCTGCTCCACTGTCCATGATCACAATCTTGCCTGATGGCGCCGTCCAGGTGTGTCAGGCGCGTATGTGCCGTGGTCTCGCCGTTGCGGCGGTCTTGTCACTGCTGGGTCACGCCCGCCGAAACGATCGCGTGATAGCAAAGCGAGCAAATTCGTCCGCTGCTAGCATCCGACACTTGTGCCAGTGCCACCTCCGCGGTTGATCGTCGAGCCCGACGACGGTGTGGAACCGGTGCGCGAACTGATCGCGTCGGCGCAGAGTTCACTGCTCATCAAACAATTCACCTTCACCGAAGAGAGCCTGATCGACGCGGTCATCGAACGCCGCAACGCGGGTGTCGACGTGCGGGTCATGCTCAACCCCGCGCGTTCGGGCGGTGACCGGGCCAACGATGAGACGTTCGGAAAATTCGCCGACGCCGGCATCACGGTGCGGTGGTCGAACCCGAAGTTCTATGTCACGCACGAGAAATCGATCGTGGTCGACAACCAGGCCGCGCTGGTCGCCACCTTCAACCTGTGCACGAAGTACTTCACGCTCACCCGTGACTACGGTGTGATCACCCACGACCCCCTGCACGTCGCGCAGATCGTCGAGGTGTTCGACGCCGACTGGCAGGAACTGGACTGGACGTGCTCGGCCTACGAGGGTCTGCTCTGGAGTAATTCCAACTCCCGCTACCACATGGCGCAGTTCATCGACACCGCGAAGTTCCGGCTCGATATCCAGCACCCCAAGTACGTCGACGCCGTCATTCTCGAGCGAATTGCGGCAGCAGTCGATCGGGGCGTGAAGGTGCACGTGCTGTGCGGGGGCAGGCATGGAATCAGCGAATGGGACATCCTCGACACGTTCGCGTCGCTGCGCACCCTGCGCCGGTTCGGTGTGAAGGTGCACAAGCAGAAGAACCTGCGGGTGCACGCCAAGCTGTTGCTGGTCGACGACGAGCATGCGCTCGTCGGCTCGATGAACATCGACCGCAGCGCCTTCGATCTACGCCGTGAGCTGGGAATACTCATCTCTGATGCGCCGACCGTGGCCCGTCTGAAGCAGGTGTTCACCGCCGACTGGGAGCTTTCGCACCAATACGAGCCGCCGGATCCGCTGCAGCCGGCGCACCACCACGAGGACGACTTTCCGCACGACGACGAACTCATGCATGAGTGAGTCCGAGCCGCCGGCCGAGAAGGTCTCGCTGGTCGAGCTGGCGTGGACGTTCAACCACATCGCGCTGGCCTCGTTCGGGGGCGGCCTCTCGGCCTGGTCGCGTGAAGTGCTCGTCGTCGAGAAACAGTGGCTCGGCGAGGAGGAGTTCCTCTCGGCCATGACGATGTGCCGAATCCTGCCCGGCGCCAACCAGGTGAACATGGCCGTGTTCGCCGGCAGCAAGATGCGCGGGCTTGCCGGCGTGCTGGCCGCGCTGTTCGGTCTGTGCTTTGTGCCCGTCGTCATCGTCCTCGTGATGGCGTTCCTGTACTTCCGGTTCAAAGAGCAGGCCGCGGTCAAAGGTGTCCTGCACGGGGCGTCCGCGGCGGCCGTCGCACTGACCCTGGCGATGGTGATCCAGACCGGCAGGAAGTGCCTGACGGGGGTGGTGCCGGTCGCGCTGTTCCTGGCGGCATTCGTGTTGAACGGGCTCGTGCGGCTGCCGCTGCCGCTGACGCTGCTGATCGTCGCCCCGCTGTCTCTGCTGTGGGCGTGGCCGAGAAACCGTGCGGCACAGGCGAAATGAGCACCTATCTCCAGATCGCCGGCATGTTCGCGGCGCTGTCGCTGCTCTCGATCGGCGGCGGCAACGCGGTACTGCCCGACATGCATCGTCAGGCGGTCACCGGCCATCACTGGATGAGCAACGCCCAATTCGCCGATGTCTTCTCCATCTCGCAGACCGCGCCGGGTCCGAGCATCCTGATCGTGACCCTCGTCGGGTACGGGGCCGGGCTGACGGTCGGCGGAGTACCCGGCGCGATCCTTGGCGGACTCATTGCGACGGTCGCGATGATCGTTCCGGCCGCCTCGCTGATGTACACGGTGACGCTGTTCTGGCAGAAGGCGCAGAAGTCGAAATGGCGGATCGCCGTCGAGAAGGGCTTCGCACCGTTGACCGTCGGCCTGATCATGGCCACCTCGCTGGTGATGAGCCGGACGGCGGACCACGACTGGCGGGCCTACCTGCTCACGGCGATCTGCACCGCGATCTTCGTCCTCACCAAGACCAACCCGTTGCTCGTGGTGTTGGCGGCCGGTGTCATCGGCTATTTCGGAATAGTCTGACGCAACCGCCGCTAGCCGCGCGGAAGCAATTGACCTCAAGAATTGTTGAGGTTTTACGGTGCCTGCAGCAGGTTAACCACTTGCACGCAATGGGAAGATGTTCTAAATGACCGACTCGCTGAACGCGCTCCGCGCGGCGCCTGCGATTGCGCCGCCACCCAAGCGCGCGAGGCCGAGCTCGGATCTGTGGCGCATGCTGCCCTACCTCATGCCCTACCGCGTCCGCTGGATCGCGATGATTGTGATCGCTCTTTTGAGCCTCGTTGCCACCGTGGCGATCCCATTGATGACCAAGGCCGTGATCGACGGCCCGGTGCGTAACCAGGATCAGCAGGGCCTGTGGCTGCTCGGAGCCGCCGCGATGGGCGTCGGTATCTCCGAGGCCGTGCTCTGGTTCATCCGGCGGTGGCTGGTATCGCGGGCCACCATGGGTGTGGAAGCCGACATCCGCAAGGACCTCTACGCCCAGCTGCAGATTCTGCCGATGTCGTTCCACGACCGCTGGCCGTCGGGCCAACTGCTGTCGCGAATCATGAACGACCTCGGTACGATTCGCCGGTTCATGTCCTTCGGCCTGATCTTCCTGCTGCTCAACACGATCCAGATCACCGTGGTGACCGGAATTCTGCTGGTGATGTACTGGCCGCTCGGCGTGGTGGTGCTGCTGTCGATCGTGCCGATCGCCGCGACCGTGCTGCACTTCCAGCGAGAGTACGTGCGGCTGTCGCGGCTGGCGCAGGACCAGGCGGGTCACGTGGCCACCCACGTCGAGGAGTCCGCCTTGGGCCTTCGGGTGGTGAAGTCGTTCGGCCGCGAGAAGTACGTCTACGACCGGTTCGATGAACAACTCACCGCGCTATTCGACACCCAGGTCGAGAGGGTGTCGGTGTCTGCGAAGTTCTGGACGCTGCTCGAGGTCATTCCCAACCTGACGCTGATGGTGGTGCTCGGCTTCGGTGCCTACGCCGCGGGGCATGGGCACGTGACGATGGGGACACTGGTCGCATTCATCACGATGATGCTGTCGCTGGTCTGGCCGATCGCCTCACTGGGATTCCTGTTGTCGATGACGCAGGAGTCGTTCACGGCCGCCAACCGCATCGCCGAAATTTTCGATGCACCAGTCGATATCATCGACGGGCCCAAGACCGAGGCGCCAACGGGGGGCAGGCTGGAGCTAATCGATGTCGGGTTCCAGTTCCCGGATGCGAAGGCTGATGATTGGGCCCTACGTCACGTCACGGTCACCGTCGAACCGGGGGAGACGCTGGCGCTGGTCGGCGCGACCGGGTCGGGCAAGTCCGTGTTGGCCTCGCTGCTCTCACGGCTCTATGACGTCACCGAGGGCTCGATCCGTATCGATGGCACCGACATTCGGGATCTGTCGCTGCCTGCGCTGCGCGAGACGGTAGCCACCGCGTTCGAGGACCCGACACTGTTCTCCATGTCCGTCGCCGAGAACCTGCGGCTCGGCCGGCCCGACGCGACCAATGAGCAGATGGCCCAGGCCATCGAGATAGCCGCCGCCGGATTCGTCTACGACCTGCCGTGGGGCCTGGACACCCGGATCGGCGAGCAGGGTATGAGCCTGTCCGGTGGTCAGCGGCAACGCCTTTCGCTCGCGCGTGCCATCCTGGCGGCCCCTCGCATCCTGGTGCTCGACGACACGCTGTCGGCTCTGGATGTGCACACCGAAGCCATCGTCGAGGAAGCCCTTCGCCGGGTGCTGCACTCGGTGACCGGCATCGTCGTCGCACATCGGGCATCCACGGTGCTGCTCGCCGACAAGGTCGCACTGCTGGACGGCGGCGTCATCACCCACGTCGGCACCCACGCCGAATTACTCGCCACCGTCCCGCAATACCGTTACCTGCTGGCCGCCGACGACGAACTCGACGACGGCTGCGAACGCGCGTGCGACTGGCAGGAGGACGAGGACCGCCAGCGGCTCGACCAGGCCTACGACGAACAGGAAGCACTGGAACGCGAACGCGTGGCGCGGCGGTTCGTCACCACGGAGGCCGAAGGACGATGACGGCCACCGAATGGCGCGGAAAGTTCGACGAGGACCAGACCGACGACCTGCCCATCGACGAGAGCGTGCCGCGCGGTCGCGAGGCCCGCGCGCTGCTTGGCTCGTTGCTGCGACCGTACAGCGGCACGGTCGCGTTGCTTGCCCTCGTCGTCGTTGTGGAAAACGCTGCGCGCCTGTCTGTTCCGATCCTGGTACAGCGCGGCATCGACCGTGGCATCCCGCCGATCATCGAGGGCGGTTCGGCACGGACACTCATGACGATCGTGGCCATGTTGGGCGCGGTGGTGCTGCTGCAGGCCATCAGCAGGATGTTCTTTTTGCGACGGTCGGGCCGCGTCGGGCAGAAGGTCCTACTGGAGTTGCGGCGCCGGGTGTTCCGGCACTTCCAGCGACTCGATATCAGGTTCCACGATCGCTACACGTCGGGCCGGGTGGTGAGCCGGTCCACCAACGACGTGGAAGCCATCCAGGACATGCTGGAGACGGGTTTCGACAGCCTGATCACGGCGGCCCTGACTCTGGTCGGCACCTCGGTTCTGCTTGTGACGCTGGATGTTCGGCTCGGGCTGATGTGCCTTGGCGCGTTCCCGATCCTGGTGGCGCTCGTGTGGTGGTTCAGCAACGAGTCGACCAGGGTCTACCGCAAGGTGCGCGAGAGCGCCGCGCTGGTGATCGTCCAGTTCGTCGAGACGATGACCGGTATTAAAGCGGTGCACGCGTACCGGCGTGAACCCCGCAACCAGGAGATCTTCGAGGACGTCGCCGACGGCTACCGCGAGATCAACGAGAGGACCTTCCGGCTGCTCGCGATCTTCATGCCCGGCGTGAAACTGGTCGGCAACATCACCACCGGTGTGGTGTTGCTCTACGGCGGCTATCGCGTACTTCACGGCGAGATGACCATCGGCACACTGGCGGCGTTCCTGCTCTATCTGCGGATGTTCTTCGAACCGATGCAGGAGATTTCGCAGTTCTTCAACACGTTCCAGTCGGCCTCCTCGGCGCTGGAGAAGCTGGCCGGCGTGCTCGCCGAGCGACCGGGCATCGAGGATCCGCGCCAGCCCGTTCACCTCGACACCGTGCGCGGTGACGTCGCCTTCCACGATGTGCAGTTCTCGTACGTGGAGGGACGACCGGTGCTGTCCGACTTGGACTTCGCGGTACCCGCGGGCCAGACTGTCGCGCTGGTGGGCACCACCGGGGCCGGCAAGACCACGATCGCGAAACTCATTGCCCGTTTCTATGACCCGGTGTCGGGTTCGGTGACGTTGGACGGTGTCGACCTTCGTGACTTCACGCAGAGCGAACTGCGGCGTCACGTCGTGATGGTCACGCAGGAGAATTTCATGTTCGACGGAACAGTCGCCGACAACATCCGCTTCGGAAGGCCTGACGCAACGGACGAAGAGGTTGTCGCGGCGGCCAGGGCTGTCGGCGCAGATCGGTTCATCGACACACTTCCCGACGGGTACGACACCGACGTCGCCAAGCGCGGTGGACGGCTGTCGGCGGGTCAGCGACAGCTGGTCGCCTTCGCCAGGGCGTTCTTGGCCGACCCCGCGGTGCTGATCCTCGACGAGGCGACGTCGTCGCTGGACATCCCCAGCGAGCGGATGGTGCAGCGGGCACTGGAGACGGTGCTGGCGGACCGGACCGCACTCGTGATCGCACACCGGTTGTCCACCGTGCAGGTCGCCGATCGCGTGCTGGTGCTCGAACAGGGCCGCATCATCGAGGACGGCGCGCCCGACGACCTGATCGCCAGCGGTTCGGGTCGGTACGCGGCGCTGCACCGCGCGTGGGTGGACTCACTCGCCTAGCTCGGCGGATCTTTCGTTGACTCTGCGTCCACGGTTCAAAATGGCGATGAGCCACCGCCCTCAGCGCAGAGTCAACGAAGAGATCAGGCTTGCGCCAGCAGCTTTTCCAGCTTGTCGTTGACGGCGGGCAGCTGCGACGTGAGCACCGAAATAATCTTCTCTCGCGCGCGTTCACTGACACCCGCCGACACGTGGTGCAACACGTTGAGCCGGGACCTGTCGACCCACGCCATCATGTCGGGGTCGGAGAACCAGTGCACCTGGTTCTTGTTGAACGCCAGCATCATGCGCAGCCAGTCGGCGGGCTCGGACGGATACGGCACGGGATTGCAGTACGCGTTTCGAGTCTCGTCGTCGGGATACGTCGCTTCGACGTGACCGATCACAGCGGCGCTGAACGCAGGCTGGCAGGTGCGCACCGCCTGCAGCGCGATCCGCTCATCGGTGAACACCGTCGCCGGTTCGATATGCGCGAAACCGTCGGCGCTGCAGTCGATGTAGAGGGCGGTGCCGTCGATGTCGCGGGTGCCGCCTTCCAACGTGATGCGACCCGGTTCGATCGACTCGACGTGGCCCATCCGTACGACATCCTCGATGCGGCGCAACTGCTCGAGTTCACCCTGGGAGAGGATCGCGCAGCGGTACATCGTCGGCTCGATCGACCGGTCGATACGCATCAGGCAGCCCTTGGCCTCCAGCCGGTCGAACAGATCGGGCAGCGACTCCGCGTCGATGACCGCGTTCAGCTGATTGGAGAAATCGCGCAACACGCGCTTGGCGAACTGCGATCCCGGCTGAACCGTTGCTCGGTCCAGAATCCAGGAGTCGCGCGGCTTGATCCACGTCAGCCGGTGCGGCGCGACACCGTGCCGCAGCAGCCACACGCACGTGTCCATCGCCGTCTTACCCGCACCCACAATGACGTAGCGATCCCGGGCCTCGCGGATGCGCGGCAGGTCGTTGGGTGGCACGCACTCGACATCGGAGGCGACGGCGTAGGACGGCCCTCGCATCGACGGCACGATGATCTCGACGTGTGTGGTCACGAGGCGTCGCGCGGACACTTCGATGTGCTCACCGCCGAGCGTGCGCACCAGGCCGTCGCCGAGATACTCGCTCATCGGCAGGTACGTCACCCGGCCAGTCGGCAGCAACTGATGGCGCATCACGTTGTCGAAGTACGCGCACACCTCGGCGCCGCTGGCCAATTCGTAGAACCCCGCGTTGAAACCGGTCTGGTCGATGGTGTCGCTGCCGAGGTGGCGAGAGTTCACGCCGTAATAGGCCGACGGCTGATGAAGCCGCACGAATGGATAGGCGGTGGTCCAGTGACCTCCGGGCCGGTCGTTGCGATCGACCACCACGACTGTGGCGTCGGATTCGGCGACCAGCGTGTCGATGAATGCGAGCCCCATCGCGCCCGCGCCCACCACGAGGTAGTCCGCCTCGATGGCTGCCATGGGGCTCCTAACGCACGCCGCCGAAGAACTTGGCCACGTCGTCGACGAAGAGTTCGGGCTGTTCGAACGCCGCGAAGTGGCCACCACGCGGCATGTCGGTCCAGTGCGTGATGTTGTACCCCGCCTCGCACCAGCTACGCGGCGCCTTGAGGATCTCCCTCGGGAACGCGGCGATACCGGTCGGCAACTCGACGCGGTCGAAGCCGCCAAATGAATTGAAACTCTCCCAGTACAGCCGCGCCGACGACGCCCCCGACGCGGTCAGCCAGTAGAGCATCACGTTGTCGAGCATCTCGTCCTTGGTAAGCACGTTCTCCGGGTCGCCGTCGCTGTCCGTCCACGACCAGAACTTCTCGACGATCCAGGCGAGCTGGCCGACGGGGGAGTCCACCAACCCGTAGCCGACGGTCTGCGGTCGCGTTGACTGCTGCTTGGAGTAGCCCGAATCCCACTTCTGGTAGTACTCCGCACGCTCCAGCGCAGCCTTTTCGTCGTCGGTCGGATTCTTGAGTTCGCCGGGCGGAAAGCCGAGCGGCATGTTCAGGTGAATCGCCACGCAGCGTCCGCCGTTGCGGCCGATCTGGGTGGTGACGGCGGCGCCCCAATCGCCGCCCTGCGCGCCGAAGCGCTCGTAGCCGAGCTCACCCATCAGGGTGTCCCACGCCGATGCGATCTTCTCGACACCCCAGCCGGTGCTCGTGGGCTTGCCGGAGAAGCCGTAGCCCGGCAGTGACGGGCACACCACGTCGAAACCCTGCTCGGCGAGCGGCTCGATGACCTTGTGAAATTCGACGATCGATCCGGGCCAGCCATGGGTGATCAGCAACGGAAACGCGTCCTCGCGCCCGGACCGCTGGTGGATGAAATGGATGTCCAGGCCATCGATTTCGGTGGTGTAGTGATCGAACCGGTTCAGCGCCTCTTCCCGTGCGCGCCAGTCGTACCCGGTGGCCCAGTAGTCGGCGAGCCTCTGGGTATAGGCCAAGGGGATTCCTTGGGTCCAGTCGTCGACGCATTCGGCGTCCGGCCAGCGGGTGCGTGCGAGTCGGGATTTCAGGTCGTCGAGGTCGGCGTCGGGGATCGCGATGCGGAAGGGCTTGATCGGGGCCATGCCCCCATCCTTACCAAGACCCTCGTCGAGTCTGCTAGGAGTGCGGATATTTCTGCCGATTCGCGGTCTGTCCGCAGTTTCGACGCGACGATGAGGCGATGAAGTCCCAAGACGCAGGCCCCACCGACACCGCCATCCTCGAGGAAACGATCGGGGCGAACTTCGAACGCACGGTCGCCGCCCATCCCGACGGGGACGCGCTGGTCGATATGGCAAGCGGTCGACGGTGGACGTACGCCCAACTCAACGAGGACATCGACGTGATCGCGTGTGGCCTGATGGCCCTCGGCATTCAAGCAGGGGACCGAGTCGGCATCTGGTCGCCAAACTGTTCGGAGTGGACGATCGTGCAGTACGCGACCGCGAAAATCGGCGCGATCCTGGTCAACATCAACCCGGCCTACCGCACACACGAAGTCGCCTACGTGCTCAAGCAGTCGGGAATCCGGACGCTGATCTCCGCCACGTCGTTCAAGACCTCTGACTACGTGAGCATGGTCGACGACGTGCGTGCCGAGACTCCCGATCTAGCCGAGGTGCTATACCTCGGCACCGACGACTGGCGCCAACTTCAACAGCGCGCCGGCGAGGTACCGGACGACGGGCTGCGGGCGCGGATGCAGTCGCTGGACAACAACCAGCCGATCAACATTCAATACACCTCGGGCACAACAGGTTTCCCGAAGGGCGCGACGCTCTCGCACCGAAACATCCTCAACAACGGATATTTCACCACCGAGCTCATCAACTTGGGTCCCGACGACCGGCTGTGCATTCCGGTGCCGTTCTATCACTGCTTCGGCATGGTGATGGGCAATCTTGGCTGCACCAGCCACGGCGCCACCATGGTCATTCCCGCGCCGGCATTCGACCCGGCGCTCACCCTGGATGCCATCGAATCCGAAAGGTGCACAGCCGTTTACGGAGTGCCCACCATGTTCATCGCTATGCTCGGCCAGCCCGACCTGGCGCAGCGTGACCTGTCGTCGTTGAGAACGGGCATCATGGCCGGAGCGGTCTGCCCGATCGAGGTCATGAAGCGCTGCGTCAACGACATGAACATGACCGAGGTCGCCATCGCGTACGGGATGACCGAGACGTCGCCGGTGTCCTGTCAGACACTCATCGACGACGACCTCGAACGGCGCACCAGTTCGATAGGCCGGGCCCATCCGCACGTCGAGATCAAGATCGTCGACCCCGAAACCGGCGCGGTCGTCGAACGCGGGCAGCCCGGCGAATTCTGCACGCGCGGTTACTCGGTGATGCTCGGCTACTGGCAGGACGAGGCCAAGACGAACGAGGCGATCGACGCCGAGGGATGGATGCACACCGGCGACCTCGCCGTCATGCGCGACGACGGCTACTGCAACATCGTGGGCCGCATCAAGGACATGGTGATCCGCGGCGGCGAGAACATCTACCCGCGCGAGATCGAGGAGTTTCTGTACACCCATCCGGACGTGGACGACGCGCAGGTCATCGGCGTGCCCGACGCGAAGTACGGCGAGGAAATCTGCGCATGGGTGCGGATGAAACCGGGCAGGAGTCCGCTCGACGCGCAGGCGTTGCGTGACTTCGCCAGCGACAAGCTGGCCCACTACAAGATCCCGCGGTACGTCCACGTGGTCGACGAGTTTCCGATGACCGTCACCGGCAAGGTGCGCAAGGTTCAGATGCGTGCTGAAATGGTGAAACTTCTCGGCCTCGACTCCTGAGAGGGATGAATTTTGGCGACCGCCGGAGTCCCTATTCACGTGACTTCTGTACCGACGATGGTGCGACGCGCATGCGCAACGCTTGCGGCCGCGTCGGCGACGCTGCACGCAGCGATGCTCGGCCACGCGTCCAGCGTGATCGCGGCCGCCCTGCTTGCCACGATGATCGCCGCGTGCCTGTACTGCGCCCGCGAGCTGTGGCGCGACGGCACGGCGAGGGCCTGGGTGATCGTCGCCCTGATGAACCTCGCCATGATCGCGCTGCACCTGCCGGCTCCGGCTCATCACCATGGCGCCCCGAGCGCAGTGCCTCCGCCGTCGACGCTCATGGCGGTGGCCACCCTGCTGGCCCTCACCGAGGTCGCAGCCGCGGCTGCCGCACTGTACGTCGGCAGCCGCGGGCGCCTCGCGCAGCTAGCGGTACACCAGGCCGCTGAGCCTGCGCGCCAGCGCCAGCCGAACTGACGGCACCCGTCCGACGACACTGATCGCGGCGTTACGAACCGGTCGCGCGGCGCGTGGCAGCGTGGCAAGCCGGGTCAGCCGATCCGTCATCGCCACAACGTCTTTGGCGATCGGACGGCGAACCGCAGTGTAGTCGTCTAGCAGACTGTCCGGCGCTCCACCGAGCACGGCGGCGAGCGCGTCGCTCAACGCGACGGCGTCCTGGATGCCCAGATTCATACCCTGCCCACCGGCCGGGCTGTGCACATGCGCCGCGTCACCGGCGAGCAGCAGACGGCCCGCGCGGAAGGTGTCGGCCACGCGATGATGAACCCGAAATCGCGAACCCCAGATGACGTCGGTGACCACCATGCGGTCCGTGCCGACGCGGGTGTCGAGGATCTGCTGGACGAACTCCGCGGAGGGCTCCTCGGGGGCGTCTGCGACCGGCGCCACGATTCGGTGGATACCGTCGGGCAGCGGGGCGACCACGGTCAGGCCCGCCGTCGCCCAGAACAGGATGACCTCGTCGGCGGGTGCGTCGCCGACCAGCCTGACGTCGGCCAGCATGAACGACTCGTCGTACACATCGCCCTCGAATCCGATCCCCGCCTGCTCGCGCACGACGCTGCGAATGCCGTCGGCGCCCACGGCGTAACGCGCCCGGATGACATCACCGTCCTCGAACGTCGCAGTCACCCCGTCGCGATCCTGGGCGATCGCCGTCACGGCCTTGGGGCGTACGACCGAGCCGCCGAGTTCGACCAGCCGGTCGAGCAGCAGCCGTTCGGTCGTCGACTGCGGAACCATCAGCGAATACGGATACTCCGTCGGCAACCCGCTGAAGTCGATCGGGATCAACGTGCGGCCCCGATCGCGGATGGTGAACAGCGGCGCCTCGACGCCCTCCTTCACCAGCCGGCGCGTGACGTCCAGGGGTTCCAAAACCTCCAGCGAGCGGGCGTTCACCACCGCCGCTCGCGAGGTGTTGGCGCCCTCGGGCGCGCGATCGACCACGGTCGTCGCGATGCCCTGCGCGACCAGCGAGGTGGCGAGGGTCAACCCGGTCGGACCTGCGCCGATCACGAGAACTTGAGTGTCGTACATCTGCCTCTCCCATCTATGCCAACGCTTGTTGGCATAGATGCTTCACCCGATACGCACGAATGTCAACACTTGTTGGCCTACAATTGTTGGCATGCGTAGATCGTCGGAGCAGACCAAGGCTGCGATCCTGGCGGCGGCCAGGGAGAGGTTCGCCCAATCCGGCTTCGAGAAAGCCACCATCAGGGCCATCGCGGCGGACGCGAACATCGACCCCTCGATGGTGATGCGGTACTTCGGCAGCAAGGACCAGCTGTTCGCCGCGGCCGCCGATTTCGACCTCGAGTTGCCAGACCTCTCCGACATCGACCGCGACCAGTTGGGTGCTGCCCTCGTCGACCACTTCATGAACAGGTGGGAACGCGATGAGGTGCTCATCGTGCTGCTGCGGGCCAGCGCCACCAACGCCGAAGCCGCGCAACGCATGCGGACGTTGTTCGCCGGCCAACTGCTGCCAGCCGTCGCGAAGATCAACTCCGATGCGCCGGAACGCCGCGCGGCTTTGATCGCCACGCAGACACTCGGCCTCGCCCTATGTCGCTACGTGTTGCAGTTGCCGCCGATCGTGGCCATGTCACGCGACGAGGCGGTCGCCTGGCTGGGACCCACCGTGCAGCGCTACCTCGACGGGCCTTAGATAATCGGCGGTGATGTCGACCCCGACGCTCGTCCTGATCGCCACCGCCGCCCTCGTCGCCTGCGTACTTCTCGGTGGCGGTTTCTACGAAACTGCAGTCGTCGACCCGGCCTGGCCCAAGCGGCCCGGCATCATCCAGGCGCACAACGGGGGAATCTCCCGGCGGCGGTTCTGGATTCCCGCACACATCGTGTTCGAGGTGCTGCTCATCGTCGCGCTCATCGCCGCGTGGCGGGACGCCGACGTCCGGGTTGCGCTGCTGGTGGCGCTGGTCAGCCACACCGTGATGCGGGTGTGGTCGCTCGTCGACTTGATCCCGAAGGCGGTGGAGTTCGAGAAGGCGGATCCGGCGGCCGTCGACGAGCGCGCCGCGGTGGCATGGACTCGGCGCAGCCTGATGCGGTTGCCGCTGGACTTCGTCACGTGTGTGGCAATGCTCTGGGCCGTGGCAGGGTATGGATGACCCATGGCTGAAAGGAGCGGTCCATGATCTCGCCCGATGATCTGCGCCGGCTACTGAGGGCCGACGAGAAGGACGCCATCCTGGTGCTGGTGGAAGGCCGGATAGAGGTGATCGGCGCCGGCAAGCTGGCGTCCGAGCCGTACCGGGGCGCGCTGGAGATCGTGTCGCGCGAGGATCTCGCCCGCCGCGTCGGCGAGGCGCCGTCGGATCACGATCTCACCGAGCAGGCGGTCGCGCTCGACACGGCGGTCACGGAGCTCGGCGGCTGACCCCCGGCGATTCGGGTGCGCTCGGTTGCGCTCGTCAGCGCTCCTCGACGCACACAAATCGCATCTACACACCGATCCGGCGATAGCGCGCCAGTCGTGCGGTCAGCCGGTCGGAGTCGGGTATCGACCGCAGCGCGTGCAATTCGTTGGCGATGGTCGCCGACAGTCGCTGCGTGAACGCCAACGGCTCGTCTGCCGCGTCCGGACGTTCAGGCACGATGGCGTCGACGATCCCGCTGGCCAACAAGTCTGCCGACCGAATCCCTTGCGCCTCAGCGAGTTCCGGAGCATGGGCGGTGTCGCGGAACACGATTGCGCTCGCCCCTTCCGGCGGCAGCGGCGCCAGCCAGCCGTGCAGGGCGGCCAACACTCGATCGGCGGGCACCATCGCCAGCGCAGGCCCGCCGCTGCCCTGGCCGAGCAGCACCGACACCGTCGGGGTGTCCAGTGTGACGAGATCGGCCAGGCACCTTGCGATCTCACCGGCCAGGCCATCCTGTTCGGCCTCGACCGTGAGTGCCGGTCCGGCAGTGTCGATCACGAGCACAAGCGGCAACTTCAGGCCCGCCGCCAACGCCATACCCCGTCGCGCCTCGCGCAGCGCCGCCGGCCCGACCATCCCGCCGAGCACGCGCTGCTGGCCGAGCACCACCGCCGGCTGTCCGCCGAACCTGGCCAACGCCAGCAGGGTGGTGGCGCCCTCGCCGCGGCCTGTGCCGGAGAGCAGCACCCGTTCAGTTGTGCCGTGCCGCAACAGATATCCGACGCCTGGGCGGTCCGGCCGTCGTGACGCCAGCACAGACTGCCAGGCGGGCACATCGGGCACCTCAGCGGTATCGGGGGGCGGCGGCGGCGAATCGGGCGGGTCGGCAAGGACCTTCAGCGTGCGGTCGAGCGTCGGGCGTACCGCCTCCAGTGGGATTACTCCGTCGATCACGCCGTGGCGCTCCAGGTTCTCCGCGGTCTGGACGCCCGAGGGGAACGGCTCGCCGTAGAGGTGCTCGTACACCCGCGGCCCGAGGAATCCGATGAGCGCGCCCGGTTCGGCCGCGGTGACATGCCCGAGCGAACCCCACGACGCGAACACGCCGCCCGTCGTCGGGTGACGCAGGTACACCAGATACGGCAGATGCGCCCGCTTGTGCAGTTCGACGGCCGCGGCGATCTTGACCATCTGCAGGAACGCGACGGTGCCCTCCTGCATGCGGGTGCCGCCGGAGCTGGGCGACGCGACCAGAGGCAGCCGCTCGGCCGTCGCCCTGGCCACCGCGGTGGTGATCCGCTCGGCCGCTGCCACCCCGATCGAGCCGGCCAGGAAGTCGAACTCGCAGGCCACCAGCGCCACCCGCCGGCCGAAAACGGTGCCCTCGCCGGTCAGCACCGATTCGTCGAGCCCCGTCTTGGCGGCCGCGGCGGCGAGCTCGCGCTGGTATTCCGCGCTCCCGCCGACCACCAGCGGCGCGGTGTCCCAGCTGCGGAACGAACCCGCGTCCAGCACGGCATTGCGCAGGTCAAGCGCACCAATCCGGCTCACCCGCCGAGATTATCTGGCTACTGTGTGCGCATGGAAACAGAACTTCGCTACGAGCGATGGTTCCTTCCGTTTTCGGCGCCGTTCGGGTTGGGACCGAAGCAAAGTGAGGTCCATATCGCGGACGACACCCTGCACGTCAAGTTCGGCTGGGGCTTTCGTGCCTCGGTGCCGCTGTCCTCGATCGTCAAAGCGGAAGACAACCACGAGGCCTGCACCCGAAAGGCCTGATCCAGATTGTCCCGATAGGGTGGCGCCATGATCGGTGTGACCCGCGACGGCGATGTGATGACGCTGGAAATGCAGCGCGCCGATCGCCGCAATGCGCTCAACGGCGCGCTCGTCGACGGACTCCGCGAGGCGGTCGAGAAGGCCGCGGGCGAAGACATCCGGGCCATCGTGCTGACCGGCCAGGGCCACGTCTTCAGTGCGGGCGCCGACCTGTCGGACGCGGCCGGCGTAGCCGAGGAGCTGCCCGACAAGGCCAAGGCGTTGAACTTGGCAATCGACAAGGCCCCTGTCCCGGTGATCGGCGCCATCAACGGCCCCGCGATCGGCGCAGGCGTGATCCTCGCGATGATCTGCGATCTGCGGGTCGTCGCACCCGACGCTTACTTCCAGTTCCCGGTCGCGAAATACGGCTTGGCGCTGGATAACTGGAGTATTCGACGGCTCACGTCGCTGGTCGGCGCCGGTCGTGCGAGGGGGATGTTGCTCGGGGCGGAAAGGCTCACCGCAGAGGCCGCACTGCACACCGGCATGGCCAACCGCATCGGCACGCTGGCCGATGCCCAGGCCTGGGCCGCCGAACTCGCCGGCTTCGCACCGCTGGCCCTGCAGCACGCCAAGCGGGTGCTCAACGACGACGGCGCCTACGAGGAGCCGTGGCCCGAGCACCAGGAGCTGTTCGATCGGGCCTGGGCCAGCCAGGACGTCATCGAGGCGCAGGTGGCGCGCATCGAGAAGCGGCCGCCGAGGTTCAAGGGCGCCTGATGATCGGGGTGGCCCTGCGCATCGGCTTCGGAACGGCGACGCTGCTGGCCGGTGGCTTGACGTTGCGTGCGCTGCAGGGCACCCCGTCCGCCCTCGGCGCACCACCGGCCGCGATCGACGGTGTCGCCAATGGGTCCCCGAACTACCAGGACGGCGCGTTCGTCAACCTGGAACCGGCAAGCCCGATGAGCCTGACTCGCCAGGAGCAGTTCCTCCTGGTCCGTGAGGTCATCGGCAACAACGCCAGCCAGCAGCCGGCCCGACCCGTCCCGCTGGTCACACCCGACCCGAGCCTGGCGGCCGGCGACCTTGCCGTCACCTGGTACGGCCACTCATCGGCGGTCATCGAGGTCGACGGCTACCGCGTGCTGGCTGATCCCGTCTGGAGCGACCGCTGCTCCCCGTCCCGCACGATCGGCCCGCGGCGGCTGCACCCGGTGCCCGCGCCGCTGGAGGCGATGCCCGCGATCGACGCGGTCATCATCAGCCATGACCACTACGATCACCTCGACGTCGACACCGTCAGGCAGCTGGCGCGCACGCAGCGGGCCAAGTTCTTCGTCCCGCTCGGCATCGGCGCTCACCTGCGGTCCTGGCGCATTCCCGCCGACCGGATCGTCGAACTCGACTGGAACGAGAGCGCCCAGCTCGGCGACCTCACCCTGGTGTGCACGCCCGCGCGACACTTCTCCGGACGGTTCCTGACCAGGAACACCACCCTGTGGTCGTCGTGGGTGCTGATCGGCCCCAGCCACCGCGCCTTCTTCGGCGGCGACACCGGGTATTCGAAGAGCTTCGGCGATATCGGTGCAGAACACGGCCCGTTCGACCTCACCCTGATGCCGGTGGGCGCATATCACCCCGGCTGGCCCGACATCCACATGAATCCCGAGGACGCGGTCCGTGCGCACCGTGACGTCACCGATGCGGGGCTGCTTGTCCCGATCCACTGGGCGACGTTCCGCCTCGCACCGCATCCGTGGTCCGAACCGGTGGAGCGGCTGATCAAAGCCGCCGACTCCGAACGTGTGCTGGTCGCGTTGCCGAAGCCCGGACAGCGGGTGCAGCCCGACGAGGCACTGGCGAACGACCCGTGGTGGCGCCTCTAGCCGTTCGCCGAGTGCACGGTGGTTGACGGGTCTATTCGCGGTTCGCGTACAACATGCGTGCAGTCGACGGGATACGGTGCACGTCATGAATGCACTGGCCAGGCTCGCGGTCGTGGGGTTGATCGCGCTGGTGTCCGGCTGCGCTGCCGACAAGCCGGCCGAACCGGCGCCACCGTCCACGCCCACCCAGGCGGACGTACCGCCGCCCCTGGTGCCCGCGATGCCGTTGCCGGAGAACGCCGTCGACAAGGCTGTCGCCAAGCTCGACGGCATAGCCGAGGAGCTGATCCGCAAGTCCGGCATCCCCGGCATGGCGGTGGCCGTCGTGCATGAGGGGAAGACCGTGTACGCGAAGGGGTTCGGCGTCAAAGATGTGAAAGCCGGTGACTCCGAGGCAAACCGCGTGGACGCGGACACGGTCTTTCAGCTGGCATCGTTGTCGAAGTCGATCTCCTCGACGGTCGTCGCCCACCAGGTCGGCGTGAACGCGATCGGCTGGGACACCCCGATCGTGTCCAAGCTGCCATGGTTCGCGCTCTCGGATCCGACAGTGACGCAGATGGTCACCGTCGGCGACATGATGTCGCACCGCTCCGGGCTTCCCGACCATGCCGGCGACATGCTCGAGGACATCGGACACAACCGCCGCTATGTGCTCGAACATCTGCGGGACTTCCCGCTCGATTCGTTCCGAATCTCCTACGCGTACACCAACTATGGGTACACCGCGGGCGCCGAGGCGGTCGCGGCGAGCGCCGGCAAGCCCTGGGAGGTGCTGGCCGACGAGGTGTTGTTCGATCCGGTTGGGATGGCGTCGACGAGTTTCCGGTTCGCCGACTACGAGTCGAGGGCCAACCGCGCCATCGGGCATATCCACGTCGACGGTTCCTACGAGCCGCTGTACGTCCGCAATGCCGACGCGCAGGCGCCCGCGGGAGGCGCCAGTTCGTCGCTCAACGACATGACCCGCTGGCTCGCGATGGTGCTCGCGAACGGCAAGCACGACGACAAGCAGATCGCCGACGCCGGTGCGCTGCTGCCCGCTCTGACTCCACAGATTGTCTCGAGTCCCGCGTCGGAACCCGCAATGCGGTCCGGCTTCTACGGATTCGGCTTCAACGTCGGGACGACGTCGGCGGCGCGTACTGAACTCAGCCACTCGGGCGCCTTCGAACTCGGCGAGGGCACCAATTTCGTCGTCCTCCCGTCAGCGGACGTGGCGATCGTCGCGCTCACCAACGCCACACCATCGGGTGTGCCCGAAACGCTGACCGCCCAGTTCGCGGACCTGGTGCAGTTCGGCGAGGTGCGTGAGGACTGGTACGGCCTGTACAGCGCGGCCTTCGCGAAGATGGAGAAGCCGGTCGGGTCATTGGTGGGCAAGCAGCCGCCGCCGAGTCCGGCGCCCGCTGCGCCGTTGTCGACGTACGTCGGGACATACCAGAACGACTTCTGGGGTCCGGCCCGAGTCATCGAGAAGAACGGGACGCTGATGCTGGTGCTCGGCTCGAAGCTGAATGTCCCGCTCGACCACTGGGACGGCAACGTGTTCACCTTCACGTTTGTCACCGAAAACGCCCCGCCGGGGACGATTTCGACGGCGACCTTCGACGGCGACAAGCTGGTGCTCGAGTATTACGACGAGTTCGGTAAGGGGACGTTCACCAAATGACCGCCATCCCAGGCGTCAACATCGCCGGCCTCACCGACGCCGAAGTCGCCCAGCGTGTTTCCGAAGGCAAGACCAACGATGTGCCGACCCGCGCGGCACGCAGCGTCTCCGAGATCGTACGGGCCAACGTGTTCACCCGTATCAATGCCATCCTCGGCGTCCTGCTGATCATCGTGCTATCCACCGGGTCGGTGATCAACTGCGCGTTCGGGCTACTCATCATCGCCAACAGCGCGATCGGCATCATCCAGGAGCTGCGGGCCAAGCAGACACTGGACAAGCTGGCGATCGTCGGACAGGCGAAACCCTTGGTGCGCAGGCAATCCGGCACCAAGGCGGTGCTTCCCGCCGAGATCGTGCTCGACGACATCATCGAACTCGGGCCGGGCGACCAGATTGTCGTCGACGGTGAAATCGTCGAGGAGGCCAACCTCGAGGTCGACGAGTCGCTGCTCACCGGTGAAGCCGACCCCGTCGCCAAGGGTGTCGGGGATGGTGTCATGTCGGGCAGCTTCGTCCTCGCGGGCAGCGGCGCGTACCGGGCCACCAAGGTCGGCCGGGAAGCCTACGCGGCCAAGCTCGCCGAGGAGGCAAGCAAGTTCACTTTGGTGAACTCCGAACTGCGCAGCGGTATCAACAAGATCCTGCAGTTCATCACCTATTTGTTGATTCCCGCGGGTCTGCTCATCATTTACACGCAGCTGTTCACCACCGGCGCGGGCTGGCGTGAGGCCGTGCTGCGGATGGTCGGTGCGTTGGTGCCGATGGTGCCCGAAGGCCTCGTACTGATGACGTCGATCGCGTTCGCCGTCGGTGTGATCCGGCTCGGCCGCAGGCAGTGCCTGGTCAACGAACTGCCCGCCATCGAGGGATTGGCCCGTGTCGACGTCGTATGCGCCGACAAGACCGGCACTCTCACCGAAAACGGTATGCGCGTCTCGGATTTGAAGAAGCTGGACGACCGTGCCGTCGCCGACATCCTCGCACAACTGGCCGCCGACGACGCCCGGCCGAACGCGAGCATGCAGGCCATCGCCGAGGCCTACAAGATGCCGCCCGGCTGGGAACCCACGGCGATCGCTCCGTTCAAATCCGCCACCAAGTGGAGCGGGACGTCGTACGGGGAGCACGGCAACTGGGTGATCGGCGCGCCCGACGTGCTGCTCGCGCCGGGGTCCGAAATCGCCCAGCAGGCCGAGGAGATCGGCGCGAAGGGATTGCGGGTGCTGCTGCTCGGCTCTTCCGATGTGCCCGTCGACCACCCGGACGCGCCGGGGTGTGTCACACCGGCGGCACTGGTGGTCCTCGAGCAGCGCATCCGGCCCGACGCCCATGACACTCTGGATTACTTTGCGGATCAGAAGGTTTCGATCAAGGTTATCTCGGGTGACAACGCCGTGTCGGTCGGGGCGGTGGCGGGCTCGCTCGGGCTGAGCGGTGAGACGATGGACGCGCGCCAGCTGCCCGACGATCCCGAGCAGCTGGCCGACACCCTCGAGGAGTACACCACCTTCGGCAGGGTGCGGCCGGATCAGAAGCGAGCAATGGTGCACGCCCTGCAGTCGCGCGGACATACCGTGGCGATGACCGGCGACGGCGTCAACGACGTGCTGGCCCTCAAGGATGCCGACATCGGCGTGGCGATGGGCTCCGGCAGCCCGGCCTCCCGCGCGGTAGCCCAGATCGTGTTGCTGGACAACAAGTTCGCGACGTTGCCGTACGTGGTCGGCGAGGGCCGCCGCGTCATCGGCAACATCGAACGCGTCTCGAACCTGTTCCTCACCAAGACGGTGTACTCGGTGCTGCTCGCAATTCTCGTCGGCCTCGGCGGCCTGTCGTCCAAACTGTACGGCTCCGATCCGCTGTTGTTCCCGTTCCAGCCGATTCACGTGACGATCGCAGCGTGGTTCACCATCGGCATCCCGGCGTTCATCCTGTCGCTCGCACCGAACAATGAGCGCGCGCACACGGGGTTCGTGCGCCGGGTCATGACGGCGGCGCTTCCGTCGGGCGTTGTGGTGGGGATCGCGACGTTCACCTCGTACCTGGTGGCGTATCAGGGCCGCGCCGCCACGCCCGCCGAGCAGATGCAGGCGTCGACGGCGGCGCTGATCACGCTGTTGGTGACGGGCCTCTGGGTGCTGGCGGTGGTGGCACGGCCATACCAGTGGTGGCGGGTGGCGCTGGTGGTGGTGTCCGGCCTGGCGTATGTGGTGATCTTCTCGATTCCACTGGCCCGAAAGGCGTTCATGCTCGACCCGTCGAACCTCAAAACCACGTCGACCGCGCTGCTCATCGGGATCATCGGGGCGGCGGCCATCGAGGTCATCTGGTGGGTGCAGGGAGCGGTTCTGGGCGAACGCCGGCGGTTGTGGCTCTCGGAGTAGGGTGGCCCCATGGCAATCCTCGACAAGGTGAAGAATCTGCTGGCCAAGAACGCCGATAAGGTGGACACCGCAATCGACAAGGCCGGTGACATCGTCGACCAGAAGACGCAGGGCAAATACGCCCAGCACGTCGACAAGGTGCAGGAGGCCGCCAAAAAGGCGGTCGACAAGAACAACCCGCAGACCCCCTAGACACACCTGTGGCCAAACTTTCGGTCTCCGTCGACGTCCCTCTACCGCCGGAGAAGGCGTGGGAGTGCGCGTCTGATCTGCCCCGCTACAGGGAGTGGCTGATCATCCACAAGGTGTGGCGGAGCAAGCTCCCCGAAACCCTTGAGAAGGGCACGGCCATCGAGTCGATCGTCGAAGTCAAGGGCATGCCCGTGCGGATCAAGTGGACCATCGTCCACTTCAAGCCGCCCGAAGCCATCACCCTGGACGGCAAGGGTGAAGGCGGTGTCAAGGTCAAGCTCATCGGCAAGGTGAAGCCATCCAGTAAGGTCGACGAGGGATCGAGCGTCTCCTTCGACGTGCACCTCGGCGGTCCCGCGTTGTTCGGACCCATCGGGATGGTGGTCGCCGGCGCGCTGAAGAGCGATTTCCGAGAGTCGTTGGACCGCTTCCAGGCCGTATTCTCCCCGGCCTGATCAACTCACCCTCGCGAGCAGTCGCGAAAACCCCCATTTTCGGCCAAATTTGGGGGTGTACGCGACTGTTCGTGAGAGAAGGGTTACCGCCGAAGTTGGCGACGCACCAGCTTCGCGAACTCGACCGTCGACCGGCGCACCGACTCGAACTCCAGCGACACCAGCAGGGTGTCGACCATCGCGAACGGCAGGGTGGTGGCCACCGCGCCGCGGCCGTACTCGATGTGCCACGAGCCGGGATGGATGGTCATGCCGCGGGCTTGACCCCGCACCATGTGCGCGTGTTCGCCGGGTAACAGCGTCGCGGCGGTGAGGTCATCCGATTCGATGTCATACCAGTCGATCTGACCCGCGATCAGGAATTTGTGCACGTCCACGCGTTTGTAGCGGCCCGAAAAGCCTTGAGTGCCAGAGGGCGAACCGAAGATCACGATGTACTCACGCGGGCTGAAGTAGAGGAACCTGACTTTGCCGAGGATGCCGCCTGCCTTGCTGCCGACCCACCGCCCCGGCGCGGGATCGATGAGATCGGGGTACTCGTCGGCCAGCGCCTCGATGGCCCGGTTGATCAACTCACCGTTCTCCAGCGGCAAGCCGACGACCTGCTTGGCCACCCTGCCCAGCACGTCCGGATCGATCTTGTACGCCATCAGCCGAACTCTAACCGCAGGCTCGTCGGCCCGCTGAGACCCAGCAGCGGTTTCCAGGGCACCGATTCGGTGCGGGACGGGTGCGGAATCCGCTGGGACAGGATCTTCAACGCCTCGGCAAGTTCCAGCCGCGCCAGGTTGGCACCCAGGCAGTAGTGCACCCCGCCGCCGAACGTCAGGATCGGTGGCGGGTCGTCCCGGGTGATGTCGAAGCGCTCCGGATCGTCATAGATCGCGCTATCACGATTGGCCGCATACGTATTCACGATGATGAACGTATCTGCGGGGAACGTGTAGTCGTCGATCACGACGTCCTCGGCGACGCTGCGCACCGTGCTGCACATGGACGGTGAGTGGCGCATCGTCTCCTCGACCGCGTGCATCGCCAACTCCGGGCGCTCCCGCAGCAGCGACCACTGCTCCGGGTGATCGCAGAGCACCTGCATCGAGGCGGCGAGCTGGCTTCGCGTCGTATCGGTGCCCGCCACCAGGATGCTGAAGGCCAGCATCCGCAACTCGCCGGTGTCAAGCCGATCGCCGGCATCCTCGATCTGGATGAGCTCGGAGAGCAGATCGTCGCTCAGGCTTTGCCGCCTGGCCGCGACCATATCGTCGATGTAGGAGTCGAATTCGTCCCACGCCTTGAGGACGACGGGCTCCTCCTCGGCCAGGTTGCAGTCGAAGCTGACGATCTTGAAGATGTCGTCGGCCCATCGGGAGAATTGCCGCCAGTCCTCACGTGGCGCGCCCAGCAGCGCGCAGATGACCGGAATGGGGTAGGGGCGGGCAATATCCGCGACGAACTCGCAGCCGCCCGCGTCGGCTACGGCATCGATGAGCTCGTTCACCATCGTGTGGATGGTGTCGTGCATCCGCGCGGTCGCCCGCGGTGTGAACGCCCGCGACACCAACCCGCGCAGCCGGCGATGCTCGTCGCCCTCCATGTTCAAGATACTGCGAGTCACCCTGTCCCACAGCGGTCCTGACGTGATGCCATGGGCCGAGAGGTGGATACCCTTGGGTACGACGAACCGCGGGTCGCGGAGGACGGTGCGGGCCAGTTCGTACGAGAGCACTTCGGGGCCGATTGGTCCAAGCGCGATGGGGGCAGCCTGCTGCGCCGCGCGAAACTGGGGGTAGATCTCCTGCGGCGTGGCGGTGATGTCGTACCGCAGGGTGGGCAGGTCCGCGTCGAACACACTGGGTTTGGCGGCGTCGACGGTCATGGCACGTTGGTGTCCAGGAGGGTCAGCGGCAGGTCCAGCACGGACAGGTCGATCTCTTCCAGGTGTGTGCCGTCACCCGCCAGCTTCTGTCGGAATCGGATTGCTGCTCCGTACCTCTCGGCGACGGACTCGGCATCCGAGGCGTCGGGAACCTGCAGAACGACGGTGTAGATCCCGTCCCCTTTCTCGTCGAGAAATGCCTGCACCGATGCCGCAACGGCAGCCGTCGAACCCGGAATCGGACTGATGAGCTCGACCCCTCGGTCCCAGTCCAGGCTCACGCTGACCCCGAGCTCGGTCAGCTCTGCCGGCTGCAACGTGAAGCCGAGGTCGGTGAACATCTGCGCGACGGTCTCGTGCCGCTCGGGCGCCATGGCGAAGACGACGTGATGCAGACGGGGGGCGGTCATTTCCGCACCAGACCGCGGGGGCGGACGAGGCCGAGGTCGAAATGGGTGACCCAGCCGGGCGGGGCGTCGCACACGTCTGGAATCGCGTTGATGGCCCCCATCGCGGTCCAGTCGTAGCCGGGATGGTGCATCGTTCCGTCCGGCCGATCGACACCCTCGAGGGTGAGTTCGGTGGATGGATCGCCCTCGATGACGATCCGGTACCGCGTTTTGCCCCAGTCCCATGCCGGATCGATCTTGTCGGGCGCGCTGGTCAGGTAGATGGCGTGGAAGACGATCAGCGGAGTGCCGCCGACCCACGCCGTCCATTCGTGATGCTGGGCGGCGACGGTCCCGCGGGGTATCGCTCCCAACGGGTGCGGAATGTCCTCGGTGGCGACGGCCGCCTTCACCTCGGCCGCGGTGACCTCATCGATGCTCACCCCGAGACCATCGGCGATCATGTGCATCGACTGCGCGAAGAACGGCACGCCAAGGCCCAGAATTGTTGGCTCGCTGAGGAACTTGTCCACGTCCTTGCCGAAGCCCATCCAGTCGATGTGATCCAGCGGCGCATCGGTGAGGACGTTCACGACCTCGTATACGACGATCTTGTCGATCCTGTTCATCACCCGCGCAAGGGTCATCGGCAGGATGTCGCCCGCGTACCCCGGATGGATACCGCCGCCATGGAACGACGTCCCACCGTCGGCGCAGGCGGCGCGGATCTGTTCGCCGCCGTCGCGGAAATCCTCGGTGGGATAGAAGAACCCACTCGTGGTGACGACGTTCTTACCCGAGCGCAGCAGTCGGCACACGGTGTCGGTATCCATGATTACCGGCGTGTAGAAAACACAGTCGGCGTTCATCGCGATCACCGACTCGACGTCATCCGTTGCGATGACCCCCGTCGGCGCGACGCCCGCGATCTGGCCGGCGTCCTTGCCGACCTTGTCCTTGTTGTGCACCAGAACGGCGACGAGGTCGAAGGTCGGGTTGTCGGCGAAGTGCCGCACGCCGACCTGCCCGACGTCGCCCGTCATCCACTGAATGACTCGATACGTCTTCTCAGGCATCGATGACACCCCTGGGTAGTAGCAGCGGTAGGTCGTTGTAGGTCACGATGCCGGGAGGCGCGGCGACGACGGCGGGTATCGCGGTGATCGCCGGGACGGCGGTGATGGTGAGCCCCAACAGGATGTAGTCCTCGATGGTTTCGCCGACGAAGTCCGGCGGCGGCTCGAAGCTAAGCGTGGTCTTGATGGTCGGACGGCCCTCGATCGTCACGTCGTATCCGAAACCCATCGCCCACGTCGGCTCGAGCGATTGGCCCTTCGTCCACACTCCGCGCACCTCGACGACCTCGCGTTCGCCGAGGAAGCCCTTCCAGCGCACATCGATCCCGGCCACGCACCCCTTGGCGATGTGCCAACCACCGGGAAGATCGAGATCCTCGGTGGTCTGGGCATATTCGGTGTCGCAGCGTATCTCGTCCAGTTGGATGCCGAGTGCGTCGCCGAGCAGCAGCACTGCCTCGCGAAAGATTCCCGAACCCTTCTCGGTGATGTCGCGCAGGCCCGGCTGGTCGATCGGATAGCCGAAGCCCATGATCTTCTCGGTGTCGGGGGAGTTGTAGATGGTGGTGTCGAATGACTCCACGATCGATATCCTGTCCACCCGGTCCGAGATGCCGGCCGCGACGATCGCGAAGAGCTGCATGAAACCCGGGTTGAGTCCGCTGCCGAAGATCGTCGAACCGCCACGGCGGCAGGCCCGTTCGATGCGTGCCCGGCCCGCCCCGAGCCGGTGGCCGGTGATGAACTCCGACGTGGTCACGACGTTGATACCCGCGCCTAGAATTCGCTCCAGCTCATCGACATTCGCGAACATCGGGTTGTAGACGACGCAGTCCGGTTCGAGCGCGAGGAGCGCGTCGACGTCGTCGGTGGCGGTTACCCCGAGCGGTTCGATGCCGCAGAGCTCACCCACGTCGCAACCCACCTTGTCCGGTGACCACGCGTAGCAGCCGACGAGTTCCAATGTCGAGTTCGAGGCGATCGCATGGACCGACTTCTTGCCGACATTGCCCGTCGTCCACTGCACGACGCGATACGTCATCCGGCCGCTGCCCATGTCGAGCGTTCACCGGGTGTGAAGACCACCGGGATGCGACGGTATCCGCGCGTGACGGAGTTTCCGTGGAAATCCGCTGTGCCGGCGAGTGTGTAGTCGGGCATCCGGGCCAGGACCTGCTCGAGGCCGACCTGGAACTCCAGTCGCGCCAGGTTGGAGCCGAGGCACCGATGGACGCCGGCGCCGAAGCCGAGGTGCCGGTTCGCCTGACGGTCGAGAATGCACCGATCCGGTTCGGGGAACTCTGCGGCGTCGCGGTTGGCGGAGGCGTAGTTGACGATCACCGATTCACCCGGGCAGAAGGCATGTCCTGCGAGGGCGACTTCCTGCGCGACTGTGCGGGGTATGCCGTGGATCGATCCACCGAAGCGGATGAACTCCTCGACCGCCTTGGGCAGGATCTCCGGTTCCGTGATCAACCGGTCGCGCTCGTCGGGATGCGTTGCGAGGTAATGGAATGCGAACGACATGGCGCTCGCGGTCGTCTCCAGACCAGCCTGCACGAGTAGCATCGCGTTGCCGACGATGTCCCCGAACTCCAGCTTCTCGCCGTCGATCTCGGCGTTGAGCAGGACATCGATCATGTCGTCCTGCGGTGGTTGGCTGGTGCGCGCCGACACCGCATCGTGAATGTGCTGGTATAGCCCGCCCCAGGCGGCCATCCGGGCGTCTTCGCTCGCGCCGTTCAACGCGGTGTCCGTCAACTCGATGCACAGGGGTACATCGTCGATGGGCATGCCGAGCAGGTACTTGAAGAACACGATGCCCGGTTGCCGCCACGCGACCACGGCGAGATCGCCGTTGCCTGTCTCGATGAACAAGTCGATGAGCCGGTCGGTCTCCGTGCGGATCTGCGGCCGAAGCGCCTTCATCCGGCCAGGGGAGAAGTACGGGTTGAGGACCTTACGGAACTTCTGCTGCCTCGGCGGGTCGAGTGTGATCACCAGATCCCCCGCCAGCCGTTCTGCCGCGTCCGGGGTGGGGTTGGAGGAGAAGTGCTCCCAGTCCTGCAGGATCTGGTAGCACTCCTCGTAGCGGTTCGCCATCCAAGCGCCACCGGGGGTGGCGGCCAGGAACGGCGAATCGGTATGTGAAAAAGGTGCATTCCCTCGCATCACGTCATAGACGGCATACAGAAAGTCGTTGTCGTTGAAGTCCTCGTGGCGAAGATCCAAGTTCGCCGCGTGTTCCTCCGGCGATTTCATCGTCACGGAGACTGCGCTCCCGACTGCTGGTCCGCGGCCTCGCGTGCTTCCCTCTCCTGGTGGATGCGCACCAGTTCGCGGAATCCGATCCGGTGGTACTTCGGCACCGGTTGGATGCCCCATTCGTCCTGGGCGGTGTCCTTGCCCTCGGCGCCCTCGGGCGGCCCGAGCGGCGGGTATGGCACCTTGCACTCCAGGGTGTCGTCGGAGTACCGGACCTTCAGTAGTTCACTGCAGATCTCGGTCAGGCTCAGCGTCGGATATCCGTAGTACACCGCCATAAAGGGCAGTGTGAAGGCGCCCTCGATGACGAGTGCGACGAGGCAGACCAGCACCGCCCGCTTGATCCACTTGTGCATACGCGCGTAGTACGGCGTCGTGCCCGGAGGGAGGTCTTCGGCCTTCGGATCAGTAGACTGAGGCGTTGTCGTCACGTGTTGCTCCTAAACCTGTTCAGTCGGTGAAGATTTCACGGTTGACCGTGTGCAGATACGGGATTGCCAGGAACGGCGTGATGTAGAAGATGTCGTAGAGCCACCAGCCGATGACTGGGAACACCACACCGGCGTAGCGGACGTCGGCGTACATCGTCATGTTGAACACGTAGAGGCACCAGATAAGCACGCCCATCCAACAGGTGACGATCATCCATTGGTGGCCCCACCGCTTCATCTGCAGGAACCCGATCGCCGCGGCGCACCGCATCGCAAAGACCGTGAGGATCATCCCGAACACCATGGACTTCTCGCCCGGTCCTGCGGCGCCGCCGACCCAGAATTCGTTGTAGTGCCAGAAGTATCCGGCGTCGAACATCGCGCCCCAGCCCACCATCAGCACGCGGTTGATCAGCGTGTGGTTGGCGACCAGATCCAGCGCCCAGCCCAGGCTGTTGAGCATCCCGTCGATCAGCACGAGGTAGCCGATCAGCGTGACGATCATGGGGCGCATCGACAGGCCGGCGCGGGCCGCTTGGCGCTGCAGCCACACGCCGCGCAGGAAAATGGGCAGCCCGAAGATGCCGGGCGCCCACATACCCATCAGTGCGGCGCCGACGATCATCCACTTGTCGGCCCTGCGTTGGGCGAGGCGCGACTCTTCTTGGTGCTCTTCGAGGCTGACGGCGCCGCCCGCTCGGACGTCCAGACTCACAATTCCCACCACCCGCGGGCGAAGGACATGTACAGCTGGATTCCGAACATGGCCAGCAGGTAGCCGTATATGACGATCTGCAGGACGATTAGCGCCCGTTTGCGCTTGCGTTCCTTCTGGTCCATGTCGTGACTCCTTCCCTACGGTGCGGTGCTCGAGCTATCGGCCAGGCTGGCCGCCGCGACTTCGCGTAGACCTTCAGTGATGGCGCCGTCGCTGGACAGCGGCGCGAGGATGCACGCCTCAGCGGCCTCGAATTCGGTTGCGCCTGCGGCGATCAGCTGCGCCGCGGTGACCAGTACCCGGGTCGACGGCGGTTCGAAGTGGAAGGCCTCGTCGGCCGTTCTGATGGCCGTCGCGCACCGTACGAGTCGCTGAGCGGACGCCAGCGCAATGCTCGCTTCGGCGACGATCACCTCGGCCTCCCGGTCGGGGGGCAGATAACGCATCGGCAACGTGACGAAGCGTTGCCGGAAGGACGGTTTCAGTTCCTTCAACGAACTGCGGTAGGCCGGGTTGTACGAGCACACCAGCATGAAGGTCTCGGGGGCGTGCACGACTTCGCCGGCGCGGTCGAGATACAGGGCGCGACGGTGATCGGTCAGCGAGTGCAGGATGGCCAGCGAATCGTGCCGTGCCTCGACCACCTCGTCGAGATAGCAGATGGCTCCGGCCTTGACCGCTCGGGTCAGTGGCCCGTCGGTCCACACCACGTCGCCGCCGGTCACCATGAAGCGACCGACCAGATCGGAGCTGGTCAGATCGTCGTGACAGCTGATCGTCACCACAGGCCGTCCCAGAAGCACACCCATGTGCTCGACCAGACGCGTCTTGCCGCAGCCGGTCGGGCCGGTGAGCATCACCGGAAGACGCCGGTGATAGGCCTGCTCGAACAGCTGGACTTCGTTGCCGTTGGACAGATAGGTCTCCGACATGCGCGATCCGCCTTCGCTTCTCGCTTCCGTCACGCTGCCACCAACTCTCGATGTACATGGGCCAATACGCGGGGAAGCTCCTCGATACGCCGGATGCGTTGGGAGCGGCGAGGTCCGAACACTTCGGGTAGCGGGTCGACTCTGGTAGGTCCGACGCCGACGTAGTACATGCGCACGCCGGCCTCGTTGGCCTCCTCGACGGCGTGTGCGGCGTCCGCCCAGGCATACCGCCCCTCGTAGCCTTCGTCGGAGATCAGGCCGTCGCCGATCACGATGAGCAGGCGCCGTTCCGACGGTTGGGCGAGCAACCGACTCGTCAGGTGGCGCAGCGGTGCGCCGAGCCTGGTGTATCCACCTGCCGCCAGGCCGAGTTGGCCGGGTGGCACGAACCTGCGGTCTTCGAAGTCCTTCAGGCAGGTAACCTCGACGCGATGACGGGTGTTGCCGGTGAACACAAAGATGCCGTGGCGCTCCCGCGCGAGGGTCATCGCCTGCGAAAGCGCGTCCGCACAGGCCAATTCGAGCTTGAAGATCGTGCCGCCGTGCACACCCAGCGATGAGCTGCCGTCGAGCAGTAGCGCCGTGGTGACATCGCGGCTGCTGGGCAGCAGATCGCGGAAGATGCGCGGCTCGACTGCCTCGCCGGTGGTCAGGTCGATGTAGTGGCTGACGTACTGCTCGACGTCGAGATCGGAGCCGTCTTCCAGACGGTTCTTCATCGCCCGATGCGTGTGCTCGGAGAACCATCGGCGCAGATCTGTCGAACCCGGCATCGGGTCGCGGTGCCCACTGGTATGGGTGCGTTCGAGGACCGCGACGTGGTCCGGCATGAAGCTCTCCGTCCACGCGTTCCACTCCGGGTAGGGGATGCCGGGGCGGTGTTCTGGTGTGACGTCGAGGTCGTTGTCCTGAGGTCGGCTCGGCGGCGGCAGATTGGTGGCGCGCACGCCGCCCTCTCCGCCGACGGGTACCGAGTACGGGCGGGGCAGCCGCCTCTGCGTTGAGGTCCAGGGCATTCGGCCGAAAGTGCGACGCAGCTTGTCGGTCAGCCCCTGCGGTTGGGTGTATGCGCGCGGCAGTGTGCCCAACAGGGGATCCACGATCAGCGGCCGCGTCGTGCGCGCCAACGCGATCGCGCGGTTCAGCATGTCGTTCGCATCCAATTCGGCAGACGCGACGTCCAGGTCCGGGATCAGCCGCCGAATCTCCGGCAGAAGTCCAGGCCAGTTGTCGGCAATCCAGCCCAATGCGACGCCCGCCTCGACGAGAGCGAGGGCGCTCAGTTCACGATGGGACAGTTCGTTGAGTCGGTAGTCGACGATCCGGTCCTTTGAAGGTGAACATTGAAGCGCGACACCGCAGGTCAGTGTGCGCCGTGTCCAGTCCCCGACGGGCGGTGGATAAGGAACGTGCACGAAGTCGAGTGTCGAGCTCAGTCCGAAATCGCGTCGGGGGCCGCTGATCAGGCGCACGCCTTCCCGTCGTTGCCCGCTCAGCGCAACGGCGGTGACGGCACAACTGCGCTCGACGGCGAGCGCGTGTGCATCGGAACGCTCAGACATGGCGGGTCGGCTGCCTCAGAACGTCCCGATGTTGGAGAACATCCAGTACCAGAACCAGATGATCAAACCGGTGCCGCCCCATGCTGCGACGTACCGGAGGATCTCCCATATCCAATCCACGCCAGACCTCCTCGATCTACCGGATCTCCAGACCGCGTACGGCGGTGGCGACCAACTCGGCCAGCATCGTGTCGCGGGTGTCGGAACTGCTCATCGTGGTCAGCACGCCATAGACGCCCAGGAGGAAGAACACGGCGCTGTAGAACGCGTCCACCTCCGGGTGGATCTCGCCGTCGCCGCGGGCGCGCTCGATCTCGCGCACCAGCAGCACGACCATCGGGTGGTCGGTCCAGTCGTCCCTGTTGGGCCGTGTCGGCGAGAAGTGCAGGGCAAGTAGCTCTTTGAACAACAGCGGACCGAGCCGCTGTTCGAGGCCGGTCACCAGGTGCACCGCCGAGTTCAGCGTCGTCACCAGATCGTGCGTGTCATCGTGCGTGTCGTCGTCTAGGAAGCGCGCGAAGTCCGCCGCCATCCGTGCTTCTTCGCGACTCTCCAACTCGAGAAGCACATGCTCCTTGCTCGGGAAGTGGAAAAAGAAGGTGCCATGTGCGACGCCTGCCGCCGCGGCGATCGCATTCACGTCGGCGCCGGACATGCCGGCGAGCTTGAACTCGGCGATCGCCGCGCCGAGTATGCGTTCTCGCGTCTGCAGCCGTCGTACCTCGCGCGCCGACTGCTTGACCTGAGGCGTCATGGTGCGCTCTTTCTAACCCATTTACTGACCAAAGTCAATGAGTGTAGTCATTGACATCAGTCGGAGAAGATCTCGCGGTTGACCGAGTGCAGATACGGGATTGCCAGGAACGGCGTGATGTAGAAGATGTCGTAGAGCCACCAGCCGATGACTGGGAACACCACACCGGCGTAGCGGACGTCGGCGTACATCGTCATGTTGAACACGTAGAGGCACCAGATGAGCACGCCCATCCAGCAGGTGACGATCATCCATTGGTGGCCCCACCGCTTCATCTGCAGGAAACCGATTCCCGCGGCGATGCGCATGGTGAAGACGGTGAGGATCATGCCGACTTCCATGGCCTTCTCGCCAGGCCCCGCAGCCCCGCCGATCCAAAGCTCGTTGTAGTGCCAGAAGTATCCGGCGTCAAACATTGCGCCCCAGCCGTTCAACAGGATTCGGGCCAGGATGGTGTGGCTCGCCACCAGGTCGAGCGCCCAGCCCACGGTGTTGATTGCGGCATCGATGATGACGAGATAGCCCAGCAGCGTGACCAGCATCGGCCGAACAGTCAGCCCCTCGCGCTGCGCCTTGCGCAGGAGCCAGACCCCGCGGAGAAAGAGCGGAAGTCCGAAGATGCCGAGTGCTGCAGTGCCGATCAGCAAGCTGCCGGAGATGAGCCACTTGTCCGCATGCCGCTGGGCCGCCTGCGACGCGGCCATGTGCTCATCCAAACCGCTGGCTGATGGCAGCGGGGGCTTCGTACGTGTCGAGGCATCACGATTCCGGCCCAGGTTGAGCATGGGCAGATTCATGAACGCTGACTATAGTCAATCAGCGTATGTAGTCAATCGGCTACTTTGCTTCGATGCTGCGGACCGTACGGGTGACGTAGTCCTCGATCATCGCAGCCTGGCCGGGCCAGTCGTGGGTCGTCGTCAGCAGCGCATACAGGCCGAGTAGGAAGAACACCGCGCTGTTCATCGGGTTCACCTCGGCGTCGACGCCGCCGCTTTCCTTGGCGCGCTCTATCTCCTTCGCGAGCGTGACGATGACGGGGTGTTCGTAGCTCTCGTCCCGTGGCCTGGTCTGCGAGAAGTGCAGCGCCAGAAAGTCCTTGAAGAGAACCGGGCCCAGTCGACGTTCGAGACCCATCACCAGGCGGACCGCCTCGTCGAGCGTCGACCTGAGTTCGCGCTGGGGCGCCACAAATCGGCTCAGCTGTTTGGCGATGTCCTCCTCTGTTCGCTGCTCGAGTTCGAGCAGCACATGTTCCTTGGTCGGGAAGTGAAAGAAGAAGGTGCCGTGGGCAACTCCCGCGGCTGCCACGATGGCGCCCACGTCGGCCGCGGCGATACCAGCACGCTTGAACTCGGCGACCGCGGCGCCCATGAGACGTTCCCGTGTCTGCAAGCGCTTCGTCTCCCGCGCAGACGGCTTGTCTACCACTGCCATACGGCAACTGTACCGGTCCACCGGCTGGTCGGCCGCGACTATGTTATTGACTTAAGTCAGTTTGTATCGTTTGATGATCAGCACTCGACGGAGAGGACCCCGATGGCACTGGAGCAGTTCAACCTGGACGGTCAGGTCGCCATCGTCACGGGCGCGGGCAAGGGTGTCGGGCAGGGCATCGCCAGGGTGTTGGCCGAAGCGGGTGCGACGGTGGTGGGAACGGCGCGTACGGAGTCCGACATCGTCGCGACCATCGACGGCATCGAGAAATCCGGCGGCAAAGGGCTCGCCCTGGTTGCCGACGCGATGAGCCGTCCGGACGGCGAGCGCGTCGTGTCGACGGCGATGGAGCGCTTCGGCCGCATCGACATTCTCATCAACAACGTCGGCGGCTCAACCTACGCGCGGTTCCTCGACATCACCGACGAGGATTTCCGGCACACCTTCGACTGGTGTGTGACGTCCGCGTTCATCATGAGCCAGCTGTGCGCGCCACACATGATCGACGCCGGCCACGGCAACATCGTCAACATCTCCTCGGGCTCAGCACGTTTCGGGATCCGGGCGTTGACGGCCTATTGCGTCGCCAAGGGCGGCCTGGAGGCGCTGACCCGGGCCATGGCGCAGGAGCTGGCACCCAAGATCCGAGTCAACGCCATCGCCCTCGGTTCGTTCGCGACCGACGGGCTGCAGGGGAGCCTGGACCTGATGCCCGGGTCGCTCGAGAAGATGAAAGAGGCGACGCCGCTGCACCGGCTCGGCGATGTCGAAGATCTCGGGCGCCTGTGTGTTTATCTGTCCACCCGCGACTGCTACGCCACGAACGCTATCTTCCATGTGGACGGCGGCATCGATTCCAACAACTCGCCCCTGCCGATCCCTGACTACTGAGCGAGGCCCTAGATGCGAAGAGTTGTGCAGTTCTCCACCGGTAATGTTGGGCAGCATTCGCTGAAGGCCATCATCGGGCGCCCCGACCTGGAACTCGTGGGTGTGCATGCGGCGAGCCCGAACAAGATCGGGCGCGACGCGGCGGAACTGTGCGGTTTGAGCGAGCCGACCGGCATCATCGCCACCGACGACATTGACGCGCTGATCGCGCTGAAGCCGGACTGCGTCGTGTACACCGCGCTCGGCGAGACGCGGCCGATGGAGGCGATCGAGCAGATGTCGAAGCTGTTGGCCGCAGGCATCAACGTCGTCGGTACCTCCATGGTGTGGCTGGTGACGCCGCATCAGGCCGACGAGTGGCTGCGCGGTCCGCTCGAGGAGGCGTGCACGGCGGGCGGCTCCTCGCTGTACGTCAATGGCATTGATCCCGGGTACTCCGGCGACACGGCGGTGCTCGCCGCGTTGAGCTTGGTCACCAGGGCCGAGTCGGTGACCGTGCAGGAGGTCTTCGACTACGGAAACTACGACGACTACGAATACACCGGTACTGCAATGGGATTCGGTACCACGCCGGACGACGGTCCGGCTCTCGCGTTCCAGCCGGGCGTCGTGTCGGCCATGTTCGGCGGCTTGGTGCGCAACCTCGCCCGGCACCTCGGGATCGAACTCGCCGAGGTTCGCGACCGCTACGAGCCCTGGTACACCGACAAGCGCATCGAATGCAAGATGATGACCGTCGAGCCGGGACAGCTGGCGGCGGTGCGGTTCGCCGCCGAAGGTGTGCGTGACGGTGAGGTCGTCATCACCGTGGAACACACCACCCGCCTCACGCCTGCGGCGGCACCGGATTGGGAGTATCCGACCGAGGGACACTCCGGCGTGCACAAGGTGATCGTGGAAGGCGAGCCGCGCGTCGAGGTGAGCACCCACCTGTCGCACCCGACCCTCGACGTCACCGAGGCGGGCTGTGTGTCCACGGCCGCTCGGGTCGTCAACGTCATCGACTGGGTGTGCCGCGCGCCGGCGGGACTCATCGCGCTCGAGGATATTCCGCCGGCCGAGATGGTCCGCGGGCTTATGTGGTGACGTACCGTCTCACGCGACTAGTCGACGGACCGCCTCGATGATCGGTGTCTCGCCGCTGATCAGCTCAGACGTCCGGCCCGCGGTCTCCGGTGTGTCGAGCACCGCCAGGAGAACGGCGGCGACGTCCTCGCGTGGGATATCACCACGTCCGGTCTGGTCAGAAAGCTCCACGTGGCCGGTGCCGGGGTCCTTCGTCAGATGTCCAGGCCGCACGACGGTGGCGTCGAGCGCCTCACGTGCCCGAATCGCCTCGTCGGCAGCGCCTTTCGCACGCAGATAGGCCACGAAGACGGGATCGCCGATATCGTCGGGCGCCTCGACGTCGGCCCCGATTGCTGAGATCATCACGTATCGCCGGACCCCGGCCGCCTCGGCAGCGTCGGCGAGCAGAATCGCGGCGTCGCAGTCGACTGTCTGTTTCCGCGCGCCCGCTGCCCGGGCCCGCGCCGGCCGCGAAGACGACCGCGTCGGCGTCCTGTAGATACGGCGCCACCTCGTCGACAGTGGCCGCTTCGAGGTCGATGACCACCGGCACCGCACCCGCCGCCTCCAGGTCCGCGACGTGGTCGGGGTTCCTGACCAGACCGACCGCCGTATCTCCGCGTTGTGAGAGCAGCCGTTCCAGGATGAGGGCTATTTTCCCGTGTCCACCTGCGATGACGACGCGCATAGCGTCATCCTAGGGATGCCGCGTCTGGCTTCCTATGGTCGAGATTGACACCACGGTCGTGGCCGGCGGCAACAGCCCTCATTTCAATCTCGGTCGTAGCACGCAATTCGGCAGAGCCCGCCCCTAGACCAAGCGTTCGCGCAACTCACGCTTGAGCACCTTGCCGTAGCTGTTCTTCGGCAGTTCGTCGACGTACTCATAGCGTTTGGGCCGCTTGAAGCGGGCGATGCGCTCGAGCAGGTGAGCATCCAGCTCGGCCGGCGAGGCCTTTCCGACGATGAATGCGACGACGACCTCGCCCCACTCCTCGTCGGGCGCCCCGACCACGCCCGCCTCCTCGACTCCCGGGTGTTCGAGCAGGATCTCTTCGACCTCGCGCGGGTAGATGTTGCTCCCACCGCTGATCACGACGTCCTTGGAGCGGTCCCGCAGCGTGAGGAAGCCGCGCTCATCGAACGACCCCATGTCACCTGTGCGTAACCAGCCGTCCTGAAGCGTCTTGCCGGTCGCCTCGGGGTTGTTCCAATATCCGGCCATGACAACGTCTCCGCGACAGATGATTTCACCGATCTCGCCCGGTGCCGCCGGTGTGTCGTCGTCGCGCAGGACCGCGACGTCCACACCGGAGCGGGCATAACCGACCGACCCGAGAATCGCGTCGTCGGCGTCGACGTGGTCGGCCCTGCGCAGGCCGGTGATCGTCATCGGCGCCTCGCCCTGGCCGTAGAGCTGGACGAAGATGTTGCCGAACGCCGCCATCGCCTTCTTCAGGCTCTCGACGTACATCGGGCCGCCGCCGTACACGATGGTCCGCAGGTTGGCTGGCCGCGAGCGTCCGGTCTGCACGAGCCGCTGCACCATGGTGGGCGCGAGGAAGGCGCTGCAACCGGGATGGTGCTCACAGAGGTCGAGGAACTCGTCCGGTTCGAACGCGGCGGACTCGGGAACCACCTGCCGTGCGCCGCGTAACACGTACGGCGGGATGTAGAGACCGGAGCCGTGCGACATCGGCGCCCCGTGCACCAGGCTGCAGTTGTGGTCGGGCGAATCGAAATCCGCCAGGTGTGACACTGTCATCGCCATCAGGTTGCGGTGGCTCAGCATCGCGCCCTTGGAGCGGCCGGTGGTACCGCTGGTGTAGAACAGCCACGCCAGGGCCGCCGGATCGGTGACGCGCGGCGGATCCACCGGCGGTTGGGTCAGGCGCGCCGAATACGCCTGTGAGTCAACTGTTTCGACAGGAGCCTGCGTGACGGGCGCCAACGATGCGCCGATCTTGGGTGACGCGAACACCTGCGCGGCGCCCGCGTCGTCGAGGATCTGGACCATCTCGCGCGGGTGCAGCTTGTAGTTGATCGGGACGACCGCGCACTCGGCGGCCCAGATCGCGAACATCAGCTCGACGATCTCGGGGCGGTTCTCGCTGGCAATCGCGATGCGGGTGCCAGGTGTCCCGAGGGTGGACGCGATCCGCAGGGCGCGGTCACGCAGTTCGGTCCACGTATGCAGTTGGCGCTCACCGCAGAACACCGCGCCACGGTCGCCGAACCGGTCGGCGGCCTGGTCCAGCAGGGCGAACAGGTTCACTGCCGCGCAACCCATTCGGCGTTCAGTGCGAAGTCCGACAGGTACTTGGTCGATGTCCAACCGCCGTCGACGACGATCTCCTGACCGTTGATGAAGCTCGCACCGTCCGAGCACAGGAAGGCGACGGTGCTTGCGATGTCGTCGACCTCGCCCAAGCGCGGGTATGGCGTCATCTCGGTGTTGATCTTGCGAAACCGCGGATCTTCGAGTCGCGTCGCTACCATCGGCGTCAGGGTCACACCGGGCGCGACGGCGTTGCACCGGATGCCCAGCGGTCCGTACTGGCAGGCGATGTGCCTGGTCAGTGAGGTCAACCCGCCCTTGGCCGCAGAATAGGCGCCACCACGCAATCCGCCGACCACCGAGAACGTCGAGGTGATGTTGATGATGGCCGACCCCGACTTCATGTGCCCGATCGCCTCACGCGCCAAGCGAAACGGGGCGCGCAGCATCAATCCCAGGAAATAGTCCAGTGATTCGTCGTCGGTCTCGTGCAGTGGCTTCGGGCTGCCCACTCCGGCGTTGTTGATCAGGAAGTCGATGCGGTCCCACCGCTCGATCGCTGCGTCGACAACCCGGCGGGGCGCGTCGTCAGCCGTCAGGTCGACGGCCAGCGTCGCGATACGGTCCGGGTCGCATGCCTTGAGCTCCGCGAGCCTGGCTTCGTCGCGTCCGGTTCCGAGCACCGCCATGCCCTGCTCCGCGAGCTTTGTGGCGCAGCCGAACCCGATGCCGCTACTGGCCCCTGTCACGATCGCAACCTGCATCTCAAACCACCTCAGTTCTTCCCGGCTGTAAGCGTCGCCCGGATCTGGTGTTTCAACACCTTGCCCGCGTCGTTCTTCGGCAGCGCGTCCCAAATGACGATCCGCTCAGGTATTTTGAACTTGGCCAGCCCCTCGTCGATCAGCAGTTCGGCCAGGTCGTCCAGGCTGGGCGTGCGGTCGTCGGCGGTCACGATGACCGCACACGCCCGTTCGCCCGTCCGCTCATCGGGCACGCCGACGACCGCGATCTCCGCTATACCTGCCCGCCCGACGAGAAGATCTTCGACTTCCTTGGGGGAGATGTTCTCGCCGTTGCGGATGATGATGTCCTTGGCGCGGCCGGTGACCACCACGTAACCGTCGTCGACCCAGCGGGCGAGATCGCCGGTGCGGAAGTAGCCCTCGTCGTCGAACGCCGCCGTCTCGTCCTCGGGGTGGAGATAGCCGACGAGCATCTGCGGGCCGCGGGCACGGATCTCGCCGTCGAAGAGCTTGATGTCGGCGATGCCCGCGCGACCGTCGGTGTCCGCCGCATGGTCGACGGTGTCGAACGAACCGACCGTGGTGACCGGCACCTCCGTCGATCCGTAAACACGCGTCACCACCGCCTTCTCGAAATAGTCGACCGCCCCGCGGATCAGCGACGGCGGGACCGACGCGCCACCGCAGATGAACACCTTCAGATCCGGCAGCCGGGTGCCCGCCCGCTCGGCGGCGCCCAGCAGACCGTCGAGAAACGGTGTGGCGCCTGCCATGTGGGTACAGCGTTCGGCCAGCATCAGCGACACCGCCCGGTCGGGGTCCCAGCGCTCCATCAGTACCGCCGTGGTGCCCAACAGTAGTGGGCACTCGAACGCGTAGATCGAGCCGCCGATGTGTGCGATCGGTGACGGGACGAGGAAGGTGTCGCCGTCGGCCACCCGCCAGTGCTCGCCGATCTGGCGGATGAGCGCATGTATCGAATTATGGGTGTGCAGAACACCCTTGGGCCGCCCGGTGGTACCCGAGGTGTAGAGGATCATGCGCACGGTGTCGGGGTTGAGCACCGGCAGCACTGCGGGGGCATCACCGTCGAACATCGACGGGTAAGGGGTGTGGCCGTCGCCGCGGACGACGACGACTTCCGGAGGCGACGCCATGGACGCGGTCACCCGGTCCAGCATGGCGGCGTAGTCGTGGTTGCCGAAGGTCGACGGGACGAAGATCGCCCGGCTGTCAGCGTCGGCCAGAATGAACGCGAGCTCGCGATCCCGCAGCGACGGCAGGATCGGGTTGACCACCATGCCCGCAAGTGTCGCGCCGAGATAGATGACGGCGGCCTCGTGCCAGTTGGGCAGCATGAAGGACACCACGCTGCCCGCAGGCATCCGTGCCAACAGCGTCTGCGCCAGCGCGGTGGCTTGCTCGTATAACGTCTGGCAGTCCAGCCGAATATCGCTGTCCACCAAGGCCGTTCGATCGGGCGTCGCCCGTGCGGCGTCCCGTAGCGCGTCGGCGAGTGTCTCGCGCACCCACAACCCACGCCGGTAGGCGTCGGCCGCGCGCTGCTCGTCGACCCTCACTGCCCGGCCTGGCCCTTCACCCGGCGCATGGTCATCGAATGGCGGTACCGCGACGAGGGATGGGTGTTGACGGTGACCTGCGCGACCTCACCGTCGGACGTCAGGTATGTGCGCTGCATCTCCAGCGCTGCGGTGCCCACCTCGACCTTGAGCGCATGCGCTAGCTCGCGTGACACCGCGATCGCGGAGATCTCCTGGCGCACCTCGACGATGCTGACCCCGAACAGGTCCTCGATCAGCGGGAAGATGGGCCCCGAATGTCGTTGCAGCAGACGGCCGACCGCGGCGAAGGCCCGGTTGATGTAGTACTCCGTGGTGCAGACCGGTGTGGCGGTGCCGTCGGCCCGGTAGCCGCGGACCGCGAGCCATTCGGTTCCCACGCCCAGTCCGGTGCGCTCAGCGAGCTGTTCGTCGACGATCACGGTCGCGTTGCTCTCGATCGTGAGCTGTGCGCCCGAGGCGAACGCGAGCAGATCGTTGATCGACATCACGTCCTGGGCATAGCTGTTCGCCTCTGGCCGCGGGACGACCAGTGTGCCTGCGCGCGGGCGCGATGCGACGAGGTTGTCGTCACGGAGCCGTCGCAGCGCCTCGCGAACGGTGTAGCGGCTGACCTCGAAACGTTCGCACAGTTGCTGTTCCGTCGGCAGCTGGGAACCGACGGGATACACCCCGTCGACGATCTCCTTGCGCAGGGTGCGTGCCACCTGGAGGTACCGGTGGTCGGCGGGGCTGACGGTCATGCGGGATCCCACGCCGCTTCTCGGCGGCCGGTCATGTCCGTCGCAACGCCAACACGCTGCCGTCGCCATCGGCCGACACGTAGAGGGAGCCGTCGGGGCCCGCGGTGATACCGGCGAACGGACCCTGGGGGCCGGAGAAGGGTGGCATTCCCTTGAGCGGCTTGGGAGTGACGCCGGGCGGCGGCCCGACGGGCAGGCCGGCGGCGATGGTGCGCCGCTCACCGCTGGTCAACTCGACCGCGATGACCTCCTTCGCGGCCGCATCCACGATGTACAGCTGGTCCCCGGAGACATGGATGCCCTGCGGTCGCTGCAGCCCGTCGACGACGGTCTCGGTCGAACCGGCCAGCCGTACGATGCGTCCGGCGCCCGACTCCGCCACCAGTGGCACACCGTCGGACCCGAACGTCACGCCGATCGGATCCTGCAGCCCGGAAGCGAGGAGTTCGACGTTGCCCGATCGCAGTGCGTGCACGCTGCCGGTGCCGAGCTCGGCGAACACGATGGTGTCCCCGGGTCCGATGGCGACACCGTAGAGTTGGTCGAAACCATCTGCAAGATAGTCGGTTTCGCCATCCGCCGGCCGGTAGCGGGCGACTTGCCCACCCGACGTCGTCACCACGAAAGCCCCAGGGCCCGCCGGGGCGAGCCCACGCAGGAAGCCCGGATAGCCGGGCGTGAACAGCATTCCGACGGTCTCCAGCGCCCCGTCGGCCCCGACGACGTAGAAGTAGGTGCCGTCGGCGACGTACAGTCGGCCGTCGTCGCCGACGACCAGGTCCAGCGGCCAGTTCAGCCCGCCCGGCAGCGCGGTGCGCGTGTCGCCGCCCGGCAGTATCTCGGTGATCTCGCCGGTGAAGTTCGAGACGAACAGACGGTCGCCGACGAAGGTCAGGTTGTCCAGCCCGGGATTGAGCTGTGCCAGTAGGGTTTTCTCGCCGCTGCGCGGGTCGATACGCAGTACCTGGCCGCTGGCGACCTGTGTCGACACCAGGTAACCCTGCGGATCGAACTTGACCGCATCCGGCACACCGAGATCGCCGGTCACCTGCTGCGGCTCACCGCCTTGCGGGTCGATGCGCCAAATCTCATTGGCCGTCATCAGCGGGTAGTACAGCATTCCGTCGGGCCCGACCTCCATCGCGTTCGGCGATGGCAACTGCTCCAGGAGAATTCGCGAAGCGCCGGTGGCCCGATCGAGCTCCATCAGCCGACCGCCGTCGCGGCACTCATTGATGAACAGCCGGTCCTGATGGACGGTGATGCCGTTGGCGCAGGGCAGGTCGTCGCGCAACACCCGGGCCGCGCCGCCGGCATCACGCACGCTTACCCGGCCGTCCATCACCTCGGTCGCGTACAGGTTGCCGGCACTGTCGAAGGCGACGTCGTCGGGCGCGATGATCTCGCTGCCCTTCGGGCTGATGGCCTCGATGCCGCCGTCGGCCAGATCCATGGCGCTGATCTGACTGCCCGTCACCTGAGCGACGTAGATGCGCCCGTCGGGCCCTGTCCGCAACCCGTTCGCGCCGAACAGGCGGCTCGGCGTCGTGAGCCTCTCGAGCTGCCAACCCTCGGCGGTCGTCGGGTTGGTTGCGATATACCGGGAGGGCGGGAGCGACGCCGTCGCGGGAGCACTCATGACCCCGGACGGTACCAAGTGCACCTAGTCCAGACAATAGCCCGAAACCCGCTGATGTTCGGCCTTGACTGGGCAATAATCGCTGCGGAATAGTGTTCTGCAATATGCAGAGCAACGTATTTTGTCCGGACAAATAATATGAGCGACCTTCTTGGGCTGGACGGCCGCATCGTCGTGGTGTCGGGCGCGGGCGGCGGCGGGATCGGCACCACGATCACGCGGATGGCCGCGGAGGCAGGCGCCACCGTTGTCGCGGTCAGCCGGTCCAAGGAGAACCTCGACGAACACGTCGCGCCGCTGGCCAAGGAAGGCTTGTCGGTGGTGCCGGTCTCTGCCGACGCATCCACCGACGAAGGCATCGCCACCGTCATGGAGCAGGTGCGGCGCACCGACGGCGTGCTGTACGGCTTGGTGAACATCGCAGGCGGGGCGGCGCCGTCCACGTGGATGCCCGCGACACGGGTGACGCGTAAGGATTGGCGAGCGCTGTTCGCGGCGAACCTCGAGACCGCGTTCTTCATGAGTCAGGCGGTGGGTCGGGAACTCCGCGGCCAGGCGCTGAAGGGGTCGATCGTGTCAGTGTCTTCGATCAGCGGGATGAACACCGCCCCGTTCCATATCGCCTACGGGACCGCGAAGGCGGCGATCGTGGCGATGACCCGGACGATGGCCGCCGAACTCGCACTGGACAACATTCGAGTCAACGCCGTCGCGCCCGGAGTGACGGCGACGGCGGCGTCGCGCACCTATGTCGATGACGACCCCGAACGCGACCGCACCGCCATCGCCATGGGCCGTCGCGGCACACCGGAGGAGCAGGCGGGCGCGATCCTGTTCCTGCTGTCGGACATGTCGAGCTACATCACCGGTCAGACCCTGTTGGTCGACGGCGGTCTCAACCTGAAATGGACGCACCTCGGCGCCGACAACACCTCGCTCTTCCTTGCCGACGAGTCCTTCCGAGCTGAAATTAGGAGGATCCAGTGACCCATACCGAATCCGACCTGGATGCCGCCATCGAGGTCGACGGCGATCCGGACGATTCGACCGGACAGGTAGCCGAAGATCTCTCGTCGCCGATGACTATCGGTGTCGAGGCCTACGTCTCCGAGGAGTACGCCCGCAACGAGCGGGATCGGTTGTGGCGCAAGGTTTGGCAGCAGGTCGGCCGCGTCGAAGAGCTCCCAGAGGTGGGTAGCTACCTGACCTACGACATCCTCGACGACTCGATCATCGTGGTGCGGACGGATACGGGGAACTCGTCCTCGGATTTTTCTGCCCACCACAACGTGTGCATGCACCGCGGACGCAAACTGGTCGACACACCCGAAGGCGCCAAGAACGCGATCGGCCGGGCACGCAAATCATTCGTCTGCGGATTCCACGGCTGGACATACGGTTTGGACGGTGCCTGCACCCACATCCGCGAACAGGACGACTGGAAGGGTGCGCTGACGCCCGACAACACCCACCTCGTCCCCGTCCAGGTCGAAACCTGGGGTGGTTGGTTGTTCATCAACATGGATCCGGCGGCCGAATCGCTGGCCGACTACCTGTTTCCGGCGTCGAAGATCCTGGAGCCGTTCGGGCTGGAGAACATGCGCTACAAATGGCGCAAATGGCTTTACTTCGACTGCAATTGGAAGGTCGCGATGGAGGCCTTCAACGAGACTTACCACGTGTTCACCACGCACCCGGAGTTCAACAAGTTCGGTGAGTTCAAGGGTTGGGCCAAGGCGCAGGGCAAGCACAGCAACATCGGCTACGACGCCCCGAAGGGTATGGACGAGACCAAGTCCAAGATCCGCCTCGGCACCGGTGACCCGCGCATCTCGACGGCCGAGATGCAGGTCTACACCATGGAAGAGACCAACGCGACCACCACGGAGACGCTGGTGAACGCTGCCAAGCGGCTGGTCGACGAACTGCCCGAGGGCACGCCGGCGGACCAGGTGCTGCAACACTGGCTTGCGTCGGCGCGCCGCGACGATGAAGCGCGCGGGGTGATCTGGCCGACGATCCCGCCCGACATCCTCGGCCAGAGCGGAACCGCCTGGCAGATCTTCCCCAACTTCCAAGTGGGCCAGGGCCTGACGAGCGCGCTGTGCTATTCCGCGCGACCCGATCCGAGCTATGATCCGAACAAGTGCATCTTCGAGGTCGCGGTGTTCGAGCTCTATCCCAAAGGTGAAGCGCCGCAGACGGAATGGCAGTACACCCCGAAGGACTCCCCGAACTGGCTGTCGGTGCTGCCGCAGGACTTCTCGAACATGGCTGCGGTGCAGCAGGGGATGAAGTCGGCCGGCTTCCCCGGTACCAAGCCCAACCCGTACCGCGAGCGCAGCACGGTGAACCTGCACTACCAACTGTCCAAGTACATGGGCGCCGGCGAGCCTCAAGATTTGTGATTTCGGCGTGCTTAGTCACGCTCAGCGAGACGCAACACGCCGAAATCGCCAGGTAAAGGAGACACATGACGACTTGTGGACCGACGGACGTACCCACCGATATCGATATCGACGCGCTGCGGGAGAAGTACGCCGCCGAGCGGGCCAAGCGGCTGCGGACTGAAGGCGCATCGCAGTATCTCGAACTCAAGGACGAGTTCGCGGAGTTCGCCGAAATCGACCCGCACACACCGGTGACACCTCGCACGCCGATCAACGAAGACGTCGAGGTGGCGGTTCTCGGTGGGGGCATCGCGGGCCTGCTTGCGGGCGCATATCTGAAGAAGGCCGGAGTTGATGACGTGCACGTCATCGAGATGGGTGGCGACTTCGGCGGCGTGTGGTACTGGAATCGCTTCCCCGGAATCCAGTGTGACAACGATGCGTACTGCTACATCCCGATGCTCGAAGAACTCGACTTCATGCCGTCGAAGAAGTTCGCCGACGGCGCCGAGATCCTCGAGCACTGCAGCCGGATCGGCAAGCATTTCGGTTTGTACGACGGGGCGATCTTCTCCACCCAGGTGCGGACGGTGCGCTGGGACGACGAGATCGCGCGCTGGCACCTGAGCACCAACCGCGGCGACGACATCCGGGCCCGCTTCGTCGTGATGACGCAGGGCTCCTACAACCGTCCGAAACTGCCCGGGATCCCTGGCATCAAGGACTTCAAAGGCCATATGTTCCATTCCGCCCGTTGGGATTACGACTACACCGGCGGTGACGCATCGGGTGGACTGCACAAGCTGCGCGACAAGCGGGTCGCACTCGTCGGTACGGGGGCGACGGGTGTGCAGCTCGTCCCGCATCTCGGCCGAGATTCCCAGCACCTCTACGTGTTCCAGCGGACACCGTCGTCAGTGGACATCCGCGCCAACGAGCCGACCGATCCGCAGTGGGCGGCGTCGCTGAAGCCCGGTTGGCAAGAGGAGCGGAAACTCAACTTCCATCGCTGGTCACCGTTCGGCGACGGCGTGATCTTCGATGCGGAAGATCAGGTATGCGACTTCTGGACCGAACTCGGCCGCAACCTGACCGCCCGCGTTGCCGCAGCCGAGGATCCGGCCTCGCTGGGCGTAGAGCAGATCATGGCGATGCGCGAAGAAGAGGACGTCAAGATCATGGAGCGGCTGCGCCGCCGAGTGGAGGCGATCGTCGACGATCCGCCGACCGCCGAGGCACTCAAGCCGTACTACCAGTTCCTGTGTAAACGCCCGTGCAGCAGCGACGAATACCTGGCGACCTTCAACCGGCCGAACGTCACGCTGGTCGACGTCGCGGAGTCCAAGGGCGTCGACAGGCTCACGGAGAACGGCATCGTCGCCAACGGCGTCGAGTACGAGGTCGACTGCGTGATCTTCGCGAGTGGTTTCGAGATCTCCACCGAGATCAGTCGCCGGTACGCGATCGACGCCATCGAGGGTCGCGACGGGTTGTCGCTGTTCGACCACTGGCGCGACGGCTTCAAGACGCTGCACGGAATCACCAGCCACGGGTTCCCTAACCAGTTCCACACCGGGTTCATCCAGGGCGGCGTGTCGGCGAACACGACGGCGATGTTCGAGCAGCAGGCCCAGCACATCGCCTACATCATCGGCGAGGCGGTGAAGCGGAACGCGACGATCGTCGAGCCAAGCCTCGAGGCCCAGGAAGCCTGGGGCGCCCATATCAAGGAGATCGCGGTCGACACGTCGGCGTTCGATCTCGCCTGCACGCCTGGCTATTACAACAACGAGGGCCGCGGCTTCGACCAGGGCCACCGCTCGTTCCTCGGCGACTACTACATGGCCGGCTTCTACGCGTTCGACGATCTCCTCAAGGCATGGCGCGACAAGGGCGACCTGGAGGGGCTGGAGTTGCGCACATGACCCCCGAGTGCACGCTTGTTTCCACCCTTACTCGCGATTCGCGTACAACAAGCGTGCAGTCGGCGAATGGATGACCTGAGGTTCGACGGCCGCGTGGCCGTCGTCACCGGCGGCGGCAGGGGACTGGGCCGCTCATACGCTCTGCTGTTGGCGTCGCGGGGCGCGAAGGTCGTCGTCAACGACCTCGGCGGCAGCCTGGCCGGGGGAGGTGTGGACGCTGCTGCGGCCGCCGAGGTGGTGCGCGAGATCGCCGCTGCGGGTGGACAAGCCGTCGCAAGCACCGACTCGGTGGCCACGCCGGTAGGGGGTAAGGCGATCATCGATACGGCGCTGGACAACTTCGGCCGCGTCGACATCCTCATCCACAACGCCGGAAACGTCCGGCGCGCCCCGCTGCGCGAGATGAGCTACGAGGACTTCGAGGCCGTCATCGACGTCCACCTGCGCGGCGCGTTCCACGTTGTGCGGCCGGCATTCCCGGTGATGTGCGATGCGGGCTATGGCCGCATCGTGCTGACGTCGTCGATCGGCGGCCTCTACGGCAACCATGGAGTCGCCAACTACGCGGCGGCCAAGGCGGGCGTGATCGGGCTGTCCAACGTCGCGGCAATGGAAGGGTTCGAGTTCGGCGTACGGAGCAACGTGATCGTGCCCGCCGCTGTCACGCGGATGGCGGAAGGCATCGACACATCGGCTTATCCGCCAATGGGGCCCGAACTGGTGGCGCCTGTCGTCGGTTGGCTGTCGCACGAAACATGTCCGATCACCGGGGAAATCCTGGTCGCCCTCGCGGGTCGCGTGGCGACCGCCGTGGTGGCGGAAACACCTGGGGTGTACCGACCGTCGTGGTCGATCGAAGACGTCGGCCAGAACATGACGGCCATCCGCAACGACACCCAACCGCTCGTCTTTCCCGTTGTACCCGACGGCCACGGCGATCACATCCGATACAGCTTTGCGATGGCGAAACAGGAGGCAGGCCATGCCTAGCGGTCCGTTGGCGGGTGTGCGGGTGGTCGACCTCACCGCGATGGTGATGGGGCCGTATTGCACGCAGATCATGGCGGATATGGGCGCCGAAGTGATCAAAGTTGAGCCACCGCAGGGTGATAACACGCGATTCATCTCGGTCGGACCGGAGTCGGGCATGAGCGGGGTGTTCGTCAACGTCAACCGCGGTAAGCGTGGCATCGTCCTGGACCTGCGAACCGGCGAGGGCAAGGCGACGCTGCGAGCACTCATCGAACGCGCCGACGTCTTCATCCACTCGATGCGCGCCAAGGCGATAGCCAAGCTGGGCTTCGGATACGACGACGTCGCCGCGATCAATCCGTCCATCGTGTACACGAATTGTTACGGATACGGCCGTCGCGGACCCGACCGCGACCGCCCCGCCTACGACGACACGATTCAGGCCGAATCCGGAATACCCGCCGTGCAGGAACAACTGACGGGGCAGGCGGACTACGTCGGCACCATCATGGCGGACAAGGTCGCCGGCCTGACCGCGCTGTACGCGACGACGATGGCGCTGTTCCACCGTGAGCGCACCGGGGAAGGACAGGAAGTCGAGGTCGCGATGTTCGAGACCATGGCATCATTCATGCTGGTCGAACATGCCAACGGCGCCATGTTCGACCCACCGTTGGGTCCAGCTGTCTATCCGCGCACGGTGGCGCCGAATCGGCGGCCGTACCGCACCAGCGACGGATATATCGCGGCCTTGATCTACAACGACAAGCACTGGGATGCCTTCGTCAACGCGGTGCAGCCCGCATGGAACGACGACAAGTACGCGACGCTCGAACTGCGCGCCACCGACATCGACGCCGTGTACGGGCTGTTGGCCGAGACCTTGAAGGAGCGCACCACCGAAGAGTGGCTGGCGCTCTTCAGTCAACTCGAAATCCCCGCGGCGCCACTCAACACCCCCGATGCGTTGTTCGACAACCCCCACCTCAACGCAGTCGGCCTGTTCGAGACGGTGGACACCCAACACGGTCCGGTGCGGTTTCCCGGTGTGCCGACGTGGTTTTCGCGCACTCCCGGCCGGGTCGGCGGTCCAGCACCGCGGTTGGGTGAGGACACCGACGACGTGCTCGCCGAACTCGGGCTCACCGAGACCACGCTTTCTGAGGGAAATCGGCCGGAATCCACGATCAACCGTAGTCTCGACGCATCGGAGACGGGGTAGGCCATGGACTTCGAGATGGGATCGCGGGCCGATGCCCTGCGCTCCGAGCTGCGCGAGTTGGTGAACAACAATGTGCCCGAACACTTTCTGGGCGCCTTCACCGACGATCCGGCCGACCTGGAGACCGCTCAGGCGTTCTGCCGGCTGCTGGCCGAGCGCAACCTGCTCTGCCTGTCGTGGCCCGAGGAGTTCGGCGGCGGTGCGGCATCGGTGTGGGAACAGACCGTGGTGCGTGAGGAGATGTGGGCGCACCACGAACCGCGCGGCGCGCAGTACATGGGGGTCAACTGGGTCGGACCGATCATCATGCGGCACGGCACCGCCGAACAGCAGCGCAAGCATCTGCCGCCGATCGCGCGTGGTGAGGTCATCTGGTGTCAGGGCTTCTCCGAACCCGAAGCGGGTTCGGATCTGGCGTCGCTGCGCACCACCGCCCGACGTGACGGCGACGGCTGGCTGGTGAGTGGTCAGAAGATCTGGACTTCCTACGCGACGATGGCGCAGTGGTGCTTCCTGCTGGCGCGGACGTCGAAGGTGGGAGAAGGTGCAACCCAGAAAAAGCAGCAAGGGCTGACGATCTTCTTGGTGTCGATGGATGATCCGGCGATCCAGGTGCGCCCGATCCGCTGCATGATGGGGCCGCACCACCTCAACGAGGTGTTCTTCGACGACCTGCGGGTCACTGAGGCCGACGTGCTGGGTACCGTCGATGCGGGCTGGTCGATCGTGCAGGACGTGATGTCGTTCGAGCGGGTGGGCATCGCCCGGTACGCGCGCTGCGAGCGGCTACTGGCCGCTGCACCCGCGGTTCTCGGGGACCGCTGGGATCAGCTGCCCGCCGAGCTTCGCAGCCGGTGGGTGCGCATGCTGACGCACTGCCGGCGGGCGCGCCTGATGGCCTATCGGGTGGTCTCGCTGCAGGCCAGCGGGCGCATCCAGCCCGGCGATGCCGCGGCGTACCGGATCGCCGTCACCAGACTGGACCAGGACAGCGCCGAGGTGCTGATGGACATCGCCGCAGAGGTCAACCACGACGATCACCGGGCCAAATGGTTCCTCGACGAGGTCGACGACCACTGGAAATACTCGCAGGCGTCCACTGTGTCGTCGGGCAGCATCGAGATGCAGCGCATCCTGCTGTCACGCTCCCTGCTGGCGGCCGCGAAATGATCCTCGATCTCAGCGACGACGCCAAAGAGTATGGGCACCAGGCTCTTCGGGCATTCGAGTCGGCCGGTGGCGATCAACTGGTACAGGACGCCGAAGCCAAACCGGCAAGCCGCCAAGCGCTGGCCGGTCCCGTCCTCGCCGGACTCGGTGCGTGGGAACTCGATCCCCGCAACGACACCGATGGTCTGGAGGCCGCCGCCGCGCTGTGCCGCAGCGCGGGCTATTGGGCCCTACCGTACCCGGTCGCCGAACGCCTCGCCGCCCCCGCCGATCTCGATGTCGACGGCCTGACCGTCGTCGCGGGTCCTCGTCCGTCCGGCGTACTCGCCGGTCCGGAATCACGCTGGGCGGCAGTGACGCTCGACGGCGCTCGGTCCCAGGTCACTGCTCAGGGCCCCGCCGGCCCGGCATTCGTCACCGAGCTCGAGCTGTCCGCGATCGACGATGCCGGTGCGGGCGACGTCGCGCTCGGTCTCGTGCTGCCGTGCTGGACGCTGTTGGGCATGCTCGACCGCGCGATCGAGCTCACCATCTCGCACATCAGCCTGCGCAAGCAGTTCGGGCAGACGTTGTCGTCGTTCCAAGGTGTGCAGTTCCAGCTCACCGACGCCGAGGTGGAACGCAGCGGCCTCGACATCCTCGCCAAGTACGCGCTGTGGAGCGCCGGATCGGGTAAACCCGAAGCGCTCGATGACGCCTTGGCGTTGCGGATGTCGGCGATCGAGGCAGCCGAGGTCGTCTTCCGGGTGTGCCATCAGCTGCACGGCGCGGTCGGGTTCTGCGACGAGACGACGCTGTCGTGGCTGTCGCGCTACAGCCAGCCGCTGCGCCGCCTGCCGCTCGGGCTCTCGGCCACGCGCGACGAACTGACCCGCAGGGTCGGCGGATCGGGTTTGACGGGACTGTTCGCATGAAGGTCGCGGTGATCGGCACCGGGTTCGGCAAACACGCCGCCGCGCCCGCTTATCAGAGCCTGGGTTTCGACGTCGAAATCGTCAGCTCGCGCGATGATGCCGCGGTACAGAAGGCGATCGCCTCCGACGTCGACCTGGTCTCTGTGCACTCGCCGCCGTTCATGCATGTCGACCACGTGATGGCCGCGATCGAGCACGGTCATGCGGTGTTGTGCGACAAGCCCTTTGGCCGCAACGCCGACGAGGCCACGCGGATGCGCGACCGTGCACGCGAAGCGGGCGTCCTCGGATTCCTGAACTTCGAGTTCCGGTTCAACGACTCCTGGTCCCGGCTCAAGGAGCTGACCGACGCGGGAACGATCGGCACACCCGCGCATCTGAGTTGGACGTTCTTCGGTAGCGGTCTGCGTGGGCGCAAGTACGGCTGGATCAACGACCGTGAGTTGGGCGGCGGGTGGATCGGGGCGTACGGCTCGCACCTGATCGACTTCACCCGATGGCTGCTCGGCAGCGAGGTCGCCGACTGCGGCGGCGTCACCAGGATCGAGGAACCCGAGCATCCGGACGACGGCGGGTCACCGCGGACCGCGACCGCCGAAGACGCGTACTCGGCGTGGTTCGTGATGGAAAACGGCTGCACCGCAGTCCATGACACCGCGTTCGCCGCGGCCGTTGCGGCCACACCACGCGCCACACTGATGGGCAGCGCGGGCTCGATCGAGTTGATCGGCGATACCCGGCTTGTCCTGCGGCGGGCCGGCGAAGCGCCCGAGACGGTCGACTTCCCCGCACCGCCGCGCAAGGCGCCCCCGCCCGCGTTGTCGACCTTTTTCGGCAAGGTGGCCGACGCGCTGCGCACCGGTACTCAGATCACCCCGTCGTTCGACGACGGCGTGGCCGTCGCACACGCGATGGACCGGCTGCGAGCGGCGGCATCATGACCGGCGAATCTGAAGAAGCTCGGTTTCGGCAGAAGGTGCGCACGTGGTGCGCCCAGAACGTCCCTCGTGATTGGCGCCAAAGTCAGGCCGGTGCCACCGAGCAGGAGTTCGTGGCGTTCCAGAAGACGTGGTTCGCGACGCTGCACAGCGCCGGCTACGCGGTCCCGCACTGGCCCCGGGAGTGGGGCGGCGGGATGTCGGTCGCTGATCAGGTCGTGCTTTACCAGGAGTTGGCCGCCCACGATGCGCCACGGCTGGTGCTGGCGTTCGTCGGCATCCATCACGCCGCATCGACGCTGCTGGTGGCCGGCACCGATGAGCAACGGGCCCGCCATCTTCCGGCGATCCTCGACGGCGAGATCTGGGTGCAGGGCTTCTCCGAACCGGAGGCGGGATCCGATCTGGCCAGCCTGCGGACGTCGGCGCGCCGCGAGGGTGACGACTACATCGTCAACGGCCAGAAGTTGTGGGCCAGTGGCGGTATGCACGCCGATTGGTGTTTGTTGTTGGCCCGTACCGATCCCGATGCGCCGAAACGCAAAGGCATCTCGTACTTCCTGCTCGACATGACGTCACCGGGTGTGGAGGTGCGGCCGATCCGCAATGCGATCGGCGACCGGCACTTCTGCGAGATCTTCCTCAACGACGTCAGCATCCCGGCCGTCAACCTGGTCGGCGCGGAGAACGCCGGATGGCAGGCCGCACAGGCGACTCTGGGTGCCGAGCGCGGCATGACGATGCTGGAACTCGCCGAGCGTCTGGGCAATGCCGGGTTCCGCTGGCTGCTGCGCAGCAGTCCGATCGACGATCCGGTGGTGGCAGACAAGCTGGCGCAGTTCGAAATCGAGATCACCGGCCTGCGCGGAATGTGCCGAAAGATAGTTGAAGACAACGAGAGCGGTACGGCAGGCCCCGCCGATGCATCCATCGTCAAGCTGTACTACAGCGAGCTGCTGCAGCGGATGACGGACTTCGGCGCGGAGATCGGCGGCCTGGCCGCGCACACCGAGTTGGCGAAGCCCATGTCGAGCGGCTGGGAATCGGGTGCCTGGGTGCTCGACTTCATCGGGTCGTGGGAGTGGACGATCCCCGGTGGGGCGAGCGAGATCCAGCGCACCATCATCGGCGAGCGCGGGCTGGGGCTGCCGCGGGAACCGAGCGCAGTCTGATGGCCGACTATTCCGAGTTCCACGATGAGCTGCGTTCGGTCGCAGGCGATCTGCTGGCCAAGAACCGCGAGGTGGACTGGCAGGCGCTCGTCGACGCGGGCTGGGTCGGGCTTGAAGTGCCCGAACAGTTCGGAGGTGCCGGTGCGACGTTCGCCGAAACGGCGGTGCTGTGCGAGGAGATGGGCCGCGCCGCGAGCGCCAACAGCTTCCTGGGTAGTGCCGTGCTGGCCGTCGGGACGCTGAACATGCTGCAGCCCAGCAAGACCCGTGAGCGGCTGCTGGCCGACGTGGCATCCGGTGCGGTCCGGGTCGCCGTCGCGTTCGAACCGTTCGACTTCGTTCCCGACGCCGAGGGTGCCGACCGAACGCTGGTGATCGTGGATGATCGAGTCGTCGTCGCGGGTCCGACCCTGATGCCGCAACCTGTGGTCGACGAAACCCGCCGGTTGACGATCGTCGGCACCGTGGGCGAAGGCGAGATCCTGCGTTTCGAAGGTGATCCGGCCGCTGCGATGAAGCGCCTGCGTAATAGAGCGGCGGTCGCGGTCGCCTGTGACAGCCTGGGTATCTCGCAGGCGATGCTGGACGCGACGGTGGGCTATGTGAAGGTGCGCGAGCAGTTCGGCAGGCCCATCGGATCGTTTCAGGCCGTCAAACACGCCTGCGCCGACATGCTGGTCGCCATCTCCGTCTCTCGCCAACTCGTCGGTGCCGCAGTGCAAGCCATCGCCGAGAACCAAGATGCCACTGTGGCGACCGCGATGGCCAAGTCGTACGTCTGCGCATCGGCGGTCGACATCGCCGGCAAGGCCATGCAGCTACACGGCGGCATCGGATACACGTGGGAGAGCGGCATCCACGTCTACCTCAAACGCGCCGCACTCAACCGATCGCTGTTCGGATCGCCTGCAGCACACCGCAGAGAGCTGGCCAAACGCTACAAATAAGAGGAGTTTTCACATGGGTGTACCCGTCTACAAACGCATTCTCGACCTGTTCGAGGCCGAGGGTGTCAACACGCTGTTCGGCATCCCGGACCCCAACTTCGTGCACATGTTCTCCGAGGCCGACGCCCGCGGCTGGTCGGTGGTGGCACCGCACCACGAGCTCAGCGCCGGGTTCATGGCCGAGGCGGCGTCACGGATGACCGGTAAGCCGGGACTGTGCATCGGCACACTCGGCCCGGGTATGGCGAACATCGCTGGTGCAATCCAGTGCGCACTCGTCGAGAACTCCCCGGTGATCTTCCTCGGCGGGCAGCGGGCCCGCGTCACCGAGCGGCGCGTGCGTCGCGGTCGCATCCAATTCGTCCAGCAGGAGCCGCTTTTCGAGGCCTCCGTCAAGTACAGCAGCTCGATCGAGTACGCCGACCAGACCGACGAGATCATCCGGGAGGCTATCCGTCGCTCCATGTCCGGCACACCCGGGCCGAGCTACGTCGAGTACCCGTCGCACGTCATCCTCGAAGAGCTCGATGTCCCGGACCCCTTGCCGCCCAACCGGTATCGACTCGTCAATCAGGGCGCCGGTGCTCCTGAGATCGCTGAGGCCGCAAAGCTGATCCGCGAAGCGAAGAGCCCGATTCTGTTGGTGGGTCACGGCGTGCACACGTCGCGCACCCAGCAGGAGGTCAGGGAACTCGCGGAACTGATGAACTGCCCGGTGATCCAGACGTCGGGCGGCACGTCGTACATCCCGGGACTGCAGGATCGGACGTTCCCGTACTTGTTCTCGCCGGCCGCCAACGAGGCCGTCGAGGAGTCGGATCTCTGCGTCGCGCTCGGAACCGAACTCGGCGAGCCCATGCACTACGGCAAGACGCAGCACTGGGCCGGAAACGATGCCAACCGCAAATGGATCTACGTCGAGCAAGATCCCGCCGCCATCGGCGTCAACCGCCAGTTCGACGTGCCGCTCGTCGGCGATCTGCGCGGAGTCGTGCCGCAACTCGTCGAGGCGCTCCGCGACGCCCCGCGCAGCCCGTCGCCCAACCTCGACCGCCTGGTCAAGGCCGACTCCGAAGAATTGGCGGAACTTGCCACATCTGCGCCGTCAGGACGCTCGCCGATTCATCCGGCGCGCTACGTCGTGGAGGCCACCAAGGCGTTCAACGAACTGGACGACGCCATCCTCGTGCGCGACGGCGGTGCGACCGTCATCTTCCAGTGGACCTACTCGCAGTCCAAACCGCGCGACGTGATCTGGAACCAGAACTTCGGCCACCTCGGCACCGGGTTGCCGTACGCCGTCGGCGCCTCAGTGGCCGAAGGCCGTAAACGGCCGGTGATGCTGCTGACGAGTGACTCGGCGTTCCTGTTCCACATCGCCGAATTGGAGACCGCCGCACGGGAAGGCGTGCCCCTGGTATGCGTCGTCGGCGTCGACCATCAGTGGGGCCTGGAGGTCGGCGTGTACAAGCGCACGTTCGCGCAGCCGTCCCCGCAGCCCGGCGTGCACTGGAGCAAGGACGTCCGCCTCGACAAGGTCGCCGAGGGCTTCGGCTGCCACGGCGAGTACGTCGAGAAGGAAGACGAGATCGGGCCGGCCATCGCCCGCGCCTACGCGAGCGGCAAGGTCGGTGTGGTGCACGTGTGCATCGACCCGAAGGCCAACTCCGAGGAGATGCCCAAGTACGACCGATTCCGCACCTGGTATGCAGAAGGCACCCAGTAGGACATGGTCTAAGAGGCCGCGGTCGAACCGCGAATGAGAGAGAGTGGAGCCATGCGTGAATATCTGAAGTTTTACATCGACGGCAAGTGGGTCGACCCGGTCGAGCCCAAGACACTGGACGTCGACAACCCGACCACCGAGCAGGTCTCCGGCAGGATCGCGATCGGCTCCGCGGCCGACGTCGACAAGGCGGTCAAGGCCGCCAGGAGGGCTTTCGCCACCTGGTCGGTGAGCACCCGCGAAGAGCGCCTGGACCTCCTGCAGGCCATCCTGGCGGAGTATCAGAAGCGGTCGGCCGACCTCGGCGAAGCGGTATCCGAGGAGATGGGTGCGCCGCCGTCGCTGGGCTCGGGCACCCAGGTCTACCTCGGTCTCGGGCATCTGAACAATGCGATCGACGCGCTGAAGAACTTCGCGTTCGAGGAGCCCCGCGGTCAGGCGCTGATCCTCAAGGAGCCGATCGGCGTGTGCGGCCTGATCACCCCGTGGAACTGGCCGATCAACCAGATCGCCTGCAAGGTGTTCCCGGCGTTGGCGACGGGCTGCACGATGGTGCTCAAGCCGTCGGAGGTCGCGCCGTATTCCGGCCAGATCTTCACCGAGGTGATGGACGCCGCCGGGGTTCCCGCAGGCGTGTACAACATGGTCTTCGGTGAAGGCGCCGGCGTCGGCGCCGCTATTTCCAGCCACCCCGACATCGATATGGTGTCCTTCACCGGCTCGACGCGTGCGGGCATCGACGTCGCGAAGAACGCGGCGGCAACGGTCAAGAGGGTGACGCAGGAGTTGGGCGGCAAGAGCCCCAACATCGTGCTCGACGACGAGAACTTCGCGCAGAACGTGGCGGCGGGCGTGTTGGCGATGATGCCGAACTCGGGTCAGAGCTGCAATGCGCCGTCGCGCATGCTCGTGCCCAAGTCGCGACGGGACGAGGCCATCGCCGCCGCGAAGGCCGCCGCCGAACAGGTCAAGGTCGGCGACGCCTCGGACAAGACGGCCATCGGGCCGGTCGCGTCGAAGGCGCAGTTCGACAAGATCCAGGGTCTGATCCAGAAGGGCATCGACGAGGGCGCCACTCTGGTCGCCGGCGGTCTCGGGCGGCCCGACGGGCTGGAGAAGGGGTACTACGTCAAGCCGACGGTGTTCGCCGACGTCACCAATGACATGACGATCGCGCGTGAGGAGATCTTCGGGCCGGTGCTCTGCATCCTCACGTACGACGACATCGACGATGCCATCGAGATCGCCAACGACACCGACTACGGGTTGGCCGGCTACGTCTCGGGCGCCGATCTCGAGGCGGCGCGCGCGGTGGCACGCCGGATCCGCGCCGGGCAGGTCGCGATCAACCACGCCTTCGACCTGAACACGCCGTTCGGCGGCTATAAGCGCAGCGGCAACGGTCGTGAATGGAGTGAGTTCGGCTTCGACGAATACCTGGAGATCAAGGGCACTCTCGGCTACGCACCGGCCTAACGCTTGGCGGTCGAGACTACGATTTATGACGGATTCGGGCCGAATACCGTCAGAAACCGTAGTTTCGGCGGGTTAGGTCTTGAGCAGCGGCCGCAGATCATCCAGGCGGTCGAAAAGGTGCCAGATGTATGACGACGACCCGTTCTCGCGGTGGGCATGCAAATCCGCGAGTTCGGGGTCGTTGCAATAGCCGTCGAACGCTTCCCTGGAGTCCCATTCGACGAGGATCAACACCTTGCGCGGTTCGATGTCGCCGGTGATCGCGTCGCTGAATTGACCGAGCGCGACGACGCGGCCGCCGTGTTTGGCGACTTCTTGCGGTGAGCGTCTCGAATACGCGAGGTACTCGTCGCGGTCGGCGATGTCGAAGAGGTTGAGTGCATAAATCGTCACGTCCGTGACGGTACAAGGCGTCACCTCTAGGGCGCGAGCAGACGTGAAAACCCCCTTTTCGGGGCGAATTTGGGGGTGTTGGTGTCTGTTCGGCGGTAAGGGGTGATGAGTTTCTGACGCAGCGGTGGTCTGCATCGGTGACTGATCCACCACCTCGAAGGAGACCACCATGCCCGTCCGCACTACTACCCCTGTCGGCGCACCGATCTGGATCGACCTGGCATCGTCGGATGTCGACCGCTCCAAGGAGTTCTACGCCGCGGTGTTCGGCTGGACTTTCGAGACGGCCGGCCCCGAGTACGGGGGCTACGTCAATGCGTTCTGCGACGGGAAACCCGTTGCGGGCTTGATGTTCAACGATCCGCAGTGGAACAGCCCGGACGGGTGGACCACCTATCTGCACACCGCCGACATAACCGCGACGTTGGACAAAGCCGTCGCCGCAGGCGCTGGCACCTGCGCTGACGGGGCGAAGCCAATGGAGGTCAAGGACAAGGGCTGGATGGGTCTGTTCGCCGACCCGACCGGTGCGTTCGTCGGCTTATGGCAACCGGCGGGGCACCGGGGCTTCGAAGTCGTCAACGAGAACGGCGCCCCGACGTACTTTCAGCTCACCAGCCGCGAGTACGGCAAGACGCTCGACTTCTACCGCGAGGTCTTCGACTGGCAGCTCGATACCGTCGCCGACACCGACGAATTCCGCTACAGCACAGCGAACTTCGACGGTGAAGCGCTGCTCGGAGTGATGGAGATGGATGTCGATCCGAGTTGGGTATTCTTCCTGGGCGCCGACGACGTCGACAAGACGGTGCAGTTGGTCCTCGACAACGGGGGCAGCGTCATCAGCGGCGCGGAGGACACACCTTATGGCCGGTTGGCCGCCGTCGCGGATCCAACCGGCGCGGGCTTCAACCTGTCGTCGCTGGGCTAGGCAATCATCAGGGAGTCGGCGCCGCCGACGTAGACGATCCCGGACGGGTTGGCTGCGTTGGCGGCGTTGACGATCGCCCCGGCGAACGTCGGGTCGCCCGCGTCGCCGGAAACGACGGTGAGATGCACACCGGCGCTGCGGAATTCCGAACGCATCGCATACAGAGCGGTCTCGCCCGCCCACTTGCTGGCGGCGACGGCCGTCTGCCCCTTCGGTACCGCCCGGTGGGGAAAGAAGTGAGCCGCGTGGCTGGTGACGAAGATGATGTGCCCGCCGGCAGGCATCAACGGAACCGCACGCAGCGCAAGCCGCCGCTGGGCATCGCGGTTGACGCGCTTCGCGCGGGCCAGGTCGACACCGAGAGCGGGGCCGACGGATGCGTTGAGGATCAACGCGTCGAGTCGGCCGAAGCGAGCGGCGATGGTGTCGATCATCGCGGCGGATTCGATCTCGTCGGAGATGTCGGCACGCAGCGTGGAGGCTTGTCCGCCCGCGCTGCGGATAGCCCCGGCGATCGACTCCGCGCGCTCGGCGTTCTCGCGGTAATTCACGACGACATGGGTATCGGGGTCCGCGATTTGTTTCGCCACCTCCGCGCCGACGCCCCTCGAGCCGCCGGTGACCAGGATGATTCGTGTAGGTACCTGATGCATATCGGGGTCCTTCCGTCGCAGTAGTGCGTGCGCCTGAGGACCTACCGTACACCAATTCTTAAGAAAAATAAGGATTAATTAAGGTCACGATAAGGCAAAGATCCGGTGTAACACGCCTGCGGTGGCCGGTGCCGGCGAGACTGTGACCGTGCGTCTCTGAACCACCCTCACGCTGACGACCTGGTCCATGATGGATGACGTGGAGTCGACCCGGGTGGATAGGTGGCTGTGGTCGGTTCGGCTCGTCAAGACGCGACCCGACGCTGCCGACGCGTGCCGGGGCGGGCATGTGCGCGTGAACGGCAGGCCCGCCAAGCCGGCGACCACCGTGTCGCCTGGCGACGAGGTGCGTGCGCTCGTCGGTCAGACCATGCGGGTCGTAGAGGTGGTCCGGGTGATCCAGAAGCGGGTCGGTGCGGCCGACGCGGCGACATGCTTCCTCGACCGGACACCGAAACCCGAGCCCACCGAGACGATTGCGGTCGCTGTCCGAGACCGCGGTGCGGGGCGGCCGACAAAGCGCGACCGCCGCCGTCTGGACAAGCTGCGCGCCGGCCGGCTCTGATCAGTCCGCGCCGAGTGCGAAGTCGGCGAAGTCGAATCCCGGAACCACGACGCAGCTGACGAGGCAGGGTTGGTCGTCCCGTGGGCGGGCCCGCTGCCAGTGTCCGGGCGGAATGACGATCTGGGGGCTCTCTCCGGCCTGGATGTCGGCGCCGAGCAGATGTGTTGTGGCGGTGTCCTGTTCGGGGCCGAACTCGAGTAGCAGCGGGCCGCCGGAGTGGTAGAGCCACACTTCGGCGCTGCGCACGGTGTGCCATGCCGATTGCTGACCCGGCATGAGAAGAAACAGGATCGCGGTTCCCGCGTTGCGCGGGCCCGCGTAGTCCGGAGGTAGCGCCGACTGAGGCACCGTCAGCTCGCTGCGCCAGGTCTCCTTGAACCAGCCGCCCTCGGGGTGAGGAGCCAGGTCGAGGCGGCGTGCCAAGTCGGGAAGTTCGGTCATTGCCATACCGTAGTCTCGACTCAGTGTCAGGGTGAGGTCGCCGCTATCGCGGTGGTTGGATCCTTTACACCTGGTGTCTGGCTCGTAGTCTCGGTGCCGCCTTCGGGTTGGCGTGCATGCGTTTTGTCGGCACCAGGTGTGAAGGACCGGCCGGCGTGACTTGATAGGAGCGTGGCATCGCCCCCACTGAGATGTGTCCGCCGACCGGCCCAACCGTCACCTCACAGTGAATGGAGGCAACCACCATGGTTGTTGTTGGAGCCGATGTACACAAGCGCACCCACACGTTCGTCGCCGTCGATGCGGTCGGGCGCAAGCTCGGTGAGAAGGTGGTCAAGGCCACCACCGACGGGCACCGCCACGCGATGCGGTGGGCCCGGTCGCAGTTCGGGAGTGAGCTGGTGTGGGCGATCGAGGATTGCCGGCACCTGTCGGCGCGGCTGGAACGCGATCTGCTCACTGCGGACCAGAATGTGGTTCGGGTGCCGCCGAAGTTGATGGCCCAGACGCGGGCCTCTGCGCGCACTCGCGGTAAGTCCGATCCGATCGATGCGCTGGCCGTGGCGCGGGCTTTCTTGCAGGAGCCCGATCTGCCGGTCGCCTCGCATGACGAGGTGTCGCGGGAGTTGAAGTTGTTGGTGGATCGTCGTGAAGATCTTGTCGGGCAGCGTACTTCGACGATCAATCGGTTGCTGTGGCGGATCCATGAGCTGGACCCCTCCCGGGCGCCCAAGCCCCGCTCGCTGGATCTGGCCAAGCATCGCCGTCTACTCGGAGACTGGCTGCAGACAAAGTCAGGGTTGGTGGCGGAGTTGGCCCGTGATGAGCTGGCCGACATCACCCGGCTCACCGAGCAGATCAACGCGTTGGCCAAACGTATCGGCGAGCGGGTCCGCGCGACCGCCCCGACGCTGATGGCGCTGCCCGGCTGTGCGGAGCTCACCGCGGCCAAGATCATCGGCGAGACCGCCGGAGTGACCCGCTTCAAAAGTGAGGCGGCCTTCGCCCGCCACAGCGGTGTGGCTCCGATCCCGGTGTGGTCAGGCAACACCGCCGGACGGGTCCGGATGACCCGCTCGGGCAACCGCCAACTCAACGCCGCTCTGCACCGCGTCGCTGTCACCCAGATTCGCCTTGATGGTCTCGGCCAGACCTACTACCGGCACCGCCTCGCCGAGGGTGACTCGAGCACCGAAGCACTACGCTGCCTCAAGCGCCGCCTGGCCCGAGTCGTCTATAACCACCTCCACACCGACCACATACACCGTCAAAAGCCTTGCCAACCGGCAGCGGCTTGACATAGGAGAAACGCATGTCGCGCCTGCGTCCTGGTTGGCTGGTCGCACTGTGTGCGGCGATCATCGTGGTGAATGCGTGGCTGCCCTGGCTGACGGCTACCGGTGCGCGCGCCAGCGCGGTCGGCGGCGTGGTCGGCGACATGGATGAATTGCGTAACCGGCTCGCCGGCTTCGGGGTTGGTCAGCTGATCGTGTTGTTGGGTGCGACGTTGATTGTCGCGGGAGCGATGGCGGCGCGCGGGCTGTCGGCCCGGCTGGCATCGTCAGCAGCGCTGGCCATTTCGGTTCTGCTGGTGGTTCTCACGGTGTTTTACTACCGGCTCTACGTGTACACGCCCGTATCGGCCGGCTACGGCCTTTACATCGGCGGTGCGGTGGCGGTCGTGGCCGCGCTGCTGTCGGTGTGGGCGATGGTCGCTGCGTGGTCGGCGGCCGCGGCGCGGACGCCATGAGCGGGTTCGTCGAACCGGTGTCGCTGACCGGCGACGGCTGGGTGATGCTGGAACCGCTTAGCCGAGAACATGTTCCGGAGATCAGGGCGGCCGCCGCCGACGGTGAACTCGGACGCCTCTGGTTCACCGCCGCACCTGCCCCGGACGAAGTCGATCGGTGGGTCGATGCGCGGTTGGCGGTGCAGACGCCGGCCACGGGGCTGACGTTCGTCGTCCGGCGACTGGACGGGACGTTCGTCGGCTCGTCGAGCTACATGAGCGTCGACCCGGCCAACCGCCGGTTGGAGGTCGGCAACACCTGGTACGTCGAGTCGGCGCGGCGCAGCGGTGTCAACAGCGAGACGAAGCTGCTGATGCTGGGCCATGCCTTCGACGAGTTGGGCTGTGTCGCAGTCGAGTTCCGCACGCACTTCTTCAACTTCGCCAGCCGCAACGCCATCGAGCGGTTGGGCGCAAAGCTCGACGGGGTATTGCGCAGCCACCAGGTGCTGGCCGACGGGTCGCGGCGCGACACCGTCGTGTATTCGATCCTGGACATCGAATGGCCGTCGGTGCGCAACAACCTGCTGTACCGGCTCAACCGTCACACGTGACGGGCGGCCTCCTGGACGAGACCGGTCGTATATGCGCCGAAACTGCGGACAGATCGCGCGTTAGGGCGGCGGCTAAGCGCCGAAGTCGAGCTCCGCTGTCGTGACCGTGCTTGCGACGCGGCCCGGCGCGCTCTGGTAGTTCCAGTACAGGTTCGTGTGCGCGATGACCTGCTCCGGCGGCGGGGCACCCCACTGCGACTTGTCGCCTGTGGTGTGAGCATCGCTGACAAGAGTCGCGTCGTACCCCCGGACGAATGCGCCGTGCAGTGTCGAGCGCACGCACGCGTCGGTCTCCGCGCCGACAACCACCAGTCGGCCTATTCCGAGTTTCGACAGGACGTCCTCGAGCGAGGTGTCCTCGAAGGAGTCGCCGTAGTTCTTCTCGACCAGTGGTTCACTCTCGCTTGGGACCAGCTCGGGGACGATCTGCCAGCTCTCGGTGCCCCGCGGAAGCTCGTCGTCAGAGGTTGAACCCACACCACCGGGACACCATTCCGTCTAGCCCGGTCGACGATTTCGCCGATGTTTGCGACGACCGAATCCCGTTGGTGCGCCTGCTCGACGACGCCGTTTTGCACGTCGATCACTAGCAGGCCGGTGAGCGGGCGATCGGGAAGCGTGGTCATAGTGACGACGGTACCGAGTTGCAGAGCCGAATCGCCACGCGCGCACGCCGAAACTGCGGACAGATCGCGCGTTAGGGATGAATCGCGATCTGCCCGCAGTCCCGATCGTTCGGTTATGCGGACTCGACGGTGGTCGCCTCAATCGACTGTTGGCGGCCCCCGTGCGCGACCTCGATCTTGCGCGGCTTGGCCTTTTCGGCGATCGGGATCGTCACGGAAAGCACACCGTTCTCGTACGTCGCCGAAATCGCTGCCGCGTCAATGCCTTCGCCCAGCGATAGCTGTCTGCGATAGGTACCGAAGAACCTCTCGTTGGCCAGCCACTGGGCGGAATCGCCCGAGCGAGCGGTGCGATGCGCCGAGATCGTGAGGGTGCCATTGTCGACATTGACGTCGACCGACCCCGGGTCGACACCGGGAAGATCGGCGGTCAGCAGGTAATGGTCATCGATCTTGCATAGGTCCATGGGCATGAACCGAGGAGTGCGATTTGATCCGGTTTGGCTGGTCAGCAGTCCCCGGGTCAACGCATCAAGGTCACTGAACGGATCAAAGCGAAGCACAGCAATCCACCTCCTCCATCAGTCAGAGCCCGCCACCCTGGCGGGCGACTAAATCACTGTGCACCTGCGATGTTAGCACTCGCAGATAGAGAGTGCTAACAATTTTCGACCTAAATTTGCACCGCTTCGATGCCTGAACCCCGCAGTGGCTCGGTGCACTGATCGCACGTCAGGACCGACTGGAAAGGGCCGCCGCACGCCGTGTGAGTGAGGGTCACCGCCGGCCCTTCAGCCGCCTGATACCACCGCTGCGCCCACGCTAAGGCGGTCACCAGGACCGGAAAAAGCGCGCGGCCCTTCTCGGTCAACCGGTACGTGTTGTCCGTGAGCGCGAACACCCCGTTCGCGGTGAAAATGGAGAGCCGGTCGGCGATCGAGCCGGGTGGTGCGCCGAGCTGGGTCTGGAAGTCCGTGAACCGGCTCATCCCGACGAACGCCGCGACCAGCAGCGCGAAGCCCCAGCGGTTGCCCATGATGCTCATCGTCTGCGGGAACAGTCCTGCGGCCGGGTCGGATTCCGAGCGTCGCCGAGTGGTCGCCACCGGTATCGAGCGCGACCACGAGCCGCTCGGTCCCCACTGTGCGACAACGTCTTTCTCGCTCGCCGCCTCGTGGCACGAACCACATGTGATTACCGGGATGAAGTCGCTGCCGCACCCGGTGTGGCGCATGGCGGGCAGGGGATCGGCGTGTTCGGGCACCCAGTGACGCTCCCACTCCCAGATCGACACCAGCACCGGCCACAGCGACCGGCATCGCTCCGTGGGGACGTACTCCGACCGCGGCGGCTTCGACTGATAGGACCGGCGTTCGAGCAGGGCCTCGTCGGTCAGCGACCGCAGCCGTGCGGTCAGCACCGAGTTCGAGATGGGCAGTCTCGCACGGAAATCGCCGTATCGGGTGGCTCCGAGGAGAGCCTGCTGGATGACCAGCAGCGTCCATTCGTCGCCGAGCAGTCCCAACATGCGCGCGACGGCGTTGGGACCCGGCTCGGCCATCTACAGGCCGATCGCACCGGCCGCGTTGTCGGCGTCTCGCCAGCGTCGCAGCTCCGAACCCGATGCCCAGGTGGAGTGCGTTCCGCTGGAGATCCGTTCCGGCAGCACGAGTTTGCATACCGGACCGTCGGCGACCCGGGCCGCGTCGAACACCAGGCAGTACGACGCGTCGGCATTCATGTCGGTGGTCAGCGTCACCAGGTAGCCGTCGTCCTCCGAGCTGCCGCCGATGCGCGGGGCCATTGCGGTCTCACTGCCGTACACCCCGTCGCCGAATGCGAACCGCTCCTCGGCGCCGGTCGCAAGGTCGTGCTTGACCAGTCCGTCGAACAGGAACCAGCCCGGTTTACCGGTCGCGGCGTAGGTATACCGATACTTGCCGCCGGCGTAGCCGCCGTTGATCATCCCGAATTCGGTGATGGAATCCGACAACTGCTCCTCGCGCGTTTCCCCGGTGACGAGGTTGAACCGCCAGCGGTGTAGGCGGGTCTGCAACCCGTCGAGGGAGAGGTACCGGAACATCTTCTGGTACATGTTGCCGGTGCCCACCGGCGTGGGATCGCCCTGGAAGAAGCCGTCGAGCACGATCTCGTCGCCGTCCTCGTAGGCGTTGGTGAAGTGCAGCACGAATGTCGGGTCGGCCTCGAACCACCGGATCTCCCCGGGTCCGCCGCGGCGCGGGATGACGGCGAAGCGTGACGGCATGTCGCGATGAAAGCCGGGCAGGTGGACGTTGGCTTCCAGCAGCTTGGGGTCCCAGAACAGCGGGAAGTCGTTGAGGATGGCGTAGTTCTCGGTGAATGCCATGTCGTGGGGGAGTCGCGGGCCGGGCAGCGGAATGTCGGTGAGGTGCACCAATTCATCGGCCGCGTCGACGACGCCGTAGCGCATGTACGGCGCCTCCTTGCTGTAGGAGAAGAAGAGCAGTTCGCCGGTGCGGTCGTCGACCTTCGGATGAGCCGACACCCCCCAGTCGAACGGGAAGCCCCCGTCGAAATCCTCTTTCCCCAGCGTGTTCCCGGAGAACGGATCGATACGGTAGAGGTCACCGCACTGGTAGTGACTGGTGAGGGCCGTGCCACGGTGGACGATGACGTCGGTGCTCGACGCGTCCTTCATCAACGTCCTTGCGCCCCAGCCGTAGTCGCGCTTCGCGATCTGGACCGGCTCGGCCAGGCCGGGCCATAGCGGACCGCCTTCCTCGTTCTCCGCGATGAAGCCGTCGGTCTGGACGAACCTGTTGCGGTAGAACGCCTTACCGTCCCGGAAGCCGACGACGTGCACCATGCCGTCCCCGTCGAACGGGTGATAGAACTTCAGGGCGGGATGCAGCGGGTTCTCGGTGTTGCGGAGATACACGCCGTCGAGGTCATGCGGAATCTCGCCTTCGACGGCCTGTAGGTCGTCGGCGTCCCACTCGGTGGTCTGGGGGCGCCACGGCCCGGTCCGGTAGGGGTGGTCGTCGTCCTCGGGCAGGGTGGACAGGTACTTGCCGACGATCTCGACATTGGCTCCCAAACCTGAAGTCATTTCACTCCTCGTACGACGAAGCTGACGGTGGTGGCGGTGCTGCCGCCGAAGTTCAAAGTGCCGAAGGTCTTTGCGTCCTCGACCTGATATTCGCCTGCGGTGCCGCTGACCTGTTTGGCGGCGTCCAGCAGCATCCGGATGCCGGACGCGCCGACGGGGTGGCCGCCGCCGATCAGGCCGCCGCTGGGGTTGATCGGCAGTCGGCCGCCGATCTCGATTTCGTTGTTCTCGATGGCTTTCCACGACTCGCCGGGTCCGGTGAGGCCGATGTGGTCGATGGCGAGGTACTCGCTCGGGGTGAAGCAGTCGTGGACCTCGAAGCCGTCCACGCGGTCGAGGGTGACCTTGGCGCGGTCTAGCGCGTCGAGCACCGCCCGTCTCACGTGCGGCATGACGTACGGATCGTCGGCGGAGCGGTCGAGTTTCTGCTGCAGTCCGAGGCCGACGGTGCGGTGGCCCCAGCCGTCGATCCGCCCGATCGGACGCGTGTCGGGGTGGTCGTGCAACCAGTCTTCGGTGACGAGGACGATCCCGGCGGCGCCGTCGGTCATCTGGCTGCAGTCGAACCGACGCAGTCGGCCCTCGACGATCGGGTTGGTGGCGTCGTCATCGGTCAGCGGATCGGGCACCGTCCAATCGCGGGTCTGCGCGTTCGGGTTCCTGCGCGCGTTGGCGAAGTTGAGTTGGGCGATGGCGCGCAGATGCGTCTCGTCGATGCCGTAGCGCCGGTCGTATTCGGCGGCGACATGGTTGAACATGTGCGGCCACATGTATTTGGCATCGGCGCCTTCGTGGTCGGTCCACGCCGCGGCGCCGAGGTACTGGGCGGCGGTGTCTCCGGGCACCGTCTTCTCCAGTTCGACGCCGACGACGAGCGCCGTCCGGTACGCGCCGGAGCGAAGATCCGCGATGGCCGCGAGCGCGGCGATACTGCCCGAGGCGCATGCGGCTTCGTGCCGCGAGGCGGGGGTGTCCCACAATCCGCGGTTCACGGTGGCGGGCATGGCACCGAGGTGTCCCTGCCGGGCGAACAGCTCGCCGAACGCGTTGCCCAGGTGCACGACGTCGATATCGGAGGCGTCGACCTTGGCCGCCGACAGCGTTGACTCCACCACCTCGCTGGTGAGGTCGGCGAAGTCGTGGCCTTCGCGACTGCGATTGCGGGCGAAATCGCTCTGATACCCGCCAAGGATCCAGACCATGGCCCTGACGGTACTACAACTAAGAGAGTGACTGTAGCCCCGTGGGTCGGGGAACGGCCCCGCCGGCTCGAGGTCTGAACCGACGGAACCTCGGCCGACAGTGGCGGTCGACCACCACCTCAGCCTGCTCTGCTCATTGCCCACTCGGTTCGATGACAAACGGGCTGGGTGGCAAACGTTCGGTTATTGGACACCCGTAGTGGGAAGCCTGTAGCAATGCGCCCAATCCCGAGCCACGACCTTGCTCAGCGGATGGCTGAACTGGCCCGCACCGCCTCACCGCCGCGCAGCGTCGACGACGTTCTGTCCGACGTGACCGCGACGGCGAGAGAGTTGATTGCCGGCGCCGACACCGCAGGCGTGTTGCTGATCGGTCGAAACGGAAAGTACGAATCCCGTGCCGCCACGACGGAACTGCCACACAAGCTCGACGCGTTGCAGATGGCGTTCGGCGAGGGGCCGTGTGTGCAGGCCGCCGTCGGCGATTTGATCGTGCGCACCGACGATTTCCGGACCGAGCGCCGGTGGCCCAAATACTCACCCGCGGTCGTGGAGTTCGGGGTTCTCAGCGGCCTGTCAGTGAAGCTGTACACCGCCGACCGCACCGCGGGCGCGCTGAACATGTTCGCCTTCACCCCGCACGCCTTCGATGCCGAGGACGAGACCATCGCGACCGTGCTCGCCGCGCACGCGGCGGCGGCAATCCTGGCCAGCCGTGAGGGTGAGCAGCTGCAGTCCGCCCTGGCGACGCGGGACCGCATCGGGCAGGCGAAGGGCATCATCATGGAACGCTACGACGTAGACGAACTGCGGGCATTCGAGATGCTGAAGCAGCTGTCCCAGGACAGCAACACCCGGCTCACCGACGTGGCGCAACGGGTGATCGACACCAGGGGCTCGCATTGACGCGCGCCGCGCCGCATAGGCGTTCGGTGCACGACGTGGTCCGCGAGAACGGACTCCTACTGGCTTGCGTCGGCCTTTTCGCGGTGTTCTTCGTCGCCATGATCGTCTCCGGTGCGGCGAACTATAACGAGGAACAACGCGAACACGGATCGGGCGAACAGCTGTCGGTGCTGCAGTACCTGACGACCGGGCACTTCGTCGAGGCGACGTTCGAGAACTGGGAGTCCGAATTCCTGCAGATGGGGATGTACGTCGTCCTGACGGCTTTCCTCTATCAGAAGGGGTCCTCGGAGTCGAAGCCGTTGAACAAGGCCGCGCCTCAGGACGCCGACCCGCGCGAGGCCGCCAAGAAGAATTCGCCGTGGCCCGTCCGGCGGGGTGGATGGCCGCTGGCCGTCTATGAGCACTCGTTGGCGCTCGCCCTCTTCGCGTTGTTCTTCGCATCGTGGGCATTGCATGCGCTCGGCGGCGTCAGCGCCTTCAACGAGGAGCAACTCCAGCACGGGCTGCCGCCCGTTTCGGTATGGCGGTATGTGACCACCGCGCAGTTCTGGTTCGAGTCGATGCAGAACTGGCAGAGCGAGTTTGTCGCGGTCGCGGCGATCATCGGGTTGTCGATCTTCTTGCGGCAGCGCGGATCTGCCGAATCGAAGCCCGTCGCGGATCCGCACCGCGAAACCAGCGCCTGACTCCAACGATTTGTGTGCGTTTCGGAGCGCTGACGACCGCTCGCGAATGCACACAAATCGCACAAAAAAGTGCCCCCGGCAGGATTCGAACCTGCGACACCGGCTTTAGGAGAGCCGTGCTCTATCCCCTGAGCTACGAGGGCCTGACCGCTGGCAGCTTACCGTTTGACCGCGCACGCCCCTGCCGGCCCGGATATCAGTTTTGGCAATTTTGACAAAACATCTCCCGAAACGGGCCTACCGAACCGCTTCGGCCCAGTAGCCTCCCAGCCGTGGAGCTGAAGTTGCAGCGCGTCGGCGCATGGTGTGGAACCGCGATGATCGTCCTGTACAGCGTGTGCTTTTCCGGCATCGCGAAACTCTTTCCGCCGATGTCCCCGACGGACACCGCCGAGCAGACCGACGCATTCCTGACCACCGAAAACCTCTGGGTGCGTTTCGGGCTCGCGGGCGCGCTGCTCGCGGCCGCCCTCGCCCTGCCCTTCCACGCGGTGATCGTGCTGCGGCTGCGTCGCGCCGAGGGGCAATGGGGCATGCTCACGCTCACCCAGGTGCTCGCCGCGGCGATCTTCACCCCGGCGA
>JBIQHU010000157.1:0-11691 GCA_044508395.1 Mycobacterium sp. | reverse complement strand
TCAGCGCATTAGCGACAGGTTTCTGTGCCATGCAGTTACAGTAACCCAATTCTGTGGGAATCGTAAAATTCCCAGGACGTGGGGCGTGTCTTACAGCGTGAGGCCGGGATACAGGGGGTTCGCCGCCAGTAGTTCCGCGGCCGCGGCGTGCACCCGGTCGGCCGTTCCGTCGGCCAGCTTGTACTTCGCCTTGGAAGTGCCCTCGGGCTGGGTGTTCGACAGCACCTCGACGATCAGTTCGGCGACCCGATCGAAGTCGTCGGCGCCGAATCCACGGGTGGTCAGTGCGGGGGTGCCCAGTCGGATGCCGCTGGTGTACCAGGCGCCGTTGGGGTCGGCGGGCACCGAGTTGCGGTTGGTCACGATGCCCGCGTCGAGCAGCGCCGACTCCGCCTGCCGTCCGGTCAGCCCGAACGAGGTCACGTCCAGCAGCACGAGGTGGTTGTCGGTGCCGCCGGTGACCAGCGCCGCGTCCCGCTTGAGGAATCCGTCGGCGAGGGCCTGCGCATTATCGGCCACCCGCTGGGCGTAGGCCTGGAACGACGGTTGACGGGCTTCGGCGAGCGCGACGGCCTTGGCGGCCATCACGTGTGAGAGCGGCCCGCCGAGCACCATCGGGCAGCCCTTGTCGACCGCGTCGGCGTATTCGGGGGTGGCCAGCACAAGGCCTCCGCGCGGTCCGCGCAACGACTTGTGCGTCGTCGTGGTGGTGACGTGGGCGTGCGGCACCGGGTCCTCGTCGCCGGTGAACACCTTGCCCGCCACCAGACCGGCGAAGTGCGCCATGTCGACCATCAGCGTGGCGCCGACCTCGTCGGCGATCTCCCGCATCATGGCGAAGTTGACCCGCCGCGGGTAAGCCGAATAGCCGGCGACGATGACCAGCGGTTTGAACTCCCGGGCGGCGGCCGCGACGGCGCCGTAGTCCACGAATCCGGTCGCCGGGTCGGTGCCGTACTGGCGCTGGTGGAACATCTTGCCCGAGATATTCGGCCGGAAGCCGTGGGTGAGATGTCCGCCGGCATCCAGCGACATGCCCAGCAGCCGTTGGTTGCCCAGCGTCGCGCGCAGCTTCTCCCAGTCGGCCTCCGACAGGTCGTTGACGTGTTTGGCGCCCATCTCCGCCAGGCCGGGCGCCTCGACCCGGGTGGCCAGGATCGCCCAGTAGGCAACGAGGTTGGCGTCGATACCCGAGTGCGGTTGCACGTAGGCATGCGGTGAACCGAACAGCTGCTCGGCGTGTTCGGCGGCGACGCTCTCGACGGTGTCGACGTTCTGGCAGCCGGCGTAGAACCGGTGACCGATGGTGCCCTCGGCGTACTTGTCGGACAGCCAGGTGCCCATGGTGAGCAGCACGGCCGGCGAGGCGTAGTTCTCGCTGGCAATCAGCTTGAGCGAATCCCGTTGGTCGGCAAGCTCCTTGCGCGTGGCTGCCGCGATGCGGGGTTCGACGGATTCGATGACCTGCAGGGCCGCCTGATAGGCAGCGCTTGCGGTGTCCGCGTACTCGGCGCCTGGCGCCGCTGCTGAGGTGGCCGTGGGTTCTGCAGTCATGCAGCTCAGCCTAGTCGGGCGGAAATTCAGGCGGCTCGCAGTGTCGACGGGATCAGCGGCTCGTCGAGCAGCCTGCCGAACCGCTCCCCCAACGACACGTCCGCCGGCCGGTCTTCCAGCCAGCCCCTCAGCAGCCGGTAACCCTCGACGTACGTGCTGGTGTAGGCCCGCCACAGCGGCGACGACAGAAATCGCAGCATCTGCCTGGCCCGCTGGTCGTCGACCAACAGCCAGCGCTTGAGGAACTCGACGACGTCGTCAACGTCGCGGTGCTCGTCGTGCAGCATCAGCGCGGCGTCCTGGCGCACGTCGGCGAGGGCGGCCGCGGCTTCGGACACGGCCTGCGCGCGGTCACCGTCGAATGCCAGGCCCAGATCGGCGTAGATCTCGCCGGCCCAGGCGCCCCAGTCCGGGCCGATCGCCGCGTAGAGCGCCAGGTCGGCCAGGCCCTCGGCCATCAGGCATTGCGGGGTGTTGACCAGGAAGATCGTCTGCTCGGCCTGCCCCTTGCCCTCGACGAGGCCGGCTTCTTTCCGGCAGTGCTCGGTGTGGTGGCCGGGATACGACTCATGCGCCACCAGTCGGGGCAGGTTGGACATCTGCTGCTTGAGGTCGGCGTTGACGGCCACCGTCGAGGTGTAGTTGCCGAGGTAGTAGTTGAACCCCGACCACGGCTTGTCGGTCACCACCTCGTAGTTGATCGTCTCGGTGTCCGGCAGCGGATAGTCGGCGCGCACGCGGTCGCGAAGGGCACTGGAGAATGCATGGATGCACTCCTCCAGGCGGTCGGGGGGGACCTCCTCGCTTGCGCGATAGTCGACCATTCGGGCGGCCAGCGGCCCGGTGCCACCCAGCGCGTCGTCGAGCTTGGCGTGCGCCTGCCGGTACTGCTCTGGGTCGCCCTTGGCGATCCGCACGTCGAAGTACGCCTCGACCTCGTCGACGAACCCGACGTCCTGACCCGCGAATCTGCGGCCGGCACAGGCCAGCGCGCGCAGATGAGCCCGGATGAACTCGGCGCGGCCGTGTTCCAGCTCAGTGCCTGCGTCGAGGTCGGCGAGCAGCCGCTCGGCCTGACGGACCAGCTCGGCGGGCTCGGGAGCCGGTTCGTCGGCGACGATGCGGCGCAGTTCGGGGTCTCCCGTGTAGGAGTCGACGTAGCCCTCCTCGACCCGGTCGAAGCGCAGTCCGAGCATCAGATATTCACGGATGAGGGGGGTATTCGATAAGCCCGAGTTCATGTGCTCAACGCTAACTGGAAGACTGGGCGTATGCCGCGGCTGAGCGAGCCGAGCCCCTACGTGGAGTTCGACCGGAGTGAGTGGCGTTCGTTGCGCATGTCGACTCCGCTGAAGTTGACCGAGGACGAGCTGCAACGGCTCCGTGGTCTGGGTGAGAAGCTCGACCTGCTGGAGGTCGAAGAGGTCTACCTGCCGCTGGCCCGGCTCATCCACCTGCAGGTCGCCGCGCGTCAGGCGCTGTTTGCGACCACCGCGGAGTTCCTCGGCGAGCCGCAGCAGAATCCGGACCGCCCGGTGCCGTTCATCATCGGCGTGGCGGGCAGCGTCGCCGTCGGCAAGTCGACGACCGCGCGTGTGCTGCAGGCGTTGTTGGCCCGCTGGGAACATCACCCCCGCGTCGACCTGGTCACCACCGACGGCTTCCTGTACCCCAACGCGGAGTTGTTCCGGCGAAACCTGATGCACCGCAAGGGCTTTCCGGAAAGCTACGATCGCCGCGCGCTGATGCGGTTCGTCACCGCGGTGAAGTCCGGCTCCGACGCGGCGTGCGCGCCGGTGTATTCACACCTGCTCTACGACATCGTCCGCGGCGAGAAGCAGATCATCCGGCATCCGGACATCCTCATCCTCGAGGGTCTCAACGTGCTGCAAACCGGTCCCGCCCTGATGGTTTCGGACCTCTTCGATTTCTCGGTCTACGTCGACGCCCGCATCGAGGACATCGAGCAGTGGTATATCTCGCGCTTCCTGTCGATGCGCGACGGCGCGTTCGCCGACCCGGCCTCGCACTTCCACCACTACTCGACGCTGACCGATGAGCAGGCGGTGATGGCCGCCCGCGACATCTGGCATTCGATCAACCGGCCCAACCTGATCGAGAACATCCTGCCGACGCGGCCGCGCGCGACGTTGGTGCTGCGCAAGGACGCCGATCACTCGATCAACCGGCTGCGTCTGCGCAAGCTCTGACACGCTCCACACCCACGAGCTGGGCCCACACGCAGTAGGGGAACGCGAAAACCCCCAAAATCGCGCCATTTTGGGGGTTTTCACGTCTGCTGACGCTAAGGCTACCGGTTGATCCGGCGCACGCCCTGGTACTGCAGTTCGGCCATCACGAGCGTGTAGACGCCGGTGGCCAGCGTCGCCGCCACGCCGAACGTGGTCAGCGGGAACACATCCGCGAGCACGAACACCACGGACGCGACGGTGTAGAACACGTTGCCCGCGGCGATCACGATGCCGGCCATTTTCACCGATGGCCTCGCGGCGACGATGAACACACCGACGGCGAACGCGATGAAGAACGCGCTCATGGCGTATTCGAAGCCGATGGAGGTGCCCGACTTATCGGCCAGCCAGCCGGCCAGCGGGATGCCGGCGATGCCCATCAGTCCGCTACACGTCGCGTCGGCGCGAAGCGTGAAGCGCAGGAACGAGTCCTTTGCGGCCCCGAGTTTGGGAGTGCTCAAAGCGGTCATCAACTTTCCTTTCTGGTGGGGTGGTGGACCGTTCCGGAGCCGACGACGCAACCTCTCACGGCGGCGGCTCCGGACCAGTCATGTGGGAGTCACGCCAGGCGGCGCACCCCGAGGTACTGGACGTAGGCGAAGCCCAGCGTGGCGACGGTGAACGCGACGGTCGCGACGACGCCGAGCTCGGTCAGCGGCAGCCAGCCCGCGATGAGCACGACGGTGACGAGGATCGCGAAGGCGACGTTGCCTGCCAGCACGCCGACGCCGACGCGTCGAACTCTCGGCACACCGGCGAGCAGGTACAGCCCTGCGCCGTACACGACGAGCGCCGCACCCGCGATCCACTCGGCGGTGGCGGTCAGGCCCGTCAGCTTCGAGAGCGGATCGGAGGCCATGGCCGTCAGCAGACCGAGACCGGCGCACAGGGTCGCGTCGGCTCGCAGGGCGAAACGGAGTAGCGAATCTTCGGTGGCCATGCCGGCGGCGACATCGGCTCGGCGACGCCGGTCGGGCCGGGTGGTGATGGCGGTCATGACACCGATGCTGCGCAGTTGCCACTGCCAGATCGACGCCGGACGCTGCCAGCTACTGCCAACCGCAGGTCAGGGGCTTAAAACTAATCTTGCGCGGTCACTAGTTGGCCGCGCAGATCGGCGGCGATGAGCCGGGCCGCGGCGTTCTGCCAGTTGTGCAACGACCGCTGCGGTACCTCGGTGACGAACCACTGCCAGGCCTGGCGCGCGACGGGGTCGAGCCCTGCGGCGGTGGCGTTCTGGGCGTAGGCGCGGACGCCGACCACATAGGGGAAGTAGAGCGAGTTGTAGTACCGCCACTCCTCGGTCGTGCCGAACTCGCCGCCGTCACGCGGTTTGAGTCGGGCGATGCGATCGGCGAGCAGCGCCTTGAGCTCGTTGGCGCGTTCCAGCGGCTGGTCGGGCGCGCCGCGTGCCGCCAGGCATTCGTCGATGGCAGGCAGCGCTGTCAGCGGGCTGGCGACGAGCTTGGACAGATCGCCGTAGTGGCCAAGGGCACGGCGCGTGAGCCGGACGAATGTGTCCTCGTCGACGCCGTCGAGGGGGTTGGTCGATCGCAGCGGCAGCGCGGCGCCGGTGCGTCGCAGCGCGGCACGGTCGGCACGCAGTCCGGGCGAGCGGGAGAATGCCAGCCGATCCAGCAGGCCGGCGAGCGGGTCGGCCAGCACGCTGACCGAGATCGCGATGGCCAAGCTGGTGAACAACAGCACCGTCAGCGCGGTTTGCGGACCGGTGACCGCCAGGCCGATCAGCGCCTGCCCACCGAACAGCGCCACCACAACACCCGTCGCGACGAAGGAGCGCAGCATGTCGGCGCGCAGGGCCTGACCCTCGTCGAAGGCATCCCACATCGCGACCGCGACACCGAGGAGGATGACGTCGAATCCCGTCGACGCCAACGCCAACCAGCTCGGGACCAGTCCGAGCGGGATCACCACGATCGCGTTTCCCAGCGCGAAGAACAGCGTGGCGACGACGAGATAGCCCACGACCGGTCTCGGCTGCCAGGGCCCGAAGACCGCGCGCAGCATCGCGCCGAGCGAGGACAGCGAGATGACGGCGAACATCACCCAGTGGCCGATCCGCACCGGTCCGTCGACGTTGCCCGCCATCGCCGCGCCGATGAACGCACCTACCGCGACGGCTCCCACGGCCACCACTTCGGCGGCCCTGCTTCGCCAGGTGTCGCGGGGGCGAGACAGCTCGAGCAACACCGCGAACCACGCGATACCCGGCACCGTGACCAGGTACACCTCGACGCTGCTCAGCAGGGCCGAACCACTCACCGTGCGGATGGCGTCAAGTGCGACCACCGTCGCGAAGCTCGTCAGGCCGATCGCTGCGAGCACCAGGACGGGTTTGCGCGGGTCACGGGCCAGTAGGTACAGGCCCAACCACCAGCTGAGCGAGAAGACGAGCGCTGACAGCGCAGCCATGGCTCAAGTGTTGCACTAGATGCCGTAGCGGCGGTGACGCGCGGTGTAGTCGCGCAGCGCGCGCAGAAAATCCACGCGCCGGAACTCCGGCCAATACGCCTCGGTGAACCACATCTCCGAGTAGGCGCTCTGCCACAGCAGGAAGCCCGACAGCCGCTGCTCCCCCGATGTGCGGATCACCAGGTCGGGGTCGGGCTGGCCCGAGGTGTAGAGGTTCTCGGAGATGGCTTCCTCGGTGACGGCCTCGATGAGCTGCTCGCCCGTCACACCGTTGGCGAGCGCCTTGGCGAGCAGGGCGCGGACCGCGTCGACGATCTCCTGGCGACCGCCGTAGCCCACGGCGACGTTGACGTGAAATGCGCTGCCGTTGCCGGAGGTCGACTCGACGGCGTCGCGCAGGCGGCGGGCAGGCTCCTCGCCGATCAGCTCGAGATCGCCGACCGTGCGCACGCTCCACCGGTTGGCTGGGGCGCAGATCTCCTCGACGACGTCGGTGATGATCTCGATGAGCGACGACAGCTCGTCAGGGTCGCGCTGCAGGTTCTCGGTGGAAAGCAAGTACACCGTGGCCATTTCGACGCCGGCCTCCTGACACCAGCGCAGCATCTCGGCGATCTTCCGGGCGCCCGCCCGGTACCCGTAGCTGACGTCGTCGTGACCAGCATCACGGGCCCACCGTCGATTCCCGTCGCAGAGGACCGCGATGTGGCGCGGTAGCTCGGACTTTGACGACGCCAGCCCCTGGCGCAACCGCATCTCGTAGAGGCGGTACATCGGTTCCTTGAGTCGCGAAGGAATGATGTCCACCGAATCAGACTACTGTGGCCTTGAAAACTCCAATGGCATTAGTCGAGGTGATCGTGGCTCAGGTCGATGCCGACGAGGCTCAGCAACCACCGGTACGCGTCTACGCAGAGGATTTCGCCGAAGCGGTCGTGGACGGCGTCACCAATTTCATCGGAAAACCGCGGTTACGCGGCTGGATTCACGTCTATTCGGCGATCGTCGCCTTCATCGCAGGCGCGGCGCTGGTGTCGGTGTCGTGGTCGGTGGTGTCCACGCGAGCGGGGATCGCGACCCTCGTCTACACGCTGACGATCGTCGCGATGTTCGCCGTCAGCGGCGCATACCATCGCATCAACTGGCGCTCGGCTACCGCCCGCAAATGGATGAAGCGCCTCGATCACTCGATGATCTTCATCTTCATCGCGGGCAGCTACACACCGTTCGCCGTGTTGGCCCTGCCGAGCACCGACGGGATGGTGCTGCTCAGCATCGTCTGGGCAGGCGCGCTCGCGGGCGTGCTGCTCAAGATGTTCTGGCCGTCGGCGCCGCGCTGGGTAGGGGTGCCGCTGTATTTGCTGTTGGGCTGGGTGGCGGCGTGGTTCGTCGGGCCGATCACGCAGGGCGCGGGCGTTGCGGCACTGGTGCTGCTGATCGTCGGCGGCGCGCTCTACAGCGTCGGCGGCGTGCTCTACGGCCTCAAGTGGCCCAACCCGTGGCCGTCGACGTTCGGTCATCACGAGTTCTTCCACGCATGCACGGCGGTCGCCGCGATCTGTCACTACATCGCGATGTGGTTCGCCGTCTTCTAGGGCGATTTCGGCGTGCTTAGTCACGCTGAGCGGTACCCAGCACGCCGAAATCGCCCTACAGCTGGGTGACGTTCTCCGGCGTCCAGTAGGCCTTCATGGTCGCGATCTTGCCGTCGTCGTTGAACGTCATGACGCTGATGATGTCGATGCGCATCTTGTTCTCGCCGAGGTCGATGGTCAGCGCCCAGTAGAACGCCACCTCGTTACCGAGGGCGCGCAGCGTGACCACGTCGGCCGACGCACCGTTCGACGGCAGGCTGTCGTAGAAGCCGCGGATCGCCTGGCGCCCGATGTGGACCTCTCCCCCGACCGGATCCTCGACGGTGCCGTCGTCGGCGTACAACTCGGCGATGTCGTCGGCTCTGCCCTGCGAGGCCAGCTCCAGGTAGCGGTTGACGGTCTTGGCGTTGTCTTCGGGCGTAGCCATGCGCCGAAGGCTACACGGGCACACCCAGGGCGACCGCAAGTTCGGAGGCAGTGGTCACCGGCAGGTCACACGTCCGCCCGCGACACACGTACGCGGCGTCGGCTCCGGCCACCCTGTCGCGCTCGGTCAGCAACTCCGAGGAGTTCACCGGGCCACCGACGACGATCGCGCCGCCGGGCGCCAGCCGACGTGCGGCGGCCAGGAGCTCGGAGCTGACGGGGTCGCAGGCCACGGCGATCTGAATCGGCCCGCGCACAGCGGCTTCGGCGACGGCCAGCCAGTGCCCGCCCGACCGCGAAAGGCGCGCCAGAATCGGCGCCGCACTCGCCAGCGTCGCCTCTGCCGCCGAAGCGTAGACGTCGGCGCGGTGCGCCGGGCCCAGATGTGCCGCCAGGTGAAGTGCCTCCGCGATCAACGACGCTCCCGACGGCGTCGCACCGTCGAGCGGGTCGGCAGGCCGAACCATCAGCGCCTCAGCGTCATCCGCCGTGTCGAACCAGCGGCCGGCGTTCGCGGTGTCGGCGAAATGCTCGAGTGCGAGATCGAGCAACGGGGTCGCAGCACTCAGCCACGACTCCTCACCCGTCAATTGGTACAGCGTCAACAGGCCGGTGGCCAGCGCGCCGTGGTCTTCCAGAATCGCCGCACTATCGCCCAGCTGACCGCCGAGGCTGGTCCGGCGCAGCCGGCCGTCGACGATATGCAGATCGATGAGGGACCGCGCACACTGCGTTGCGGCATAAAGTAATTCGGGTTCATCCAGCGCCACCGAGGCCTCCCCGAGCGCGGTGATCGCCAACCCGTTCCACGCGGTGACCACCTTGTCATCGCGGCCGGGCTGGGGACGGTTGAACCGGGCGGCCAACAGCGCGGTACGCACCCGATCGAAGCGATCCAGGTCGTCGGGGTCGTTCGGCAACTGCAGTACCGAGCTGCCGTGTTCGAAGGTGCCGATGTCGGTGACACGGAAAAGCTCTGCGGCCCAACGGGCGTCGTCGGATCCGAGCACCTCGCGCAGCTGCGCCGGCGTCCACACGTACGTCAGCCCTTCGCGACCGTCGGCGTCCGCGTCCAGTGATGAAGTGAACATTCCGTCCGCGCCTAGGTCGTCGATCACGAACCGCGCGGTTTCCCCGGTCACCCTGCGCGCCAACGGGTTCGACGTACGTCGGGCCCAGTGGGCGTACGCACGGAGCAGCAACGCATTGTCGTAGAGCATCTTCTCGAAATGCGGCACCACCCATGCGGCGTCGACGCTGTAGCGCGCAAAGCCACCGGCCAGCTGGTCATAGATACCGCCGCGGGCCATCGCCGTGCACGTCCGTTCGACCGCCTCGAGCGGCATCACATCGCCGGTGCGTTCGTGGCTGCGTAGCAGGGCTTCCAACAGCGCCGACGGCGGGAATTTGGGCGCCCCAGCCTGATTGGTGAGGAATCCGCCGTGCACGGGATCCTCGTCCCGCAGCACCGCGGCGACCGCGTGATCGCACAGGGCCGGCTGTATCGGTGGTCCACCACCGGGCAGGCCGGCTGTCATCGACCGCAGTTCGCCCGCAATATGGTCGGACGTCTCCTCGACCTCCGCACGGCGGGTCCGCCAGGTTTCAGACACGGCGGCGAGCAATTGCAGGAAATTGGCCTTCGGGTAGTACGTGCCGCAGAAGAACGGCCGGCCATCCGGGGTGAGGAAGCACGTCATGGGCCAGCCGCCCTGACCCGTCAACGCGACGGTGGCGTTCATGTAGACCGCGTCGATATCGGGCCGTTCCTCGCGGTCGACCTTGATATTCACGAAGCCCTCGTTCATCGCGGCGGCGACCGTCTGGTCCTCGAACGATTCGTGCGCCATCACGTGACACCAGTGACAGGCCGCGTAGCCGACCGACAGCAGAATCGGGACGTCTCGTTCGGCGGCCTCGGCGAGCGCTGCGGGCGACCACTCCTGCCAGTGCACCGGGTTGTCGGCGTGCTGGCGTAGGTACGGGCTGGTCGCCCGCGAAAGGGCGTTAACCGCTGGGCTCACTCTTGTTCTCGTCGTCGTCGGCCGTGCCGTCGGGCTCGTCGAACGATTTCGGCAGCTTACGCAGGTGCCGGTTCATCGACCAGACCAGCAGAAACGTGCCGATCAACAGCAGCACGATGACCAGCAGCCCGAACGGAGTGGCCTTGCCGAATTCCGGGCCCGTCTCGCGGTCCTGTGCCAACAGGTCGACGACCGTCAGTGCGATTTCGGTCATTCGTCCACCTCGATCCCTGCGAATAGGTCAGTCTCGGGTAGGAACACCGGTACGCGGGAGCGCGCCAACTCGAATTCCTCTGTCGGCCAGAGCCGTTGCTGCCACTCGATGGGCGCCCGGAAGAAGTCACCGTTGGGGTCGATCTGGGTGGCGTGGGCGCGCAGCGCGTCGTCCCGCTGGGCGAAGTACTTCGAGCATTCGATGCGGGTGGTCACTCGCTTCTCGAAGATGTCATGGTCGGCCTCCCAGTGTTTCAGCCACTTCTCGAACGGACCCACCTCCCCGTGTTTGGCGAACTCGTCCTGGAGCAGCTGCATGCGCTTCCGCAGGAAGCCGTGGTTGTAGTAGAGCTTCAGCACGTTCCACGGTTCCCCCGCATCGGGGAAGAGTCGGTAGTCACCGGCCGCCTCGTACGCCGCGACCGACACCTGGTGGCATCGGATGTGGTCGGGATGCGGGTAGCCGCCGTTCTCGTCGTAGGTAGTCATCACGTGGGGCCGGAACTTGCGAATGACGCACACCAGTTCCTCGATGGGCTCCTCGATGGGCACCACGGCGAAGCAACCGTCGGGCAGTGGCGGTGGCGGATCGCCCTCAGGCAGGCCGGAGTCGACGAAGCCGAGCCAGTGGTGGTCGACGCCGAGGATCTCGGCGGCCATCGCCATCTCATCTCGGCGGATCTCGGTCATCCGGCCGTGTACGTCGGGCAGGTCCATGGCCGGGTTGAGAATGTCGCCGCGCTCGCCTCCGGTGAGGGTGACCACCATGACGCGTACACCCTCGTCCGCGTAGCGTGCCGTGGTTGCCGCACCCTTGCTGGACTCGTCGTCCGGGTGGGCGTGCACCGCCATCAGCCGCAGTTCACTCAACCTTTTCTGCCTCATCTGTGTCTCGACCATGCCTTGCGTCGACCCAGCCGTCTACTCGTAGAGATTTCAACCATTACGAGTAGCCCTATAGTTCCAGTCCGACAGATCCTTCCGAACGACGGGCATGAAAGTAGATGATCGAGCGTCCCACCGCCCGGTACGGGCGCCGGCGGCTGACGCGGCGCCAGCGCCGCCTGATCGCCGGCGTGCTGACCGCGCTGGTCCTGGTGGCAGGGGTGACGGTCGCGATCGTCGCCTTCGGGCGATTCGGCAGTCCGGTCGAGGGCGAACTGAGCAGCTACCGCCTGGTCGACGACGAGACCG
>JBIQHU010000156.1:0-11710 GCA_044508395.1 Mycobacterium sp. | reverse complement strand
CCCACCAACCCCAAGTCGCATAACGAGTGGACCACCAAACGGGTCCCCCTCAGCGTACTTGGTGAACGTGACGGTTCGCCCAGGCTACTCCGTTGAGAATGCCGATAGAGCAGTGCGATACGGATACGACATTTGCGACAGGATTGCGCGCGGTGACTCATATGGCGTCATCGTCGGCGACGTGGGGCGCGATTTCGGATCCTCGGACGAATACCAGGCCGGCTACCTGCTCAGTCAAGCTGCCAACGAACTACGCCCTGCGCAGATCACGCGGCTTCGGGAATCGGCGGCCGGGTACCGACCGGGGATGACCGGATGAGGATCGCTCTCGATGATTGCAACACCACGGGCGTGCCCACACATGCCGTCGGGAGGATTTCGACATGGGTTATCCGATAGCAGCTTTGCGCGTGGCGTTGACCGTGGTGCTGGCGATTTCGCTGTGGAACGCCGCGGTGGCCATAGCCGACGGGGTCGAGCAGCTGATGGTTCCTTCGGCGGCCATGGGCCGCGATATCCCGGTGTCCTTCCAGGCCGGCGGCCCCCATGCGGTGTACCTGCTCGACGCGTTCAACGCGGGCCCCGGTGTCAGCAACTGGGTGACCGCGGGCAACGCGATGAACACCCTGGCCGGTAAGGGCATCTCGGTGGTCGCCCCGGCCGGTGGGGCATGGAGCCTGTACACCAACTGGGAGCAGGACGGCAGCAGGCAGTGGGAGACCTTCCTGGCCACCGAGTTGCCCAACTGGCTGGCGGCCAACAAGGGACTGGCGCCCGGCGGACACGGTGTCGTGGGCGCTTCGCAGGGCGGCACCGGCGCGTTGATGCTGGCTACCTTCCATCCCGACCGGTTCCGCTACGCGGGTTCGCTGTCGGGGTTCCTGACCCCGTCGCGCACCTACGAGAACGGCGCGATCACCGCCGGGATGGCGCAGTTCGGTGGGGTCGATACGCACAACATGTGGGGCCCGGTGCAGTTCGGCCGGTGGAAGTGGCACGACCCCGACGTACACGCCCAGCTGTTGGTGGACAACAACACCCGGCTGTGGATCTTCAGCCCGCAGACCACGACGTGCAGCGATCCGGTGGCGATGATCAACGACTGCGCGCAGGCGCAGGGCAGCAACCGCACCTTCTATTCGCACTACCGCTCGATCGGCGGGCGTAACGGGCACTTCGACTTCCCGGCCGGTGGTCAGCACGACTGGGGTTCCTGGTCGCAGCAACTCGGCGCCCTCTCGGGTGACCTGGCCATGTCGATCGGATAGGGAGCAGATGATGCGGGCGGTATATCCAGTTCTTCGACGAATCTGCTCAGCAGTAACTGTCTTCGCCGTCATCGGGGTTTCCGCCGCGTCGCCGGCGGTTGCCGATCCTGTGGAAGACCCTTGCACGCTGGCGTTCTCGTTCTTCTGCAGTTTTGTCCCGATCGCCCCGCACTTGGAGCACAGCGTCGACCTGACCCAGAATCAACCACCCGCTGATCCCGCTGCACCGTCACCAGACGATTTCGTCCCGACCAGCCCATGTGCAAGCGGCTGCGTGTGATGGGTCTCGAACCGAGTTCTGCAGAAAGGATCTGATCTATGGGCGTCCAAATCGACGTGACCAACCTGAATAAGTCGTTCGGGTCGTCGAAGATCTGGAAAGACGTCACACTGACCGTTCCCGCCGGTGAGGTCAGCGTGCTGCTGGGCCCGTCGGGTACGGGTAAGTCGGTGTTTCTGAAGTCGCTGATCGGCCTGTTGCGCCCCGAGCGCGGCTCGATCGTGATCGATGGCACCAACATCCTGGAGTGCTCGGCCAAGGAGCTCTACGAGATCCGGACCCTGTTCGGTGTGTTGTTCCAGGACGGCGCGCTGTTCGGGTCGATGAACATCTATGACAACACCGCCTTCCCGCTGCGTGAGCACACCAAGAAGTCCGAGTCCGAGATCCGCTCCATCGTGATGGAGAAGCTGGACCTGGTCGGTATGCCCAATGACGGGCACAAGTTCCCCGGTGAGATCTCCGGCGGTATGCGCAAGCGCGCCGGCCTGGCCCGCGCCCTGGTGTTGGACCCGAAGATCATCCTGTGCGACGAGCCGGACTCCGGTCTGGACCCGGTGCGTACCGCTTACCTGTCGCAGTTGCTGATCGATATCAACGCCCAGATCGACGCGACGGTGCTGATCGTGACGCACAACATCAACATCGCCCGCACGGTGCCCGACAACATCGGCATGCTGTTCCGCAAGAAGCTGGTCATGTTCGGCCCCCGCGAGGTTCTGCTGACCTCGGAGGAGCCGGTGGTCAAGCAGTTCCTCAACGGTCGGCGCATCGGGCCGATCGGTATGTCGGAGGAGAAGGACGAGGCCACCGCGGCCGCCGAGGCGGCCATGCTTGAGCAGGGCCAGCACGACGGTGGTGTCGAGGAGATCGAGGGTGTGCCCCCGCAGCTCTCGGCGACCCCGGGTATGCCCGAACGCCAGGGTGTGGCGCGTCGGCAGGCCCGCGTGCGCGAGATCCTGCACACGCTGCCGCCAGCCGCCCAGGAAGCCATCCTCGATGACCTCGATGGCACCGGTATCGGGCGTGCGAGGAATGCGCAGGGGTCGGCGGCGGCTCGTCCCGGCCCAGTCGACGAGGACGCCCCGACGGCGTCCCTTCCGACCGTCAGCCCAACAGGAGGAATGTAGCCATGAATCGAGCCGAGGAGTTCACCTTCGTGTGGGCTCTACTGGACGCAGCCGACGTCATTCTCGACGAGGCAACGCGGATGCGTCTGTGCATACGGATCGGGGCCGGGGAGTACCGGGAATCGATCATCGAGCTGTTGCGACGGTTCACCTCCAGCGACACCGCCATACCGCCAGGGCTCTCAGCCTCGCTGTGGGCGTGGGTCAACGGGTTTGTCGGTAGTGACGCTGAAACCGTCTTGCGTGGTCTCGCCGCTCGCATCCGCATTGCATCCGCGGCTTTACCGGCCATCGCGGAACCGGCGCGAGTGCAGGCCCCGCTGATTCCACGGCGAAGCGAACGCGCGAAGCGTCTTCTGCAAGTGGCGAAGCCACCCGCCGTCGTCAACCGCTGAGCGGCAATCCGCGAATCGGCCACGAGATCGGGTGCCTGACGTACTTAAGGTAGTCCCATCCAGAGTTTTGATTCTGGCCGGAGCGGAGGCGCACTATGGGACGATCGCACACTGATTCGCACCGGTCACAAGAGTCGGCCGGCACGGCTGATCCGGCCCGTGCCTGCATTCCAGCAGTGCCGATACTTCTCCTCGGCTATGGCCCGGTGGGTCGACATTACGCTCGGCTGGTCCGCGAGAACCGTGAGCTCGTTCGCGAACGATATGGCTGCGATCTCCACATAGCCGGGATCCGCACCAGTTCGCGCGAACTCATGCTCGGAGTCGGCGCCACCGGACCACCGTCGCCGCAAGAGGATTGGCAGCCGCGCGCGTCGCTGACCGACGCCCTCGCCACAATTCGGCCACGGGTGGCGGTGCAGGCCGTACCCTCAGATGCGCACCGTGCCAAGGCTGCGCTGTCGGACGCGCTTGCGGTGCTGACCCATGGTGCACACCTGGTCACCGCCACCAAATCACCGTTGCTGTCCGGATGGAGCGAGCTGCAGACCGCCGCGAGGAGGGCGAGTCGCGCAATTCGGATCTCGGGAGCCACCGGCGCTGCCCTGCCCGCAGGCGATTTCGCGCGCACGGTGCTGCGCGGCTTCGACGTCGACGAGGTACGCGGATGTCTCAACGGGACAGCTACCTTCGTCTTGGATACCCTCGCCGAAGGCGAGACGTTGGCGGCAGCCGTAAAGGTGGCACAGCGCAAGGGGATCGCCGAAGCCGACCCATCGGCGGACCTGTCCGGTGCAGACGCGGCGACGAAGCTGCGACTACTCACCGCGCTTTTATGGCAGTGGGACCCGGCCGACTGTGACGGTGCTCTGGAGACCATCGATCAGTCCACCGCAGGCCGGGCCGTCCGTGCGCGGCGACATGGCGCAGTAGTACGGCATGTCGCCGCTGCGCGCCTCGAAAACCCCGGAGTGGTCGAGGTGTCACTACGCGAATTCGACAGCTCCCAGTTGCCGTTCGGTGTTCTGCGGGGCCCGGAAAAGGCGGTGACTTTCAGTTGTGGGGATGCCGGCGAGATCACCGTCTCCGGTGGCCGGTCCAGCCCGGTCGGCGCGGCGCGGGCCATGTTCAAGGACACACTGGCGCTGCTGCCCGGCAGCGGTAGCGGCTTTTTCTAGGAATCCGTGCCGCTATCGGTCGGCGGCGGTTGGCGCGGTCCCGAGCGGACGGTGATGCCGTTGTCTGCGAGTCCGCGCCGCACGGCGCGGGCTATTTCGATGGCTTCGGGTTGTCGGCGTGCAGCGGAATGCTGTCGCAATCGACATCGATGACGGGGTCGTCAGTGGTACGGCCGAATTATCCTCCGTCGAAGCAGTCTTGGTCTGATGGTTGCAGTGGGACATACCCCGATCGTGCCGTGCCGACTGACCTGTCAACGCATTACCGACAACACCGACAACGCAGCCTCAGTATCGACGCGGTGGTCGTCAATGGAAACTCCCAGTTGGCGGCTGGCCTGTCTCAGCCGGTAGGCCACCGTCTTCTCGTGCACGAGCAGTGTCGAACTTGCGGCGACCTTGCTTCCGCCGCAGGCGTAATAAGCGCGCAGGGTGCTACGCAGGCGCTCCGCCTCCGGGCTGTCGAGCGCCAGCGGGCCCAGCATCACCTGTGCGAATCGACGCGCTCGTCGGGGCGACGAAGCCAGGAGCGTGGTGATGAGCGCGCGGCTGTGAAAGGTCTCGACGCCACCCGATGGGTGCAGTTTGATCGCAGCCTCCAACGTGTCGCGAGCCTCATGGGCAACCGTGATGAACCCTCCGACACCGGAAGCCGTCGCCGACACACCGACGTGCCCGGACAATGTTCCCGCCAACTGGAAGATCTGGGCACGGGTGGGTGGGGTTTCGAACGACAACCACACGGTGTCGGCGCCGGCGTGCCCAGTCAAGATGATGGAAGGTGCGGGCGGAAGCCGTTGCGTCATAACGTGGGCAGCGCCGAGCCGTGTTTCTGCACGTCCTTCGCCGGACGGTGTTGCGAACGCGATGTGATGCCGCTCGAACGGGTAACGGAGAGCTTCGACGTCGATGCTTTCGCCGCGCATCAGTGCCCGGACAAGTGCATCTCGCTGCAGTCCCCGCTGCGACGCTTCGAGGCGGCGTTCGTCCCACTTTTCCGTCGGCACTGCACGGTTTGGTCGGCGTAGTCGTTCAGGCGTTCGCTGGCGAGAAGAACGAGCGCAGAGAGTACGGCTGCGTCGTTTATCCTTCTGCCGAGTCGCTCCGCGACATGTCGCCACGTCTGGGCGGCGCCGATACGGTAGATGCGGAGCAGCACCGGCAGCGCCTGCGCATCGCTGGCGACGAGGTCCACCAGTTCCAGCGCGCCCGTCGGAGGGTCCCGCGGACTCGGATGGGTGCCGTACGCCAGCCCGGAGAGGAACGCCTCCAGATTGGTGATCGTCGAGCGCCGCAGCACATCCGAATAGGACGAATCATCAAGAGCTGCAGGAGCGCTGACCAACCGGGCGACTGCGTCGCCGATATCGGACGCCAGCTGCTCGACCTCTCCGAGCATCTCGACGGCGAGGGCTCGCAGCAGTTCTTCGGCCGAGTCCTCGACATCGGCGATGTGCGGCGTGGCCATGGCTACATGGTCCGAGCCGGTACGGAGCGCCGTCAAGGCCGCGCCGTACGGCTCGGAGGGTTCAACGGCCGGCGGGCACGAGCCCCAGGACTGCCTCCCGGTTCTCGGCGAACCACCTTTCGAGCGTTTTCGCTGCGCGCCCGATGAGAAACTGGACTATGTCCGATTTCCGCCACACCGTCTCGTTGTCCTGATCGAACTGGAAGTACGCCAGGTAGTACTCGACCGCGTCGGGCCGGCCGTAATACGCCCGTACGGCGTCCCCGCAGTGTTGCTCGAAGCCCTCGTCGGTGCCATCGAACTCGATCTTCTCGCCCAGTGTCTTCGAGGCCAATTCGGCCACCTCGTCGAAGCGCATGACGTCGTGTCCGTTGTCGAGGTGGTAGATCTGCCCGATGTGGCCCGCTGACTCCGACAACAGGATCGCGGCGGCACACTCGCCGGTATCGGTGGGGTCCAGGAACCCCATGCGGCGGTTACGCGGGACAACCAGTTTTCGGGATCGCTGAATCGGGTCCGCGAACCAGGTGAGAAAGTTGTCCATGAAGTAGGCCGCGTTGTTGATATAGGTGACCGGCAATCCACTGCGGTCCAGGATGTGCTTGGCACGAAGATGCTGGACTGCGGTACCTCCGCCGAACGACGTCTTGAGGGTGGCCGGAACCCTTTCGATCGTCATTCCGATGGGATCCGCAACAAGCCGGACAAGATGACGTAGCTCGTTGTGATGCCGGGCGGCGGCGACGATGTTGGTCATGGCGGTCTCTTCGTCCAGAAAGTCGGGAGTCACGACGAAGGCACCGTCGACGCCGTCGAAAGCCTCGATCAGACCGGGTAGGTCCAGATAGTTGCTGACGACCACCTCTGCCTCGGGAAACTTGCCTCGCAGTGTCTCCGCCGACGCCGCCTGATGGGTGACCAGTCGAAGCGACACCGCGGGTGCGTCGCGCCGGATGGCCGCGGCGGCCGGACCTCCGATATGTCCGTTGGCGCCGAAGATCAGAATCCTGGACAGCGGTTCCTTGGTTCCCATGTTTTACTCCTCTGTGATTCCGACCGATGCCGGCCGATTCGAACTGCAGAGAACAGCGTGAGAGGTGTCGGCGCCTGACGGTAGGGCGCTGCGGGAGCAATCGATGCTCCGCGCGGGACTATTTGCCACGACCGGTGGCGGCGTGGCGACGGCACCCGACCTGTCCGACACTGCCCCGTCGGAGGCAGGAAGATGCCCCTTCCGGGCCAATGACCATCGCGTTACGCCGTGGTTGCATGGAGGAATCTCGACCGCTGTACCAGCGGGTCCGGAGGGTCACGACTGTCAAGGAGTCCGCATGACAACAGTTGAAGTCAGGCACCATGCGATGCGAATCGGCGGCCGGGACGTCGATACTTCCGAGCGTCACCCCATCCTCGATCCCAACGATGGATCCGTGGCGGCCACGGTTTCCATCGGCGGCATCGAACACGTAGACGCCGCCGTCGCAGCGGCGAAAGAGACCTTCGAGAGTGGGGTGTGGTCGGCCATACCGCCGCAGGAGCGGGCGCTGGTCATGCGGCGCATCGCCGCGGCAGCCCGGGCGGTCGCCGACGAACTCATCGAACTCGAGTTGTCCGCGAACGGCGCCACCATTCGTCAGGCGACGGGCTTCCACATCGGCTACGCGCTGGCCCATTTCGAATACTTCGCAGATCTCGCCGAATCGTATGAATGGCAGCGAGCTGCACCCATCTCGACATTCCCGGCCCTCAGCCAGAGCGTGGTGCATCGAGAGCCGATCGGTGTGGTGGGCGCGATTGCTCCCTTCAACTTTCCGCTGCTGCTGGCACTGTGGAAAGTGGGCCCGGCACTCGCGGCCGGCAACAGTGTGGTGGTCAAGCCCGACGAGCGGACGCCGTTGTCGATGCTGGAGTTCGCGAGGATCGCCGAACGGGCCGGTCTGCCCCCCGGCGTACTCAATGTCGTCACCGGCACAGGGCAAGTCGCCGGTGCCCATCTCGCCGGACACCCTGATATCGGCAAGATCGCGTTCACCGGCTCGACTCAGGTGGGCCGCGAGATCATGCGGTTGGCTTCGGGGACCGTCAAGCAGGTCACACTCGAACTCGGCGGCAAGGGCCCGACCATCGTCCTGGACGACGCGGATCTGGACATGGCGGTCGACGGCGTGCTCTTCGGTTGCTTCGTGTACTCGGGTCAGGTTTGCGTATCGGGTACCCGCGCGCTCGTTCCCGCCCGTCTCCATGATCAGTTCGTCGAGCGGCTGGTCGCCCGGGCCAAGACTATTGTCCTGGGGGATACTCGTGATTTCGACACCGACATGGGTCCGGTCATCGGTGCCAACCAGCAGGCGCGAATCCTCGAGTATGTCCGTGACGCCGAATCATCGGGTGCCACAATTGAACTCGGTGGACATCAACCCGAGGGTGAACGATTCGAGCGCGGGTTCTGGGTTTCGCCGACCATCCTGTCCGGCGTTCGCGACGATATGCCGATCGCACGCGAGGAAGTTTTCGGTCCGGTCCTGGTGGTGATCGCCTACGACGACGACGACGAGGCCGTCGCCATCGCCAACGACAGTGAGTACGGTCTGGCGGCGAGCATCTGGTCGACCGACAATGCGCGGGCCCTGGCGATCGCGGCGCGCATCCAGAGCGGCAACGTGTGGATCAACGACGCCCACCAGATCAACTGCCAAGTACCGTTCGGCGGCTACAAGCAGAGTGGACTGGGTCGCGAACTCGGCCCGAACGCACTCGACGGTTACACCGAGGTCAAGACCGTGCAATTGGATTTATCCGCAGGTCGTACGGCCAAGCCGTTCGGCATCCTGCTCGGTCACGCTGACTGACGTCGCTCAACGCATCAGAAGGAAGGGCCACTGTGACTTACGTAATCGCCGCGCCGTGCGTGGGGGACTACTCCTGCTTGGAGGTCTGCCCGGCTGGTTGCATTCATCCCACCCCGGACGATCCTGACTTCGCCCGGGCCGAACAGCTCTACATCAATCCCGAATCCTGTCTGGAGTGCGGGGCGTGCGTCGATGCCTGTCCCGTCGACGCCGTGTACGACGAGAGTCGGCTTCCCGCACGGTGGAGCGCATACACCGGATTCAATCGCGATTATTTCGAGGCAGCGAATCATGAGTGACGGTCGGGCGCTGCGGGTCGCAATCGTTGGGTCAGGACCCGCAGGTATGTATGCCGCAGCGCACCTGCTCGGCATCGAAGGCGGAACCTTCGTCGATGGTCGGACCGTCCCGCTGAGCGACCGCAAGGTCGAGGTCGACATGTTCGAACGGTTGTCGACCCCCTGGGGATTGGTGCGCGGCGGCGTGGCCCCCGATCATCAAGACAAAAAGCTGATGTGTCACCTGTTCGAATCGGTGGCCACCCGGCCGGAATTCCGCTTCCACGGCAACGTCGAGATCGGCACCGACGTCACGGCCGACGAACTGTCCGAATGGTTCGACGCCGTCATCTATGCGGTGGGCGCCTCCGACGACCAGAGCCTCGGGATTCCCGGTGAACAGTTGGCCGGCAGCCTGCCGGCCCGCAGGCTGGTGGGATGGTACAACGGCCACCCGGACCAGGCAGATCTCGACGTGGACTTCGGGGTCGAGCGGGCGGTTGTTGTCGGCAACGGCAACGCCGCACTCGACGTCGCGGGCAGGTCTTGGCCGCCGCGGGTCGGGAAGAAGGCGCCCTCCTTGAAGAAGACCCGCAGTAGTGCAGCCACCAGAAGAGCCGGTGTCCGCGACGGAGCGGTGTTGTGGAGGTGAACCAGTGACAGTAGCGCGGCTCGCGCATGGGGGCCGAGCTTGTACCGGTCGAACATGCGCCCGATCGGCTGCTGCAGTCCTCGGATGATCGCGGCAGCTTCCAGCGGGCGTTTGGCCAGCGGCAGCAGAACCTGATACGAGTACGGTACGTCGTTGACCCGGTCGGCACCGTCGCCGATGAGCTGCAATTCGCGCACACAGCCGCGTAATCCCTTGGCGTCCTCGGGGAATGCCTCGGCCAGGTTGTCGGCGAAACCGTCCCAGTTCGTCGGAACCCGGAAAGTATGGTCAGGGAACATGACGGTGTCGATTCCGTCGTCGTCCATCCGGGACCACTCGATGCGGTCCTCGATGCCGAGGCCGCGCAGCATGGTGGCGATCATTCCGTCGGATCCGCGTACGCATCCACCCACGTAGTGGACACCGCAGTCGAATTCCCAGCTGCCCTTGCGCCGGAACGTCTGTGAGCAACCACCCAGTATCTCGTGCTGTTCGAGCACGAGCACCGACTTGCCACTTGCGGCGAGGCAGGCGGCGCTCGTCATACCGCCGAGGCCGGAGCCGACCACGATGACGTCGTACCGCTTGGCGCCCCGGGTGCCGCGGCGCGGAGCGACCGCTGCGTCGAGCAGCGCGGGAACCTCGGTGAGCTTGGCGCGAGGACGGCCGGTGGCTGCGCCCGTTTCCCGTTCGTGGCCATCAATGGACCGCCAACCGTCGATATCGACGATGTTCTTGCAGGACTGGTGGATTCGCGCCGTGAACGCAGCCCGATCGAGCGTTCCCGTTGTCGGAATCCGGCCGGCGTCGGCGTCGTGCAGCAGCGACCGTACGGTGTCTCTTGCACACTTCTTGTTCGTCCCGATGATTCCGGTCGGGCCCCGTTTGATCCAGCCCGCGACATAGGTCCCGGCCCGCTCGGTGACACGACCATCCTGGTTGGGTACGACACCCTTGGCATCGTCGAACGGCAGGCCGGGGATGGGCGCGCCGCGGTAACCGATCGACCGCAGCACGAGTCCGGTCGAGAGCACCTCGTCGACACCGGTCGGAACTGCGCGCTCGGAACCTGCCTCGTCGAAGGATGCATGGTTGCGGCCGATCCGCATTGCCTCGACGCGGTCGGTGCCCAACAGTTCCAGCGGTGAGGACAGGAACCGGAGAACGATGCGGCGAGATGCGCCGCCTCGCTCGCCGTCGGCGAAGCCGGTGAGCGCCGCGTGCTTGCGTCGTACGGGTCCGGACGCGGACGCCAGATGTTCTGTTGCTTGGGCGAGGTCGGCAGGATCGACCACGATGTCGACATCGGTGAGGTGCGCCAACTCCTCCAGTTCGGCATTGGCGAACGCTGCGTTCAGGTGACTCCGCCTACCCAGGACGACGACTTCCCGAATGCGGCTCTCACGCAGCTTTTCCAGGGCAGGTTCGGCGATGTCGGTCCGGGACAGGAGCTCGGCGGGCGAGAAAAGGATGCGTGCCTCCGAGATCCTCGGTCGCGACCTTTTCCGTGCCTTCCACGCCGGCGAGGTCATCGCCGACGTGGCCGCGCTGCCCGAACATGGACCGGAGTGGGATCCATTCGACGTCTGCCGGGGCCACAGTCTCAAGGGCGCCCGGCGCGAACAGCGTGCGGCCGGACCCGCGGCCACCTGAAGAGACGCCTGAAGTTGCCAGGGCCCGGCGCTGACACTTCGTGCCGGGTCCTGGTGTTGCGCGTCATTGACGGTGACCACGTCGGCGTCATCGGTGGTGGTGATGACGTGGTGATGAGGACGGCCCCGCTCGGTGTGGTGAGCGGGGCCGTGGTGGTCTCTGTGACGGGATCGTCGTCGAGGTGATGCGGTTGTGGTCGTGGTGGTGGGAATCTCGGTCAGTCTGAGGCTGTTTCGCTGATCGCGATGCGGGCGGCTTTCTCCCCGACGATGGAATGGCTGGCTGCGAACGCCGCGGTCAAGGCGTGCAGGGCGAGGTTGTTGACGGCGCGGGGGTGCCCGCGGGAGGCGTTGTGAATCAGCGTGACGGCGTCGTCGGCGAACAGGGTGTCGGAGCGGCCGGCGATCTTGGTGTGATGGCTGATGTAGTCGGCGGTGTCGGCTGGACTCATTCCGGGCAGGGTGTAGCGCACCGCGATGCGCTGATCCAAGGCAGCCAGCACCCTGATCGCGCTCATCGAACGTCCCCAGGTGTGCTCGCCGAAATTCCTCACCTGTGA
>JBIQHU010000155.1:0-11803 GCA_044508395.1 Mycobacterium sp. | reverse complement strand
CAGGTACTGGGTGCCCAGCCAGTCGCCCTCGGGTGGACGCGGTGTGGTCGACGTCTCGGTTGTCGTCATAAATGTCCCTCGCTCGCTTTCCGGTTCGCCACCGCATCATCGATGGCTTCGGCATATGGTGCACAATCGCCCGCCCCCGGCACCAGCGTCGACAGCGCGCCCGCCGCGCACGCCCGCCGCAGCGCGAGTTCGTGGCCGTCCCGCCAGGCGGCGGCCAGCACGCCGGCGAAGACATCACCCGCACCCGCCGTGTCGACGGGGGTCACGCGTGGTGCCGGCACGTCGAACCGCTCGTCCTCACCGAGATAGCTCGCGCCGCGTCCGCCCCGGGTGATCACGAGATGGGATACGGGCCAGTGCCATTCACGCGCCTCCGCCTCGTTGACGACGACGACGTCCGCGAGTTCGGACAGGGCCAGCAGATCGTGCGGTCGCGCACCCGCAGGTGACGCGTTGACGATAACGGTCGCACCCGCGGTCCGCGCGACACGTGCCGCGGCGATGACCGTGCCGACCGGGATCTCCAACTGCAGCAGGACGACGTCGCTGCCGGCGATGACGCTGCGGACATCGGCGGAGCCGACGGACAACTGCGCGTTGGCGCCCGGCGCGACCACGATGGTGTTCTCGGCCGCGGCTTCCACCACGATGACGGCCGTGCCGCTGGGCCCGGGCACCGTGACCACGCCGTCGAGGCCCACGTCATTGGCGCTCAGGTGCGCGCGCAGCCACTCGGCCTCGGAGTCGCTGCCCAGCGCGGCGACCAGGTGCACGGCCGCCCCGGCGCGCGCGGCGGCCACTGCCTGGTTGCCGCCTTTCCCGCCGGGCGACGACAGCAGCGAGGAGGCCAGAACGGTCTGGCCTGGCCGCGGCAGTGCGTTCACGGTGAACGTGAGATCGGCGTTGACACTGCCCACTACACAGACCCGCGCGGTCATAACTGTCAAGCTAGCTCAGCCCTGCTACCTGACACGTGTCGAACGTGGGAGAGAGGTTCGATACGCTGGCTTAATGAGTGTGCAAGCCCCAGTGCTCACCGACTTGCGCTCGCAGGTGCGCGACGCCGCACGGCGGGCCCGCGTCGCGGCCCGCACCCTGGCGACCCTGAGCACCGAGACCAAGAACCGCGCGCTGCACGCCGCCGCCGACGCCGTGCTTGCGGCGGCGGACGGGATCCTCGCCGCCAACGAGCGGGATCTCGACGCCGCCCGGGCTGCGGGCACGCCCGACGCGATGCTCGACCGGCTGGCGCTCAACCCCCAACGTATCGACGGCATCGCCGCCGGACTGCGTCAGGTCGCCGGCCTGCCCGACCCGATCGGCGAGGTGCTGCGCGGCCGCACGCTGCCCAACGGCCTGCAGTTGCGTCAGCAGCGTGTCCCGCTCGGCGTCGTCGGGATCGTCTACGAAGGCCGGCCGAACGTCACAGTTGACGCGTTCGGGTTGACGCTCAAGTCCGGGAACGCGGTGCTGCTGCGTGGCAGCTCGTCGGCGGCACAGTCCAACGACGCGCTCGTCACCGCGCTGCGCGGAGCGATGACCGACGAGGGACTCGACCCGGATTTCGTGCAGCTGCTGCCCAGCGCGGACCGCGCGAGCGTGACGCACCTGATCCAGGCCCGCGGACTCGTCGACGTGGTGATCCCGCGCGGGGGAGCAGGGCTCATCGACGCCGTGGTGCGTGACGCGATGGTCCCCACTATCGAGACCGGTGTCGGTAACTGTCACGTGTACGTGCACGAAGCGGCCGATCTCGATGTCGCAGAACGCATTCTGCTCAATGCCAAGACGCGTCGGCCGAGCGTGTGCAACGCCGCCGAATCGCTGTTGATCGACGCCGCCATCGCCGACCGTGCGCTGCCCAGGCTGACCAAGGCGCTGCAGGACGCCGGCGTGACCGTGCACGACAACCCGTCCGACGACGAGCTGCGCGCGGAGTTCCTGTCGATGGATATCGCCGTCGCGGTGGTCGACGGTCTCGACGCCGCGATCGACCACGTCAACGAATACGGCACTGGCCACACCGAGGCCATTGTCACAACTAATCTTGCTGCTGCACAACGATTCACCGAACGGGTGGACGCCGCAGCGGTAATGGTGAACGCATCGACCGCGTTCACCGACGGCGAGCAGTTCGGTTTCGGCGCCGAAATCGGCATCTCCACCCAGAAGCTGCACGCCAGAGGCCCGATGGGCCTGCCCGAACTGACATCGACAAAGTGGATCGTGTGGGGAGACGGCCACACCCGGCCCGCGTGACCATGACCCGAGGAGAAACGCAGTGAGCGTCCCCGCACGCCCAGCACCGCTGTTCGCCGACATCGACGATGTCGCGAACAAGCTCGCCGAAACCGGCTACCTTCCCGACACCGCAACCGCCACAGCGGTATTCCTCGCCGACCGGCTCGGTAAGCCGCTGCTGGTCGAGGGTCCCGCGGGGGTGGGCAAGACCGAACTCGCCCGCGCGGTGGCCCAAGCCACCGGTTCGGGCCTGGTTCGGCTGCAGTGCTACGAGGGAGTCGACGAGGCGCGCGCACTCTACGAGTGGAACCACGCCAAGCAGATCCTGCGCATCCAGGCGGCACACGGTTCGATTGCCGGCTCGGCCGGCGCTGACTGGGACCAGACGAAAACCGATGTGTTCAGCGAGGAATTCCTGCTGAGCCGCCCACTGCTGACCGCGATCCGCCGCATCGAGCCGACGGTCCTGCTCATCGATGAAACCGACAAGGCCGACATCGAAATCGAGGGTCTGCTGCTCGAGGTGCTCAGCGACTTCGCGGTGACCGTGCCGGAGCTCGGCACCATCACCGCCGAGCGCAAGCCGTTCGTCGTGCTGACGTCGAACGCGACGCGCGAGCTGTCCGAGGCGCTCAAGCGCCGGTGTCTGTTCCTGCACATCGACTTTCCCGATCCCGACCTGGAGCGGCGCATTCTGTTGTCGCGCGTGCCGGAGCTGCCCGAGCACATCGCCGAGGAACTGGTACGCATCATCGGCGTACTGCGCGCCATGCAGCTCAAGAAGCTGCCGTCGGTGGCGGAGACCATCGACTGGGCGCGCACGATCCTGGCGTTGGGACTGGACACGATCACCGATGAGACCATCGCGGCGACCCTCGGCGTGGTGCTCAAACACCAGTCCGATCAGATCAAGGCCACCGGCGAGTTAAGGCTGAACTGATGGCCGTCCGCCGAACCCGCCCGCCGCAACCATTGGCGCCGCACGGAATTCCCGGCCACCTGGTCGAGTTCGTCGAAGCGCTGCGCGGGCGCGGGATTTCGGTGGGTCCATCCGAAACCGTCGACGCCGGACGGGTGATGTCGGTGCTCGGCCTCGGGGACCGCGAACAGCTGCGGGAGGGCATCGCATGCGCGGTGCTGCGCCGCCCCGATCATCGCGAAACCTACGACGCGATGTTCGACCTGTGGTTCCCGGCCGCGCTGGGTGCGAAGACGGTCACGCTCGAGGACGAGGAGTCGGACGACTCGGACGAGGGATTGCCGCCGGAGGACGTCGACGCCATGCGTCAGGCCCTGCTGGACCTGTTGGAAGACAACCAGGATCTCGCCAATCTGGACGAGCGGCTGCAGCGGATGATCGCCCAGATCGTCGAGGCGTACGGGCGCTACAACTCCAGCCGCGGCCCGTCGTACTCGTCATATCAGGCGCTCAAGGCGATGAATCTCGACGACCTCGAGGGCCGGCTACTGGCGGGCCTGCTCGCTCCCTACGGCGACGAGCCGACGCCGACTCAAGAACAGATCGCGAAAGCGATGGCGGCGCAACGCATCAACCAACTGCGTCGCATGGTGGAGGCGGAGACCAAGCGTCGCACCGCCGAACAGCTGGGCCGCGACCACGTGCAGATGTACGGGGTGCCGCAGCTCGCCGAGAACGTCGAGTTCCTACGCGCCTCCGGCGAGCAGCTGCGCCAGATGCAACGCGTGGTGAAGCCGCTGGCGCGCATGTTGGCGACGCGGCTGGCGGCGCGGCGGCGACGGTCGCGTCGGGGCGAGATCGACCTGCGCAAGACGCTGCGCAAATCGATGTCCACCGGTGGCGTGCCGATCGACGTGGTGCTCAAGAAGCCGCACCCGGCCCGCCCCGAACTGGTCGTGCTGTGCGACGTGTCCGGATCGGTGGCCGGCTTCAGCCACTTCACGTTGATGCTCGTGCACGCGTTGCGTCAACAGTTCTCCCGGGTTCGGGTCTTTGCGTTCATCGACACCACCGACGAAGTGACCGAACTGTTCGGGCCCGACGCGGACCTGGCCGTCGCCGTGCAACGCATCACCCGCGAGGCCGGGGTCTACACGCGTGACGGTCACTCCGACTACGGGCACGCGTTCGTGTCGTTCATGGAGTCCTGGCCGAACGTGCTGTCGCCGCGCAGCTCCCTGCTGGTGCTCGGCGACGGCCGCAACAACTACCGCAACCCCGAGACGGAACTGCTGGCCCACATGGTCAACTCCAGCAGGCATGCGCATTGGCTCAACCCCGAACCCCAGCATCTTTGGGGTAGCGGTGACTCCGCGGTGCCGCGCTATCAGGACGTCATCACCATGCACGAATGTCGGTCCGCCAAGCAGCTGGCCTCGGTCATCGATGCGCTGCTGCCGGTGTAGGAACGGCGCGAACGTGTCGGAAGCCCGCGTTCGGCGCGGCAAGTAAGCTGGCAAATCGTGGTTTCTCGACGCCGGCTGGGTGTGATGGGTGGGACATTCGATCCCATTCACCATGGTCACCTGGTCGCGGCCAGCGAGGTGGCCGACCTGTTCGAGCTCGACGAGGTCGTTTTCGTTCCTACCGGCCAGCCGTGGCAGAAACGCGAGCGCTACGTCACCGCAGCCGAGGACCGCTATCTGATGACCGTGATCGCGACCGCGTCCAACCCGATGTTCTCGGTCAGCCGGGTGGACATCGACCGCGGTGGGCCGACCTACACCAAGGACACCTTGCGCGACCTGCATGCCCTCAACCCGGAAGCCGACCTGTACTTCATCACCGGAGCCGACGCGCTGGCGTCGATCCTGTCCTGGCAGAACTGGGAGGAGATGTTCGCGATAGCCAAGTTCGTCGGAGTCAGCCGGCCCGGTTACGAACTCGACGGCCAGCACATCAAGACCGCGATGGCCGAACTGCCGAACGATGCGCTCACCCTCGTCGAAGTGCCTGCGCTGGCGATCTCGTCGACCGACTGCCGCAAGCGCGCTGAGCAGAACAGGCCCATCTGGTATCTGGTGCCCGACGGCGTCGTCCAGTACGTGGCCAAACGCAAGCTCTACCAAGCGCATTCGCTGGTACCTGAGGAGCCCACCCGATGAGCGCGTCCGAAGAGGCGATCGCCATGGCCACCGTCGCCGCGCGGGCGGCGGCCTCCAAGCTGGCCACCGACGTCGTCGTCATCGATGTGTCCGGGCAGCTGGTGATCACCGACTGCTTCGTGATCGCCTCCGCGTCCAACGAGCGACAGGTCAACGCGATCGTCGACGAGGTCGAGGAGAAGATGCGTATCGCGGGGTACAAGCCCGCGCGTCGCGAGGGCGCCCGCGAGGGCCGGTGGACGCTGCTGGATTACGTCGACGTCGTGGTGCACATCCAGCACCAGGACGAGCGCAACTTCTACGCCCTCGATCGGCTGTGGCGCGATTGTCCCGCCGTCGCGGTGGACCTGGACGGCGATGAGCCGCTTGGGCGAAGAGCAGAGGACGGCGATGAGCCGCTTGGGCGAAAAGCAGAGGACGGCGATGGGCCGCTTGGGCGAAGAGCAGAGGACGGCGAGTCGTGAGGGTCCGCCGCCTGGTCATGCTCCGGCACGGGCAGACCGAGTTCAATGCTGGCAGCCGGATGCAGGGCCAGCTCGATACCGACCTGTCCGATCTGGGCAGGGACCAGGCCGTCGCCGCGGCGGAAGTGCTGGCCAAAAGGCAGCCGTTGCTCATCGTGTCCTCGGATCTGCGGCGTGCCCTCGACACCGCCATCAGCCTGGGGGAGCGTGCCGGCATGCCGGTAGAGGTGGACGTGCGCCTCCGCGAGACCCACCTCGGCGACTGGCAGGGGATGACCCATCTCGAGGTCGACGCCGAGGCGCCCGGGGCCCGGCTCGCATGGCGAGAGAACGCCCGATGGGCGCCGCACGGGGGAGAGAGCCGGGTCGACGTCGCCGCGCGCAGCGTCCCGCTGGTGCAAGAGCTTCTGGACCAACACCCGGACTGGGGTGTCGACGAACCCGATCGCCCCGTCGTGCTCGTCACGCACGGCGGCTTGATCGCAGCGCTGACCGCGTCGCTGCTCGGGCTGCCCGTCGACAACTGGCCGATCCTCGGTGGCATGGGCAACTGCAGCTGGGTGCAGCTGTCGGCGCACAGTGAAATCAACGCCGCGTCAGCGGATATCCGGTGGCGACTGGACGTCTGGAACGCCTCGGCGCAGGTGGCCAATGATGTCCTCTGATTCGAGGCCGACGCTGCTGCTGTTCTGCGACTCGTTGTCGTACTACGGCCCGACAGGTGGTCTGCCGTCCGACGACCCGCGGATATGGCCCAATATCGTTGCCGCCCAGTTGGGCTGGGATGTCGAACTGATCGGCAGGATCGGCTGGACGTGTCGCGACGTCTGGTGGGCGGCGACTCAGGACCCGCGGGCGTGGGCGGCGCTACCGCGAGCCGGTGCGGTCGTGTTCGCGACGGGCGGCATGGATTCGCTGCCGTCGCCGTTGCCGACGGCGCTGCGCGAGTTGATCCGGTACATCCGTCCGTCGTGGCTTCGGCGCTGGGTGCGCGACGGCTATGGGTGGCTGCAGCCGCGATTGTCGCCGGTGTCGCGATCAGCTCTCCCGCCGCACGTGTCGGTGGAGTATCTCGAGATGACCCGCGGCGCCATCGATTTCAACAGGCCGGGGATACCCGTCGTGGCGTCGCTGCCGTCGGTGCACATCGCGGACACCTACGGACGGGCGCACCACGGGCGCGAGCCCACCGTGATGGCGATCACCGCATGGGCGGCAGAACATGACATTCCGCTGGTCGACCTGAAGGCCGCCGTCGGTGAAGAGGTCATGAGCGGACGGGGCAATCCCGACGGCATCCACTGGAACTTCGAGGCTCATCAGGCCGTGGCCGACCTGATGCTCAAGGCCCTCGCCGAAGCTGGTGTGCCGTGTCCGTGATCGTCGTGACGGACTCGTCGTCGCGTCTGCATTCAGATGAGCTGAAGCAGTACGACATTCGGCAGGTGCCGCTGCATGTGCTCATCGACGGCGTCGACCTGCGCGACGGCGTCGACGACGTGCCCTACGACGTCCACGAAAAGGTGCGCGCTACCACCTCGGGCGCATCGCCGGCCGAGCTGATCGAGACATATCAGCAGGCGCTGGCCGACGGTGACGGTGACGGTGTCGTCGCCGTCCACCTCTCGGCCGCGCTGTCGAGCACGTTCAGTACCGCGGTTCAGGCCGCGCGAGAGTTCGGGTCGTCGGTCCGTGTGGTCAACTCGCGGAGTGCCGCGATGGGTGTCGGGTTCGTCGCGCGTGCGGCGGCCGAGGCGGCTCGAACGGGCGCGGACCTGGAAGCCGTTGAGGCCGCGGCACGTTCGGCGGTGCCGCGCACCCACGCGTTCATCGTCGTGCACCGCCTGGACAACCTGCGGCGCAGCGGGCGCATCGGCACGGCCGCGTCGTGGCTGGGTACGGCGCTGTCGCTCAAGCCGTTGCTGACGCTCGACGTGGACGGTCGGCTGGTGCTGGATCAGCGGATCCGCACGATCACCAAGGCGCATGCGGCCATGGTCGACCGGGTCGTCGAGATCGTCGGTGAGCGCCGCGCGAGCATCGCCATCCACCACGTCGACAATCACGACGGCGCCGACGAGATGGGCGCCGCGCTGACCACCCGCCTGCCGCAGATCGAATCGTTGACCGTGGCCGATATGGGTCCGGTGCTGTCGATCCACCTGGGTGCGGGCGCCGTCGGCGTCGTGGTCCAGACTGCCGAGTAGGCGGCGTCGACTAGCGTGCGACGCGGCCGGTGATCGGCGGAAGGTCTTTCAGCGTGACGATGCCCGGTTCGGCCGCGACGACCGCGGGCACCGCGTTGGTCACCGGCATCGCGGTGTAGATCATGCCGAGGCCCATGAACCCGGACTCCGTCCAGTCCTTGGGCGGGAGGCAGTGCAGCACCGTACGCATATTGGGCAAGCCGAACACCTGGATGACGTGACCGTGTTCGAGCGGCTTGGGCGGGGTGACGTGGTTTCCCATGATCCAGTTGAATCCCACGCTGACGACGTTCTTGTCGCCGACCCAGCCGCGGTGATAGCCCATGACGCCGGCGACGGTGCCCTCGGGAATCTGCATGAAGCCCAGGTCGCTGTGGCCCGTGGCGGCCGTGAACGTGACGTCGAAAGTCATCCTGTCGAGCGTGGCGCCGATGGCGTCGGCCATCATCGCCGCGGATTCGGCGAACACCTCGCTTTCGCGGCGCACGCTCTCGGCGAGGCCAGGAGTGTCGGGGGGCTGCGAGAAACCCATCGCGGTCTGGGTGCCCGCCGATTCGTAGGTCGAGCAGTCGACCGACTCGGTGATGCGGATCTCGTCGACCCGCTCACACGCGCCGGACAGCACTATACCCACCATGTTCGTCATGCCGGGGTGGGCGCCGTTGCCGAAGATGGTGGAATTGCCCTTCTCGCAGGCTTTCCGGATGCGTTCCAGATCCTCGGGTGTCTGCTTGCCGCCGGTGATCCAGGCGGCGCTGGTGCAGACGTTCACGCCCGCTTCGAGCAGCAGGACGAGTTCATCGATGCTGGGCCACAACGGGTTGTAGCAACAGGCGTCGGGCTTGGCGGCGAGCAGCGCGTCGATGTCGTTGGTCGCTGTGATGCCGGTGGGTTCGGGCCAGCCGGAAAGGTCTGCGGCGTCGACTCCCACCTTGTCCGCACCATGGGCGTACACGCCGACCAGTTCCATGTCGTCGCGGCCGATGATCGCGTGCAGCGATCGTCGGCCGATGTTTCCGGTGGTCCACTGGATGACGCGAATAGGCCGATCGTGGGTCGTCATTCGACGCAATTTACATGTGGGTGCCGCCGTCGACCCGTACTTCCGTCCCAGTCACGAAATAGGCATCGGAGGAGGCAAGCATCGCCACCACCGCGGCGACGGCGTCTGGCTTGGCGAACATCCCGCCGCCATTTACGGGTAAGACCGGCGTGATCTTGCCGAATAGCGAGAAGTCGGCATCGGTGGGCAACCCGGGTCCGATGCTCTGTTTGGATTCGCCGGTGCCGTCGGTCATTCCGGAGGAGATCGAGCCGGGCTGGACCGAGTTGAACCGAATTCCTTCCTTGGCGAACTCGAGCGCAAGCGTGTGCGTCATCGCCTGGATGCCACCCTTCGACGCCGCATAGGCGGACATATAGGGGTGGCCGAAGGCCGCGGAGGTGGAGCTGAAGTTGACGACCGCTGGGGCGGTCCCGTTGCGCAACGCGGGGATGGCCTCCCGCGTCATCAGGAACGTGCCGACGAGATTGATCCGCAGCACGTGCTCGAAGTCGGCAAGTGTGGTCTCGAGGAAATGCACCGCCCGCAAGATGCCCGCGGCGTTGACGAGCGCGTCCAGGCCGCCCAGAGCCTCGACGGCGCCGGCGACGCCCTGCTTGACGGATTCTTCACTGGCAACGTCGAGGACCACTGTCGTCAGGCGGTCGATGTGCGACTCGGCCTTGGCGACGGTGTCCTTGAGCCCGGACTCGCTGATGTCCGCCGCGGCCACACGGCCGCCTTCGGCCAGTATCCGCAGGACGGTCGCCTGGCCGATGCCCGAGCCGCCGCCGGTGATCAGGACTCGACGGTCCGCATATCGCTGAAGGGAAGCCATAGGCAGATACTGCTGTGCCGGGCTCTGATTGTCAGCCATCTCGCTGCCCTCCTTTTGGATGAATGAAGACACCCTCAGCCGAGACGGTGACGCCATCGGGACCGGCGATGTGGCCGACGGCGAACGTCTTCGCACCCTCGATCCGATCGACATGCGCCGATGCGTGCAGTGGCCGGCCCAGTGGTGTGCCACGGAGATAGCGCAGCGTGAGAGTGCCGGTGACGGCGGGTTTGCCGGGCAGATGAGCGGTGGCGCCGAGGACGTGGTCGAGGATCAACGCACAGACACCGCCATGGACATGGCCCGGCGGCCCTTCATACGCGGCACCCAGCGTGAACTCCGTGTGGACCGTGCCGTCCGCGTCGTGCCGAATGGTCAGCGGTGGAGCGACGGGATTGCGCAACCCGATTACCACGTTGCCCAATGCGATGGACTGCCCGTCCGGTCCCGTCCGCACACCAAATGATCCCGGCACCAGCGAATCGCTCAATTGGGCTGTCGCCGAATCGATCTTTTCGGTCACCGCGGCAATGGCCGCCTCATCCACCTCGCTGCGGATGGTGGCGTCGATCAGACGGCGCACGGACGCCGCCAGCCGTTCGTGAGCTGTGGTCATTCACTTCCTCGGGTTACGGTGCAAGCAACTCTCTCCGCTGCGCCGGTCGGGCCGCAACCTGACGTCCCGCCCAGCGGTTAGTGCGAGTCCGGGGGAGACCCGTGTTGTTAGGCTGAACAGGTGAAAGGCAGCGATCAGCAGGGTAAGCCGAGTCTCGCGGCGACCAGCTGGGCGCTGTTGGGCATGCTCTCTTACGAGTACGAGCTGTCGGGCTACGACATCCGGAAATGGATCGACTGGAGCATGCGGTTCTTCTACGGGAGCCCTGCGTACAGCCAGATCTACTCCGAACTCAGGAAGCTGGAGCAGCTCGGCTATGTGACGTCTCGTGTCGAGGACGGCGGGACTCGCAATCGCAGGCTGTACAAGATCACCGAGGCCGGGATGGACGCCCTCACCCGGTGGGCGAATGACTCGCCCCTTGACCCGCCGGTGCTCAAGCACAACCCGTTGCTGAGGGTGACGTTCGGGCACCTCACCACTCCGGCCAGGCTCAAGGAGATGCTGCAAGAACACCTGGCCTACGCCGATGAGATGCACCGCAGTGCGGCCAAGGACGCCAAGTGGGCCAAAGCGGATCCGTCATGGGCGTATGCGCGCGTGGCGCTGCAATGGGCCGAACGGTATTACGCCAACGAGCGCGAGCTGACCTTGAAGATGATCAAGGAACTCGACGAGGCGGAGGCCCAGTTCCCGCGAGTCGGCGACGGTGGGCAGGGGAAGATCCCGTGGCCCGCACCGGAGTACTGGTACGAAATCGAGAAGAAGGCCGAAGCCGACGACGCGTGACTATGTCGCGGCGGCTTCAGTGGCCGCGATGTAGCCGTACACCAAACCCTGCGCGATCGTCGCCCCTGCACCGGGATACGTGGTTCCGAACGCATTCGCCGCGGTGTTGCCGATGGCGTACAGACCAGCGATGGCAGTGCCGTCTTCGCGCAACACCCGGGCACGTTCGTCGGCACGCAGGGCGCCGCACGTGCCCAAGTCGCTGAGCGTCATCTTCACCGCGTAGAACGGACCCTTGTCCAGCGGGCGCAGGTTGGGATTGGGCGTGATGGTCGGGTCGCCGTAGTAGCGGTCGTACGCGCTCTTCCCGCGGCCGAAGTCGGAATCGTCACCGGCGCGGGCCAATTCGTCGAAGCGCGACACCGTCGCCACGAACTGTGCTTCGGGCACCTTCATCATCCGGGCGAGTTCGCCGAGATCGGATGAACGGTGGGCGATGCCCGCGTCGTACCACGACTGCGGAAGTGCCTGGCGTGGAAAGCAGTCCGCGGCAAAGACGTAACTGTTGCGGTA
>JBIQHU010000154.1:0-11934 GCA_044508395.1 Mycobacterium sp. | reverse complement strand
GAGCGTCTGCCTCCGGAGCAGAAGGCCGCAGGTTCGAATCCTGCCGGGGGCACTCACATTCCCGCAGGTCAGGCAGTCTATTTAGCTTCCATTTTAATAGGCGTGCCATGTGTGTGCCATCGGCTCCCAGGCTTCCATGTCGCCATCGTCGCGGGCCGAGCCGCGCGTTGCCTCGATATTTTGGGGTGTGAGGGGGGTGCTGGTACGCATTTAGGGTCGAGGAATGACGATCACACTGCCACCCAAACTGCCCGAGGACGACCGACCCCGCGACTACGCGGGCTTGTACGCGGAGTTCCGCAATCTAGAAAAGGTCATCAGCGACCTGTTGTTCCGATTGGAGGACAACAAGTACCGGTGGGAACTGTACGAGTTCGGTCTCGATGAGAACGATCCGCAACGTCCCTATGTGCGGACTGCGATCGATGAGCTCAACACCGCTGTGCATCGCGGCGGAGCGATCACGGTTCGGGCGTTCAACCAGGCCCTGCTTCGCGTGCCTGGCGACCCCAGCGAACCGACAGAATCATCAACGTGACCTCGTGAGGCCGCGTATTCGGCGGCGGTTGCATCCGCTGCCCGAGACGCACCTTATTGCCTGGTGCTAGGCGATGTGTTCACGGTGCACGACCGCCGTCGGCACCTGGTCGAGTTCTGCGGGGTCGATCTTGATCAAGCGTGGCCCCACGCGGTAGCCGGTGAGGCGACCGGCCGCGATATAGCGGCGCAGGGTTCGAGTGGACACGTCGAGCCTGTCCGCAGCCTCAGTCAACGAAATCAGCCGCCGACCGCTGCCCGCAGGGATCGGTACGGCGGCGGTCACGATCCCACCTCGCGCATCTGACACTTGGATTCGATAAGTCCAACTCTGCGCAGGTGGATACGACGCAACGCAGCGGAGACGACCAGAGAGCGGTCGCCCAGCGAGCAGTGTCCGGCGCGATCGAACTGCCATCCGATCGCGTCGGCGTACGCGACGTTCGGCATCGGATTATCATGTGTCACAGCGAGATTGCTGCATTGTTCACGGGTCCATGCTGCGCGGTGAGCCCGCAGGGCGCCCATGGTGGTGGAGTAGCGCCGGGATTTGGTGGTGATGTGTCCGCGGTAGCCGAGGGTGTGCAGCCAGCGCCCGATCCCGGCCATCCCGTTGGCGGCGAGTGCGGCAATGGTGGTCAGGATGGTGCGTACATGCTCGGATACGTCCAGGTCTGCGATGGCTTCCGGGCTGAGGCGGCGGGCGTTGATGCCGAAGTCTTGCAGGGATTTGGTGACGTATTTGGCGAGGTATCGGGCAACGCGGCGCGGCGACAGCCACGCTGACGCTTGCTCGTTGAGGATCGAATCGTCGTGGGCGTCGGTGTAGTCAGCGCGCAGCGGTTGTGTGTCGATCTGCGTCCCGAACCGCACGGTCAGCGTCGTGCCGGGATCACCATCGTCGGTGTCGTCGGCGGTGCAAGCCGGGTCGGGGCCAGCGGCGGGGACGGTCACCGAAACAGCGCGGGCGGCCTGTTGGATGAGTGCGGCAAGCTCTGCGGCGGCGACCGGCGATACCCACCGGTTGCGGCGACGGGGCTCCCCACCACCGCGCGCGGCGGCGGGGCCGTGAGAGTTCGGGTCACCGCTGTCGGTGGCCTGCTCAGGCGCGGGGGCGGCTTCGTAGGCGCTGGTGTGGTGGGGGTCCTCGGTGGGGTCCAGTCTGATCAGAGCATGGATGTGAGGGACGGCGCGGGCTTGCATTTCGGTGACTTTGACGAAACTGACACGCACCGAATCGGGTTGATAACCAACAGCTTTGAGTGTCTTCGCCAGAGCGCGGCGCAGCGCGATGGTGAAACGACGCCACAACTCAGGCAGATACCAACTGAACAGCACATGCCCGAGGTAGTCGTAACAGTCACCGCACAACGGTTGCCCCACCCGTGGGTCAGTGTGATCGTGGATGGTGCTGCACCACAACGGTTTCCCATGACTGCACCGTACGAATCCACCAGCCCGGCGATAGTCCCGACACGCGCCCACCGTGCTGGAGTGGACGCGGCCGAAGCTGGGTGCGGTCAGGGTGGTGAACACTTGCGGACGCTCGGCCACCTCGGCGGGCATCTCGTGGTGCCCGCCTGCGGTTCCGGCGTGCACCAGCTGCCAGGTGTCGCGGGCATACAGATCCGAGCACGACGGGCACACGCTGGCGCGGCGGTTGTTGCAGCGCGTCCACACCAACTGTTGCCGCCCGAACGCATCGGTGCCGGTCAATTGGATGGGGTGTGCGCACATGCCCACCGATTCCGCGCGCCGCCACCATGTCTCGAATCCCGGCGAGGAAGCACGCCGCACCATCTGGTCGATGACCGACTGCGGGTCCACGGTGGCCGGGACACCCGGCAGCACGATCGCCGGGTTCCCCACCATCGGATGGCCCGCCCTCGCCGACATCGCGGACATGCTCACTGCTGCCGTCCGTCGCGGTCCTCGACACTGTGCCCGTTGTTGCGTGTGCCGCCGGTGCGGGGGCGCGGGGCACCGAAGGTGCGGGCCAGATGAGTGATGTCGTCATCGGTCACGTAAAAGGCCCGCACCCGCACCGGCTGGGCAGTGCCGTCCACCAGCACGTAGCCGACACCGGGTGTGGCATCCGAGATCCGGTCGCATTCGGCCCCGGCGTCGCGTGTCCCCTGCCCGAGCACCATCGCCGTTTGGGTGGCCTCAGTGAGTCGTAGCCCGATGCGCGTGGTGAACAGCTGCCGCAGCGGCAGAGTGTCTTTGGACGGGTCTTGCACGGCGGCCACCACCGAAATACCCACGGCACGCCCCTGCGACAACAGCAGTCCAAGCAGTCCGTCGATTTCGGCGCGGATCTTGCGGTCAGTCACATAGGCGGTCAGCGCGGCGATTTCGTCGATCACCACCACAAACAGCGGTTCGGCGTGGGTGGGGGTGTGCAAACGTGTATGGCCGCGCAGCCGGTCGGTCCGCTGGTGCATCAAGTTGACCAGGGCGTGCAGCAGTTCCAGGGTCCGCCCGGTGGCGTCGTGGGAGAAAAAGCTGAACATGGGTGCGCCCGCGCCCAGTTCCATCCCGCCTTTCGGGTCGATGACGCACAGCCGCACCCGGCCGGTTTTCACGTTGGGGGCCAGTGCGGCGATCAGTGACCACAACACCGAGCCTTTGCCGGCCCCGGTCGCGCCGGCCACCAGGATGTGATGCCCCAACACGCCAAGTCGCCACGGGCGGCCGGTTTCTGTGACCCCGACCGGCACCGCCGCCAGGTCGACCGGATCGCCCGGGGCCGGGATCGGCAGGACTACTGGTTCGCCCAGTACGTCGCCGCGCATGATGGTGATGCGCACCTGACCGGGCGCGGTGGTGGTGATCGTAAGCCGATCGGCTTTGAACGTGGCGGCCAGGGCGGCGGCCTGCTTGTTCCAGTCGGCGGTCGATTGGCCCGTCACCAGTTGAACGTCGAGCACGTCGGTGTCCCCACCGATGAGCACCGACCCCAGTACCGGGACCAGGGTCCGCTCCCCGAGGGTGGCGGTCAGTCCGTGCAGGGCACAGACCTGCTCCCAGCGGCGCAGATAGCGTGACCAGCGCTGGTAGTAGCGCCGGGGCGGGTTGATCACCCACCGGTCAAACCCGGGTTCATCGAACACCATCCACAGCGTGAAGGCGACGAGGAGCGCTAGGGCGGTCAAGAATCCGGCGTTGAGGCCCTGCCACACACCGATGCCGACCGCGACGGCGGTGGGGCCGCCGAGCAGCGGGAACCGCACCCCCCACCACAGAAGATGTCCGATCCCGGTCAGCACCGAGACCAGCAAGTCGCCCAGCCAATCATCCTCGGATGAGGACTGATTGTTGTTGTTGTTCTTACTGTTTGACGTGGAAGACATGACAAATGACCACCAATCGGTGTGAAAGTGCAAGTGGGAGAGGGAGTGGAGAATGGATGCGGATGGTCCCGGCCACCGTGAGCGGTGAATGCCGGTGGCCGGGGACCACCCTGCGGGGTTAGCTGCGTTCCGGTGTTGCGGCAGCCTTGCCCGCACCAGAGGTGATCGCATCCGCACGGAACGCCACCCCGGAACGACCGTCCTGGCTCCACGGCAGCGCCACCAGGTTGGTCACGGTGACGGGTTGTCCGACAGTGACTTTCGGTTCACCCGCCACCGTCACCGCGAGTACCTCACCGCCGTCGGTATCCAGGGCCATCACCTGGACCACCCACAGCCCCAACCCGGTGGCCTTGTCGATCTTCGGCTGTCCCGACCCGAAATCGGTCCGCTGCTCAGCAGCCCTCGTGCACAAAAACGACACCCCCGAGGTGTCCACCTTGAGTTTCATTGTCCTGCTGTCCCTTTCGTGAACTGGTTGCACCCGGGCGGGCACTGAAACCAGTTCAGATGGACATCGCAGACATCTCTACCGACATTTGACGACATCTTCGGACATCTGCGACACGGCTCAAGACATTTCGGACATCGCGGTGGACATCAGCGCGACATCGCCGTTCATGTTTGCGGACATGCGTCACATCGGCGTGGCCGTCGCACGCTATGGTCGATGCAGGCCAGTACCGGACGGTGACCAGGAGGTGGATGGCAGCGCCATGGACGTTGAGTCGCCCAGCAACGCCAATGCCAAGTCGGTCCCTAACGACCGGCTTAAGGACCGCATACGGGCTAAAGGGCTCTCACCGCAACGGTTCGCCGCCCTGGCTGACGTGTCGCTCAAGGCCGTTCAGCGCTGGCTCACCAACGCTGAAGCCAACGTCCAGGAGCGCAACGCACAGCGTGCCGCCGAAGTGCTCGGCTGCACTCCGCATGACCTGTGGCCGGCCAAGTTCCCGCCACCTAATCCCGCACAATCTCCCGTCGCAGCGATACCCGGACCGTTCACTGCGACGTTCTATGCCAGCCGCACTCAGGTACCGATCAATGTGTGGCGTGATCATTTCTCGCACGCTCAGACGTCCATCGACATTCTGGTGATCGCCGCCACCTTCCTGTTCGACACGCTGGACGGCTTCCTCGATATCCTGCTGGCCGCGACCAAGCGCGGCGTCACGGTCCGCTTCCTCGTCGGCGACCCCGACAGCCAGGTCATGACCCTTCGCGGCGAGGAGGAAGGCATCGGCGAATCTGTCATCGCGCGCAGCCGCAACTCTGTTGAACTGCTCGCCCCGTACGCCTTGACCCACGGCCTGCACATCCGTACGCATCAGACCACGCTGTATTCCTCCATCTTCCGGGTCGATGACGCCGTGATCGTCAATTTCCACATTTACGGGTCCCCGGGTCGCAACAACCCCGTCATGCTGTTGTCCCGGCACGAGGAGCCCCAACTGTGGGCCACTTTGGAACGGGCATTCGCCCGGGTCTGGGACAACGCCACACCGCTACCCGAATCGCCCGACGCCTCACCCTTGGAAGGCATTTGATGCGCATCGATTACTACAACGACCCCCAGGCTCCGCAGCCCAACAGCGTCGTCCCGTCCGCGTCGGCCATCGTCACCGACACCGAGGGTCGTATCCTGCTGGTCAAACGCCGCGACAACACCCTGTGGGCGCTACCCGGCGGCGGGCACGACATCGGCGAGACCATCGCCGGAACCGCCGTGCGGGAGGTCAAAGAGGAAACCGGCCTCGATGTGGAGGTCACCGGCCTGGTCGGGATCTATACCAACCCCGCGTACGTCGTCGCATTCTCCGATGGCGAAGTCCGCCAACAATTCTCACTGTGCTTCACCACCAGCCTGCTCGGCGGCACCCTGGCCATCGACCACGAAAGCACCGACATCGCCTGGACCAGCCCCGCCGACATCGCCGCCCTGGACATGCACCCGTCCATGCGGCTGCGCATCACCCACTACCTGCAACACCGCGCCAGCCCCTACCTGGGCTAATCGACGGCTAGTCAACCTTAGGGGACCAGCCCCGCACCCGACCCACCGCCGCCAGCAGCTCCCCGCGCGACGAATCGACCGCCCGGTGCACCGGATCATCCGGCCCGTAGCGCTCCAGTACCTCATGCAGCCGGACCTCAGGCGACACCACCGACCCATCCGGGCCAGTCGTCAAATCACAAAATGTCAACGCATCCAACACATCACGTGGCGGTGCGCTAAACGCCGACAGCCCCGAAATCCCACGCTCTGCCGCTTCGGCCGGCGCGCCGGTATGAAACGCCACCAACGAGGTCACCAGCTCGCCGAAACCCTCCGCGCGTACAAACTCCGCGCCGTCGCACGGATGAAACCCCGACGTTCGTACCGTGGGCGCATAGCCAATGTCATGCAACCAGGCCGCAGCCACCAGACACGCGCCAGTCTCGGCGTCGAAACGCCCCTGCAATCGCTGCGCCGCACGCACCACACCACGCACATGCTCCAACCGACGCGGCAACCCAGACAGCCGTTCCTCAGCCTCTCGCCGCGCACGCTCCACCAGCTCCGTGCACATACCAGCACCCTACGAGCACCGCCCGCGGCCCGCAGCCCCAACCGCCGTGACCGCGCCAAACGCCAGCACACCGACGAACGGCGCAGCCACCAGGCGGCTACCTGCGGGCTCTGCTGCGCTCCCTCTGCTTCCGTCCGCTGGCGCTCCCGTCCGCGCCGGCCGCTCCACTCGCCCTCCGTCCGCCGCCAAACACCAGCCAGCATGACCAGCGGTGAGAATTTTCAGTACTGGGATCAAGAGCTGGCTGGCTTGATTATCGGGGAGCTGAATCCCTGTCCGGACTGGGCGCAGCTGAACAAGCCACGTTGGCATCGGCCGTGTCCGCTGAACGTTCAGGCAATTGCGCGAAGGCGTCGGGGAGGTTCATCGCATTGCTGTGCAGGATTTTGAGCTGATCGAACAACTGGTCCTGAATCTTCTTGCCCTGTGGGAGGAACAGCTCCGAGACGCCGGGAAGTCGGGGACTGCTCCTGATCCCGCTGAAAATCATGAATGCCCCACTAACAACGAAGAACACCGCAGCAACCAGGGGGCCGGACGCCATCCATGTTTCCACCCGCTCCTCTGCGTGCCGAAGCGAGGTAACCCCGATCAGCAAGCAGAAACCCCCGAACAGCGAAACGAGGACCCCCACCGCGACCACAAGAAAGTCGCTACGGAAACGGCTGTCGGACAATGCGCGACCTTTGAGCCGGACAGCTACCGAATCCCGAATCCACTTCGCATGTTCGGGATACTGATTCTTGAGCTTGTCGGCGAGGTCGAGGTCGGCGCTCAATGCATCCCAGTTCCGGTGCCTACGGCTATTCCAACTTGCCAGCGCCCACCCGGATGCCAGAGTCACAATAGGCAGCACTACTTGCACGACAACATCCACGCACGGTACCTCCTGTCGGCTCAGTGGGGGTAGCGAATCATCGCAACTCTTGGCCCACCACAGTCGATTCCATATCTGTCGGTCTCTCCCTCACTGACGGGCACGAAACCGTGCTTGCCATACCACTGCACCAGCCGCTCGGTGGTCATGAACACGTCATCACCTCCGTAGGTAAGCTGTTCGTCACCAATTGCGCACAACCACAAGGGCAGTCGCTTCAGGTCGGCATATCGGACGGCGGCGTTCAGCAGTGTGGTGCCGGTTCCTTTGTTTTGGCGCTCGGGTTTCACCAGGATGATGTTGAGCTTGAGCGACGGATCGAAGCAGACCCTGGCGGGTCGGGCAAGTGGGCTCGGGCGTTCGTATGCGAACGGGTGCGCCGTCAATCCGAAGCTGGCGGCGTGCCCGTCCCGCACCAAGGCCATCGGGTCTATCCCGGTGAGGTCGGCAAAATCCGCTGGAGCATTCACTGTCAAAGTCGCATCGTCGATGTCGATCGCCCTAACCCCTTCTCGTGCGTCAGAACAGCCGTGCAGGCGGCCCCACAGTCTGGTGGAACGGAGTTTCGCCCGGTGCCGAGTGAATCTGTATGGGGAAGTCTGAGACAGCCGAAATCGCTTGTCCTGGGCCGGGAACAGTGAAACCGAGTTTCTCGTAGAACCCGGTCAGCCCGTCCTCGTTATGGAACTGCCCGTACATGCGCTCGACGGCCGATTTGCGGGCGGTGTCGATAGCGTTGCGGACCAATCGGGCTCCCAGGCCGCGCCCACGGTGCTCGGGTGAGATGGCCACCATCTCCAGCTTGACCAGCCCCACCACCAGGGCGACATGCATCTGCTGCACCGTGCGCTGCGGATACGAAACCGTCTGCGGCATCACATCGTTGTAGAGCCCGACCGGTGGACTGCACAGCAGCATTCCCACAGTTTCACCGTCGCACCGCGCCGACAACACCAGTATCCGAGACAACAACTGCTCATCGAGGTCGATGTGCTCCAGCAGCGCATCGAGCGAATCCCGGCCATGACCTAGCGCGCGGCCCAGTATTCCCGACCGGAAAGCGTTGACGAACCGCGCGTTCACCTCGTCTGCCGGCAGGTCGGGCATCTCCGGGTCAATCATCGTGTACCACGACGCGAGACCAGACAGCTCCTCCTCGCTGGCCCGTTGGACAGTGATCCTGTGTCGGACCATCGTCAGGTTCCCCCCTCGCGTGCAGCATGCTGTGTCGCCGCATCTGTTTGCTCAACCGGAAGCGCAGATAACCACGATCGTGGTAGGACCGGCGGTAAGTCAGTCTTTGACGAATTCGATCAGGATCTTGTCTCGGTCTTCGTAGTGCGGTTCGACCGACTTCCTCCTCCAGCCGTCTCGACCGTAATACTTCGTCCCGTCTTCAAGCCGAGACTTGTAGCATTCAATTGTTTTGTATTCCGCCATTGCCCCTCCATCAAGTATGTGGACGGCGCGGAGTTGACGCGCCGCAACTACTGCCCACCCGCCGAATACTATCCTGCGTCAATTCGCAGCTTGCAGAACCAACTTATCCAATAGGTTTGTCATCTACCTTGATCCCGAATTTTACATTCGTATCACTCACCGATTTGGTTGTGACTGTAACTCCGATCCGAACACCATCAGCGCCAGTTGCTATGCACCTTTGCGTGGCGCCGACTGTGCCCTTTAGAATTCCGTCGCAAGTCACATCACGAATTTCAACCCCTGATTGGTCGGTCAACTGTTCCTTGACGGAACGCTCGAGGCCGGCCTGGGGGATGTGGGGGGTCTCGGACGTACTAACAATCGGAGTATCATCACCGCCCCCGCCGATGGACACGGAGCATCCTGTAATTGAGAGCCCGAGCAACAGTGCGGCAATCGCGAACCTTGAACGCGAACAGGCTTGAGAATTCATAGTTTCACCGACTCGGATTCGGTTCAGGGGTATCAATGACGATGTCGTAGGTGATGTCCAAGCCATCCACTTTCGTTGCCGTTGTAGTTAACCCTATTGAAGTGTCATCGGGCCAGATCAAAGTGCAGCTTTGTGTGGCACCGACCTTTGCGTTCAGTGGGCCGTCACACGTCACCGACTTTGGAGGAAAACCCGTCTGTTCATTCATATGCAGTTTGACCCCTCCAGCCAGGTCCTCGCTTGACATTCGTGGACCGACCGAGATTTGCCCACTGCAGGCAACGAGGGGGAACACCACGGCGAATACTCCGAACCCCAGCATGCGATGGATCGTCTGAAATACGCTCATATCGCACCGTCGGTGACTACGCGAAGAGATTTCAAAAACTCACCGAATTCTCCACTACAGGCCGAATATTCTTCTTTGGGCGCACAGAATGCAATTTCCAGGACACACGTCTCGCCACCGACAGCTGGAATGGCGATGGTCATATGGGCTAATTTAGCGGCGACACCACTAACCAGAAGGAATTCCATCTCCTGCCCATATTCTGCTGGCGCATCCCTCGTTATATATTCGGACCTTTCGATCTCCAGTCCGATTACCTTCTTGCGCATACGTTCTGTGTACTCTAACGCAAGTCCTTTCAGATCGACGTCCAAGGACCGAAAGAGGTGTTCAGTGATCGTTATGACCGGAACGCGAGAACTTCCGTTATCCGCGTCACGAAGGAACACAGTACTGGCGTTAGGCTCGCCAGCCCCCGCAGGATCTACTTTCGACCAACCAGGTGGGACGTGTGCATCGAATCGAACACTATGTTTAATCATTCAATGCTACCTACTTCACAAACCAGTCCACGAGATCTTTTAAACCGCCCGCCACTTCTTTAGGGTCAATAATTATTTCGATTAGCCCGGCGCCACCAAGGCCCCAAGCGCGCCCGTAATGCCCACCGACAGCGAATTTGCCGTCATCTGTTTTTCCGGCGTGGAAGTCACTCGCAGCGCCAGCCCCCGCAATCTCAGTGACCCCACCCGTGACACCAATACCGTGGCTGTTCACTTCGATTTTTTGCGACGAATGGGCGCCCACCGCCAGGTCGCCGACCACCTGCACTGCCTTCCAGCCCTCGTCAGCCACCGCTAGTCTGCCTCGAATCAAAATCGCATCGCGCCGCAGCGCGGGTGCGCTGCAACTCAAACCCTATACTCCGCAACGCCATTCACGACTGCACATCACGTGACAAGCGCCAACCGCCGAGGCGCTTCAGGCGCGCCGCCTCCAGTTGCCCCACCCGCAGAGGTCGGCTACGGACCACCGCCAAGGCGGCACGCTCTACTTTGCGGGGTCAGCAGCCAGTTCGGAGAGGGCGGCGGCGATTTCGTGGTCCCTCCCGGACACGATGGCTTGATACATCAGGGATGCTTTGGCGGTGCTGTGCCCGAGGCGAGCCATCGTCTCCACCAGATTGCCCACCCGGGCGGCCTGTGTCCCGGCGAAGTGACGCAGATCGTGGACTCGAACCCCGCTGCGGCCAATCTGGGCGAGCGCGGGCGTGAAGTACTCACGACTGAACACCCGATCATTCATATGCCCACCTCGCGCCGCTGGAAACAACAGGGCCTCAGCATCTTTTGCCACATGCACATCCAGGTGTGCGCGAACAGCGTCGCGTAGATGTGGAGGTATCGCCACCACGCGCCCCACGCCGGACTTCGGAGTATCCACCCGATACTCGCGGTCGCGGCGGGTGACCGCCCGCACCACATGAACGGTCTCGCATTCACCGCCAATGTCCTTGCGCCGCAATTCCGACACCTCACCCCAGCGCACCCCGCACCACGCCGATAGCAGCACCAGAGCGCGCAATCGCTGCGGAGCAATAGCGTCGGCGAGCGCGGCGACCTCAGCCACCGACAAGATCACCGGTTCCCGCTTGCGGGGCGGATTCATCACCCCGGACAGGTTGCACGGATTGGCTGCCAGCAGCCCGTCGGTGACCGCCGTGGCGCAGACCGCGTGCAGGAGGCCGTAGGCGTGGCTGTTGCGTCGCACGTGCTCGGTGCCCAACGCGGCAAACCAGACCCGTACCGTCTCGGGGGTGACGTTCTTCAACGGCGTCCGCCCCAGCGTCGGGATGATATGCAGCCGCAGCAGATCCCGATACATCGACCGCGTTCGCGGCTTCACGTTCCGATGCCCTACCCAGTTACCGGCGTAGTCGGCGAGCGTCACCGCCCTCGCCGTCCGATCAGCGACCCGCTGCGCAGGAGCGACCCACTCGTCGCGCTCGATCGAACGCCGCTCGGCGGCCAGCCACGCCTCGGCATCCATCCGGGTCGTGAACGTCGACGGCGCGTTATGGCGTACCAGATCCGGCCCCACATAGTTGGCCTGGTAGCGCTTGGACGGAAGCTGCCTAATCCGCCCCCAACCTCGGTGCCCCGCCTTGCCAGCCATAGACCCGCCGCCTTTCGCCCACCGTGCCATCTGTATGCCATCCAGACAATCATTCGACGGCGCTCATGTCCACATCTGTCACGATGCGGCTGGGCACATATCACCAGTTAAACAGCGATTTTCGCAGAACAATCAGCGAAGGTACCCTGCACTAGGCGGCTAATTCGAATCCTGCCGGGGGCACTCTTTCTACCAGCGGAAACGCTCCACGACAGCAA
>JBIQHU010000153.1:0-12021 GCA_044508395.1 Mycobacterium sp. | reverse complement strand
TTATCGGGTATCCGCGAACAGTCCTAGGTGGCTGAGCGCGCCTTTCGTTCGGCCTCGTGGTCCTCGATCGCCTTACCGATCGCGTGTGAGGCACGATCGACGAACTCTGTCCCGCTTCCGATCACCCAGTCGGCCGAGGCGGCCGGCCCCTCGAGCTGACCGGTGAAGTGTGGAATCACGTACTGCGCGAACAGTTCATAGCTCTTCAGCTTCGCGGCGGGCGGTGCCCAATCGTGGTCGAACAACAGGAATGCGCCGAAGCCGCCGTCGCTCGCCTCGACCAATTCCTCGATCTTGGCGACGGCATCGTCGGGCGTCCCGATCACTGCGAAACCGGACTCCCGGTTGTTCGCGATGATCTCTGACGCTGAATCGCCCTGTACGGGGCCCGCGGGCAGGATGTGTTTGAAATAGCGCGAAAATTCGGCGATGCCGTATTCGACGTCGCGCTCCGCCTGCTCACGGGTCTCGGCGAGGTGCATCGGGCCGACGAGGCGCCACTTCGACCGATCGGCCACGTGCCCGTGGTCTTCGGCCACCTCCTGCCACGTCGCCCAGTGGTGGGCAAGCAGATCCATCCCCTGCTTGGCCGTCGCCGCGATGGAAAGCATGCCGATGCCGTGCTTTCCCGCGCCGCGTGGACCGGTGGGGGAGAACGACGCCGCGACGGCGACATCGAAACACGGATCGCTGTAGGGCTTCAGCTGCAACCGTGCGTCCTTGAGAGTAAATCCGTCGGTCTCCATGGTGACGGTCTCGCCCCGGAGCAGCCGCATGATCGCGTCGAGACACTGCTCCATGCGTGGACGCTGCTCGTCCGCCGGGATACCCAGCATGTGTGCATCCGACGTGAGCTGCCCGGGTCCGCAGCCCAGCATCACGCGGCCGCGGGTCAGGTGGTCGAGCAGCACCATGCGATCGGCGAGCATCAGGGGATTGTGGTACGGCAGTGAGCTCACCCCGGTGCCCAGCTTGATGTGTTTGGTTCGCTCGGCGGCGACTGCGATGAAGACCTCCGGTGACGCGATGATCTCGAACCCGGCGGAATGATGCTCGCCGATCCACGCCTCGTGGAATCCGAGTTCGTCCATCGCGGTGATCAGCTTGAGGTCTCGCTCGAGAGCGAGCGTCGGATTTTGTCCGACCGGGTGGAAAGGCGCCATGAAGTTTCCGAATCGCATCCGCCCATTCTGGACCGCGCATCGCGTTTGTCGATTAACTTCCGCTGCGGCGCGGCGAAGCCCGGTCCGCGCTCCGAGCCGAGGAGGCGCAGTGACCGCACCTGAGACTGCCCGCGACGCGTCATCGCCGCAAGGCATCGTCATCGTGGCCGAGTCGGGCGCGGGGCCATATACCCAGCGGATCACTGCCGGGAACCATGAACTGGTCACCGACGAACCGCGGCCGATCGGCGACGATGCGGGACCGACGCCGTACGACCTGCTGCTCGCGGCGCTCGGCTCCTGTACCTCGATGACGGTTCGGATGTACGCCAAGCGCAAGGAGTGGCCGCTCGATCAGGTGCGGGTCACGTTGCAGCACTCACGTATTCACGCCGAAGACTGTGCGGACTGCGAAACCCGCGTCGGACTGGTCAACCAGATCGATCTCGATCTCGAGCTCATCGGCGATCTCGATGAGGAACAGCGGCAACGGTTACTGCTGATTGCCGGCCGTTGCCCCGTTCATCAGACCCTGACGTCGGAGGTTCACATCACCACGACGCTGCGGTGAGTTCCTCGAGCTTGCACGGGCAGTACGGCGCTCTGACCTGCGATTACGAATTGACGTTTCCGTAGGCGACGGTCGGGTATCCGCTGTGCAGGAGGTGAAAAGGGATGCCCGTCTGGAGCTGGTTCTTCATCGCCGCAGGCGTCCTGATTGCGCTGACGGTGGCCATTGCCCTCGTGATGTCAGTGATCAAACGCGGGAAGGTGCGTCCGCTGAGCGACGACGACGCGGCGGATCCCGTGACAACCATGGATCCCGAAACATCGAGCGCCACAACCGAAGTCGCCGAAGATGCATCGTCAGAGGACGAATCCTCCGAGCTGCAGCTTCGGTGGAACGACATCGAAGCGGCCTTCGTCGACGACCCCGCAGGATCCGTTCAGAAAGCCGACATGCTCGTCGAGGAGGCCATCGAGCAGCTCATGTCACGCGTCGACGACGCGCGATCGCGACTTGAGGCGCAGTGGGCGCGTGACGATGCCGCCTCCACTGAGGACCTGCGACTCGCGCTGACGCGATACCGAGAGTTCTTCCAACGGCTGCTGTCGGTCTAGTTATCCGCGAGCAGACACAAAGGCATCTAAAACTGCGGCGTGTCGCGGACTTTTGCGTCTGCTCGCCCAGGTAAAAGGCTCATTCCGACGTCCAGCCGTCGACGAGGTCGGCCCAGCGTCGTGAGATCGTCTTCGCCATTTCACCGTTTCGGCGCCGGGTGTTCACGTCGTCGACTTGGATCGCACCAATGGCCAGCCGCGCGATCTCGTCGACCTGATCGCGCTCCAGCCCGAACTTCTCGAGCACGTCGCGGTCACGATCGGTATCGATCGTCTCGCCCAGCTCTGAGCGGGCGACGAGGACCGCAGCGTTCTCCTCACCGACCTCCAGGAGCATCGCAACCAGGCTGGCCTTCTCGACATCCACAGAGCACCCGTCAGACTGGGCGGCGGGTCGCCAGGCTGAGCCCGTTGTCGCGCATGACGACACGGCACTGCTCAGGCGTGTAATCGAAGTTCTCGAGGTCCTTGATGTAGGACGCCGGGTCGGCGAGACCCTCCACATGCGGGAAGTCCGAACCCATGATGATGCGTTCCGGGCCCAGCAGTTTCAGCAGGCTGGCGAGCTCGTCCTCGTAGAACGGTGACACCCAGACGTGGCGCTTGAAGGTCTCGCGGGGGTCCTCCTGATAGATGAAAGGAATCTGGCCGTACGACTTGGTCAGCTTCTCGAAGAGGTGGAACACCCACGCCGAGCCACTTTCGATGGACGCCATTCGCAGGTTCGGGAACCGGAGGAACAGGCCGTTGTGGAGGTGGTTGGCAAAGGTGTCCTGAAGCGCGTCGCCGGAGAACAGTGATCGGAACCCGAGCAGCGCCTGGAAGGACATCATGTAGTCCGGCTCACCCCAGGCCGGCATGAACTTCGAGTAGTACGTCTCGCCCGAGTGATAACAGACGGTGATACCCGAATCGTTGGCCAATCGCCAGAAGTCGTCGAACATCGGGTCGCCCGGTGCGCGCATGCCGACATCGGTGGCGATCGGTCCAGGGATCATGACGATGAACCGCGCATCGCGTTCCAGCGCCCATTCCAGTTCGCGCACTGCAGCGGCGGGTTTGCAGAGCGTGATGTAGGGCGCGGCGAAAATGCGCTCCTGATAAGCGAATCCCCAGTCCTCATCCATCCACCGGTTGAAGGCACGGAACGTCGCGACCAGAGCGTCCAGGTCGGACAGAAGCGCTTGCTCCATGCCGACCCCGAGGGTCGGCAGCATGATGCAGCCCTGCATCCCCTGCTCGTCCATCAACGCCAGCCGCGCGTCGCGGTCGCGGTAGGCGGCGGGGATCGGCTCCAATTCGCCGAAAAGGGAGTTCAGATCGGCGCCTTTGGGGTTGCGGCCGCGGAAATACTCGTCGAGCGCGCCCGGCTTGCCGACAGGGTCGAAGGTGGGGTTCGGAATGAACCTGTTGACCCGCCCGCCGACCATCAGCCGCTGCTTGCCATCGATCTGCGCCCACTGAATCGCGCGCTTCCGGTATTCCGGTTCGATGTACCGGGTGAACGCATCAAGCGCCTCGTAATAGTGGTTGTCGCAATCGAAGAATGAAAAACCAATGTCCGCTTTCACGTCTGTCGTTCCTTCCGCTGGGCTGTTGATCGCATTACTTGCGCGGCAAACCGAGGATCATGGATGCGATCACGGTCAGCTGTATTTCGGCCGTCCCGCCGCCGATGAGTTCCGACGGCACGTCCAAGTACGGGCCGATGACGGCCGGCTCGGACTCCTCGAGCAATGCGGCGTCGCCGGTCAGGCGAAGAGTTGCGGTGGAAGCGCGGCGAAGCAGCATGACCATCGCGTACTTGGCGATGCTGGATGTCGGACCGGCGGCCTGTCCCTGTGCCAACCGGAGCGTCTCCCGCAACACCATCGCCTTTATCGCGGCGGTGTATGCCTCGATCTCACCGAGTGCCTGCAGGGCGGCATCTCGATCCGGCCCGTCGTTGCGGGCCACGTGTCGCAGCGCGGCCGATCGATCGATGTTGGCGTAGTTTCCTATCGCGGTGCGTTCGACAGCCATGGTGGCGACCGCGAGATTCCAACCGTCGCCGGGCTTTCCGACGAGCATGTCGTCGGGAACGAAGACATCGGTGAAGAAGACCTCGTTGAAGTCCTGATGCCCACTGGCCTGCCTGATGGGTTCGACGGTGATGCCCGGCGCCGACATGTCGATGAGGAAGTAGCTGATACCCCGATGCTTGGGAGCGTCTGGATCGGTGCGGGCGAGCAGTGCCCCGAACTGCGCGCGGTCGGCTAGTGACGTCCAGATCTTGTGGCCGTTGATCACCCACCCACCGCCGACTTTTCTGGCGCGGGTGCTCAGCGATGCGAGGTCAGAGCCCGCGCCTGGTTCGCTGAACAGCTGGCACCAGCGTTGGGTGCCGCGCAGCATTGGTTCGGCGAATCGCGTTCGCTGCGCGTCGGTTCCGTGGCTGAGGATCGTCGGCAGGATCCACTCCGCGATGCCGAGCGAGGGTCGTTGCACGTCGGGTCGTTTGTCGAACTCCTCGGCGATGATGACCTGCTGCAACGACGATGCGCCGATCCCCCACGGCGCCGGCAGGTGTGGCGCGACCAGACCGTGTTCGGCAAGCAGATCGCGCTGGTCTCCCCAGGCAAGTCCCGGTGCCCTGTCGTCATCAGACGCATGTGCGTTGCGCGAGGCGCGGGCTTGGTCGAGGGTCGAGGCGACCGAGGCGCGGAACTCCGACTCGACGTCACCGAGATTCAGTGCGGTTGAGCGCTTTTCCGTCAGTAGAAGCTCGCCCGATTGACGGGCCCACTGGGTGATGGATCCGATTGATGCTGCGAGGCCGGTCGCGCGACGCCAGTACAGGTGGGTGTGGTGCTCCCACGTGTATCCGATGGCGCCGAACATCAGCAGGGCGTCGAGCACGAGATCGGGACCCGTAGCGATGGCCATCAACGCTGCCGCCCCTGCGGCGAGTCGTTGTTGCTCAATGGAATCCCCGCACGCCCGGACGGCATCCCATGATGCGGCGGACGCGAGTTCCGAGTTGACGAACAGCACTGCCGCCTTGTGCTGTAAGGCTTGGAAGGCGCCGACGGGCTGACCGAACTGCTCACGGGTGCGGATGTAGTTCGTTGCAGCCTCCGCGCATCTGCGCACCGTGCCTGCGGACGCGCACGCCGTGAGGGCGACGGCGGTGCAGTGGGCGCGCTCGACGGAGATTCCGGTGATTTCGGTGCTCGCGGAGACGGCGTGGGCAGTCAGTGTCAGGATGCCGACATCCGTGCTCAGGTCGGTGCCGCGTGGCCGCGCGATCGACAGCCCCGCGCCCTCGGCTGGGAGTGTGAACCACCGCACCGTACCGTCATCGGTATGCGCGGCGATCAGAATTCGTTGCGCGGCTGCTATTCCGAGCGTCGGCGCACAAGCTCCGTCAAGCAGCCAGCCATCGCCGTCGGCGGCAGCGCGGACATTGGAGTGCTCTGGCAGCACGACGGCGGCGGTCGCTCCGGCGGCGAGTTCGGCGATCAGGGTTGTCTTGGAGTCGTCGGCGAGATCGGCGACGGCACTGGCGATTGTGGTGCTGAGCAGGGGACCGGGCAATAGCGCCGCGGCGGCGGCCTCGATGACGCAGCCCAGGTCGGTCATCGTGCCGCCCTGACCCCCGACGGATTGGGAGAGGTGGACCGCGTGAAATCCGTACGCGGTGAGCTCCTCCCACCACGGCGGCAGCTCGCCCGCTGCGATCGAGTCGAACGACGCTCTTGTCTTGTCGATCGGCGCGTGGCGCGCGGCGAAGTTGGTGACAGCTGCCGCCAACTGCTCTTGCTCGGTGGTAATCGCCAGGGCCATCGATCAGTCCGTGAGGCCGAGGATGCGGGCAGCGTTGCCGTACAGGAACTTCGGCCACACCTCGTCTTTGAACGGCACGTTGGGCAGCTCGCTGAATATCCGCTCGAGCGAGAGGCCCATGGGGAAGTAGCCCGCGTAGAGGACCTTGTCGGCGCCGCGGGAGTTGGCGTAGTCGATGATGGCCTTCGGGTAGTACTTCGGGGCGAAAGCAGAAGTGGAGTAGTACAGGTTCGGCCACTTCAACATCAGCTTCACCGCGAGGTCCTCCCACGGTTCGCAGCCGTGGCGCGTGACGAACACCAGATCGGGGAAGTCGAACATCACGACGTCGATGCGCGAGACCTCCTGCGGGGCAAATGGCACCCGCGGACCGGGTATCCCGGCGCAAACGAAGATCGGCAGGCCGAGCTCGACGCAGGTCGCGTAGATCGGGTACATCTTCGGATCGTCGATCGCCACTTGCGGGAACGTGCCCGCAGGGAACACCGACGTGGCCCGTATCCCGTACTGCTCGTAGTCGCGGCGGATCCCGTTGACAGAGCCCATCACGTCGTTGGGGTCGAAGATCGCGCCCGACGGAACGAAACGGTCCGGGAACGTCTTGAGCGCCTTGGCCGCACATTCCTCGGAAACGCCGATCATGGCCTTTTCGATGCCGAACCGATCCATCTGTTGCAGCACCAGCGACACCGGATCGTCGGTGGGCAGTCCCTTCGGAACGTCTTTGAAGATGTACTCGACGGGGAAGTCGAAGCCCTCTTTGGACTCGCGGTCCTTGGTCTGCCGCCGAATGAAGTCGTACTGCGCTGACCCCTCGTGCGGAAAGCCGATCATGGTGTCGATCACAGGGAGACCGACGGGTCCTGGCATTGATTCCTCCGATCGGGTCAACCGCGGCGACAGCGCTACGGCTTGCCTCTATTTTGAAACATGGTTCTATTTGGAGTCAAGCAGATGCGGCGTGCTCCGTGGAAATGAGCGCCACAAGCTGCTGGAATGGGATATGATTGCTGTGAATAGATAGAACAGTGTTATGGCACGCAGCGAGTGAAAGGCGCATCGTCATAGCCAGGACCGCGGACCGCGTTGAGGGCGATGTCCTGTCGACAGCGGATATGACCAGCGCGCAGTTGGCGCGCCGGGCGAAGATCGTCGAGGCGGTGATCGCCCTGATCAACGAGGTGGGCGCCGACGCCGTTCAGATGCGCGACGTGGCTCAGCGGTCCGGTGTGGCATTGGGCACCGTGTACCGGTACTTCAACTCGAAGGAACATCTGCTGGCGGCCGCACTGGAGGATTGGCAGAAGCGGTTGACGCGTCGGGTCGTGGCGGCGAGCGATTCCAAAGGTAGCGGGCCACTTCCGGCGACACTTGACTACCTGCAACGCGCGCAGCGTGCCTTCCACCGCCATCCGAACATGACCGCGTTGATGTTGCAGGCGATGACCTCCAAGGATCCCGAGATCAGGATGGGCATTGACCACATGGCCCGCACCAACGCCGAGCTGTTCGATCGGTTACTCGAAGGCACTGAGCCAGAACATATTCCGAACGTGAGTTTCGGGGTGAATGCGGCGCTGTCGAGCGCGCTGGCGGCGGTGCTGACCGGGTCGTTGACCATTGACGAGGCTGTCGATCGAGTCGAGTGGGTGGCGCGAACGCTGCTGGACGCCGCGACCGCGCCGCCGGCGTAGATCGGCGGACGACTCGATCAGCGCACGGAGGCAATGGCCTGCCCGATGCGGAGGAGATACCGGCTGGCTGCAAACCTGCTGATCGATATGCGCCAAGCCGCGCCGTCACGCGCCTGAGGCAATAGGGTTCTATAAAACAGGGGGGCCCATGGAGCTGTTGGCAGCACAGCGGGAATTCACGGCCTACGGGCCGTCGCATCTGGTGGTCCTCACGGTGTTCGCGATCGGCGCCGCCCTGCTGATCTGGGGCGGGCGGCGGCAGACCGAATCGCAGGCCCGCATCTTCGGCCGGGCCTTTGCGATTGTCGTTCTGGCGATGTTCCTGGTGGCGTTGACCTACAAACTGGTCAAACCGGCTGCCGAGACATCGATCCCGTTGCAGCTGTGCGACGTCGCGGAACTCCTTGCGATCTATGCGCTTTGGACCCAACGGCATTGGGCGTTTGTGCTGACCTACTACTGGTGCCTGGTGCTCAGCTCGCAGGCGTTGATCACACCGGACGTCGGCACCCCGGAAGAAGGCTCACCGGACTTCCCGCACCATCTGTTCGTCACTTTCTTCGCGCTGCATGTGCTCGTCGTGTGGGCGGCCATCTACCTGACGTGGGGACGCGGGATGCGCCCGCGCTGGCGCGACTACCGCTTCGCGGTCGCCGCCACGCTGGTGTGGGGGGCCTTCACGTTCACGTTCAACGCGATCGTCGGCACCAACTACGGCTACCTCAACGGCAAACCGCCCACCGCATCAGTGCTGGACTTCCTGGGGCCATGGCCGGTGTACCTGCTGGTCGAGGTGGCCATCGTGCTCATCGTCTGGGCCCTGATCACGTGGCCGTGGGAGCGGATACGGCGGCGGGCACAGGAACGCCCGGCGGCCGTCTGAGCGCTGTGTTCAGACCGACTCGCCGGTGGCCGAGAAGATCACCCGCCGACCGATCTCGACGGCATGGTCGGCGAACCGCTCGTAATAGCGCCCCAACAGGGTGACGTCCACGGCCGCGGCCACGCCGTGCTGCCACTCCCGGTTCATCAGCACCGAGAACAGGTGGCGGTGGAGGTTGTCCATATCGTCGTCATCGTCATCGAGCTGTTCCGCCCGGTGGGCGTCCTTGGAGAGCACCACCTGCTTGACGTTGCTTCCCATATCGACGGCGATACGGCCCATTTCGGTGAAGTAGCCGTTGACTTCCTCCGGCAGCACGTGTTCCGGGTGGCGTTTGCGGGTCAGCTTGGCGACGTGCAGCGCCAGCGCAGCCATCCGGTCGACGTCGGCGATGTTCTTCAAAGCGCTGACCACGGAGCGTAGATCCCCGGCGACCGGAGCCTGCAGGGCGAGTAGTGTCAGCGCCTGCTCCTCGGTCTTGCGGGCCTTCTGCACGATGACGTCGTGGTTGGTGATCACCTGCTCGGCCAGCACCAGATCGGCCTGAAGCAGGGCCTGGGTCGCGGATTCCATCGCCTCGCCGGCGGCACCGCACATTTCGGCGATGCTGACGATCAGGTCGTCAAGCTGCTGATGGAACGCGGTACGCACGGATAGAGCTTAGGCGGCCGCTGGTCGCCAAGAACACCCCCGACACCCCCGACTCGCGCTCGCTAGCATCACTGCGTCGGAGCGGAGCGGACGACCATCTGAGACAGGCGGGCAATGGCATCGAAGAAACTCGTCATCGGCGCCAGCGGATTCCTGGGGTCACACGTCACGAAACAACTCGTCTCGCGTGGCGAAGACGTGCGGGTGCTCATTCGCGACACCAGTTCGACGCGAGGTATCGACGGATTGGCGGTCGAAATCCACCGCGGCGACATCTTCGACGAGTCGAGTGTGCGCTCGGCGATGCACGGCTGCGACGTGGTGTACTACTGCGTCGTCGACGCGCGGCCATGGCTGCTCGACCCAACGCCGATGTGGCGCACCAACGTTGACGGGTTGCATGCAGTCCTCGAGGTGGCCGTGCAGGCCGACCTCGACCGCTTCGTCTTCACCAGTTCCATCGGCACCATCGGCCGCTCCACGGACGGCCTTGCCGACGAGAACACCGCACACAACTGGCTCGATCTCGGAGGCGACTACATCCGTAGCCGGGTCGTCGCAGAGGAGATGGTGCTGCGCTATCACGCCGAGAAGGGCTTGCCCGCCGTCGCGATGTGCGTCTCGAACACCTACGGGCCGGGTGACTGGCTGCCGACCCCGCACGGCGGTCTGCTGTCGGCGGCCGTCCGCGGGAAGATGCCGTTCTACATCGACGGCTACGAAGCCGAGGTGGTCGGGATCAAGGACGCCGCGGAGGCGATGATTCTCGCGGGGGAGCGGGGTCGGACCGGCGAGCGCTACATCGTCTCCGAACGGTTCATGAGCACCCGCGAGATCCACGAAATCGGCTGCCACGGCGTCGGTGTCCCACCGCCGCGGCGGCGCATACCGATACGCCTGATGTCGGCCGTGAGTTATCCGAACAGTTGGCTCGCCCGACTCCGCCGACGCGACACCCAGTTGACGCCGCTCAACATCCGGCTGATGCACATCATGACTCCGCTGGATCACTCCAAGGCGGTCCGCGAACTCGGCTGGAATCCGTCGCCGACTCCCGAGGCGATCGTCGAAGCCGCCCGATTCTTCCGCGACAACCGTCGTAAGCCACAGGTCGACTCGGCGTCTAGGTGACGCACACCGAAGAGGGGCCGCAGCGGACTGCGGCCCCTCCCGGTTACCCACCTATTCAGGGTTGCTTGGCGTAGCGGAGCAGGAAGACGGCGGACACCCATCCCGATCCGACCGCGACGATGCCCCACCAGATGAGGGGGAAGATCAATGTGGTGGCCGACCAGCCGATGCTCGAGTACACCGCGGCCGAGTAGAACAGCCAGAACACGCGGTAGATGGACCACAGCGCGGTCACGCCGGCCAGGATTCCGTACACCAGGCTGAGCGTGCGGTCGACGTGGCTGACCTGTTCCTGGATGCGGGTGGGCACGATGTTCATTCTTGGGTTCCTTTTGCTTCTCTGGCGTTGCCGGTTGGCGTCGTCACTGGGGGAAGTACACCGACCCGAGGTGGCTACCGATCCCAACAACTGCGCGGCGGCCTCCAGCATCAGCGCCGACTACCTGGAAAGATGCTGTCAAGGCCAAGTCAGGACGCTGCGGTAGCAATTGACAGGCGACAGTTTGACGGGCTACATATATGTCGCGTGATACGAGTCGTGTAACGCGCGGCTTCTTGTGGGCCAGTGAGGGGCCGATAGTCCAACGATGAGTTCTGTCACCACCGAGCGATCGAAGATCGCCCACGTCATCCGCGTGCTCGCCGTGCCCATCGTGCTCGGCTGGGTGGCGCTGACCGTCGTGACGAACGTCTTCGTGCCCTCGCTGGAAGCGGTGGGCGAGGCCAACAGCGTGTCGATGAACGCCCACGACGCGCCGGCCTTCATCGCCATGCAGCGCATCGGTGCGAATTTCCAGGAGTTCGACTCCGACAGCAATGCCATGGTCATCCTCGAGGGCGAGCAGCCTCTCGGCGACGAGGCGCACCACTATTACGACGACTTGATCAAGGCGTTTCGAGCCGATCCCGAGCATATCGAGCACGTCGCGGACTTCTGGAGCGATCCGCTGACCGCGGCGGGCGCCCAGAGCAACGACGGCAAAGCCGCCTATGTCCAGCTCTACCTTCGCGGGAACATGGGCGAGACGCTGGCCAATGAGTCCATCGCCGCCGTCCGGGAGATCATCGAGAAGAACCCTCCTCCGCCTGGTGTGAAGGCCTTTGTGACCGGTGGCGCGGCGATGAACGCCGACCAGCGGGTCGCCGGCGACAAGGGCGCGGCCAAGGCCACCCTCGTGACGCTCGTCGTCATCTTCGTCATGCTGATTTTCGTCTATCGCTCGATCGCCACGACGGTCTTGATCCTGTTGATGGTGTTCATCGAGCTCGGCTCGTCCCGCGGCATCGTCGCGTTCCTCGGAAACATCGGCGTCATGGGGCTGTCCACGTTCGCCACCAGCCTGCTGACGCTCATCGCGATCGCGGCGGGCACCGACTACGCGATCTTCCTCATCGGCCGGTACCAGGAGGCCCGCGGCGCCGGCGAAGACCGGGAGACCGCGTACTACACCATGTTCCACGGCACGGCACACGTGGTGCTGGGCTCGGGCCTGACGATCGCCGGTGCGCTGCTGTGCCTCAAGTTCACCCGCCTGCCGTGGTTCCAGACCAT
>JBIQHU010000288.1:0-1736 GCA_044508395.1 Mycobacterium sp. | reverse complement strand
GAATCGTCACCACCGCATGTGAACTTGCGCGGGCACCGTTCGAGATGGCCAAACCGGTGCTGCGGGTGTCACCGCATGTCGACACCACTGACGAGGATCTGGAGCAGTTCGCCGGGGTGTTGCGGGACGTGCCCTAGAGCCACCGCTGATTTGGTGCTCATGTCAGACTGTTATGTCTCAGGACATCGGTGACAGTTCTGCATCAGGACATCGGTGACAGTTCAGGTGGTTTTGGTGGTGACACTTCTGGCCCAAAGTTCCGGTGGTGGCTGCTCATGAACCCATCGATCCTCTCGTCCGCCTTGCGATCTCGCAGTGGCCTGACGATGCGCCCCGCGGGGCGGTCTCGACGTTCTGCGCCGAGCACGGCATCTCTCGAAAGTCGTTCTACGAGTTGCGCAAACGCGCGAAGGTCGATGGGCCGGCCGCGGTGCTCGAACCCCGGCCCCGGCGGCCGAAGTCGAGTCCGTCGAAGCTGACCGACTCGGTCAAGGAACAGGCCGTCGCGGTACGCGTTGCTCTGGAGGCCTCCGGCTTGGACCACGGGCCGATAAGCGTGCACGAGAAGATGCGCGCGATGGGGCTGGACCGCGTGCCCTCGGTGGCGTCGCTGGCCAGGATCTTCCGCCAGACAGATGTTGCCAGGGCCGAGCCGAAGAAAAAGCCCCGCTCGGCGTGGCGGCGGTTCGTGTATCCAGCCCCGAATGCGTGCTGGCAACTGGACGCCACCGAGTACGTGCTGACTCGTGGACGCAAGTGTGTGATCTTCCAGCTCATCGATGATCACTCCCGTTACGCGGTCGCCTCCCACGTGGCCTGGGGCGAGACCGCCGAGGCGGCGATCACCGTGTTCGACAAGGCAGTCGCCGTCCACGGGGTGCCCCAACGGCTGCTGTCAGACAACGGGGTCGCGCTCAATCCCTCGCGGCGTGGATTCCTGGGCCGGTTGGTCGAACACATCTCACGCCTGGGCGTGCAGGCGATCACCGGCAAGCCGCACAAGCCGACCACCCAGGGCAAAAACGAACGCTTCCATCAGACCTTGTTCCGCTACCTGGACAAACAGCCGCTGGCGAATACCCTGGCCGAGCTGCAGGCCCAGGTCGACGCCTTCGATGACATCTACAACACCGAGCGCCCCCACCAGGGGCTGCCTGGGCGCATCACACCCCGCACGGCATGGGAGGGCACCGCGAAAGCGGAGCCTCCACGCCCCAAGCCCGACGCGCTCTTGGTCGTTCAAACCTCCGTCAAGCGCAACCGGCCCGCACCGAACCCCAAGGACCTCCCCGCCGGCACCCACATCCGAAGGCTCAGCACCGCCGGAACATTCACCATCGCTGGGGTCACCTACAAGGTCGACGGCCAGCACGGCCTAGCGCAGGTCCTGGTCGCCACTGACGGCGACAAGATCACCGTGGCAGACCTCGACGGCGAGGTCCTCATCGAACACACTCGACCCGCACCCGGAGTGAGATACGTCGGCAACGGACGACCCCGCGGCGGCCGCCCCAACAACGATGAACCGTCACCGATGTCCTGACACACCAACTGTCACCGATGTCCTGATGCAGAACTGTCACCAATGTCCTGAGACATCACATGCTCATGTCAGACCCGCGGCGTAGTATCGAACACGTGTTCGAAGGTGATTCCGATGCGGCACTGATCGACCGGATTGGTGCGGCGGCGCGGGCGGAGTCGGTGGCGATCGCTGCGCGGCTGGCTGCGATCGG
>JBIQHU010000152.1:0-12107 GCA_044508395.1 Mycobacterium sp. | reverse complement strand
AAGAAGAGTGGGGTACACGATTTGACGATCGAGGTACGCCGTGCCGACGAGTTCATGCGGCCAGCATTTCGGGCGGCCGTGGGGCCTGCGCGCGGCAGTCTGCTGCTCGTCGACACCGATGCGGTCATCGCCGAACAGTTGATGGACGATGCTGCACGCACCGGTATCGACACCGTGTGGTGCAGCGATGGCGCTGAAGCGCTGCTGACCGTCGGTGCCGAACCACCCAACACGCTGGTGCTGCAGGCCCGCACCGAGATGGTTGATGCGGCCACCATCGCCGCTGCGGTGCGTAGCCGGTGGTCCCTACCGATCCTGGTCGGCTCGGCGCCCGAAGATGACGACGTGGCCCGCCAAGTCCTCGAAGCCGGTGCCTCGGCAGTCATCGCCCGCCCCTATGACATCACCGCGATCGCCTCATTCGCGCTCAGCGGTGACAAACGCCCCGACGAGCCGGCCACGTTCTTCGCCGGACCCATCCATGTGGATCCCGACGGCTACGAAACCCGCGTTCGTGGCCGCGAAGTCCAACTCACCCAGCGTGAACTGGAACTACTGATCTTCTTGATCAAACAGCGTGGCCGAGTCGTCAGTTCCGAAGAAATCAGTGACGCCGTGTGGGGGCGTATCTCTGACACCAACACCGTGGCCGTGCACGTCAAACGCCTGCGCGACAAACTTGGCGTCGGCGCTGAACACGGAGAGTTCATCCGCACAATCCGAGGTGCCGGATACCGGCTGGCCCCTTCGATCTACACGTGAGCTCCACCGACACCAACTCCGAGACCGACCAATGGACACGGTCCCTGCAGGCGTTGAAGTCCTATCGCGATGCGCGCGGAACCACCGACGTCGCGCGAGGCGTCCGGGCATTCGGCGTTGACCTCGGAAAATGGGTTGTTCAGTGCAGAAACGACTACTGGAACGGCGGGCTGGACGCCAAACGTGTCAAGGCCCTCGAACGCATTGAGGGCTGGCAGTGGGGACCCCCACGCCCCGACAGTTGGCGCCACGCTTACGACACCGTGCAGGCCTACGCCCGCAAGCACCGCGGCATCGTTGGCTTCGAGGCGACCGTCATCGACGGCGTCGAGATCCAGGCCTGGGCGGCGGCGCAACGCAGCGCCCAGCTCAGCGGCCAGCTGTCTCAGGTCCAGATCACGCTCCTGGAAAAACTGCCGGGCTGGACATGGGATCAGGACGAAACACGTTGGCAGCAAGGGATATCAGCCGCCAAGCGCTACATCAAACTCCACCGAAGCCTCGACGACGTGCAGCAAGACGCCGAACTGGACGGGTACCCGTTAGGACAATGGCTCCACCGCTGCCGAGAAGACTTCCGCGCCGGCACCTTGCCGCAGGAGCGGATCGCCACCCTCGAGGCATTGCGCGGCTTCAGCTGGGGCCGCCAACGCGAGCACTGGGCCGTTGGCCTGGAGGCACTCACCAGCTTTGCGGCAACAAACGGGCACGCTTCGCCCAGTCAACACACCGTCATCGACGGATTCCGGCTCGGCGCATGGGTGACCACCAAGCGCTACCAGTACCGGCAAGGCACCCTACCCGAACAGCAAGCGGCAGCACTGGAGTCACTGCCAGGCTGGCAATGGTCACCCCTAGATGCTCAGTGGCAGCGCGGATTTGACGCACTTCGCCGCTACAGCGATCAGAACGGCCACGCCAACCCGCCCCGCGGACACACCTACGACGACTATCCCGTCGGCGACTGGGCACGCGCCCAACGAGACGCACACGACCGCGGCCGCATGCCATCCACCAGAGTCGCCCAACTTGAGGCGTTGCCAGGATGGTCCTGGAAGATCCAGTGAAGTCGGTAGCAGGCGCGCCCCAATTCCCGTAAGCACCGCTACGGTATGTACTACTAGTAGTACTATTAGCTGAGGTGCTCGCCGAGGCGCTGGACTCCTGTGGGTTGAGGAGGGGGTTGTGTCCAATTCTGAGAATCGCCGCCTGACGGAACAGGTCAAGGTACGCCTGCTCCCGCAGGAAAAGAGTGCTCTCGAAGCCGAGGCCGCGCTCAGGGGCGTCACTGTTCCCCGACTGCTGAGGCTCATCAGTGTCGGCCCGGATATCGGCGAGCCGACTAGCGAGATGTCCACTGCGCTTGACTGTGACAGACCGCATCCTGTGATGCGCATAGGGCCCTGGAGTGATCCGGGGGATGAGTGAGACGACGCTGACCCGGCTGGCGGCCAACGCCGCACTCCACCGCGTGCAGAAACGTGAACTCGACCGCGCGATCTACCAGGCTGCCACCGATGGTGGGCTGACTCACACGCAAATCAGCGACATCGTCGGCGTTTACTCGGTGCCGACGGTGCAACGCATTTTGCGTCGGTTCACCGACGATCCTTCACAGCTTGACCAGGCGCCCGCAGAGATCATCGATCGGCGCGTCGCAGGGCTGATCGATGGGGACGAGATGATGAACCAGCTCTTGAATCGCCAGTATTCCTTCGGGACCGTGGCGTCCGTTGGAGGCATTGTCACTGATGCGTATAGGGCGGGCAGCTGGGACGATGTCGAAATCGCTTTCTACAAGGGGCAACTCGGGGAGGCCGAGTTCCGGCAACTCGCTACACGTCACTTGCGCAGGGGTGTGAGTGCGCCCGCGAGCCGGCGGCATGCCCCCTCGTTGTGACAGGGACTGCAACGCCGTAAATCGTCACCTGCGCCGCCTTCGTATCTCGACAGGTGCCCAGCCGGCTCCACGCGGGCGATGAGATAACCGCGTACGCAGGCCTTGTTGCGCCCGGTTGGCGCTTTGGGTTGCCTATGGGCAGTCCACGTCAGTTCGACGTCTTATTGTCAGTCTCGGGGTGCGTCGCAAGGCCGAAACTCGGTCTACGCACGCCGGAGAGCTGCGCCGCCGATGAGAGAGCTCCTAGACGTTCTGCACGACCCAGACGTTGCATTCAACCCCTATTACGGCCCCGCCCCCGAGCATGACTGCCCATGTGGTTCAGGGCTGCAAGCTCAACACTGCCATCGAGCCTCCGACGACACATGGGTCGCAGAACGTCCGCCAGCTCTCATCACTGGTCCGCGCACCGGGTACGGCAACCCTGGCTGCTACGCCCGCAGCAGCCAGGACTGTGATGAGCAACTCACCCGTGAACATTGGATCAGCGACGACTTGCTTGAACGCGTATCCAACGACAAGAAGGTTATCGCCGTCGAAGGTGCGGCCTGGCAAGGAAAAACGCCGAAACAGAAAACCATCGGTATCAACTCGATGTCATCGAAGATCCTGTGCAGTCGCCATAACCGGGCCCTGTCGCCGCTCGACAAGGTCGCGGCGGAATTCTTCACCTACCTGCGAGACGATCTGCTCGACATGAACTGGCATACCGGAATGCCGCCGTATTTCCCAAACGGCTTCACACTGATCAGCGGACCGTACTTTGAACTGTGGCTACTCAAAGTTCTCTGGGGAGCGATCGAGGCCGGCGCCCTCACGGTCAACGGGCACGTCGCCTACCGATTTCGTCTCGGGGTGACCACCGCGACACTGACCGAAATCCTATGGCGGGGAGCCCAATGGCCGAAGCACTGGGGCATGTATGTGATGCTCGACCGAGACGCGGACTACTGGATCAAAGGGAACTCGGTGCGGGTACGACCGGCAAACGTTGAAAGCGAGATTCTTGGCGGTTACATCCAGATCGGCGGCTTCGAATACAACATCTCTTTCGAATCACCACCAGTCAGAAGAATTTACCGGCCCGCAGCCATCAGCTTCCAACGACGCGGCTTCAACAACTGCTGGAAGATGGCGGCTTTCGCCTGGCCCGAACTAGGGCACGAAATGGTCAATGCCTTCAGTCAACGCGCACCAGGGGAGGATCCGTCCGTCCCGCCGACGCCGAGGGCGGCAAGCCTGCGAGACAAGATCATGCCAGGCTCAGTCAACGTCACCAGTGGCGCAACCCCAGAGCAGCGGACCGTCGAACCTAACCAAGAAGAAGCGAGATTCACAGGTGACCAACGCTGAATTCCCTTCCAAGACAGCTCAATCACTAGGTAAATTCTGGTTGCCCGATGCTGAAGATTCTCCGGTGTCGGGGATGCTCAGCGTCGATGGCACTGATGTTCATCTAGAGGTCAGCCCGGAGATCACGCCAATGTTCTTGATTGAGAACACCGGTCCTGGCAGGGCTGCCGTGAAGCTCAGCGACGAACCTGACGACATGGTCGTCCTCGGTTCGATCCCGATGAAACCGCGAAAGGTTACCCTCTGGGACGCACAAACCACGCACCAAACACAACTGGGCGGTCTGTTCTTTGCAGGCAAAGACGCCGGTCCGTCTAGGCAAGGGCTCAAAGCCACGTGGTGTGTCGCGGGCCAACATCTGCCCGATCCAGACACGCCCCTTTGCGGTGTTCGGCCCGATGTCACAAACCTCGCCGAGTGGGCCAGACTTCCCGCACTCGCTACCACGGTCTATCCGCGTGACCGGCTCAAGCTCGACTGGCACATGAATGTGCGAAACAAGTCACTTGATGCCGAACTCGCCAATGGCGCAGGCTATCTCACACTCGCACCATCAGCACGGCATAGTCCTCCAGACTTGCGCGGGCTCCATGTCACCACGACCAGTCAGCTGGAGATCGAGCTCTTTCAGGGGTGGAGTCTTCCGGACATCGCAATGAGAGTCCTGCGTCCTCTCGCCGACCTCATGACGCTGTTGTCCGGCAAGCCTTGCGTCATACGGTCGCTGGACGTTTGGGCCGATACCTGGTGCTCGGTACACGGCTACCAGATCGATCCCGCTGGCCCTGAGACCGCCGGCGAACTGCTATTCACCCGACCCCACGTCGGACTAGAGTTTCTTCCGCGATGGTTCGATCTACACCAACGCACGACACCCGTGCCTCAGATCCTTGCCGCCGTCATCCGAAACGAATTTCCAACTGTAGAAGCAGATGCGCTGTCTCTGGCCACCGCTGTCGAGGCGCTGCACCGGACACTCGATCCAAATGCACGACGATTCAGCGTCGAGCAGATCGACAACTCGCTGGAAGCGGTTGAAGCTTCGAATATGCCGACAGAAGTCTCCCAATCTCTTTCAACAGCTCTACGCCAATACTGGCACGAATACAGCTATCCCCAACGAGTCAAAGCTCTCGCTGAGCCGGTCGCTGAAGCTGTCCCCGCGTGCATCGGACGCTTGAGCCGCTGGAAAGAGCAGGTCGTCAACCAACGCATCGCCTTGGCGCACGGTCTCGGGCAGAACGGACTCAGCGCCGACCAGATCCGCCGCATGCACGCACTGAACCAATCGCTGCACTGGATGCTGACGCTTCGCCTCTTCATGGAGGCCGGAATCGATGGGTCGGTCCTCGCGGAAACGACTGAAGATTCAGAGCGATTCAACAATCAATGTCAGAACTGGCGTCACTCATGGCCAAAGGTGTTTTCCGCGTGAGAATGCCAGGCACTACCCATCCGCGGGATGAGTGGGAATCAGCTTTGGGACGGCACGGACATAGATGATCATGCCGAGGAGATCAACAAGGGTTTGATTGACCACGATGGCCGGGGTGATCGCGTAGGCCGGAGGCAGGGGCCAGTGCCAGCGGCAGGACGACCAGGGAGTTGCGGGTGGCGCCGGTGGAGATCAGCGGCCGTCCCCGTCCGCTGTCGAGCCGGAGCAGGCGCACCACGGATAACCCGATCAGAGCCATGATGATCCGGAACGCGGCGTAGATCGGGACACGTTGAGAACCTGGTTGACCTGGTGGCTGATCTTGGGGAACCCCACCGATTCACCAAACAACCAGTCAAACTCAGCCACCCGCAACGGCTGCTCCGAGGTCGACAGCGAGCACGCTTGTGGTACCCAATCCGAGACCTCTTCGATCGCCATACACCGACGATAAGTCCGTACTTAGGTATGGAATGCAACCCTGATCAGTCGCCCGACAGCGTCCAATCATCGGCAACCGTCAGAGGCCGACGTCCCCGATTCGGGCTGGTTGGCCGACGCTAGAACCGAGCCGGATCATGGAGATAGCACTACAGATAAGCGTGTCGCTCAGGGTCGCCAGCATCGGGCTGTGGCCGCGCAGACGGCGCGGCGTTTAACCAAGAGTGCCGGTAAGACCAGGTATGACCGTCAGCGTGTGGTTGCGGCTACCGCTACCGCTGCCGCGTCCGCCGGCTGGGCAGCGGCGGTGATGTTCAGTGGTTTGGTGCGGCCCGCGCGGACACCGTTGGCGATGACGACTATTTCGGCTAGTTCGTGTACGGCGACGACCGCGGCCAAGCCCAGCACTCCGGTGAGGGCGAGCGGGATGAGCACAGTGATCAGTCCGAGGGACAGGCCGACGTTTTGCAGCATGATGCGCCGGGCCCGGCGCGCGTGGTCTAGGGCTTGGGTGAGATGCCGTAGGTCTTCACCCATGAGCGCGACGTCGGCGGTTTCGATGGCCACGTCAGTACCCATGGCGCCCATCGCGATGCCGAGGTCGGCGGTGGCCAGGGCGGGGGCGTCGTTGACCCCGTCACCGACCATGGCCGTCGACTGGTGTTGGCGCAGTTGACCAATCAACGCCGCTTTGTCCTCCGGCCTCAGATCGGCATGCACCGCATCGATACCGACCTGCTTGGCCAGGGCGTGGGCGGTGGAGGCGTTGTCACCGGTGAGCATCGCTACCTGATAACCACTTCGATGTAAGTGCTCGATGACCTGGCGGGCCTCGGGGCGAAGCTCGTCACGCACGGCAATCGCGCCGATCAGCTGGTTGTCGTCTTCAACGAGAACCGCGGTGGCCCCGGCGGATTGCATGGCCGCGACCTGATCGGCCAGTGCGCCGGGGTCGAGCCAGCCGGGCCGCCCCAACCGTAACCTGCGGTCGCTGCGGTGGCCGGTGAGCCCGGCGCCGGTGACCGCTTCGACGTCCTCGGCGGGCTGGACAGGGCCAGCGGACGCCAGAATGGCTGCGGCCAGGGGGTGTTCGCTGCGGGCCTCCAGTGCCGCTGCGACCTCCAAGACCTGGTCGCGGGTGGCGCCACCGGTGGTGGCGACGTCGATGACGGTGGGTTTGTTGGCGGTCAGGGTGCCGGTCTTGTCCAGCGCGATGGTGCGCACCGCGCCGAGGGCTTCGAGCGCGGCGCCGCCCTTCACGAGGACGCCGAGCTTGCTGGCCGCACCGATCGCGGCGACCACGGTGACCGGCACCGAAATGGCCAGCGCACACGGCGATGCCGCTACCAGGACCACGAGAGCCCGTTCGATCCACACCAGCGGATCACCCAACACTGAACCGATGGCGGCGATGAGCGCGGCGGCGACCATGATCGCCGGGACGAGGGGTTTGGCGATGCGGTCGGCCAGGCGCTGGCTGGCACCCTTGCGGGACTGCTCGGCTTCGACGATGGCCACGATGCGGGCCAGGGAGTTGTCTTCGGCGGTACTGGAGACCTCGACCTCCAAAACCCCCGTGCCGTTGATCGATCCGGCGAACACCTCACTGCCCGGCCCGGCTTCGGCAGGCACGGATTCGCCGGTGATCGCCGAGGTGTCCAGCGCGGTGCGTCCCGACACGATGACACCATCGGTGGCGACCCGTTCACCGGGCTTGACCAGCATCCGGTCGCCGACCCGCAATTCGCTTGGGGCGATGGTGGTTTCGGAGCCGTCGCGGACGACAGTGGCCTCATCGGGCACCAGCGACAACAGGGCCCGAAGACCGCGGCGGGTCCGGGCCAGAGAGTATTCTTCGAGGCCCTCGCTGATGGAGAACAGGAACGCCAGCATGGCGGCTTCGCCGACCTCGCCGAGGATGACCGCGCCGACCGCGGCGATTGTCATCAGTGTGCCGACCCCGATCTGGCCTTTGGTCAGTCGGCGCAGGGTGGAGGGCACGAACGTCCACGCCCCGATCGCCAGCGCCAGTGCGTAGAGGCCGATCTCGACCGCCCGGGGGCCATCGGTCCAGCCGACCACATAGCCGGCCACCAGGACCACGCCCGCCACGGCGGCCGCGCGTAGCTCGCTGACCTCCCAGAGCCGTTCGGGTTCGCGCTCGTCCTGACCGGGGACGTCGCTGCCGCAGCCGCACGCCTCGCTCATTGCTCCGCCTTCCGTTGGCTGGGGCAGCCGTAGTTGGGGCATAACGCGACCGCGCTGCCGGTGGCTTCCAGTACCGCTTCGGCAGCCCGGAACATCTCCAGTAGCTCGGGTCGGGCCAGTCGGTACACCGAGGCGCGGCCCTGGGCCCGGAAATCGACCAGCCCGCAGTCACGCAGGCAGGCCAGATGCGCCGACACCGTCGACTGTGCCAACCCGAGCTCGCCAGTCAAGTCCACCACCCGGGCCTCGCCACCGGCCAGTCGGCGCAGGATGGCCAACCGGGTGCCATCGGACAGGCTGTGAAACAACGCCGTCGCCGCATCCAGATTCACCACCGCCGAGCTGGTATCGACCAAACGGTTGTTCATCGTCATATGACGATGATAGCGCCCAAAACTGGTCATCGGTCAGGTCCGGAAGTATCGAGACTGTAGATGCCAAGGGTGTGGTCGCCGATCCGGACGAAACCGTGGCCGACAATGTGGGCATCCGCAGCTTGGGCTGTGTGTGGTGTTGACGCTTGGTCATCGGGCGTGGCGGCGCCCTAGTGGCCCCAACCTGCTCGCACGGTGCCGCGCCTGCAATTATTGCGGCCGGGATCGAACTGCAGGGTCCGATGGTCGAAGAGCCCATCTCAACATCACCCACCCAGACCAATACGCGACTACTGTGAGACTGTCGGCCGGTTTGTTCCCCACATCGGACGCACCGCAACGTCCCACCGGCGACGCGAGGTGTACTCGTGGCGAAATCAGATGAACGCACCGCACGCTGGAACCGATACTGGGACAAGAAATCCCGCAATTATGACCGTGAGATCGGGTTCTTCGACCGGCACCTGTTCGGCGACTCCCGCCACTGGGTCTGCAGCCAAGCCGCCGGCGACGTTCTAGAGGTCGCGATCGGGACCGGGCTCAACCTGCCCTTCTACCCCGAAACCATCAGGCTGACCGGTATCGACTGGAGCGAACAGATGCTCGAACTCGCCCGTGGCCGCGCCGCCGAACTTGGCCATACGGCCACCCTGCAACAGGCCGATGCTCACCGACTGCCGTTCGACGACGCCAGCTTCGACACCGTGGTCTGCACCTTCGGGCTCTGCGCCATCCCCGACCACACCCAAGCGCTCACCGAAATGACCCGGGTGCTAAGGCCGGGCGGGCGGCTCATCCTGGTTGATCACATCCGCAGCAGCACGGCCCCCGTGCGGGCGGTGCAGCGGTTCCTGGAACTGTTCACCGTCCCCGTCGGCGGCGAACACTTCCTCCGCCGACCTCTCAACCATCTGCGTGCCGCCGACAACATCGACATTGAACGCGTCGAGCGATTCACCCTTGGACTCGTGGAACGCGTCGTCGCCTGCAAAACCGCCACGACCTGACCTGCCGGGCAGCGGTGTGTCTGAGCAAGACACGATCACGAAAGAAGCCGCACATGACCGAAATCCCCAGACGCACCGCACTCGCCGTCCTCGGGGCGGCCGGCACCGTGGCCGCACTGGCATACCTTCTGCGCACCAACACTATTCGGATTCCCGCGGGCCGAGCCGAGGGGCCCGGAATGATGGGTGGAATCTCGGGCACCGATATGAGCCGCTACATGACCATGTTCGCCCGACACAATGAACTGCGGCGAACCGTCGAAGACATACCCGGCGGGATCCGCACCATCACCGAATCCGACGCCCCCGATCTCGTCGCGCAACTGCACGCCCACGTGTCCTCCATGTATGACCACCTCGGCCAGGGCGCTGAAGTGACCTGCATGAGCGACAGCCTGCCCACGCTGTTCCGCAGAGCATCTGACTACCAACGCCGAATCACGCTGACCCCCAACGGTGTTGTCGCGATCGAAACTGCCGCTGATCCCGCCCTTGCCGACGCCATCCGCGCCCACGCACGCGAAGTCACTGGTTTCGTCAACGATGGCATGCCCGCCATGATGGGCCCCATGATGGGCGGCGGAATGATGGGCGGCGGCGGAATGATGGGCCACTAACACCCGATCTCCGACAAGTTCCACGCGAACGCCTGATCTGGAACCGCAATCAGCTGCCCGGTGCGCTGTTGCGCATATGCCCTCGGTGAGCAAACCCGGCGGTCTTCGCCGTCCAACATGGCGCCTGGCGTCGGCACGACGTGCCGTTGTAGCTACCCAACACAACCGGTATAGGGGTTGTGACCTCGAAGTTTGTCGCCGGCCCGGATCTCTCTGGTACTAATGTACGTAGTAACTACGTAGATCGTGGTTTGTGGAGAGGAAACGCCAATGCGGATCGTTCGACGACTCGCGGTTGCCGCGGCAGTGCTGCTAGGGCTGATACTGATGGGGGCTCCTGCCGCGGGGGCCGCTCAACAATGTCCCCACCGCTTGGGTAGCCATCAGCAGATGGTCGATGCCAGTGGTGCGGTAGTGCAGGAATGGACGTTGACCGACCTTCGTCCGAGTGCGGATCCGGCTCCTGGGTATCCGCTGGCCGGGCGCTTGTGGGAGGCGACGGTATCGGTGCGGGCCGTCAAGGGTGCGGTGACCCCGGTTATCCCCGGCTTCGAGGCGATGGGCACAGATCACCGCAGCTATCCGGTGCTATGGCAGCTGGCCAGCCCGTCCGGTATTCCCGGGGCGACCCTTGCCGAGGGCGCAACCACCACGGGCAAGGTGTATTTCGATGTCACCGGCGCCGACCCGGCCGCGGTGATGTACACCCGCGGCGACGCCAAGCCGGCCATGATGTGGTGCGACATGGCCGCCATGGCACCCATGATGGCGATGCCGATGGACGACTGCCCCTGCTGCGGTGCCGATTGTACGTGCTGCGCCAAACCGTAAGGCCGCGCTGACATCACCGCGTCGCGGCCCCGCCACCCGCAAATGCCATCGGTGGAGTCTCCCCGCGAGGTAACGCCTTGGGCAGGAAGGGTGTTTGGCAGCACTCGGTTGATTTGTGAGGCGTTTGCACGCCCCCAGACGCGGTGCTGTCCAATGTTCTCGACTGTATAGTTCTGTAACTTAGATATTTTTCATCACAACACTTTTCGGTGCGCAAGAGTGCGTGGGTCACCGGCGATCTACATATTCTCCGCCATCGAGGAAGCCCGACGTTCCATCCACTGCTGAACCACTCGGTTACCCGCAGCCCGAATCGTTTCGCGACGTACTGCCAGGTATCGCTGTCTGCGCTCCATCAGTGTGGTTTCGATCTGCCTGCGGTACGCAACGCGGTCCTCCTCGATTGAAACCGCGGAGTCAGCTGGACCGGGTCCAACAGTCTGTTCGGTGCAGGCATCCGAAACCTGTACTGCCGCAGCGCTAAGCAAAAGGGGATGTTGAGCCGCGGCTCGTGGTACATCGTTTCCGGCGAACAGGCCGCCAATCTCGGTCTCGAAGTCGTCGACATCGGATCGATCAGGAGGGGTAGCCGGTGCACCTTCCGCGACTGCGGCCCAGTGTCGATTGATGATCGAACCCGGTGTCATGCAATCGCTTTCGTGGCACAGCGGAGCAAACTCCGCGTCTTGGTTCAACAAGCTCGCCGCAATGAATGCCTGCCGAGCGACTCTCCCCGATGTGGCAAGGCTTTCGGTGAGCGGCTCGAAATCGATGATGGTTTCTTGGGAGATGGCATCCAAGGCAAGCAGGCACTCCAGAACGGATACGCGCAACTCGTCGAGTACCTCCACCGCCAGGGCGGTGGCGGCTTCTTTCCGGTCGATCATCCTCTCGAGAACCATCCGGCGAATGTACTACTAGTAGGGCTAGCTAACTGCATTCGCGTGAGTGGAGACGAGTAAGCGAACAGTCAGGGGGCCGCTTCGCGATTCTCAGGCTCCCTAGCCATGGCTCAACGGCGTGTTCCGTCCTGTGGCTAAGGCAACGTGAATCGACATTCAATCCACCTGGACATATATGCCGACAATCGACCATCGGTGCAACAGTTCTAACAAGCGATAGAATGTCGGGCATCGTCACGGGCATCATGCTGGCGCTGGCCCGCGTCATGGGTGAGAC
>JBIQHU010000151.1:0-12124 GCA_044508395.1 Mycobacterium sp. | reverse complement strand
GCAGAGCGCTCTGAGGCACCCCGCCCCAAACACCCCTAATTCAGCAGACTCCTAGAACGGGCTGCTGTTGGCCTGCCACCGCGCCTCTTCCGGGCGCGGCCCGTACTTGCGGACGTAGGCCTCGTGTCGCGCGGCGTTCTTCTTGCGGTTGATCTCGTCCACCAGGTTGGGGTCCCACCCGTGCTGCGCGAGCCGGTGGCGGCGCCACACCTTGTTGAGCGCGAGCGCCATCAGCAACGCCCAGATGTAGATCGGCACCGTCATCTCCATGTGCACGTAGAGCGACGCCGGCAGCAGCCAGAACGGTGCAAGCACCAAGAAGGGCGGTATCGCCATGCGGATCATGTGACGCCGGAGAGCGCCATGATCGGCGAGGTCATGAGCCACCCACTCGCGCATCGAATCGGGCAGCCGCTTCCCGTAGATGTAGGCGATGTATTGCAGCGGACCCGGCTTCTTCATCGCGGGTTTCTTCACAGCGGGGGTCATCGCGGATCCTTCCCTTCATCGAGAGTTCCCGCCGCCAGCGCCGCAGCGTTGACACGGGTGAGCACTTCGTGCAGCTGTTCGAGTTCGTCGAGGCCGACGCCGAGGCGTTCCACCACCGCGGGCGGAATCTTTAGCGCGCGGCGGCGCAGCTGGATGCCCGCTCTGGTGAGGCGGACGTCGGTGGCGCGTTCATCGGTCGCACTGCGGGTGCGGGTGATGAACCCGAGCGCTTCCAGCCGCTTGAGCATCGGCGACAACGTTGCCGAATCCAGTTGCAGCGCCGAGGCGATCGCCTTGACCGACAGCGGCCGATCCGCGTTCGACTTGTGGTGATCCCACAGTGCAAGCATCACGAGGTATTGCGGGTGTGTGAGGCCGAGCGGTTCGAGCAACGGACGGTACACCGCCAGCACCGCCCGGTTGGTGACCGCCAGCGCAAAGCACACCTGCTGTTCGAGAGCCAGGGGGTCGACGTCTGCGTCCACGACAGTCATAACACCCACCGTAGCTCAATAGATAGCGCCCTAACTAATAGCGTGCTAAGTATCACAGGTTGTTAGCATCACCAGCCATGTCCGACGACCCGATCCGTGCCGACTATGCCGAGTTGTTGCAGCGCCGTGCGCTGACCGAGGACGCGGCCCGACCCGACGCCGTCGAACTCCGGCACGCCCGCAACGGCCGCACCGCCAGGGAGAACATCGCCGACCTCGTGGATGTGGGCTCGTTCGTCGAATACGGCCGCTTCGCGATCGCCGCCCAGCGCCACCGTCGCGACCTCGCCGACCTGATCGCGCGGACCCCGGCCGACGGGTTGGTGGCGGGTACCGCGCGTGTCAACGGCGACCTCTTCGGGCCGGAACGCGCGGCGTGCGCGGTGCTGTCCTACGACTACACGGTGCTCGCGGGCACCCAGGGTGCGCTGGGCCACCGCAAGAAGGACCGCCTCTTCGAACTGATCGAGCGCATGCGCCTGCCGACCGTGTTCTTCGCCGAGGGCGGCGGGGGACGACCGGGCGACACCGACTACCCCACGGTCTCGGCGCTCGACACCCGCGCGTTCAAACTCTGGGCCGCGCTGTCGGGTCTGGTGCCGCGCATCGCGATCGTCAAGGGCCGCTGCTTTGCGGGCAACGCCGTGATCGCCGGCTGTTCGGACCTGATCGTCGCAACGGAGGACACCTCGATCGGCATGGGCGGGCCGGCGATGATCGCCGGCGGCGGGCTCGGGGACGTCCACCCCGACGAGGTCGGTCCCATCGGCATGCAGGAACCCAACGGTGTGGTCGACGTCGTCGTCGCCGACGAGGCCGCGGCGGTGGCCGTCACCAAACGGTTGCTCGCCTACTTCCAGGGCACGATCGCACCCGGCCATGCCGGCGACCAAACAGCCTTGCGCACAATGGTTCCCGAGCGTGCCCGGCGCGCCTATCCGGTGAACCCGATCATCGAGACGTTGGCCGACGATGGGTCGGTGACGTTCCTGCGGCCGCGGTTCGCCGCCGAGATGGTGACCGCACTGGCCCGCATCGGCGGCCGCGCCGTCGGCATCATCGCGAACAATTCCATGGTGATGGCCGGCGCCATCACCGCGGCCGCCTCCGACAAGGCGGCGCGCTTCCTGCAACTGTGCGACACGTTCGGGCTGCCGGTGGTGTCGCTGATCGACTGCCCGGGCTACATGGTGGGCCCTGCGGCCGAGGCCGAGGCGCTGGTGCGCCGTGCGTCACGGATGCTCGTCGCCGGGGCCGCCATGAGCGTGCCGGTCGTGGCGGTGGTGCTGCGCCGCGGTTATGGCCTTGGCGCCCAGGCGATGACGGGCGGCAGCCTGCACGAACCCGTGCTCACCGTTGCCTGGGCGGGAGCACATCTCGGTCCGATGGGGCTCGAAGGTGCGGTCCGTCTCGGTCTACGCAAGGAACTCGAGGCCATCGCCGACGACGAGGAACGTGAGGAACGGGTGCGCCAGGCCACCGCGGCGGCCCAGGAGAATGCCAAGGCGCTCAACGCCGCTCAGCTCTTTGAGATCGACGACGTGATCGACCCGGCCGACACCCGCCGGCTCATCATCGACATCTTGGCGGCGGCCGCCATGCACGAACCGCGCCGCCCGGATCGACGTTTCGTCGACACCTGGTAGCCGCCCGCCGCCGACCCCCCAATGCGACGGCGGGCGACAAGTCAGGCGGATTCCGCGTAGTAGTAGCGACGAGCCCGCACCTGCTGGCCGTTGCGCTCGGCGAGCGATCGCAGCTGGCGCAGGGCAAACGTCCGACCGCGGCCCCCTTCGGGGATCACGATGCCCGCCCAGAGGCCTTCTGCGCGAGGCAACTCGCACGCGTCGCGGGCGCACAGCCAGCGGCGCGGGCAGGCCCGGCAGATCGCCTTGGCGGCTTCGTCCGCCGATGTCGTCCACCGCTCGGGGTCCCGCGTGCAGGCACCCACCGGCGTCTCGTCCCAGTGCGTCGTGTTCATCCCGTTGTCCCCCCAAGCCCGTGCGGTCGGTGTGACGCGCGATGACGCAAAGCTAACCAACAAACCGTAGCAATGCAACAGTTATCGCTACGGAAAATCGAATTAGTTTCGCTCACCGGATAGGTCGGGTTGCTCAGAAGGGTCAATCTGGGGGCTAGACCTGCGTAAAGATGTCCGAGTGGCGGGGAGGGCCGTTGGCCGACCAGCCGCCCCGTCACCAGGGACCGGGCGTACGTGAAGTTATAGCTTCGCCACGGATTCGTCGCAGCCACGCCGAGTGAAGTCGTAGCGGTGGCCATAACGGCAGTTACGATTACCGTGCCGATCCGCCCTGTGAATTCGCGAGGAACGCCCGTTGATGACCGACCCCGAGTCGACCGACGTGCTGGATCCGGGGATGCTGCGGGCGGGCGCGGCCGCCGCGGCCCGCCGCCGCGAACTCGACATCAGCCAGCGCAGCCTGGCGGCGGACGGCATCATCAACGCCGGGGCGCTCATCGCATTCGAAAAAGGGCGCAGCTGGCCGCGCGAGCGCACCCGAGCAAAGCTCGAAGAAGTGTTGCAGTGGCCGCCGGGAACCATCGCGCGGCTTCGTCGAGGTGAGTCGGTTAACGCCGAGCACCCAGGTGAATCACCCGGACATACCGGCGACGACATTCCGCTGATCGCACAGGCGTTGATCACCGCCGTGAACACCTTCGGCACGGCGGTCGACGCGCTGCCGCCCCTCGAAGATCCCGACTTCACCCCGCGCGCCAGCAAGATCTTGGCGGATCTGCGTCAGCTCGAGGCGGTGGCGGCGAGGGCCGCCCGTATCAGCAAGGTGTCACCGGCATTGATCAAAGCGCTGAGTGCCGTGCGCACGCGCTACGACCAATTGATGCTGCGCGCCGCCCGCACACCGCACGCCACCGTCGGCCAGCGGCTGTACGCCGCGCGTCGCGGCGCGAATCTCACCATCCTCGAAACCGCCCAAGCGGCAGGCATTTCCGAACAGGACGTCATCAGTGCCGAGGCAGAGGAGCCCGTGTCCGCCGCCGCCGTCCGGGAAATCGAAGCACTGATCGACCAGCTGCGATGATCAGTGGCGTTCCCGGCTGCGGTCATCGTGGGTCGGGTAGTGCTCGGCGAGTGCCGCGGCGATCTCAATGAAGCGACGCCTCGTCGCCGCCGACATCTCGGCGGTGCGGTCGATGACTCCGCCCGGCCGCAGATGGCCGTCAAACGGCACTTCGACGACCACCTGGCCCTGTCCCGAAAACTGTTGTGCCAGAATCGAACGCGTCCTCTTGTCGGCATGGCCGTCGGAATCGTTGAGCACAACGACCGTGCGGTGCAAGAGACCGGTGAGCCCCCGTGCGGCCAGCCAATCCAAGGTCTGGCCGGCCACGGCTGCGCCATCGACCCACGGCGAAGAGACCACGATCAACGCGTCGAGATCGCGCAGTACCTCCTGGGTGACCGGACTGTCCATGGTGGAGCTGCAGTCGATGATCGAGATCGTGAAATACCGGTCCAGTCGCGACGTCGCTTCCCGATAGATCGCCGGATCCAGCACCCGCCGGCGGGCCGGCGTTCCCTCGCCGGCCAGAACGAACAAGCCGGCGGCGTTGTTGCCCACCCGATTTCGGATGTCCGCGAACGTCTCGATGTGTTGGTCGGCGGCCAGCTCCCAGTAGGAGCCCTGTGCCCGGGGGTCGACGCGGCTGCCGAGCTTCCCGAACGCGGTGTCGGCATCGATGGCCACTGCGCGGTCGTCCTGGCGGAGTTCGGCGAAGACCGAACCGATACTCGCGGACACCGTGGTCTTGCCGACCCCGCCCTTGCCCATCACGCCGACCTTGAAGTGCCCGCGCATCGGCACGCGGATCTTCGCCACGAGCTCGGCTTCGCGGATTTCGTCAGGACCCGGGCCCAGATTGATCACCCCGAAGGTGGCCTTGTACAGCGCGAGACGCCACCCGCGACCCGGTGGGACGCGGCGGGGTCGAACCAGCTCGTCAGGCCGTATCCGCTCGGCGTATGTGCCCGGCGCCATGTGGGTGTCGGGACCGTAGCCGCCGGGACCCCACGGTTGGCCCGGCGGTGGACCCCCGGGGAAGGGCGGACGCTGCTGCGGGGGATGCGGTTGACCCCACGGCCCGGGTGCGGGCGGCGGCGGCAGCGGCCCGGTGCCGCGTGGCACACCCGGGGGTGGGCCGTAGCGGGGCGGCGGTTGACGGAAAGCGCCGCCCCGGGTCTCGGGCGCTCTGAAATGAGGCGGAGGACCCGAATCCGTCGTTGGCACACCGGGTGTCGGGCCGCGGACCGCGTCCCAGGTCTCGGTCGGGGGTGAGTCGTCGCGTGGACTCTCCTGCACCTGCCACATGGGAGGTGCAGCAGGTTCCGGATCGTCGGCTGACGGCTCGTAATCGGTGTCCTCGGGGCCGGTCCATCCGAGCCTTCTCCGCAACTCGTCATCGCGGTCGGTCACTAGGTGTCTCCTCCGGAGGTTCGGTTGATACGGGTGTCGGCCCTGTCCCAGTATCGGCCAACCCGCAGAGGTGCCGTCGGTCCCGGCCCGGCGAGCAGCGCGATTTCGCAGATCAGCGGGCATTCCTGTAACCTGGGCCGGTTGCCGACGCAGGTAACCCTCCTGCCACGGAACGACCGTGGCCGTACTAGACCGTAGGAGGTGGTGAGGTTCTCATGCGTCCATACGAAATCATGGTCATTCTTGACCCCACTCTCGACGAGCGCACCGTCGCTCCGTCGCTGGAGACATTCCTCAACGTGGTCCGCAAGGACGGCGGCACTGTCGACAAGGTCGACATCTGGGGTCGTCGCCGGCTGGCATACGAGATCGCCAAGCACGCCGAGGGCATCTACGCCGTCGTCGATGTGAAGGCCGAACCCGCGACCGTGACCGAGCTGGACCGCCAGCTCAACCTGAACGAGTCCGTCCTGCGGACCAAGGTGCTTCGGACAGACAAGCACTAAAGGCTGCCGTACGTCGGAGCGGCTCCGTAGGCTCGCCTGCGACTGACTTCGCGCACACGCCAAACCCCAGGAGGAACTCGTGGCTGGTGACACCATCATCACGGTCATCGGAAACCTGACTGCCGATCCGGAACTGCGGTTCACACCGTCAGGAGCGGCCGTCGCCAACTTCACGGTGGCGTCGACCCCGCGCATCTTCGACCGTCAGACCAACGAGTGGAAGGACGGCGAAGCGCTGTTCCTCCGCTGCAACATCTGGCGCGAGGCGGCCGAAAACGTGGCCGAGAGCCTCACCCGCGGGTCGCGCGTGATCGTGCAGGGGCGGCTCAAGCAGCGCTCCTTCGAGACCCGTGAGGGCGAGAAGCGCACCGTGGTGGAGCTCGAGGTCGACGAGATCGGCCCGTCACTGCGGTATGCGACAGCCAAGGTGAACAAGGCCAGCCGCAGCGGCGGTGGTGGCGGTGGCTTCGGTGGCGGCGGTTCCCGCGCTGCCGCAGGCGGTTCCGAGGGCAAGCAGGACGACCCGTGGGGCAGCGCTCCCGCGTCCGGTTCGTTCAGCGGCGCCGACGACGAGCCACCCTTCTGACCTAACTACTGATCAGCAATTCCAGAAAGAGATAGACACATGGCCAAGTCCTCGACCAAGAGGCGCCCGGCTCCCGAGAAGCCGGTCAAGACCCGTAAGTGCGTGTTCTGCTCCAAGAAGGGCAAGAACCAGGTCATCGATTACAAGGACACCGCACTGCTGCGTACCTACATCAGCGAGCGCGGCAAGATCCGCGCCCGCCGCGTGACCGGTAACTGCGTGCAGCACCAGCGCGACATCGCGATCGCGGTGAAGAACGCCCGCGAGGTGGCGCTGCTGCCGTTCAGCTCGTCGACGCGGTAGGCCGCCAGAGACATCTAGGAAGACACAGATATGAAACTCATTCTCACCACCGAGGTGGAGCACCTGGGCATCTCCGGTGACATCGTGGAGGTTAAGGACGGCTACGGACGGAACTTCCTGCTGCCTCGCGGCATGGCCGTCGTGGCATCGCGTGGCGCTGAGCGCCAGGCCGAGGAGATCCGCCGGGCCCGCGAGGCCAAGGCCGTGCAGGGCCTCGAGCACGCGCGCGAACTGAAGACCGCGATCGAAGGACTCGGCGACATCGAGCTGACGGTCAAGGCGGCCGCGGACACCGGCAAGCTGTTCGGCTCGGTCACGGGCGCGGACGTGGTTGCCGCGATCAAGAAGGCCGGCGGTCCGAATCTCGACAAGCGCACTGTGCAGTTACCGAAGGCTCATATCAAGTCGACGGGCAAACATCCCGTGACGGTGCGCCTGCACCCCGAAGTGGCCGCTTCGGTGTCGCTGAGCGTCGTCGGAGGAAATTAACGCCAGCGTTAATACGGCCGGGTTGAGGACGGGTTCGATCCTCGCCCGGCCGTTGCTGTGCGCGCTGGCGAACTCGACCCGATAGTTAGCTGACAGCGAAGCTAACCGCCCGTTAACCTGCGCGGCGCCATCCGGAAACACAACACGCCCGAGGTGGCAACCCAACACGACACGCCGAGGAAATTCCCATCCACAGAATCTCAACGGGTTTATGGTGCGGCTATCTGCACGGATGTACTGAATTTAGCGGTTCATACACAGGTTTTCCCCAACGACTCAACATGCCTGTCCCGACCTATCCACAGGCCATCCACAGCTCCATGAACAGGGCGGGTTTGCGACGCTTCCAGCAACGTCTAGCGTTGGCCGTCGCAAGGCTGATTGGCGACCGATTGGGAGCGGTTGTCTGAGGCCGAGCTTACAGTCACGGTAGACGCGTATCGAACCTACGTTCGAACTGAATCATGGGAGGTGTAGCTCCGTGGCTGTAGTGGATGATCTCGGTCATTCAGGCATGGACGTCCCGCCTCCCAGTGACGATTTCGGTCGCCAGCCTCCGCAGGACGCCGCCGCAGAGCAGGCGGTCCTGGGCGGCATGCTTCTCAGCAAGGATGCGATCGCCGATGTGCTCGAGAGGCTGCGCCCAGGCGACTTCTATCGGCCCGCCCATCAGAACGTCTACGACGCAATCCTGGACCTGTACGGCCGCGGCGAGCCGGCGGACGCGGTGACGGTGGCCGCCGAGCTGGATCGTCGCGGTCTGCTGCGGCGTATCGGCGGCGCTCCGTATCTGCACACGCTGATCTCGACGGTGCCGACGGCGGCCAACGCCGGGTTCTACGCGGGCATCGTCGCGGAGAAGGCCTTGCTGCGGCGGTTGGTGGAGGCGGGCACGCGCGTCGTGCAGTACGGGTACGCCGGCGCGGAGGGTGCGGATGTCACCGAGATCGTCGACCGTGCGCAGGCCGAGATCTACGACGTCACCGAGGGCCGGACGTCTGAAGACTTCGTTCCGCTGGAACAGCTCCTCCAGCCGACGATGGACGAGATCGACGCGATCGCCTCGCAGGGCGGAATTGCGCGCGGCGTGCCGACGGGTTTCACCGATCTCGACGAGGTGACCAACGGTTTGCATCCCGGCCAGATGATCATCATCGCGGCGCGGCCGGGTGTCGGGAAGGCGCTGGCGCTGGACACTCCGCTGCCCACGCCGGCGGGGTGGACGACGATGGGTGACGTCGCGGTCGGCGATCATTTGCTCGGTGCGGACGGGGAGCCGACGCGGGTGGTGGCGGCGACGGAGGTCATGCTCGGCCGGCCCTGCTACGAGGTCGAGTTCGCCGATGGCACGGTGCTTGTCGCGGATGCGATGCATCAGTGGCCGACGGGTCGGGGAGTGCAGATCACCACGGCGCTGCGGCCGGGCGCCGACATCATCAGCGCGACGCGTGCGCCGTTATTGGCGGCCGTCGGCGGCAGGCGTCCTTCGGCGTGGGGAATAGACGCCGTGCGGCGGATCGACAGCGTCGCGGTTCGGTGTGTCGAGGTGGCCAATGCCGACCACCTGTATCTGGCCGGGCCTGCGATGGTCCCGACGCACAACTCGACGTTGGGGCTTGACTTCCTGCGATCGTGCTCGATCAGGCATCAGATGGCGAGTGTCATCTTCTCGCTGGAGATGAGCAAGTCCGAAATCGTGATGCGGCTGTTGTCGGCCGAGGCGAAGATCAAGCTGGCGGACATGCGCTCGGGCCGGATGAGCGACGACGACTGGACTCGGTTGGCGCGGCGGATGAGTGAGATCAGCGAAGCACCGCTTTTTATCGACGATTCGCCCAACCTCACGATGATGGAAATCCGCGCGAAGGCACGGCGGCTGAGCCAGAAGGCGGGCCTCCGGCTCATCGTTGTCGACTACATGCAGCTGATGACCTCGGGCAAGAAGTACGAGTCGCGTCAGCAGGAAGTGTCGGACTTCTCGCGGAGCCTGAAGCTGATGGCCAAGGAACTCGACGTTCCGGTGGTGGCGATCAGCCAGCTGAACCGTGGGCCAGAGCAGCGCACGGACAAGCGGCCGATGATCTCGGACCTCCGTGAGTCGGGTTGCCTGACTGCGAACACACGAATTCTTCGGGCGGACACCGGTGCAGAGGTGACGTTCGGCGAATTGATGCGCACAGGCGAGCGGCCCTTGGTGTGGTCGCTCGATGAGCGCAAGCGCATGGTGGCCCGGCCGATGACCAACGTCTTCTACAGCGGCCACAAGGAAGTCTTCAAGCTGCGACTGGCGTCGGGTCGTGAGGTCGAGGCGACGGCTAACCACCCGTTCATGACGTTCGATGGCTGGACGCCGTTGGGGGAGTTGAAGGTCGGCGATCGGTTGGCGGTGCCCCGGCGGGTGCCCGAGCCGGTGCACACGCAGCGGCTTCCCGAGGACGAGGTCATCCTGCTGGCGCACATGATCGGCGACGGGTCGTGCGTGAAGAACCAGCCGATCCGCTACGCGAGCATCGACGAGCTCAACCTGGCGACGGTGTCGAGCGCGGCGAGGCACTTCGGGGTGGAACCGGTCCGCGACGAGTACGCCGCGGCAAGGGTGACGACCTTGCGGCTGCCTGCGCCTTACCGATTGACGCACGGGAAGCGCAACCCAATCGCGGCATGGCTGGACGGGCTGGGCATATTCGGCAAGCGCAGCCACGAGAAGTTCGTTCCTGAAGCGATTTTCGGCGCACCGAACGATCAGGTGGCCTTGTTCTTGCGACACCTGTGGGCCACTGACGGCTCAGTACGGTGGGACGACAAATTGGGTGTAGGCCGCATCTACTATGCAACGACCAGTCGTCAACTCGCCGACGATGTAATGCAACTTTTGCTGCGGATCGACATTCGAAGCCGGATATCCAAGGTTCGTAAGAACGGCTACCGCGACTGCTGGCACGTAACGATTGACCGCGCAGAGAATCAAACGCGGTTCCTCACGCTCGTTGGTGTAGACGGTGAACGCGGCAAATCTGCAAGAAAGGTATTGGCCAGGCTTCAAGGTCGCGGACGTCGTGGCGGTTCTGACAGCCTGCCAAGAGATGTCTGGGCGCGAGTACGTTCCGTACTGCAGCAGCGCAACATGGGCAAGCGTGAGTTCGCAGATCTCATGGGCACGCAGTACTGCGGGTCGAACATGTGGAACCATGAGCCAAGCCGCGCGCGTCTTCACCAGATCGCGTCCGTATTGGACGATCGGGAAATCCACGACCTGGCGACCAACGACGTTTTTTGGGACAGGATCGTTGAAATCACGAGCATCGGCGAACTCGATGTATATGACGGGACCGTCCCTGGTACGAATTGCTTTGTGGTGCAGGGAATTACGGCGCATAATAGTCTCGAACAAGATGCTGACATGGTGATCCTTCTGCACCGGCCAGATGCATTCGAACGTGACGATCCGCGCGGCGGTGAAGCAGACCTGATCCTGGGCAAGCACCGCAACGGTCCGACGAAAACCATCACCGTCGCCCATCAGTTGCACCTGTCGCGCTTCGCCAACATGGCGAAGTCCTAGGGCCCCCTGTAGAGATGCAACGAAGATTAACAAGAAGCACCTAGTTGTTTAACAAGTTGGTTAGCGGATGAAACTAAACCCACCGCCTAGGCAAAAGGTGCGCGTTTACGAACTCGCCCGAGAACTCGGCTGGACATCTCGCCAACTACTCGCAGAGCTGTCCCGGCGCGGCGAGTTCGTGAAGTCGGCGGCCAGCCAGCTAGAGGCGCCCATCGTTCGTGCCATCAGGCAGGAGTTCGGTGCCGTTGGAGAAAGGCCCGACCCTGAAGCAACCGTCGCTCCAGCGATGTACGGCCGGTCGACAGAGTCACTAGCTGACGAAGATGTGACTGGCTTCGTCGAAGCACTAGCGAAGGCCAAAGCTCAGTCGAAAGCAAAGGGCCAAAAAAAGGGCGCGCAATGGCGTCCACCAGTACTTCAGGTGCTGCTCGACGAAGTCATCGTTCCTCAACGGCCAGACCATCTCGATGCGCCGGCCGGTGGTTACTTCACCCAGGAAATGAAGAAGGCCGCAAAACTTAACCAGCGCTGGGCTGAAGCGCGACTGAATGGCTTGGGCGGTGACGATGCCCTCGTAATCAAGTGGATTCGCCTGAGCGATGGTCAACGACCCGAGCTCGCCACAGACCTAGCTGGTGGCGGCATCAGTCCGGAGGAGGCGGGACTCAACATCGGACACGGCGGTCGAATCGACCCGCGACTGCCGAGTATCTACGAGCGCTTTCGCGGGGGACGTATCAATCGATCGGAAGCGATCGCGCTTGTGCGGCAGTGGCGCCAGCGCCGTCAGGCAGGTTGATCCAGTTAGGAAACGCACCTTGCCGCCGCCGAATAGGTGCTACACGTGCGAGCCCTATTAGTAGGGCTGACATTGGCTCCTTTGCGTGGCTTCCTGAGGTATGCGTAGGCGGCTTCCGCGTCTGAAGGTGCTGGCAGATGAGGTCACAGGGCCGGGCCCAAAACAGTGACAGCCGTGGGCGCCTTTCCAGTACGCGTCACGCCTATACCCGGCGAGGCCATTGACTCATGGCTGCAGGCGACGGCCATGGCGATGGACCTTTCGTTGGGCGCCGTCGTTCGGTGGTTAGAACTGCCGACCGTGTCGAAGCCGCAATGGGTGACATGGATGCCGAGACGCCGCTTCGACGCGGTTGCCGCGGTGGCGGGGACTTCAGTCCAAGCCATCCGGTGTCAATGGCCAACTCGATGTCCCCGCTGGTGGCCGGATAAAAGTCCCCACC
>JBIQHU010000150.1:0-12195 GCA_044508395.1 Mycobacterium sp. | reverse complement strand
GTGTCGACGCGGTATCGCTGCGCGAGCTGGCCCGCCAGGCGGGGGTCTCGCACGCTGCGCCCGCACATCACTTCACCGACCGGCGGGGGTTGTTCACGGCGTTGGCCACTGGCGGCTACCGCCTGCTCGCCACCGCCCTAACTGACGCCCGCCCGCGATTTGTCGACGCCGCCACCGCATACGTCCGATTCGCGATCGACCATCCCGGCCACTACGCGGTCATGTTCGATCACTCGTTACTCGATATGGCCGACACCGAGCTGGACGCAGCCCAGAGTGCGGCCGGGGCTGAACTCGCCCGGGGGGTGGCCACTCTCGCCGACCCGCATGCCGTGGCCGACCCAACCGGCGCAGAATTGGCCGCATGGTCACTGGTGCACGGATTCGCGACGCTTTGGCTCAACAACGCGGTGCCACCTGAATTCCGTGATGTCGATCCGGTCGTCTCGACCGAGCGGATCGCCAACATGCTATTCGACGGTTAGATGGCCGGCGCCAGGAAAAGGGCTGGGCTCGAAGGCCATTCGTCGAGTCCGCATCAGCTCCTGCTACTCAGGTGACGGTCGATGACGAATCCCGCCAAACGCCTGCCCCGTTCGATGGGCGCCGTGTCGACGCCGATGGCCAGCACGCTGAGCGTTCCGTCGTAGACGAGTGCAATATCGCATGCCGCACTGCCAGGATCACTGAGTCCGGCATCTCCGGCCAGGGCCGTGAGTCGAGTGATGACATAACGCTTGTGCTCGGCGGCTGCGCCGACGCCGGCGTGGCCATCCGGCAGTTGGGCCGCGGCCGCCACATGGGCACACCCGCGCTGCACCTCGGCCTGATGTGCCCATTCCTCCGTAGCGTCGAAGATCGCCAGCAGTCGGTCTACCGGCCTCGGTACCGCGTTGATGTGCGACTCCCAAAGCGCGCGGAACCGTTGGTCGCGCTCGGAGAGATATGCGGCGATCAGACCGTCCTTACCGGCGAAGTTCTTGTAGAGCGATCCGATCGCAACGCCGGCCTTCTCGATGACGGCATCGACACCGGTGGCCGCAATTCCGTTGGCGTAGAACAGTTCATCAGCGGCACGCAGGAGTCGCGCCCGGGCGGGTTGCCGAATTGACATCACGATGACAGCATAGGTCAAGTGCAACGATCGTTCTACTCGCTCATCGCGTCGGGTTGTGCCCTGATCGCGTGTTGCTACGGGTTCGCCCGGTTCGGATACGGATTGTTCGCGCCGGTGCTCGCAGACGAGTTCGGCCTAAGTTCGACGACGGTCGGCGTTATCGCGGCCGGCGGCTATGTCGGCTACTGCGCCGCGATCAGCCTCAGCGCAATGCTGACCACGCGCCTCGGTCCGCGTGCTGTAGCGGTCGGTGCCGGCGTGGTCGCGACGCTGGGGATGACGATGATCGCCCTATCGCCGACGGCGGGGGTCCTCGCCGTCGGGGTCCTGGTCGCCGGAACCAGTACCGGTATCGCGTCACCGCCGCTGGCCGCGGCCATCTCGCAACGGATACTCGGCGCCGCCGGGGACCGCGCACAGACCATCGTCAACGCCGGCACCGGAATCGGGGTACTCGCCTCCGGCCCCATCGCTTTCGTCTTCTTCGACCACTGGCGGTTCGCCTGGGGCTGGTACGCCGTCATCGCCGCCGCCACGACGACGTGGGTGTTCTTCACCGTCGGCGGGACGGTGACATCCACCGTGCGCACAGCGCCCGCCCGCCGCTGGCGAACAGGGAGCACCGGCCTGGTGACGGCATCGCTGCTCACCGGTATCGGCAGCATCACGGTGTGGAGTTTCGGCCGGGGCGTGATCGGCACGGCTGGGCCCGCCGGCGACGCTGTGGCGTCGATCGCATGGACGGTGCTGGGTGCCGCGGGAATCGCGGGCGCCCTTGGGGGCGACCTCACCGGGCGCGTCGGCCCCCGGCGGGCTTGGATGGGCACAACTCTCGCCATGTCCGCGGCGACCATCGGCCTGGCACTCGCACCGTCAAACACGGTCGTGATCATGATGTCTGCAAGCGTCTTCGGCGCGGCCTACATCGGACTCACGGGGCTCCTGCTGCTATGGAGCACCCGGGTCTACCCTGATTCGACATCCCTTGGAGTTGGGTTGTCTTTCTTCATGATTGCGTTCGGTCAGGCCATGGGCGCAGCCCTTGCGGGAAGTTCGATCGACGCGTTTGGGGCCACCACCACGTTCGTCCTATTCGCGATGGCGGGAGCGACAGCGGCGGCGGTGCGTCCCGCTGCGCCCGCTGGCAACTGCCCCATGGCACCGACGGCGCGCGGCAGGCAGCACCTCAGGAAGGATCCATACATACCATCAAGACGAACCGGTCCGTCTTGACACGAGACGGCCCGGTCCGTACTCTCACTCACTATCACGCTCGGAATCACGCGGGTCCTTTAACGCAACCGGGCGATTCGGCGCCATCCCGGCCGAACACAATGTCTAGGAGACTTTGACATGATCGCGTCCGACAATTGCGACGAGACCGACGACGAGTTGGCCGCTCGTTTCGAGCGTGACGTGATCCCTCTTCTGGACACCCTCTTTGCCGGGGCCATGCGAATGACCCTGCAGCGCGCCGATGCCGAAGAACTGGTGCTAGAGACCATGGTCAAGGCGTATGCCGGATTTCGGAGCTTCCAACACGGAACAAATCTCATCGGGTGGCTCTTTCGCATCCAGGCCAACGCGCACAGCAGCAGCTGCTGCAAGCGGATGCGCAGGCCCACGGAGACCATCAGCGGCACGATCCATGACTGGCAGCTCGCCGCCAACGCCGAACATTCAGCGAGGGCACTGCGCTCCGCGGAAGTAGAGGTCTTGGAGTCGCTGCCTGACACCGACATCAGAAACGCCCTGGACGCACTACCTGAGGAGGTTCGGATGGCGGTGTACTACGCCGACGTCGAAGGACTTGCCTACCAGGAGATTCGCGACATCATAGGCATCCCGCTGGGCACCGTCGTGTCACGAATCCAGTGCGGCCGATCCCAGCTGCGCGTCCTGTTGGCTGACCTCGCCGCGACCGCGGGTACCTTCGCCATAAGTCACTCGCGGCGACGACATCTGTTGGTACCCAACACACAAAACCACCAAAGGGGTTACGAATGAGCGTCGTACATCACCGGGCCGTCACTGTCGACGGCTACGAGATCTTCTATCGCGAAGCCGGACCAGCGGATGCTCCCGCGGTCGTCCTGCTGCACGGCTACCCGACCAGCTCGTTCATGTTCCGTGAACTCATCCCCTTGCTGGCCGGCGACTACCACGTAATCGCACCCGACCACCTCGGGTTCGGCCGCTCCGATGCTCCGGGTGTGGGAGAGTTCGACTACACCTTCGAGGCCCTCGCCCGGCTCACGTCCGGGCTGCTCGATCACCTTGGCCTGGAGCGCTATGCCCTGTATGTCCACGACTACGGCGCGCCCATAGGGTGGCGGCTCGCGCTCGAACATCCCGAACGGATCACCGCCGTTGTCACACAGAACGGCAACGGCTACGAGGACGGTTTCGTCGAATCGTTCTGGGAAGGCATCTGGGCATACGGCGCCAATCCCGGTCCCGACACCGAACCCGCCGTCCGGGTCGCGCTGAGCCTCGACGCCATCCGCTGGCAGTACGTGCACGGCGTATCCGACCCGAGCACAGTCAGCCCGGACACCTGGGAGCACGACTTCGCTCTTGTTTCCCGAGAGGGCAATGACGAAGTGCAATTGGCCTTGTTCCGCGACTACCGCAACAACCGCCCGCTCTACCCGCTGCTGCATGAATTCCTGCGCACCAATGAGGTTCCGGTACTCGCGGTGTGGGGTCGCAACGACGAAATCTTCGCCCCCGCGGGTGCGCAAGCCTTCGCTCGCGACGCCAAAGACGCGGAGGTGCACCTGATCGATGGCGGGCACTTCCTGCTGGAGAGTCACCTCGACGTCGTTGCGGGCCATGTGCGCGGTTTCCTCGGCCGAGTGCTCGGCTGACTCGCGATGACGATGGCACCAGAAGCGAGAACCGGCGTGCAGGTGGCGGCCCTGTCCGACCTGCCCGACAACGCTCCGTTCGCGGTGGTCGCCGCGGGTGTGGACGTTGTGCTCGTCCGGCGCGGTGCGGATGTCGCTGCGCTGTACGGGCGTTGCGCGCATCGAGGCGCGCTGCTGGCCGACGGGCACGTCGACGGCAATGCCCTCGTGTGCGACCTGCATGGGTGGCGTTACAACGTCGACTCCGGCGTCTCGCCGGTCAACCCCGCGGTGGCGTTGGCGACGTTTCCGGCCTGGGTCCGCGACGGCGCCGTATATGTAGATCGATCCGCGATCGCCGAGTTCGCCCGGGCCAATCCGCAACCCGACCGCGACGACGGCTATCAGGGCCGGTGGATCCAGCCCGCCGACACCGCGGAAGAGCGGTTCAACACCCAGATCCATGAGCTTGCCACCCACGGCCTGAGCAGGTCCGGTGAGCATGGACCTTCTGCGGCGATGGGTGTCTCGCGCGCCGAGTTGCCCTCATGGGATTCGATCCAACTGGTCACCGCACAGCTGGCGCGACTACCGCTCCTCGATGAGGAGCCGGTCAGCACCGAAACCGTCATCGGCCCGGGGGCCAAACGTCCACTGGTGCTCGACATTCCGCTCTTCGTCAGCGATATGAGCTTCGGGGCGTTGTCCCAGGAGGCCAAAACGGCCCTTGCGGCCGGTGCGGAACTGGCCGGAACGGGGATCTGCTCGGGCGAGGGCGGCATGCTTCCCGAAGAACAACAGGAGAATTCGAGGTACCTCTACGAACTGGCCTCCGGCCGGTTCGGGTGGAGTTTCGAACATCTGAAGAAGGTCCAGGCGTTTCACTTCAAAGGCGGGCAGGGCGCCAAAACGGGCACCGGCGGCCACCTTCCCGGGACCAAAGTGGTGGGAAGGATCGCCGAAGTGCGGGGCCTGCCGCCGGGCACCGCAGCGATCTCTCCGGCCCGGTTTCCCCAGTGGTCCTCGCTGGCGGAGTACAAGGACTTCGCCGCGCAGGTCCGCGACGCCTCGGGCGGCATCCCGGTGGGCTACAAGCTCAGCGCCCAGCACATCGAACGCGATCTCGATGCCGCACTCGAGATCGGGGTCGATTACGTCATCCTCGACGGCCGCGGCGGCGGAACCGGTTCCGCACCAACAATTTTCCGTGACAACATCTCGGTACCCACCATTCCGGCACTGGCCCGGGCCCGGCGACACCTGGACCGCAGTCAGAGCCGGGCCACGCTGGCCATCACCGGCGGCATCCGCACCCCCGCCGACATGGTCAAAGCCCTGGGTCTGGGGGCCGACGCGATCGGCATCGCCAACAGCGCGATTCAGGCCATCGGTTGCGTGGGCATGCGGGCCTGCCACACCAACACGTGCCCGGCGGGCATCGCCACCCAAGACCCCCGCCTGCGCGCTCGGCTGCCGGTGCGGCCCGCCGCCGAGCGGTTGGACCGGTACCTGCGCTCCGCGGTGGAGTTGATGGTGGTGCTCGCCCGGGCTTGCGGGCACCGGCGCCTCGCTGATTTCACCCTCGATGACCTGACGACGTTCGACCGCGACTTCGCCTACCTCAGCGGAGTCCCCTACGCAGGAGTGACGCCGCTGTGAGTAACGCCGAAAACGACCACGAACTCGACTGGCACAAGGCCGCTGACCCTGGCGAACTCGACGAGGGGCAGGTGTCGGCGTGCCCGATCGGCCTCAAGACGGTGGCCTTGACCAAGCTGAACGGGCGCTACGGCGCCATCGACAATCGCTGCCCGCACCAAGGCGGCCCGCTGGGGCAAGGAACGCTGGAGAACGAAAAGATCCGCTGCCCCTGGCATGGTTTCGACTTCGACCCGTTCACCGGCGAGGCTGCGGGCGGCCCGGATTTCGACGTCGCCACCTACCCCGTGCAAGCGCGCGACGACGGAATCTACGTCGGCACACCGGCACCCGCCCCCGCGAAGCGCACCGTCAGCGACGTCTTGATCGAGACGATGACCAACTGGGGCGTCGACGCGGTTTTCGGGATGGTCGGGCACTCCAACCTCGGGATGGCCGAGGCCATGCACCGCGCCGAAAATGCCGGAAAGCTCCGCTATTTCGGCATTCGTCACGAAGGCGCCGCGGCGTTTGCGGCGGCGGCCTACGGAAAACTCACCGGCCGGCCCGCGGCCTGCTTCGGTATCGCGGGACCGGGTTCGACGAATCTGCTGACCGGACTCTATGACGCCAAGGCCGACCGCGCGCCGGTGCTGGCACTGTCCGGCAACGTCGATTCCGCGGTGGCCGGCAAAGGGGCGTTTCAGGATATCGACCTGCTGGCGGCGTTCGCCGACGTCGCCGTCTACTCGGAGATGGTGCGCGCCGGCTCGGAACACGCCGAACTGATGACCCTGGCGCTCAAGCACGCCATCCTCGAACGCGGGGTCGCGCACCTGGTGGTGCCCGATGAAGTCCAGATTGTCGAGGACCCGGATCAACAGTCGTCTGGCCCCGAGGGCCGGATGCCCGATCTGCGGGTCGCTCCACCCGCGGCGGCGCTGCAGCAGGCGCTCGACCGCATCGCAGCGGCGACTCGTCCGGTGATCATCGTCGGCGCCGGCGCAAAATTCGATATGGCGGCCATCGTCGCGTTTGCCGAGCGTCTGCAGGCCCCGGTGCTCACCACCTTCAAGGCCAAGGGCCAACTCTCCGACGAGCATCCGCTGGCCTGCGGCACACTGGGCCGTTCGGGCACCCCGGTCGCATCCTGGATGATGAACAAGGCAGACCTGCTGGTGGTGTTCGGCGCGTCCTTCTCGAATCACACGGGCATATCGCCGTACAAGCCCATCGTCCAAGTCGACACCGACCCGCTGGCGCTGGGCCGATTCAACCCGGTGACGGTTCCGGTGTTCGGCGACGTGGGGGTGACGGCGTCGGCCCTGACCCGACGCCTGCGCAGCCACCCGGCGCTGGTCGACCAACGCCCGGAGGTCGCTGACCGATGGGCAGTGTGGCGCACCGAGAAAGTCCGCCGTGCCGCCAAGCACCCCGACGGCCGGATCGCTGCCGCGACGGTCTTCGCCGAACTCAGCCACCTCGTCCCGGCCGACGCCGTGCTCACAGTGGATGTGGGCAACCACGCGTACTCGTTCGGGCGATATTTCGAGACCAAAGGCCAACAGTCCGTGCTCATGTCGGGCTACCTCGGGTCCATCGGTTTCGGCTTCCCGGCGGCCATGGGGGCCTGGGCCGCCGTTCCCGACCGCCCCGTCATCGCCGTCACCGGCGACGGTGGCTTCGGCCAGTACCTCGCCGACTTCACCACGGCGGTCAAGTACGACATGAACATCACCCACATCCTGCTCAACAACGGTGAACTGGGAAAGATCACGCAGGAGCAGCGCAGTTCCGAGTACGAGGTATGGCAGACCTCGCTGCACAATCCAGACTTCGCCGCGTACGCGCGGGATTGCGGCGCCTACGGGATCCAGGTCAGCAGCCCTGCGGAGCTGAGCGCTGCCATCGCAGCGGCGCTCAGCCACCCCGGACCGGCGCTGGTCGAGATCCTGACCGACGCGCAGTCGAACTGAGGCAGACTCAGATCCTCACCGCACGCCCTCGAACGTGAGCTTCAGAAGCGCGTCGATGTGTTCGGGTTCGAGCGGCATCGCGTGGAATATCCGGTATTCGATCACCCCGTAGAGCACGTCGCGCAGGGTTGCCACGTCGGCGTCGGCGCGGATCTCGCCGCGCTGCTGCGCCAGGGCGGCCCGCGCGCTGAACCCTTTGATGTTGGGCTCGACGACCTGCTGGTAGGCGGCCTCCAGCAGGTCGGGCTCGGACTGGCCGGCGGCGATCACACCCCGATATGCCGCTCCGAAACTCGTGGTCGTGACCAACTCGAGGATGTCGACCAACTGGGCGCGCAGGTCGGCGACGAGGTCACCGGTGTCGGGGAACACGACGACGGGATTGAGCGACTGGGTGGCAGCTTCGAGGACCACCGCACCCTTCGACGACCACCAGCGGTAGATGGTCTGCTTACCGCAGCCCGCCCGCCTGGCGATGGCCTCGATCGAAACCTTGTCGTAGCCGAGCTCGCCGACCAGGGACAGGGCCGCGTCGAGGATCGCCCGCCGCGAGTGCTCGTTGCGTCGGCTGGGGTCAGGAACGTAGGCGGACATGCAAGAACCTTAGCGATGGACACGCGCTAAGGCAACACGAACCGGTTCGTCTTGACACGAGACGGACCGAGCCGTAACGTCATTTTGGTCACCCGTTGCGGTGGTTTGGCCCCAGTGCTGGTGAACCCGCATCTCGCGTCCGGTCAACTGATTTACCCCTACGCCGAAGCCACGAGCGATCGGTACGAAACTGGAGGTTCGCATGCCATCATCAACAGATAAGACCGCGCTGGTCACCGGAGCAACATCGGGAATCGGGCTCGCCGCGGCGCGGGCGCTCGCTCAGGATGGTGCCTACGTGTTCCTGGTGGGACGTCGCGAAGACGCCCTCGAACAGGCCGTCGCCGGCATCGGGGAAGGTCAGGCCACCTACATCCGCGCCGACGTGACACAGCAGTCCGATCTCGACCGCGTCGTGGCCACCGTCGAGGCAACGGGGCGCGGTCTCGACGTCGTCTTCGCCAATGCGGGTATCGCCGCGGTCGCGCCGCTGGGCGAGATCACCTGGGAGCACTACACGACGGCGTTCAACACTAATGTCGGCGGCATCATCTTCACCGTGCAGGCCGCCCTTCCGCTGCTCAACGAAGGCGCATCGGTCATTCTGTGCGGTTCCAGCGGCGACGTGAAGGCGAATCCCGGCACCAGCGTCTACGCCGCCTCCAAGACCGCAATCCGGTCCTTGGCCCGCAGCTGGGCCGCGGAACTGGTCGACCGCAAGATCCGCGTCAACGTCGTCGCTCCCGGACTCACGGAGACTCCGGGATTGAAGGAACTCTTCTCCGGCGACGACGACGGCCTCGCAGCGTTGGCCTCCTCGATGCCCATGAAGCGCCTTGCCCGGCCGGAGGAGGTCAGCAGTGTGGTCGCGTTCTTGGCCTCCGACGCCAGCACCTTCATGACCGGCGCAGAGATCTACGTCGACGGCGGCGGCAGCCAGTTCTGATCCGCCATACCCGACCACAAAACGAACGGACTCTTCGATGTCGCCACGGCTCCAGAAGCGCTGGGCTCCAGCCATGTTGGGCACCCTCGTGATTCTCGCCGCGATGACGGCCTGCACCACAGCCCCACCAGCAGACACACCATCGGGCCTGACGCAGTTCTACTCCCAACAGATCGCCTGGGAGGCCTGTAAGGGCTACGCCAACACAGCGATCGAGAGCGCCGTCTTCGCCCAGGCGCCGACCATGGAATGCGGACGCCTGGAAGTGCCGCTGGATTACCAGGATCCGGACGGCAAGACAGCGCACCTGGCCGTCGCACGGGTACCGGCGCGCGGTCAGCCCATCGGATCGTTGGTGATCAACCCCGGCGGGCCGGGCGGCTCGGGGTTGTTCGCCACCGCGGCGACGGCGATGTCGCTGCCGGCTGCCCGCCTGACCGAAAGTTTTGACCTGGTCGGCTTCGACCCGCGCGGCGTGGGCAGCTCGGAGCCCGCCATCGATTGCTTCACCGATGCCGTGGCCGATAGCGGCGACATCATATTGAGCACGCAGGGCACCGCCGTGCAATGGACAGAACAGAATACGAAAGACATTCTCGATCAGTGTGCCGAGCGCTCGGGTGGCGTCGACGTGCTGACCAGTGTCGGCACCCGCGACGCGGCGCGTGACATCGACGTGGTGCGCGCCGTCCTCGGCGATGAACAGCTCACCTTCCTGGGGCAGAGTTACGGGACGCGACTCGGCGCCGTCTACGCCGAGCAGTTCCCGCAGAACGTGCGAGCGATGCTGCTCGACGGCGCCATCGATCCGACTCAGGGCACGGTCGAGCGCAGGGTCGGTGCGTACACCGGGTTCCAGCGCTCCTTCGAGCAGATGGCCGCGTTCTGTGCCACGCAGGCCGACTGTCCGCTGGGCGACGACCCCACCCGGGCTACTGAAAAGTTTCACCAGATCGTGCGGCCGCTATACGAAAAGCCCGTGCCGGCGCTGAACTCCGACCTGGGCTTCGACGAAGCGATCGGCGGCGTGGTCGCCGGTCTCTACACCGAGGCGGCCTGGCCCCGAATCATCGCCGGGATAACGCAACTACGGCAGGGCCGCGGCGACGAACTGCTCCAGCTCAACTATGACTTCTCGCTCCGCGACGCCGAGGGGCGTTGGCCCAACTTCGCCGAGGCACTCTACGCGATCAACTGCATGGACGAGGAACGCCTCAGCGAGGAAGAGGGAAGTGCGCTGCGCACCAGCATCTTTGAAGCAGCGCCCTTCATGGACCCCGGAGTCGCACTGACCGGTGCTCGCGACGGGTGCGAGCATTGGCCGGTCGAGCCGACCTTGGGCTACCCGTACGCGACCGGCATCGAGGGACTGCCGCCCACGCTGGTGGTGTCGATCACCGGTGATCCCACCACACCGCACGCCGGCGGCATCCAGCTGGCCGAGTCGCTCGGGGCTGCCCTGCTCACCGTGGAAGGCGAAGGCCACACCATCGTGATGGCCGGAACCAACCAGTGCGTCAACGAGATGGCCGCCGACTACTTGATCGACCTCGAGTTGCCGCCGGAAGGTGCCTCCTGCGAGTTGTGACGCCGCTGTGTCTTGTTAGGTGAACCAAGGTCATCGAATCGTCGAGTACGGCAGCGTCGAACCCGACGCGGCGTTCCTGATGCGGGCACTCGGGCATCGCGATCACCGCCACGCGTGGACAAAGTAACCCTGTGGCACCCCCCGGGCTCCTCGTGGAGCATGGGAAACGGCCAGCGGTCCAGTTCGTTGCCGACCTCTCCGACGCAGGTGGCTTGCGCCTGCCAGCCCCGCCGGGTGAGAAGCGCTTCGGGCGTCTCGGTGCCGAAGACCCACGCCATGCCGCGCTGGGCGAGGTGTTCGAGCATCGGCTGCAGAGCGGGGTGCTCCAGCAGGGATTGACCGAGGACGTCGATCATCAGGTGGCTTCCCGGCGCCGAAAGCGCAGTGATCCGGTCGAGCAGCAGGTCGACCTCAGCGGTAGTGAGATACGGGGTGAGCCCCTCGACCAGCCAGCACACCGGTCGGGTCACGCTCAGGCCGGCGCCCCGCAGCGCGCTCGGCCAGTCGTGAGCCAGGTCCGCGGCCACTGCTCGAAGTGCACAGCTCGGCGCCGCGGTTTCTGCGCCCACCCCCGCTAGCAGAGATGCCTTGAGGCCGAGCACCTCTGGACGATCCACCTCGTACACGGTGGTTCCCGGCGGGAAACCCAGTCGGTAGGCGCGAGTGTCCATGCCCGCCGCCAGCAACACGATCTGCTCGCCAGCCGCAGACCCGGCGACCAGAGCAGTCAGGGCATCGTCGAAGAACCTTGTGCGTACCGCCACTGTGGGGTTGTCGAATGGGGTTGTCCTACTGAAGTGAGCAGCCAACTCTCGTCCCGCCTCCCCGGCTAGAAGCGCGGCGAACGGGTCATCGAAGAGCCGATCCGGGCGTGCGGACTCGGCGGCCCGCTCCGCTGCGGTCAGTCGCGCCGTCGTTCCGACGGGCGTGATCTGCGGCATCGTTAACTCCTGTGCTGGTACTTGATTCCGACATAGTTGGTGGTTCATCAGTAGCTGAAGCTTCACCGCGCGGCGGGCACCCAGTTTCCGTGGAAGCCGGCGGGCACCCGGTGCGGCAGGTGGATGCTCGCGACGGTGCCCAAGGTTTCGGCGTCGAGGATCGCCAGATCGCTGCGACCGGTGGCGCGGTCGTAGACGAATCCAATGAGTACTGCACCATGCCGTCGCCGAGGAACCAGTGATAGAGCTCGGGATCGATCTCGCCGATCGGATTGGGTCCGTTACGCAGGTAACGCCCGTCGAGGTAGTCGGGGACGTTGCCGGTGACGTCGAGGTCGGTGAGCGTGAACTCCTCGTGCAGTGGGGCGAAATCACCCACCAGGTAGGGGTTGGTCATCTCAAATTCCTTTGCTGACGTAGGTATTGGTGAGAAACTGCGTGTCGGTGCTCAGAGGCTGCCGACGACCACTACCGCTGCGGCCGCCAGGAACACGACCTCGACGCCGGTGCGGGCACCCAACCGCGAGTGCATGGACTTCGGCGCGT
>JBIQHU010000016.1:0-76326 GCA_044508395.1 Mycobacterium sp. | reverse complement strand
AGGCTTTCCTGCAGCGGAACGGGATTACCAGGCCGAGCCGATAGTGTTGGGCTGTGACCCGTATCGCTTATCTCGGCCCGGAAGGGACCTTCACCGAGGCGGCCTTGCACGGCATGGTCGAGGCGCAGCTGGTTCCGGTTGCCGATTTCGAATGGGTTCCCGCAGCAAGCGCGGCGGCGGCCCTGGAAATGGTGCGATCGGGCGACGCCGCCTACGCCTGCGTGCCGATCGAGAACTCGATCGACGGTTCGATACTGCCGACACTGGACAGCCTGGCGACCGGGTCGCCGCTGCAGATCTTCGCCGAGTACACACTCGACATCGCATTCACAATCGCCGCCCGAAAGGGTGTGACCGACCCCGCGACGATCGCCGCGTTTCCCGTGGCGCGCGCCCAGGTGGCGAAGTGGGCCGCCAAGAACCTTCCTAAGGCCGAGTTCGTGGCGGCGGACTCCAACGCCGCAGCGGCCGTCGACGTCGCCAACGGCCGCGCGGACGCCGCCGTGACCACCCCGTTGGCCGCCGAACGCCACGGCCTGGAGGTGCTGGCCGCCGGAGTCGTCGACGAGCGCAACGCCCGCACCCGCTTCGTGCTGGCCGGACCCGTCGGCCCGCCGCCTCCCCGCACTGACTCCGACCGCACGTCGGTGGTGCTGCGCCTCGACAACGTGCCAGGGGCGCTGGCGTCGGCGCTGTCCGAGTTCGCGATCCGCGACATCGGCCTGACCAGGATCGAATCCCGGCCCACCCGAACCGAACTCGGCACCTACATCTTCTTCCTGGACTGTGAAGGCCACGTCGACGATCCACCCGTTGCCGGGGCACTCAAGGCGTTGGTCGAACGTTCTGCAGATGTGCGCTTTCTCGGTTCGTGGCCGACGGGGTCGGACGAGCCAGGACAACCAAAGTCATCGCAAGAAGGGGAGGAGAACGCGTGAGTGGACGCCTGGTGCTGGTCCGGCACGGACAGTCGTACGGCAATGTCGAGCGTCGGCTCGACACCAGACCGCCCGGTGCGCACTTGACCGATCTCGGCCGGAACCAGGCCCGCACGTTCGCCCGCGGACTCACGTACCGGCCGGCTCTCATCGCGCATTCGGTGGCCGTGCGCGCGACGCAGACCGCGTATGAGATCGCCGACGAACTCGGCGTGGACGCAAACGAAGTCGAGGGCATCCACGAAGTCCAGGTGGGTCAACTCGAGGGCCGTAGTGACGACGGGGCGATCGAGGAGTTCAACACCATCTACCAGCGTTGGCACGAGGGCGATGTCGACGTGGCGCTGCCGGACGGGGAGACGGCCCGCCAGGTGCTGGAACGCTATCTACCGGCGGTCACCGAATTGCGGCTGCGCTACCTCGACGACCAGTCGTTCAACGGTGACATCGTCATTGTGAGCCACGGTGCGGCGATCCGGCTGGCCTCAGCCGTGCTGGCGGGCGTCGACGGCAGCTTCGCCCTCGACCACCACCTCGGCAACACCGAAGCCGTTGTGCTCGCGCCGATCACCGACGGCCGCTGGAGCTGCGTGCAGTGGGGGACGCTGGTCCCGCCGTTCTATCCGGAGCCCGACGTCCACCCCGTCGAGGATGCTCTGCAGTCGGCCGACCCGATGGGCTGATCGCGTCAGACCGCCTTGGCGATCCTGACATCGCAGGTGCAGCCGATGGCCTCGCAGTCGATCGCGAAAGCATGCACCACCTCGGGTGTCACACAGTCGGGTTCGGTGCATTCGATGCGCATCGCGGCGTGGTGGATGATGGTGCCGTGGCAGTGCTCGACATCCGCCACGCAGTCACGGCACTTGCTGCTCATGGCCCCAGTTTCCCGCGCGAGCAGACACAAAGCTCCCCAACGCCGCGGCGTGTCGGGCACCTTTGCGTCTGGTCGCGGAAAAGGGCTTACCCCCAGCCGAGTTCGTGTAGGCGATCGTCGTCGATGCCGAAGTGGTGGGCGATCTCGTGGATCACCGTGATGGCAACCTCGTCCACCACCTGCTCCTCGGTATCGCAGATGTCCAGCAGTGCGTCACGGTAGATCGTGATGGTGTCCGGAAGCGACCCCGCGGCATACCAGCTGTCGCGTTCGGTCAGCGCGATCCCCTCGTAGAGCCCCAGCAGGTCGGGCTCGTCGGCGTTGCGGTGCTGAACCAGGACGACGACGTTGTCGATCGCCTTGGTGAGCGCCGGTGGGATCAGGTCCAGTGCGTCGGAGACCAGCTCGTCAAACCGTTTCGGGCTCATCCGCACGGCCACGTGGTTACGGCCCCGGTGGCGCAGGCGGCGGAGCGGGTGCGGGCACGGGCTCGGGTGCGGGAGGAGGCGGCGCCAGCCCAGGCGCGGGTGGCGGCGGCAGTCCCGGCGGTGGCGGTGGGGGAGGAAGGCCAGGCGGCGGGGGCGCACCAGGTGCGGCAGGCGGCGGTGGTGGCGCGTTGAGGAAAGTGTTGCCAGGCGCGGCCGGGTCGGTGGTCGGCGCTGCGGTTTCGGTGGGCTGCGCGGAGCCCGGCATGTGCTGGGTCTGATTGCCGTAGTCGGACTCGTCGTCGGACGACGAGGACGATGACGAAGAGGACGACGACGAAGAGGACGACTCGGCCGGCGAGTCGGGCATCGGAATCGGCGGGAAGTTCAACCGCTCCTCGGGGATGTCGGGTGGCGGCACCGGAGGCTGCCCGTTGATCATCAGCGGGCCCTTGGCGCTGTTGAGCAGAGTCGACCAGCCACCGTTGCCGAGGGTCGCGCCGATGCTGCAGGACACCTGCTTGCTGCCCGCCGCCCAGCTCGGCAGCGAGATCGTGCTGTAGATCAATGTCAGCGTGGTGCTGCGCAACTGAATGGGTGCCAGGTAGGCATCCGTCAGCCGGGTGCAGGTGTCCTTGATGTAGCTGTCCTGCTCAGGTTCGGGCGGCAGACCGGCGGGGAACTTCTCGCCGAGGTTCACCGCACCGGTGACCTCCATCGCGTGCGGCGCGGCGCAATCGGTCGGGATGTCGGTCGGCTGATTGGTGGACGGGTCGATGCCGAGGCAGGTGCCCGCGGGCCACACCTTCGACTGGTCGTTGTCGGCGACCTTGCCCTTGAACGCCACCTGCTGGTTGTTGGGGCCGGGCAGCTGCAGGCCGCACAGCATTCGACGCTCACCGGATTGGCGCCAGGCCTTGTCGCCGGACCACAGCATGCTGACGGTGAAGCGGCTGTTCGGATCGAAGTGCGGACCCAGGTAGTGCCTGACCGCCCCGGAGCACTGCTCCTGACTGATCTGCTGGATCCGTGCGGGAGATGGCGGTGCCGCGTCGGGGCCGTACTCGCTGCCCGGGAAGGTGCGCATGTCGACGGATGAGGCGACCTCGAATCGGTGCTCGTCCTTGCAGTCGACGATCTGGGCGGCATCCGGCGTGCGGTCTGGCCAGTTCAGGCAGTCGCCGGCCTTCGCGTGCTTGAAAGTCTCGTTGCCGCGTGGACCCAGCGAGATCGTGCTGGCGGTCAGGCCGCTCGGGCCTTCCTTCTGCGGAATGGCGGTGATCAGCCCCGCGATCAACAATCCGCCCAGGGCGGTCAACAGCAGCGCCCGTCGCGTCGAAGCGGCGTGCAAGCTCCGCCACCATGACACCCCGGACGACACCCCGGACGACACCCCAGACGACACCCGCGACGACGAGTCAACGGACTCGTCATCGAGCGGATATTCGACAGTTGGTGCTTCAGACATCTGCTCCATTGTGACAGGCGTGTCCGGCACTGTGACAAGTGATGCAGTTGTAACGTTATGGGGTTGTGGCTGGGCCGCCCGACCTCGCCATGTTCCTGATCCGCAACCAAAAGTAGTGTTGCGCCCGTGATCGACCTCAGACTGCTGCGCGAGAACCCGGACGTGGTGCGCGCATCGCAACGTGCCCGCGGCGAAGACCCCGGCCTTGTCGATGTGCTGCTGGACGCAGATGCCGCCCGGCGGGCGGCGGTGACGTCCGCCGACAATCTGCGCGCGGAGCAGAAGGCGGCCAGCAAGAAGGTGGGTAAGGCATCACCGGACGAGCGGCCCGCCCTGCTGGCGGCCGCCAAGGAACTCGCGGACAAGGTCAAGGCCGCCGAGGCCGAGCAGAACGAGGCCGAAGCGGCGTTCACCGCCGCGCACATGGCATTGGCGAACGTGATCATCGACGGTGTCCCCGCCGGTGGCGAAGACGACTTCGTGGTGCTCGACACCGTCGGCGAACCTCCTGTCATCGAGAATCCGAAGGACCACGTCGAGCTCGGCGAGACACTGGGACTGATCGATCTCGAGCGCGGCGCAAAGGTGTCCGGCGCGCGGTTCTACTTCCTCACCGGCGCTGGCGCGCTGCTTCAGCTGGGGCTGCTGCAGCTGGCCGCGCGGCTGGCGCAGCAAAACGGTTTCACCCTGGTGATCCCGCCGGTGCTGGTGCGCCCGGAGATCATGGCGGGCACCGGATTTCTCGGTGCGCACGCCGAGGAGGTCTACCACCTGGAAGCCGACGATCTGTATCTGGTTGGCACGTCGGAGGTGGCCCTGGCCGGCTACCACGCCGACGAGATCCTCGACCTCTCGAACGGGCCGCTGCGCTACGCCGGCTGGTCGTCGTGCTTCCGTCGTGAAGCCGGCAGCCATGGCAAGGACACCCGCGGCATCATCCGCGTACACCAGTTCGACAAGGTCGAGGGCTTCGTCTATTGCAAGCCCGAGGACGCCGAGGCCGAACATCAGCGGCTGCTCGGGTGGGAGCGCGAGATGCTCGCCAAGATCGAGGTTCCCTACCGCGTGATCGACATCGCCGCAGGGGATTTGGGGTCGTCGGCCGCGCGCAAGTTCGACTGTGAGGCATGGATTCCGACCCAGCAGACATACCGGGAGCTGACCTCGACGTCGAACTGCACGACGTTTCAGGCGCGGCGGCTATCGGTGCGCTACCGTGACGAGAACGGTAAGCCACAGATCGCAGCCACCCTCAACGGCACGTTGGCGACGACGCGGTGGCTGGTGGCGATCCTCGAGAACCATCAGCGGCCCGACGGCAGCGTCCGCGTGCCAGATGCCTTGGTGCCCTTCGTTGGAACCGAAGTGCTCGAGCCGAAGAGCTAGCGCTCCAGCAGTTCGTCGAGCCTGGCCAGGAACTCCTTCGGGCGCTGGGGTGTGAAGGCGGGGTTGGTGCGTGCGCCGGCCACATCGAGGGTGACGAGCGTCGATTTGATGGGGCGCCATACGTCCAGCGGAAGCCAGCGCCGAGGGTTGGAGCTACCCCACAACCGGAACCGCTCGTTGAGGATACTCAGCGATTCGGCCTTGTATCCGCGGATGTCGCGCAGCGGGACGATTTTCGAGGTGCCCGACGGGAAGTGGTAGCGGCGCAACGTGATCGCCTCACGGTCGAGCTGGATGAGGCCGTCGTCGTAGTACTGACGCGGTCCGGTCACGACCGGCAGCTCCTCAGCTCATGTCCCTTACTCGTCAGGCATCGACCGGTTTCGAGATTCCACTGCCAGCCGTGCAGATTGCACGTCAGCGTGGAACCGTTTACGACACCGAACTTCGACAGATCCGCCTTCAGGTGCGGGCAGCGACGCTGAATCTCCCAGCCGTCCAACGTAATGGAGGCGGTGTCGTCGTGCGCCTCGGCGAACCAGCCGTCGGCGTAGGCGATGCGCTCGTCGGTCAGACACTTGAAGAACGTGTAGAGATATTCGTTGTAACCGCCGACTCGCCACGCCGTGAAACGAGTGGACAGGAAGATCGTGTTGACCCAGTCCGGCTCGTTGTCCCGCAACACCGTCCGCACCAGTTCCGGTGCGATCATGAAGCCGTACCGAAACTTCTCATCCGGAACAGGTTCGCGCACTGCACGTTTCGGAAAGTCCAGCACCACTGTCTCGTGGTGGCCGCCACCTTCCAGCCGCAGTTCCACCGGATAGCCGATGCCGTCACAGATCTGGTTGCTGCCGAGCATGATCGGTTCGAATAGTGCGCGCAGCGGCTCCAGCAGCGGCTCGCCCGCCGCAGGCGCCCAGCTCGCCTTCTCCGCGGCCAGCACCGGTGCCATTCGCTCGGCATAGTCGGCGATGTAGGCCGCCTTACCGGTGGTGAAGATGGCCTCCACCTCGTCGTCGGGCAGCGGGTGGCGAAGCGAGTTCAACTGTGAGCCAGTGAAATCCGCTGTCGAGCCGGGAATCATCAGCAGGCCGCCGCCGTGACCGTGGGCGCGCATCTGGTCCAGGAAGACCATCTGGTCGGGGAAGATGTTGGCCGGATCGCCGTGATCGTCGTTCAGGTCGCGAAGTGCCGGATCGAGAAAGCACGGCGGGCCGGCAGACGGAATCACCCACGTCGCCCCCACCTGCGCGATGTACTGCCGGCACCGGTCCATCTGCCGCTGCCGCTTCTGCGTGCCGAATGCCTTCTTGGCGCGGGCCGGCATGTCGTAGACCATCGGGTACCAGATGGCCCCGGAGTACTGCAGCATGTGGATGTCCACCGCCCCGAAGTCGGCGTGCACCATGTCGAGGTCCACCGGGCGGGCGTCGTTCATGTTGAAGCAGACGGTTTCGCCGTCGTCGAGCACCAGGGCGGAGTCGCCGATCGGACCGTCCGCGGGGGCGCGCAGCGCGATGATCATCACATCGAGATCGCCCTTGGGCCCGCTGACGCGGTGTTTGACCGAGTCGGTGGTCTCGAAGAACCGGTGGAACCCGATCTTCTCCAGTTCCCGGCGCAGGTCCGGCACCGGGAAGTCCGGCAACAGCACCACGGCGTCCTTGTTGACGTGTTCGCTCAGGTTTGTGGCGTCGAAATGGTCGGCGTGCAGGTGCGAAACGTACAGGTAGTCACAGTCGCCGAGGGCGGCCCAGTCCAGCGTGCTGTTGTCGGGAAACGGGAACCACGACGCGAAGTAAGCCGGGTTGACCCACGGGTCGCACAAGATGCTTCCGGCGCTGGTTTCTATCCGGAAGCCGGCGTGGCCGATGCTGGTGACCTGCACTAATGCCCTCTCGGTGATATCAGGTGTGCCGGGCCCAGCCTAGCTGGAGGCGAAGAGGTGCCGCAGATACGCATCGGGCGCGGCGAGGAAACGGCGCCAGTGCGAGACCATCGGCAGATCGTCCCATGTGCATACCTGGCGGCCGTGGTCGCCGAACTCGAGGATCGTCGCGCCGGGAAAGGCCGCGAGCACAGGTGAGTGGGTGGCCAGCAAAACCTGCGAGCCGTCGGCGACGAGCGAGTCCATCAGCACCATCAGCTGCAGACACGATTGGAACGACAGCGCGGCCTCGGGCTCGTCGAGGATGAACAGGCCGCGTTCGGTATCCCGCGACGACAGGTACGCCAGAAACGACTCGCCGTGCGAGCGCGCGTTGAGCGCCCCGCCGAAAACCTGGTGCGGAATGCCTTGCGGGGTGCTCAGGTCCACCTCGGTGAACAACTGGTGCATCGCCTCGGCCCGCAGGAAACAGCCGCCGGCGGGCGGCGGGTACTCGCCTTGCAGCCGCACCGCCCGGTGCAGGTCGCTGTCCTCGTCGCCGGCACGTGGCGTCCAGTGCTTGACGGCGCCGCGCAGCCGCGCGGACCACGCGGCGGCGACGGCTTCGAGCAGCGTCGACTTTCCCGAGCCGTTCTCGCCGACGATCACCGTGACCGGCGCATCGAGCACCAGCGGCTCCGCGGCGAGCTGCGAGATGGCCGGGATATCGAAATACCAAGCATCCGAGGCCTTCTCGGTATCCACAGATACCTGCTGCAGAATCACTCGCCGTCCTCCCACAGACGCAGATAGTGGTCCATGCGGTCGTAGTCGGGTGCAACGCCGTAGGCGTCGAAGAACTCGGCGCGCCAGTCGCCCCCGTAGTTGTACCGCAGCGACCATTCCGCCACCGCCAGATCGGCCCACCGGTCGGCGACGCCCAGGTCGCCGAGGTCGACGTGGCCGCAACACTGGCCATCGTCGTCGATCAGGGTGTTCGGCGCGCACGCGTCGCCGTGGCACACCACGAGCCGATCGACATCCGACGCCTCGGTCACCCATGCCGGCGCTCCGAATGGACAGTCCGCGACGGGCAGGGTGTCGTGCATCAGGCGAAGCCCGGCGCCGATCGCGCGCGCCGCGGTGCGCGGGTCGCCCAGCCAGCGCGGATCGACCGCGCTCGAACCCGTCAGCCCCGCGGTGTGCAGCCAACCGTCGCCCGCGCCCAGCACCCGCGGCACCCGCAGGTAGGCCGCGGCCCACTCAAGCCGACGGACTTCGGCGGTCAGAAGGTGCATCCACCGCGGCGGCAGGACCTTGACGTACTCCGATCCGTCCGCGACGGAAAAGGTGACGCCGCCGAGTTCGTTGACCCACGTAGCCGCCACCGGGCGCCCCGCTGCGATGTCTTCGACGACGGAGGGGATCGCCACCGGTTCGGTAGGCCGGGTCACGCGACTAGGCTGCCTGATGTGGAGCCGGTATACGGAACAGTCATCCAACTAGCCAGGTTGCTCTGGCGTATGCAGGGGCTGACGTTCACCGTCACCGGTGTCGAGAACCTGCCGGTCGAGGGCGGTGCCGTCGTCGCCATCAACCACACCGGATACCTCGACTTCACCTTCGCCGGTCTGCCCGCCTACCGGCAGGGCCGGCATCGCAAGGTGCGGTTCATGGCGAAGAGAGAGGTCTTCGACCACAAGATCACGGGTCCGATCATGCGCAGCCTGCGCCACATCGAGGTGGACCGCGAAAGCGGCGCGGCGTCGTTCGACGAGGCCTGCCGCATGCTCAAGGAGGGCGAGCTGGTCGGCGTCTACCCGGAGGCCACGATCAGCCGCAGCTTCGAGATCAAGGAGTTCAAATCCGGCGCTGCGCGGATGGCGATCGCCGCCGACGTGCCGATCGTCCCGCATATCATCTGGGGTGCACAGCGGATCTGGACCAAGGGCCACCCGAAGAACCTGCGCCGCCCCAAGGTGCCGATCGCGGTCGCCGTCGGTGAGCCGATCTATCCGACGTTGCCGGCTGCCGAACTGACCGCGCTGCTGCATTCGCGGATGCAGCATCTGCTCGAACGTGTACAGGACGAGTACGGTCCCCATCCGCCCGGCGAGTTCTGGGTGCCGCACCGGCTCGGTGGTTCGGCGCCGTCGCTGGCCGAGGCGAACCGGATGGATGCCGAAGAGGCTGCGGAGAAAGCGGCTCGCCGCGAGCAGCGGGGGCCCGCGGGAGCGCCGGGGTAGTCCGAATGGAGCCGGTTTTCCGCACATTGGAGATCGCAGTCAGCACGGCTACCAAAGTCATCGGTAGCCGGATCACCTATCTCGGCCTGGAGCACATTCCCGAGCACAGCGGCGCCGTCATCGCGATCAACCACACCAGCTACTTGGACTGGTATCCGTCGGCGCTCGCGGCGTATCAGGTCCGGCGCCGGCTGCGGTTCATGATCAAGTCCGAGATGCAGCAGGTGAAGATCGTCAACTTCCTGATCAAGCATTCCGGCACGATTCCGGTGGACCGCGAGGCCGGGGCCGCCGCCTACGCCGCCGCCGTCGAGGCCCTGCGGGCGGGCGAGCTCGTCGCGGTGTATCCCGAGGCCACGATCAGCCGCAGTTTCGAGCTCAAGGAATTCAAGACCGGCGCTGCGCGAATGGCGCGCGATGCGCAGGTGCCCATCACCCCCATGATCGTGTGGGGCGCACACCGGATGTGGACCAAGGATCACCCACGGAACCTGGGACGCAAGAAGATCCCGATCACGGTGGCGATCGGTCCTCCGGTCTACGCCGCGGCGACAATCGACGAGACCAGCGCCGCGATGCGGGAAGAGATGAACAAGCTGCTGCACATGGTGCAGAAGACCTATCCGCACCCCGAGGGGGCGTACTGGGTGCCTCACCGGCTTGGCGGTTCGGCGCCGACGATGGAAGAGGCGAAGGCGCTCGAGGAGGCCGAGCTCGCCGAACGGGCGCGCAAACGGGCCGAGCGAGAGACGAAAAGCCGCCGGTGACACAGCCTTTACTCATTGCCTCCGATGTGGACGGCACGCTGCTGACCGACGACGAGAAGATCACCGACCGCACCCGAGCGGCCCTGACGGCGGCGGTCGAATCCGGAACACGATTCGTGCTGGCGACCGGTCGTCCGCCACGCTGGGTGGCGCCGATCGTCGACGCCTTGGGCTTCGCCCCAATGGCGGTGTGCGCCAACGGTGCCGTGATCTACGACCCGTCGATCGACCGCATCGTGTCGGCCCGGACCCTGTCGGAGGACCTGCTCGCCGAACTCGCCGAGATCGCCACCCGCGTCATCCCCGGCGCAGGCCTGGCCGTCGAACGGGTGGGGGAGAGCGCGCATGACGCCGCCACCCCGCAGTTCGTCAGCTCGCCCGGCTACGAGCACGCGTGGCTCAACCCGGACAACACCGAAGTGTCGATGGACGATCTGCTGAGTGCGCCCGCCATCAAGTTGCTGATCCGCAAGGCGGGCGCGCAGAGCGCTGACATGGCCGCCGAACTGACCAAACACATTGGCCGCCAGGGCGATATCACGTACTCGACGAACAACGGCCTCATCGAGATCATGCCGCTGGGCATCAGCAAGGCCAGTGGAGTCACCGAGGTGGCGGCGCCCTTGGACATCACGGCGCAGGACGTGGTCACCTTCGGCGACATGCCCAACGATGTGCCGATGCTGGCATGGGCGGGACTCGGCGTCGCGATGGGTAACGCGCATCCGGATGCGCTGGCCGCGGCCGACGAGGTCACCGGCACCAACGCCGAAGACGGCGTGGCGCGGGTGCTCGAGCGCTGGTGGCCGTGACCGACCGTGACTGACCGTGACTGACTAGGTCGGGCTGATCGGCGGTGTGAACCGCTCCAGCTGGACCGGGGTGTGGTCGGACACCGATCTGGGAAGTTCGGTGGCGATCCCGTCGATAACCCTTGTGACTGTGCCGTTTTCGCGGTCGAAGTTCAGGGTGCCGTGCTGGAAGTTCTGCACGATCCACAGCGGTTCCTGGATCTCGGCGCTGGTCGGCAGACCCAGCGCGCCGCGCTCGAAGCCCAGCGATCCCCACGCCTTGTAGATCTCGCCGGTGACCGGCTCGGCTCCGCTGGTGGGCGACCAGTAGATGGCGCCGCTCTCGAAGTTCGCATATCGGGTTGGGCCTTCACCGGAGGCCTCGGGTGACTTCGGCGCACCGAGGAAGCTGTTCGGGCCGCCCAGCGACTGCCAGCGGGCGTAGATCGCTCCGCCACGCAGCGTCTCGGCGAGATCGGCGGGGCCCGGCGGATTGTTGAATCGTGCTGCAATACTGCGGATCTCGTTCATCAAGGCGTATGCGGCATTGCCCGGACATTCCGTGATGCCCACGTCACGGTGCGTGAAGATGGTCGGCAGTGCCGGGGTGGCACCGAACGGGAACTTGGAGAACGAGCTGCCTGCGGAGGCGAGCACCACCGTCCCCAGCGGGTCGATGTGGTCCAGGCCGAGGCGCCATCCGAGCAACCTGCCCGTGTTGGTCAACTGAATCGGTGTCGGCGGGACCTGGTCGAAGTTGCCCAGCATCGCCACACCCCAGGTGTCGCGGTTGAAGCCGCCGGTGTGGGCGCCTTCGACGGGTTTGTCGATGCCGCCTGCGCGGCCCTCGAAGACCTGGCCGTACTTGTCGACCAGTGCGTTGTAGGCGATGTCGCACCAGCCCAGAGTGCGGGTGTGGTACTCGTAGATCGACCGGATGATCCCGGCCGAATCCTCGGGGGCGTAGTCGTTACTTCCCGCGGTGTGGTGAACGATCCCGGCCCGGATTCCCTTGTCGTATTGCGGGTTCGGGCACCGCATGGCTTCATCGGCGCCCCATCCGGCGCGGTTGATTATCTGCGGCGGTACGCCGGGTGCGGTGACGGCCGACGGCAGCGGTATCGCATCCACCGGCGCCTGCGGCGGGCTTATCAATACGGCGTTGACGTTCTGGCTGAACGGCTGCTCGACGTTGGCGGGCACATATCCCAACGGCGGACGATCGTCGGCGGGTGGCGGCGTGGGCGCAGCCGGACGGGTGACCGCGATCTGCACCGTGTTCGTGCGGCCGACGAACACCGGCTCGGTGCCGTGCAGACCGCGGTCCGCCGGGGTGTCGGGGCCGACCCCAACCATGGGCTCCGCTTCGTACCACGGACCCCACGTCCCATCGGCGCGCTTGGCTCGCACCCGGGCCGACGTGCCCGTCAGGTCCTCAGCGGTGAGTGCGACCAATGAGAACGGGGTGTCCTGATGGATCTCCCGAATCGTCTCCCCGCCGCCGAGGCCGGTCAGCGGTTCCTGCGTGAGCTGTGGTGCGGTCGCCGACGGATCGTCGTCTACCCCGGGAATGCCGAAGATCGCCATCGGCAGGACGACGGCCGTCGCCGCGATGGCGGTGAACAGCATCGACGGCAGCGGACGGCGACACGACACAGGCTGATGTTACGTATGGGTCAGGTGTTACTAATGTTTCGACACGGCCCTGTGGCCGGTTGAAATCAACCCGAGACCTGCAACGGCACCGCAGAGCCAGGGTGAGGGGCTTCTGCGGTGCCGTTCGGTAACAGGACTTGGTAACAGGACTTCGGTAACAGGATTACGCGCCGGCGCCGGTCGACGCCGCTGCCGCTGCAGCCGGTGCCGCCGCTGCTGCTGCTTCGGCCGCCGGGGCCGCCGCAGCCGGGGCCGCTGCCGCCGCGGGCTTGACGGCCGACATGATCGCGGGCATCACCATGCCCTTGAGCAGGTCGATCGCCTGGCCGGCGCCCAGCTGGTTGGCCATGCTCGACAGATCGCCGATGATGCCACCGCTACCGGCGCTCGTCGGCATGGTCGCCAGCGACGGGTCGCCCATGATCGGGTACGTGCCCGCAGCCGGATCCAGTCCGATCGGCGCCGAGATCGGGATCTCGCTCGGCGCGGGCAGTGCGCTGGAGGAGATCGGCGTCAGCCCGGGGGTGGCCAGCGGGTCCGGCGTGGTCAGACCCGGCGTGGTCAGGCCCGGCGTGGTCAGACCCGTCGCGTCCGCGGTCGGGCTCGTCAACCCGGGGTTGGGCAGCGTCGGATTGGTCAGCGCCGGGTTGGCCAGCGCCGGATCGGTCAGCGAGGGCGCGGTGAGCCCGGGCGTCGTGAGTTCAGGCGTGGTCAATCCGGGTGTGGTGAGTCCGGGGGTCGTCAGCGACGGCGACGTCAGCCCTGGGGTGGTGAGGGCCGGTGACGTGAGCCCGGGGGAGGTCAGCGTCGTGGGCGTGCTGGAGCCGGTACCCGTGAGCACACCGGTGGGCATCGGCGGCAGGTTGATGCCGAACTGCGAGAGGCCCTGCGACAGCGCGGACAGCAGTTCGTTGGGCAGGTCGGTGATCTCGGCGGCCTGCACGAACTCGCGCTTCTGCGGCTGCGGCTCGATGCTCGCGGACAACTCTGATACGGCGACCACTGCGGCTGGACTCGCGACTGCCAGGGCGGCGACTGCGCTCAGGGCTGTCGAAAGCCTGCGTCGACGTCGGTTCGGCACGGAAGTCTCCTCAATACATGGATTACGTCTGGTAGGTCTCGTACGTGTTCGACGGTACTGGTGTTACTAGTGTGACTAAAGTGACGATGCGGAATCGTGAGCCAATCTTGACCTGAGCACTTTGTCGGATTCGGGGCGGACCGTGGCTGTCGGATACCCTTGCTGCCGATGACAGCTCGTTTCGATCTTTTTGTCGTCGGTTCCGGTTTCTTCGGTCTGACGGTTGCCGAGCGTGTGGCATCTCAGCTGGACAAGCGTGTTCTCGTGGTCGAGCGGCGCCCGCACATCGGCGGTAACGCGTACTCGGAGCCCGAACCGCAGACCGGCATCGAGGTCCACAAGTACGGCGCCCACCTCTTCCACACCTCCAACAAGAGGGTGTGGGACTACGTGCGCCAGTTCACCGACTTCACCAACTACCAGCACCGCGTCTTCGCCATGCACAACGGGCAGGCCTACCAGTTCCCGATGGGCCTGGGCCTGGTGGCGCAGTTCTTCGGCAAGTACTTCACACCCGATCAGGCCCGCCAACTGATCGCCGAGCAGGCCGCCGAGATCAGGAGCGAGGACGCCCAGAACCTCGAGGAGAAGGCCATCTCGCTGATCGGCCGCCCGCTCTACGAGGCGTTCGTCAAGGGCTATACCGCCAAGCAGTGGCAGACCGATCCCAAAGATTTGCCTGCGTCCAACATCACGCGGCTGCCGGTCCGGTACACGTTCAACAACCGCTACTTCAACGACACCTATGAGGGTCTGCCGGTTGACGGCTACACCAAGTGGTTGGAGAACATGGCCGCCAATGACCGCATCGAGGTGCGGTTGGACACCGACTGGTTCGACGTCCGCGACGAGCTCCGCGCCGCAAATCCCGATGCCCCGGTGGTCTATACCGGACCGCTCGACCGCTACTTCGGGTACGTTGAGGGTCGGTTGGGTTGGCGCACACTCGATTTCGAACTCGAAGTATTGAGTGACTGCGGAGATTTCCAAGGCACACCCGTCATGAACTACAACGACCTCGATGTGCCCTACACCCGAATCCACGAGTTCCGGCACTTCCATCCCGAACGGGACTATCCGGACGACAAGACGGTGATCATGCGGGAGTTCTCCCGCTTCGCCGACAACGACGACGAGCCGTACTACCCGATCAACACCGAGACCGACCGTGCCCTGCTCGCGGCGTACCGGGAGCGCGCGAAGGCCGAGACGGCCTCGGCCAAGGTGTTGTTCGGCGGACGGCTGGGCACTTATCAGTACCTGGATATGCACATGGCCATCGCCAGCGCATTGAATATGTACGACAACATCCTCGCGCCGCACCTACGTGATGGCGCGCCCCTGGCCACCAACGGCACAGAAAGCAGCAGCGCATGAGTGACATCCCGTCCGGCGCGCTCGACGCCGGCGACACCAGGGCGGTCAGCCTCCTCGCCCGCGTGATCCTGCCGCGCCCGGGCGAACCGCTCGACGTTCGGAAGCTCTATATCGAGGAATCGGACACCAACGCCCGTCGCGCTCACGCGCCGACGCGCACGACGCTGGAGATCGGCGCGGAGTCGGAGGTGTCGTTCGCGACATACTTCAACGCCTTCCCGGCGAGCTACTGGCGCCGCTGGTCGACGCTGGAGTCGGTGGTGTTGCGCGTCGAGCTCACCGGCACCGCGCGGGTGGACGTCTATCGGTCCAAGGCGACCGGCGCCCGCATCACCGTCGGGGGTGAAGAGGTATCCAGCGGAACCGCCACCCACTCCGACGGTGACGCCCGCGCCACGGTCGAATTCGACATCGACCTTTCGCCGTTCGAAGACGGCGGCTGGATCTGGTTCGACATCACCACCAACAGCAAGGTGACGGTGCACAGCGCGGGCTGGTACGCGTCGACGCCGGCGCCGGGGCGGGCCAACGTCGCGGTCGGCATCCCGACGTTCAACCGTCCGGCGGACTGCGTCAACGCCCTTGCCGCACTGACCTCGGATCCATTGGTGGACGAGGTGATCACGGCGGTGATCGTGTCCGACCAGGGCACCAAGAAGGTTAAGGACCATCCGGGGTTCGCGGCGGCCGCCGCCGCACTCGGCAATCGGCTGTCGGTGCACAACCAGCCGAACCTGGGCGGCTCCGGCGGCTACAGCCGGGTGATGTACGAGGCGCTGAAGAACACGGACTGCGAACAGATCCTGTTCATGGACGACGACATTCGCGTCGAGCCCGACTCGATCCTGCGGGCACTCGCGCTGAACCGGTTCGCGAAGACGCCGACACTCGTCGGCGGCCAGATGCTCAACCTGCAGGAGCCCAGTCACCTGCACGTGATGGGTGAGATGGTCGACTCCGAGAACTTCATGTGGACCAACGCCGTCAACACCGAGTACGACCACAACTTCGCCAAGTACTCGCTCAACGACGAAGACGAGTACCGCAGCAGGCTGCTGCACCGCCGCATCGACGTCGACTACAACGGCTGGTGGATGTGCATGATCCCGCGTCAGGTCGCCGAGGAGCTCGGCCAGCCGTTGCCACTCTTCATCAAGTGGGACGACGCCGACTACGGACTGCGCGCCGGCGAGCACGGCTATCCGACCGTCACGCTGCCCGGCGCCGCGATCTGGCACATGGCGTGGAGCGACAAGGACGACGCCATCGACTGGCAGGCGTATTTCCATCTGCGCAACCGCTTGGTGGTCGCCGCCATCCACTGGGACGGCAAGGTCTCCGGACTGCTGGCGAGCCACCTCAAGGCGACGATCAAACACCTGCTGTGCCTTGAATATTCGACCGTCGCCATCCAGAACAAGGCAATGGACGACTTCCTGGCCGGACCCGAGCACATCTTCTCGATCCTGGAGTCGGCGCTGCCGGATGTGCGCGCCATGCGGCAGGAGTATCCCGACGCCGTCGTGCTGCCCAGCGCGACCGCGCTGCCGACGCCGTCGGACAAGAAGTGGCGCAAGAAGGTGAGCATTCCCACCAATTCGGTGGCGATCGCGATGCGGCTGACCCGCGGCGTGCTGCACCAACTCGGGCCGCACGACCCCGAGCATCACCGGCGCCCTCAGATCAACGTCGCGACCCAGGACGCCCGCTGGTTCTCGCTGTGCAAGGTCGACGGCGTGACGGTCACCACCGCCGACGGCCGCGGTGTCGTGTACCGGCAGCGCGATCGCGGGAAAGCGGCTGAGCTGCTTCGTGAATCGCTCAAGCGTCAGCTGCTGCTCGCCCGCAAGTTCAACCGCATGCGCAAGGTCTACCGCGAGGCCGTGCCGGTGCTGACGAGCAAGCAGAAGTGGGAGAGCGTGCTGCTCCCCGAGGCCGATGGCTGAGAAACCACGTGGCGAAGAGGCCGTGCTGGTAGCCGTGCAGTCCGCGCTCGCCGATCGACCGGGCGTGCTGCCGGGCGCCAGGACGCTGTCGCACTTCGGTGAGCACAGCATCGGCTGGCTGATGGTCGCGGCGCTAGGCGCACTGCTGTCGCCCGCGCGTCGGCGGGCATGGCTGGCCGCCGGGGTGGGTGCGTTCGCCGCCCACGCGGCCGCGGTGGTGATCAAGCGCGTGGTGCGACGGGAACGTCCGCACCACCCCGCGATCGCCGTGAACGTGGGTACGCCGAGCCGGCTGAGCTTCCCGTCGGCGCACGCCACGTCCACCACCGCGGCGACGATCCTGTTGGGCCGGGCCACCGGCCTGCCGCTGCCTGCGCTCCTGGTGCCACCAATGGCGTTGTCCCGGTTGGTGCTCGGTGTGCACTACCCCAGCGACGTGGTCACCGGCGTGGCGGTCGGTGCGGCCGTCGCGAAGGCGGTCACCATGGTGACAGAGCGGGGCGAAGGAGTCCGATGAGCATCTCGAGCGAGAGCAGTGCAGAGAGCGCACCGCACATGAGTCAGGAACCCGTCCACGAGAAGGGTCCACCCCGCAATCTGGTGACCGGGGTGGTCAAGGCGCTCCGCCCGCGGCAGTGGGTGAAGAACGTCCTGGTGTTCGCCGCGCCGATGGCCGCACTCGGCGACCACCGGTACGTCTACGACTACCGCGACGTGCTGATCGACGTCTTGCTGGCCTTCGCGGTGTTCAGCCTCGCCGCGTCGTGCGTCTATCTGGTCAACGACGCCCGCGACGTCGAGGCGGACCGCGCACACCCGACCAAACGGTTCCGCCCCATCGCCGCGGGCGTGGTCCCCGAGTGGCTGGCCTACGCCCTGGCCGTGATGCTCGGCATCGCGTCGTTGGTGATCTCCTGGATCGTCACACCGAACCTGGCGGTCGTGATCGCGATCTACATCGCCATCCAGCTCGCCTACTGCTTCGGTCTCAAGCACCAGCCCGTCATCGACATCTGCATCGTCTCGTCGGGCTTCCTGATCCGTGCCATCGCCGGTGGCGTCGCGGCGGATGTACCGCTGTCACAATGGTTCCTGCTGATGATGGCGTTCGGATCGCTGTTCATGGCGGCGGGCAAGCGATACGCCGAACTCCAGCTGGCCGAACGCACCGGGGCCAAGATCCGCAAGTCGCTGGAGAGCTACACGAGTTCGTATCTGCGCTTCGTCTGGACGTTGTCGGCGACGGCGCTGGTCCTCTGTTACGGCCTGTGGGCGTTCGAACGCGACGACACCGGCGGCACGTCGTGGTTCGTGGTGTCGATGATTCCGTTCGTGATCGCCATCCTGCGGTACGCCGTCGACGTCGACGGCGGGATGGCCGGCGAGCCGGAGGAGATCGCGTTGAAGGACCGGGTGCTGCAGCTGCTGGCCCTGGCGTGGATCGGAACCATCGGTGCCGCCATCTTCCTCAGCTGAGCGGGCGCGCCCTTCGATCGCCGGCCGGATTGCCTGGATGGACAATCTGGGCGACCGGCTGTCGCGGTTGCCCGTCTTTCCCTACCACGTCACGGTCCGAATCAGCCTGTGGGTCAGCGTGGTCGTCGTCGCGGCGCTGTTCGGCTGGGGTGCCTGGCAGCGGCGCTGGATCGCCGACGACGGACTTATCGTGCTGCGCACGGTCCGAAACCTCTTGGCGGGCAACGGGCCGGTGTTCAACGCGGGCGAGCGTGTCGAGGCGAACACGTCGACGGTGTGGACCTATCTGATCTACCTCGGGGCGTGGATCGGCGGTCCGGTACGGATGGAGTACGTGGCGCTGTTTCTCGCGCTTGTGCTCAGCGTGCTCGGAGTCGTCTTTGCGATGCTCGGCGCCGCGCGACTGTACGCCCCGAGCCTGCAGGGGCGCCGGGCGTTGATGCTTCCCGCTGGTGCGCTGGTGTACATCGCCGTGCCGCCCGCTCGGGACTTCGCCACCTCGGGACTCGAAAATGGTTTGGTGCTGGCCTATCTCGGCCTGCTGTGGTGGATGATGGTCTGCTGGTCGCAGGCGTCGCGTGCCAGCGGCACGGCGGCACCCGTTCTACGCGGAGGTTCCCCCACGATCCGCAGGCAACCTCTCGGCTCGCCGCCGCCACGCACCGTCAGCAGAACATTCGACGCGGCACTGGCTTTCGTCGCCGGGTCGAGCGTCCTGGTGCGACCCGAGCTGGCATTGATCGGCGGGCTGGCACTGGTCATGATGCTGATCGCCGCGCGGGACTGGCGGCGACGCGGGCTGATCGTGATCGCAGGCGGCCTGCTGCCCGTGGGGTACGAGATCTTCCGAATGGGCTACTACGGCCTGCTGTTTCCCGGCACCGCGCTGGCGAAGGACGCCACGGGTGCCAAGTGGTCACAGGGGTTCGTCTACCTGGCCAACTTCAATGCGCCCTATCTGCTGTGGGCGCCCGCGATCCTGTTGGTCGGACTCGCGGCCGTGGTGATGGTCACCCGTGGCCGCCCGTGGGGGATTCGCCACACGGTGACGGCGGGCCGCGGATGGTTGGCCCGCATAGTGCAAAGCCCCCAGGCCGTGGTGGTTTTCATGCTCGTCAGTGGTCTGTTGCAGGCGCTGTACTGGATCCGCCAGGGCGGCGACTTCATGCACGGACGGGTGCTGCTTACGCCGATGTTCTGCATGCTGGCGCCCATCGCGGTGATTCCCCTGGTCTTGCCCGACGGCGCCCGAATGGCCCGTGGCGCAGGCTATTTGTTCGTCGGCGCTACCAGCGTGCTATGGGTGTCGATCGCGGGATGGTCGCTGTGGGCGGCGAATTCGAACGGAATGGGGTACGACGCCACCCGCGTGACGTATAGCGGCATCGTCGACGAGCGACGGTTCTACGCCCAGGCGACGGGCAATCCGCACCCGCTGACCGCCGCCGACTACCTCGACTATCCGCGGATGCGTGCGGTGATGACCGCATTGAACAACACGCCCGACGGTGCCCTGTTACTGCCGTCGGGCAACTACGACCAGTGGGATGTGGTGCCGGCCATCCCACCGCCGCCGGACGCGCCCGAGGACCGTAATAATTCCCGAACTGGCCCGCACACAGTGTTTTTCACCAATCTCGGGATGCTGGGGATGAATGTCGGCCTCGACGTCCGGGTGATCGACCAGATCGGACTGGCCAACCCGCTGGCCGCGCACACCGCGCGGCTGGAGGACGGACGCATCGGCCATGACAAGAACCTGTTCCCCGACTGGGCGGTTGCCGAGGGCCCATTCCTCAAGACGCGGCCGTTCATTCCGGCTTATCTCGACGAGGACTGGGTCGCGCAGGCCGAGGCGGCGCTGAAGTGTCCGGCCACCGACGCGATGCTCAACGCCGTGCGTGGTCCGATGGGCCCACGCCGGTTCCTGTCGAATCTGCTGCACGCCTATCAACTAACGCAGTACCGGATCGACCGCGTGCCGCTCTATGAGCTGGAACGCTGCGGCCTCGAGGTGCCCCCCTCGACTGGCGAGCCATACACGGGGATGCCGGCGACGGGACCCTAGCCATCGGTGACGCTGGTCGCCGGTAACGCGGCCTGCCAATGGGCCGATAGACAAGTCGCGGGACCGCCGGTCACACGGCGCCTCACACACGAACGGATGGTAAGAGCTGTGCGAACCTGGCTTCGCCGCGCGATCGCAACGTGCGCGGTGGCCCTGACGACGCCCGCGATCGCAGCTGTGTCCACTGCTGTGTCGGATGTCACACCTAAAGCGAACGCGTTTTCCCGCGAGGGCCTGCCTGTCGAGTACCTCGACGTCTACTCGACGTCGATGGGTCGCAACATCCGTGTGCAGTACCAGCCCGCGACCACGCCCGCGCCGGAAGGCGCGCCCGCGCCGGAGGCAATCCGCGGGGCTAAGGCCGTGTATCTGCTCGACGGCATGCGGGCGCGCGACGACTACAACGGCTGGGACATCGAAACCCAGGCCTTCGAATGGTTCTTCGACTCCGGTGTCGCCACTGTCATGCCCGTCGGCGGGCAGTCCAGCTTCTACGCCGACTGGTATTCACCGTCGAGTTTCAACAACCAGCCCTATACATATAAGTGGGAAACCTTCCTCACCAGTGAACTGCCGACGTGGCTGGCCGAGCACAAAGGTGTCTCGACGACCGGAAACGGCACCGTCGGCCTGTCGATGTCCGGCGGTGCCGCCCTGGTCCTGTCGGCCCACCACCCTGAGCAGTTCCGCTATGCCGCATCGCTTTCCGGATTCTTGAACCCATCAGCGCTGTTCATGCAGCAGGCGATCCGCGTCGCGATGCTCGATGCGGGGGGCTTCAACGTCGACAACATGTGGGGCGCGCCCTGGGACAGCGCGTGGAAACGCCACGATCCGATCAAGCAGGTTTCGCGCATCGTCGCCAACGGCACGCGGCTGTGGATCTACTGTGCGCCCGGCGGTACGACACCGCTCGATGTGAACGCCGATCCGAATCAGGCATTCAACGCCAACAGCCTCGAATCCATGGCTCTGAAGAGCAATTTGGATTTCCAATCGGCCTACCAAGAGGCCGGGGGTAACAACGCCACTTTCCAGTTTCCGCCCGCAGGTAATCACGCGTGGCCGTATTGGGGAGCGCAGCTGCAGGCCCTCAAACCAGACCTGATCGCAACACTCAAAGGCTGAGGAGCGCGACCAGGGACAATACACGCCGAATGGAGCCACCACAGTTTTTTGTGGTTGACTGCACTGGCAACGCGGCTGGGTCCGTCGGACATGTTCCGCGTGCGGCATACGACAGATGGGATAGATGAAGCATGAAGTTCGTTCGCAAAATCCGTGGCGCGTGGGTGCGCCGGCTCACGGTTGCGGCAATGGCCGCGGCTGTGCTGCCCGCCCTCGTCAGCGCCGTCGGAGGCACGACGACTGCGGGGGCTTTCTCTCGTCCGGGTCTGCCGGTCGAGTACCTCATGGTTCCGTCCGCAGGCATGGGACGCGACATCAAGGTTCAGTTTCAAAACGGTGGGCCGAACGCGCCTGGCGTCTACTTGCTAGACGGCCTGCGTGCCCGCGATGACTTCAACGGGTGGGACATCGAGACCCAGGCATTCGAGTGGTATCTCGATTCCGGTCTCGCCACGATCATGCCCGTCGGTGGCCAGTCCAGCTTCTACAGCGACTGGTACAAGCCGGCTTGCGGTAAGGCAGGCTGCTCCACCTACAAGTGGGAGACCTTCCTGACCCAGGAGCTGCCGGCCTACCTCGCTGCGAACAAGGGCGTCAACCCGAACCGCAACGCCGCGGTGGGTCTGTCGATGGCCGGTTCGGCCGCGCTGACCCTGGCGATCTACCACCCGCAGCAGTTCCAGTACGCCGGATCCCTTTCGGGCTTCCTGAACCTGTCCGAGGGCTGGTGGCCGATGCTCGTCAACATGTCGATGGGCGATGCGGGTGGCTACGACGCCAACGACATGTGGGGCGCGACGGAGGATCCGAACAACGCGTGGAAGCGCAACGACCCGATGGTGAACATCGACAAGCTGGTCGCCAACGGCACCCGCATCTGGGTGTTCTGCGGTAACGGCAAGCCCGCCGACATCAACGGCACGGGCGTCGCGGCCGGTGACAACTTCAACGCCGAGTTCCTCGAGAAGTTCACGTTGCGGACCAACAAGACCTTCCAGGAGGAGTACATCGCCGCGGGCGGTAAAAACGGAGTGTTCAACTTCCCGGAGTCCGGCACTCACAGCTGGGAGTACTGGGGTCAGCAGCTGCAGCAGATGAAGCCGGACATCCAGCGCGTGCTGGGTGCCACCCCGCAGCCGAGCACTCCCGTCGGGGGCGCTGCCCCGGCCGAGGGTGCGGCTGAAGCCCAGCCGGCCTCGGCGCAGACGACTCAGTCGGAGGGCTGATCGACTCGGCGCGTCAGTGCATGTCGAAACATTGAGCCGGCGGCGGCGATCCTTCGGGGTCGTCGCCGTCGGCCATTTTCGGCGCGCCTGATTGCGCCGATGTGGTTGACTGCTGGCGCGAGGGCCTGTGAGACGACCGTGAGGTGGGGCAGTTGATGCGTGGCGTGATCCGGATTTTCTTGACCGTGGTGCTGGGGGCCGGTCTGTGGACCGCAGGCACATCGATGGCACCGACCGCCAAGGCCGACGTCGAAATGTTGATGGTCCCGTCGGCGGCGATGGGCCGCGACATCCCAGTCGCATTCTCCGGCGGCGGGCCGCACGCCGTCATCCTGCTCGACGCGTTCAACGCCGCCCCCGATGTCAGCAACTGGGTGACCGCAGGCAACGCGATGGCCACCCTCGGCGGGCAGGGCATCTCGATCGCCGCCCCCGCGAGCGGCGCCTGGAGCATGTACACGAACTGGGAGCAGGACGGCAGCAAGCAGTGGGAGACGTTCCTGGCGACTGAGCTGCCCAACTGGCTGGCGGCCAACAAGGGCCTCGCTCCCGGCGGTCACGGCATCGTCGGCGCGGCCCAGGGTGGGTACGGCGCGATGGCCATGGCCACCTTCCACCCTGACCGGTACCGCTACGCCGGTTCGCTGTCGGGATACCTGGCCCCGGAGCGCACGGGTGTCGACGGCGCCATCACCGCCGGTCTGCAGCAGTACGGCGGCGTCGACACCCGCAACATGTGGGGAATGCCACAGTTGGGCCGCTGGAAGTGGCACTCGCCCAACGCGCACGTGCAGCTTCTTGCCGACAACAACACCCGGCTGTGGGTGTTCAGCCCGACGTCGGGTGGCTGCGACGCCCCGGCGATGATCGGCTACTGCGACATCGCGGCAGGCACGAACAAGGAGTTCTACCAGCACTACCGCTCCGTGGGCGGTCACAACGGCCACTTCGACTTCCCGGCCACCGGCAACAACGACTGGGGCGCCTGGAGCGGTCAGCTTGCCGCGATGTCGGGTGACTTGGTCGCCACGATCAAGTAGCGCTGCAAACCGGCAAACCGCGCGCGCTCTCTCAGGTTCTCCTGGGTATCAGCCGGTACCTTGGACTTCGTGCAACTCTCGGTACGGCAATGGGTCGCCTCGGCGCCGCTCTCCGGATGGTTGGCAACCTCGGCGTCGACGCTGTTGGTGGCCTCAGCCCCGGCGTTGCTGACCGGATGCTCCGGTGCGGACATGATGGCCACCATGGGCATGCCCACCTCCGAGACGGCGATCGCGCAGGGCGAGGCGAGCGCGCCGCCGGTACCGGCCCAGCTCCACGGGCAGTCGAACGCCCTCGTGGTGACGCCCCAACAACGTGAGTATCTCGATGCGCTGCGGGCCTCGGGCGTGAAGCCGTCCAGCGACCTGGCCGCGCTGTCGATCGGGTCCTACGTGTGTCAGGCCCGGGCCGCCAAGCAGAACGATCAGGCGGTGTGGGATTTCGTGCTGCCGCTGGTGCGAAGCGACGTCCGCGACGGCCGCCTGTCCTCGATCGCACCATCGACAGCCGACGTCGACTCCGCCACCTCCGAGTACATTCGCATCGCGACCGAGCGACTCTGCTAGCAGTCGTGGCGACGAGCACACAGACCACCGCACGCAAGGAGTACGAGAAGCCCCATGCCCAAGACCAATCGGCGCAAACGGCACCGCATCCTGGGTCTCATCGCAGCGGTGGCGGTCTCCCTCGTCGTGGTGTTGGTCGTGGTGTTGGTCTGGGTCTGGCCGCGGTCGCCCGAGACCCCACCGAGTGCGGTCCCGCCCACGGCGACTCCGCCGGGAGGCATACCGCCGACGGCCAAGAAGCCGCGACCGGAATTCCAGGACGCGAGTTGCCCCGACGTGCAGTTGGTCTCGGTTCCCGGCACCTGGGAGTCCTCACCGCAGCTCGACCCGTACAACCCGACCCAGTACCCGATCGCACTGCTGCTCAACGTCACCAACCCGCTCCGTCAGCAATTCGACGCGGGCCGGCTCGAGATCTACACGGTGCCCTACACCGCGCAGTTCCATAACCCGTTCGCCGCCGACAAGCAGATGTCCTACAACCAGAGTCGTGCCGAAGGGTTCGACGCGACGGTGCGCGCCATGACAGACATGAACAACCGGTGTCCGCTGACCAGCTATGTGCTGATCGGTTTCTCGCAGGGCGCGGTGATCGCAGGCGACGTCGCCAGTGACGTCGGCAACGGTCGCGGCCCTGTCGACGAAGACCTGGTGCTCGGGGTCGCGTTGATCGCCGACGGCCGTCGCCAGCCCGGTGTCGGACAGGAGGTCGGGCCCAATGCGCCCGGGCATGGCGCGGAGATCACCTTGGACGAGGTGCCCATGCTTGGCGAGCTCGGCCTCGACATGACCGGACCGCGGCCGGGCGGCTTCGGGATGCTCAACAACCGCACATATGAAATATGTGCATCCGGTGACCTGATCTGTTCGGCACCCGAGTCGGCCTTCAACATCGTCCAGCTGCCGAAGACGCTCGAGGTGCTCAGCGGCGGCGCGGGACAGCCGATCCACGCGATGTACAACACGCCGCAGTTCTGGAATCTTGATGGTGTCTCGGCGCCGCAGTGGACACTGGGTTGGGCGCAGAGTGTGATCAATAACGCTCCGCACCCAAAACATGGCTGACCTGTAACCCCTGAGATTTGGACAGCGTCCGCAGGTCGCCTAACATTAAGAGAAAACTAAGAGCGGTGAGCGACGCGGAGCCGAAACGCGCAGGGTATTGGCCTGGCGCCGGCGCGCGCCTGCGCAATTGTGACTAGCGGCTTCGCACGACGACGCTTTCGACAGGAGAGTGAGAATGGGGTTTCACAACCCGTTCCTGAAAGACGGACTGATCAAGTTCCCCGACAACGGCAGCCTGGTCAAGCACGTCGAGAAATGGGCCAAGGTACGCGGTGACAAGCTCGCCTACCGGTTCCTCGACTTCTCCGTCGAGCGCGACGGAGTGGCCCGCGAGCTGAACTGGGCCGATTTCGGCGCCCGAAACCGCGCGGTCGCCGCCCGCCTGCAGCAGGTGACCGAGCCGGGGGACCGGGTCGCGATCCTCTGCCCGCAGAACCTCGAGTACGTGGTCGCGATGTTCGGTGCGCTCTATTCGGGTCGCATCGCCGTGCCGCTGTTCGACCCGTCGGAGCCTGGCCACGTCGGCCGCCTGCACGCCGTGCTCGACGACTGCGAGCCGTCGGCGATCCTGACCACCACCGATGCCGCCGAGGGTGTGCGCAAGTTCTTCCGCACCCGCCCGGCCAAGGAGCGTCCCCGCGTCATCGCCGTCGACGCGGTGCCCGTCGAGGTCGGCGCGACCTGGCAGCCGGTTGACGTCGAGCACGACACCATCGCCTACCTGCAGTACACGTCCGGATCGACGCGTATCCCGACGGGCGTACAGATCACTCACCTCAACCTGGCCACCAATATCGTCCAGGTCGTCGAGGCGCTCGACGGCGAGGAGGGCGACCGCGGTCTGTCGTGGCTGCCGTTCTTCCACGACATGGGCTTGATCACCGCGCTGCTGGCGCCGATGATCGGTCACTACTTCACCTTCATGACCCCGGCGGCGTTCGTCCGTCGGCCCGGCCGGTGGATCCGCGAGATGTCGCGCAAGCCCGACGACACCGGCGGCGTGATCTCGGTGGCGCCGAACTTCGCGTTCGATCACGCCGCGGCGCGCGCGGTGCCCAAGGACGACGAGCCGCCGCTGGACCTGTCCGTCGTGAAGTGCATCCTCAACGGCAGTGAGCCGATTTCGGCGGCCACCGTGCGCAGGTTCAACGAGGCGTTCGCGCCGTATGGGTTCAAGCCCGAGGCCATCAAGCCGTCGTACGGTCTGGCCGAGGCGACGCTGTTCGTGTCGACCACCCCGATCGGTGACCACCCGAAGATCGTCTCCGTCGACCGCGAGGCATTGAACAGCGGCAGGTTCGTCGAGGTTCCCGACGACGCACCCAGCGCCGTCGCGCAGGCAGGTGCCGGCAAGGTCGGCGTCGCCGAGTGGGCCGTGATCGTCGACCCCGATACCGCCTCCGAGCTGCCCGACGGCCAGATCGGCGAGGTCTGGATCAGCGGCCAGAACATGGGGACCGGCTACTGGAACAAGCCGCAGGAGACGGTCGAGACGTTCCAGAACATCCTCAAGTCGCGGACCAACCCCTCACACGCCGAGGGCGCCACCGACGACGCCACCTGGGTGCGCACCGGCGACCTCGGCGCCTACCACGACGGCGAGCTGTTCATCACCGGTCGCACCAAGGACCTGGTGATCATCGACGGCCGCAACCACTATCCGCAGGACCTCGAGTACTCCGCGCAGGAGGCGACGAAGGCGCTGCGCACCGGATTCGTGGCGGCGTTCTCGGTGCCCGCCAACCAGCTGCCCGACGAGGTGTTCGAGAACTCCCACGCCGGGCTCAAGCGGGACCCGGACGACACGTCGGAACAGTTGGTGATCGTCGGTGAGCGGGCGCCGGGTGCGCACAAGCTCGAGATGGGTCCGATCGTCGACGACATCCGCGCCGCCATCGCGGTGCGCCACGGCGTCACCGTGCGCGACGTGCTGCTCACCCCGGCCGGCGCGATTCCGCGGACGTCCAGCGGCAAGATCGGCCGCCGCGCCTGCCGTGCCGCCTACCTGGACGGCAGCCTGCGCAGCGGCAAGATCGCCAACGATTTCCCCGACGAAAAAGACTGACGACTGTTACCCGTGAATATGGCTGACACACAAAATGATTCGCAGCAGCAGCCGGACGATCCGGCTCCGGAGATCCAGCTCGCGCCCGAGTCGCCCCTGACACCTGCGCGCACCGACGTGACGGTGCCCGAGCTCCGCGAGTGGATGCGCAACTGGGTGGCCAACGCCACCGGCCAGTCCGCCGATGCGATCAACGAGAACGCGCCGCTCATCGAGTTGGGCATGGCCTCCCGCGATGCGGTCGCGATGGCCAGCGACATCGAGGACTACACGGGTGTCACCGTCACGGCCACCATGGCGTTCCGGCATCCGACGATCGAGGCGCTGGCGACGGTCATCGTCGAGGGCGAGCCGGAGCTCGACGACGCGTCGGGCGCCGAGGACTGGTCTCGCGATGTGGACGAGGACGTCGCCAACATCGCCATCGTCGGTATCGCCACCCGCTTCCCCGGTGACATGAACACCCCCGACGAGACGTGGCAGGCGCTGCTGGAAGGCCGCGATGCCATCACCGATCTGCCGGAGGGACGCTGGGAGGAATTCCTCGGCGAGCCGCGGATCGCCGAGCGCGTCGCGAAGGCCCGCACGCGCGGCGGCTACCTGTCCGACATCAAGGGCTTCGACGCCGAATTCTTCGCGCTGTCGAAGATGGAAGCCGACAACATCGATCCGCAGCAGCGGATGGCGCTCGAATTGACCTGGGAGGCACTGGAAAACGCGCGCATCCCGGCGTCAAGCCTGCGCGGCGAGGCGGTCGGGGTCTTCATGGGCTCGTCGAACGCGGACTACCAGAACCTGGCGCTTTCGGACCCCAGCGTCACCCATCCGTACGCGATCACGGGCAACTCGAGTTCGATCATCGCCAACCGGGTGTCCTACTTCTTTGACTTCCGCGGACCGTCGGTGACCGTCGACACGGCCTGCTCGAGCTCGCTGGTCGCCGCGCACCAGGGCGTGAAGGCACTGCGGTCGGGCGAGGCCGACGTCGCGATCGTCGGTGGCGTCAACGCGCTGATCACCCCGTTGGTGACGGTCGGCTTCGACGAGGTCGGCGGCGTCCTCGCGCCCGACGGCCGCATCAAGTCGTTCTCCCAGGACGCCGACGGCTACGCCCGCTCCGAGGGCGGCGGTGCGCTGGTGCTCAAGCGACTCACCGATGCCCGTCGTGACGGCGACGAGATCTACGCGATCATCGCCGGCAGCGCGGTCAACCACGACGGCCGGTCCAACGGCATGCTCGCGCCGAACCCCGATGCTCAGGCCGAGGTGCTGCGCAAGGCCTACAAGGACGCCGGCATCAACCCCCGCGACGTCGACTACATCGAGGCGCACGGCACCGGGACCATCCTCGGTGACCCGATCGAGGCCGACGCGCTCGGCCGCGTCGTCGGCAAGGGCCGTGCCGCTGACAAGCCGGTCCTCCTCGGCGCCGTGAAATCCAATGTGGGACATCTGGAGTCGGCCGCGGGCGCAGCCAGCCTCGCCAAGATGGCACTCGCGCTGAAGAACGACAAGATCCCGCCGTCGATCAACTACACCGGACCCAACCCGTACATCGACTTCGACGCGGTGCATCTGAAGGTCGCCGACACCGTCACCGATTGGCCCCGCTACAGCGGGCACGCGATCACCGGCGTCTCCGGCTTCGGCTTCGGCGGTGCCAACGCACACCTCGTACTGCGCGAGGTGCTGCCCACCGACCTCGTCGAACCCCAGCCTGAACCGGAGAAAGATGAGGACGCGGATGCTGGGTCTTCCGAGGCGAACGCGGTGTACGTCGGCGGCGTGCGGATGGACGAGTACGGAGAGTTCATCGACGACGAAGATGAAGCGTCGGAATACGGCGCCGACACCGCCGTTTCGCACGAGGACGACGAACCCGAGCTGCCCGGGCTGACCGACGAGGCCATCCGCCTGCTGGAGATCGCGCGCGAGGAACTCGAGTCCACTGAACAGCCCACACCGCTTGTCCCGCTTGCGGTCTCGGGATTCCTGACGTCGCGCAAGAAGGCCACGGCCGCTGAACTCGCCGACTGGATCGACAGTCCGGAAGGTCGGGCGTCGTCGCTGGAATCGATCGGCCGCGCGCTCTCGCGTCGCAACCACGGTCGCTCCCGCGCGGTCGTGCTCGCCCGCGATCACGACGAGGCCGTCAAAGGCCTGCGTGCGGTGGCCGAGGGTAAGCAGCACCCCAGCGTCTTCTCCGCCGACGGTCCCGTCGCCAACGGGCCGGTGTGGGTGCTGGCCGGTTTCGGTGCCCAGCACCGCAAGATGGGCAAGAGCCTGTACCTGCGCAACGCGACGTTCGCCGAGTGGATCAACAAGGTCGACGCCCACGTGCAGGACGAGCTCGGGTACTCGATCGTCGAGCTGATTCTCGACGATTCGCAGGACTACGGCATCGAGACCACGCAGACCGTCATCTTCGCGATCCAGATCGCGCTCGGCGAGCTGCTCAAGGCGCACGGCGCGAAACCCGCTGCGGTGGTGGGACAGTCGCTCGGCGAGGCCGCCGCGGCGTACTTCTCGGGTGGCCTGTCGCTCGCCGATGCCACCCGCACCATCTGCTCGCGCGCCCACCTGATGGGTGAGGGCGAGGCCATGCTGTTCGGCGAGTACATCCGCCTGATGGCGCTCGTCGAGTACTCCATCGACGAGATCGAGACGGTGTTCGCCGACTTCAAGGATCTCGAGGTCTGCGTGTACGCCGCACCGACCCAGACCGTCATCGGCGGTCCGCCCGATCAGGTGGACGCGATCATCGCGCGTGCCGAGTCGGAGGGGAAGTTCGCGCGCAAGTTCCAGACCAAGGGCGCCAGCCACACGTCGCAGATGGACCCGCTGCTGGGTGAACTCGCCGCGGAGCTGCAGGGCATCGAACCCCGCCCGCTGACCATCGGCTACTTCTCGACGGTGCACGAGGGCAGCTACATCAGGCCCGGCGGCGTACCGATTCACGACGTGGACTACTGGAAGAAGGGGCTGCGCCACAGCGTCCACTTCACCCAGGGCATCCGCAACGCCGTGGACAACGGCCACACGACTTTCCTTGAGCTGGCACCGAATCCGGTGGCACTGATGCAGGTGGGTCTGACCACCGCTGACGCCGGCCTGTACGACGCGCAGCTGATCGCGACGTTGGCGCGTAAACAGGACGAAGTCGACTCGATGACGACCGCGATGGCGCAGCTGTACGTCTACGGGCACGACCTCGACTTCCGCACTCTGTTCTCCCGGGCCGTCGACCCAGAGACGGACTACGCGAACATTCCGCCCACCCGTTTCCGCCGCAAGCCGCACTGGCTGGAGGCACGGTTCACCGGCGACGGCTCGGTGATGATGCCGGGCAACCACGTTGCGATGCCCGACGGCAGGCACGTGTGGGAGTTCGTTCCGAAGGGCCAGGCCGATCTCTCCGCACTCGTGAAAGCCGCTGCAGCCCAGGTGCTTCCGGATGCGAAGCTGGTCGCCTCCGAGCAGCGGGCGGTGCCCGGCGAGGGTGCCCGCCTGGTGACCACGCTGACCCGTCATCCCGGCGGGGCCAGTGTTCAGGTGCACGCGCGCATCGACGAGTCGTTCACGCTGGTCTACGACGCAGTCGTCAGCCGTGGCGGTGCCGTCGCTGGATTGCCCACCGCGGTCGCGACCGGAGTGGCTGTCGCCGAGCAGGTTTCGGCCGAGCCGACCGTCGATGAGCCGGCGGATGACGCGGAGATCTTGCAGGACAACCTGACCCAGGGCGCGAATCTCGGTGCCGGCTTCGCCAAGTGGTCGCCGGACACCGGCGAGACCATCGGTCAGCGCCTCGGCGCGATCGTCGGCGGTGCGATGGGCTACGAGCCCGAGGACCTGCCGTGGGAGGTGCCGCTCATCGAGCTGGGCCTGGACTCGCTGATGGCCGTGCGGATCAAAAACCGTGTCGAGTACGACTTCGACCTGCCGCCGATCCAGTTGACCGCGGTGCGTGACGCGAACCTGTACGCCGTGGAGAAGCTGATCCAGTACGCGATCGAGCACCGCGACGAGGTCGACCAGCTCGCCGAGCACCAGAAGACGATGACCGCCGAGGAGATCGCCGCCGAACAGGCGGAGCTGATGGGCGGTGCGACGACGGTCGCCGAACTCGAAGAGGCCCTGGCCGAGAAGGCGGCGGACCCGGGAATCCCGCCGCCGCCGACCAACCCGGCCGGCCTGGACATCCCGCCCCCGCCGACCGATCCCCGCGGTCCCAAGCCCGATGCCGCGGCCGGACCGTCGCAGTCGACGGTGGCCGCCGCGTCCAAGGTGCTGACCCAGGAGGCCGTCACCGAGGCGCTCGGTTCCGACGTGCCGCCGCGCGACGCCGCCGAGCGGGTGGCGTTCGCAACGTGGGCGATCGTGACCGGCAAGTCGCCGGGCGGCATCTTCAACGAGCTGCCCGACGTCGACGACGCCACCGCGACCAAGATCGCCGAACGTCTCACCGAGCGTGTCGACGAAGGCACCATCACCGTCGACGACGTGCGTGGCGCGAAGAACATCGAGGCGCTGGCCACTACGGTCCGCGACTACCTCGAGGGCGGCAAGGTCGACGGCTTCGTGCGGACCCTGCGCGCTCCGCAGGAAGGCTCCAACCAGATTCCGGTGTTCGTGTTCCACGCCGCCGGCGGTTCGACGGTGGTGTACGAGCCGCTGCTCAAGCGCCTGCCCGCGAGCACTCCGATGTACGGCTTCGAGCGGGTCGAGGGCTCGATCGAGGAGCGGGCCCGCGAGTACGTGCCCAAGCTGCTGGAGCTCAACGGCTGGGCGAGCGAAGCGACGGGAGAAGGACAGCGCAAGCCGTTCGTGCTGGCCGGCTGGTCGCTGGGCGGTGTGCTGGCCTACGCCTGCGCGATCGGACTCAAGGAGGCGGGCGCCGACGTCCGCTTCGTCGGCCTGATCGACGCCGTGCGACCGGGTGAGCCGATCCTGCAGACCAAGGAGGAGACCCGCAAGCGCTGGGACCGCTACGCGCGGTTCGCGGAGCGCACCTTCAACGTCGAGGTGCCTGAGATTCCCTACGAGGAGCTCGAGGCGCTCGACGACGAGGGCCAGGTGAAGTTCGTGCTGGACGTCGTGAGCCAGAGCGGGGTGCAGATCCCCGGCGGCATCATCGAGCACCAGCGCACCTCGTACCTGGACCAGCGGGCCATCGACCTGGCGGAGATCAAGCGCTACGACGGGAAGGTCACGCTGTACATGGCCGACCGCTACCACGACGACGCGATCTACTTCGAGCCCGCGTACGCCACCCGCAAGCCGGACGGCGGCTGGGGTGAGTTCGTGTCCGAACTGGAGGTCGTGCCCATCGGGGGCGAGCACATCCAGGCGATCGACGAGCCGTACATTGCCAAGGTCGGCGCACACATGAGTGAGGCGCTGAACCGCATCGAGTCTCAGGAGAAGCAGGCGAAGTGACCAACAAAACCACCGCGGAATTGCTGGCCGAACTTCACGAAAAGCTGGAGTTGGCGAAGGAACCCGGTGGCGAAAAGGCGGTCGCCAAGCGCGAGCGCAAGGGCATCCCGAGCGCCCGCGCCCGCATCCACGCGCTGGTCGATCCGGGCAGCTTCCTCGAGATCGGTGCGCTGTGCAAGACGCCCGGCGATCCGGACGCACTGTTCGGTGACGGGGTGGTCACCGGTCACGCCAGGATCAACGGCCGGCCCGTCGGCGTCTTCAGCCACGACCAGACGGTGTTTCAGGGCTCGGTCGGCGAGATGTTCGGCCGCAAGGTCGCCCGGCTGATGGAGTGGGTGGCGATGGTGGGCTGCCCGATCATCGGCATCAACGACTCCGCGGGTGCCCGGATCCAGGACGCGGTCACGTCGCTGGCGTGGTACGCCGAGCTGGGCCGTCGTCACGAGTTACTGCGCGGGCTGGTCCCCGAGATTTCCATCATCCTCGGCAAATGCGCTGGCGGAGCGGTCTATTCGCCGATCCAGACCGACCTGGTGGTGGCGGTTCGGGACCAGGGCTACATGTTCGTCACCGGCCCCGACGTCATCAAGGACGTCACCGGTGAGGACGTCACCCTCGACGAGCTCGGCGGCGCCGATGCGCAGGCCCGATACGGCAACATCCATCAGGTGGTGGAGGACGAGGCCGCGGCGTTCCAGTACGTCCGCGACTATCTGAGCTTCCTGCCCGCCAACACCTTCGACGATCCGCCGATCGTGAACCCCGGCCTCGAACCGGAGCTGACACCGCACGACTACGAGCTCGACTCGATCGTGCCGGACAGCGACAACATGGCGTACGACATGCACGAGATTCTGCTGCGCATCTTCGACGACGGCGATGTCTTCGATGTGGCCGAGCAGCAGGGCCAAGCGATGATCACGGCGTTCGCCCGCATCGACGGCCGACCCGTCGGGGTCATCGCCAACCAGCCCATGCATCTGTCGGGCGCCATCGACAACGAAGCCTCCGACAAGGCGGCCCGGTTCATCCGGTTCTGCGACTCCTACAACCTGCCGCTGGTCTTCGTCGTCGACACCCCGGGCTTCATGCCCGGTGTCCAACAGGAGACGGGCGGCATCATCAAACGCGGCGGCCGCTTCCTCAACGCCGTCGTCGAGGCCGACGTGCCGAAGGTGACGATCACCATCCGCAAGTCCTACGGCGGTGCGTACGCGGTGATGGGGTCCAAGCAGCTCTCCGCCGATCTGAACTTCGCCTGGCCCACCGCGCGCATCGCGGTGATCGGCGCCGAGGGCGCGGCGCAGCTGCTGGTGAAGCGCTTCCCGGATCCGACCGCGCCTGAGGTGCAGAAGATCCGGCAAGACTTCATCGAGGGCTACAACCTCAACATGGCCACCCCGTGGATCGCCGCCGAGCGCGGGTTCATCGACGCGGTGATCCAGCCGCACGAGACCCGGCTGTTGCTCCGCAAGTCGATGCGACTGCTGCGCGACAAGCAGATCACCCGGGTGCAGCGCAAGCACGGCCTGACGCCGATCTAGGGTCGAACCCATCGGACGATGACGGTCCCATCGTCGCCGAGCAGTATCTCTTTGCGCTGCATGCGAATCGCCACGTGCTCGACCGAGGACGCGATGCGGCGAGCGGGTCCGGCGACCATCATCGGGCTGGTGGTGATGCACAGCTCGTCGATCGCGTCGTCCGACACCAGCCGCGAGAACAGCGTGGGCCCGCCCTCGACGAGTACGCGAGTGAGTTTCAACTCGGCAAGCGCGTCTTTCAGTGCGGCGGCACGGATCTGGCCGCCTGCGAGTTCCATGACACATGCGCCGGACTCGGCGAGCGCTCGCCGGCTGGCATCGTCCGCGGTCGCGGAGACGAACACGATGGGCGGTGCCCCGGCGTTGTGCAGCAACTGCGGCGGGATCACCGCTCGGCTCGACACCACAGCGACGGGCAGGACAGGCGACAAACCGTGTGCCAGTCGCCAGGCTTGCGCGTCCGCATCGAGATGGATATCGGTGTAGGGCTTGGCCGTTGCGGTGACGGCACCGACGAGGATCACGTCGGCGACCTCACGCAATCGCGTGAAAACACGCCGGTCCGTCGGTGTCCCGAGTTTTCGGCCCGACCCGTCGAGCGTCATCGCACCGTCGATGCTCGCGATGAAGTTGGCGCGCAGCCGCGGCTGCCGCAGGCCCTCGGGGTAGGCGAGTAGGTCGCGCAAGGCGTCGTCGGTGAGCGTCTCCGCCTCGTGCGGCCTCGAATGTGCAGACCCCGCAACAGCAGTCATGACGCTACTCCCGCGTTCCGTTTCGATCGGACTGTCGACGCCCCCGCGTGGACTGCGGATGCTGGGCGACCTACCAAGAAGAGCGTCGTGATCGCCCCCAATGCGGCCGCGGCTGCCGGCAGGAGCATCGAATCGGACATGGCGTCGGCGAACGGCGCTTTGAGCACGTCCGGTAGTCGCGTCGCCGCATGCTCGCCGGGCTCGTGGCCCATCAGCGAAATCATCAGCGCGGCGATGCCTGCGCTGCCGAGCACTGCACCGAGTTGCCGAAGGGTGTTGTAGACAGCAGAACCCGCACCCGCAAGCGCGTCCGGCAGTGTCCGAGATGCGATGACTGCCAACGGTTCCCACGTGAACGCGCCCGCAGCGCCCATCATCGTCAGCGGCAGCATCAACCGCCAGACAGGGGTGTCCGGCGTCATTTCCAGGGAAAGCCAGACCAGGGCTATCGTCAGCATCGTGAAGCCCGGGCCGACGATGGCCCGCGGATGGACGCGATCGACGAGCCTGCCGACGATCGGGGCCAGTACGCCGGTCGCGACCGCCATCGTCGTCGTGGCCAACGCCGCGCGGGTGGCGGACAGTCCACGAATCTCTTGTAGATAGAACATCAGCGGGACGACGGCTGCGATGACGGCAAAGCTGGTCAGTGCGATACCGGCATTGGCAAGGGTGAAGTCACGATGCCGGAACAACGCGAGCGGAATCAGGGGTTCTCTGCGCTGGATCGACTGCCAGACAACGAACCCCACGAGCAACCCGAGTCCTGCGGCGATCGTCGCCCACACCTCCGGCGCCCATTCGCGGTGTTCGCCCTCCTGCAATCCGTACACGATCAGGAAGATGCCTGCGCCCGACAGCATCACGCCCAGCATGTCGAGGCGATGCCGCCGTGTGGGCAGGGTGGGAATCAGCCACAGTGCCAGGGCGAGCCCGACGGCACCGATCGGGACGTTGATCAGGAAGATCCACCGCCAGCCCAGCGCATCCACGAGCAGGCCGCCTGCCAAGGGGCCGACGAACAGAGCAACTGCGGCGGTGGCGCCCCAGAGACTCATCGCGACGCCGCGGCGCTGCGGAGGAAACGTGCGGGTGACCAACGAGAAGGTCTGCGGGGTGAGCAGTGCGGCGCCGATACCTTGCGCGACGCGTCCGCCGACCAGCAGACCGATGGAGTCGGCGAGCCCGCACCACAGCGATGACAGCGTGAAGAGCGCCAACCCGGCCAGGTACAGGTTCTTCGGCCCGAAGCGATCCCCGAAGCGCCCGCCCACGAGCAGGAATACGGCAAAGGACAGCAGATAGGCGCTCGTCACCCAGATGACCGCGTGATAGCTGGCGCCGAACTGCGCTTTGATCGCGGGGTTGGCCACCGGAACGATCGTCGAGTCGACGACGATCAGGAAGAAGCCAAGCATCATCGCCCACAACGCACGGAACGGACGTTGGCCAGTCACCTCCGCCGGCGTGCGCATCGCATCATCCGCGCAGCAGCAGATGCAGCGCCTCGGCCCGTGCCGCCGCATCGTCTTTGAATTGGCCGCGCACTGCGGAGGTGGTGGTGACGGCTCCCGGTTTTCGCGCTCCACGCATCGACATGCACAGGTGCTCGGCCTCGACGACGACGATCACGCCGCGGGGGTTCAGTTTTCGCATGAACGCGTCGGCGATCTGCCCGGTGAGTCGCTCCTGAACCTGGGGGCGTCTGGCGTACAGGTCGACCAACCGCGCGATCTTCGACAGGCCGGTGATCCGGCCGTCCGGGCCGGGGAGATAGCCGACGTGAGCGACCCCGTGAAAGGAGACCAGGTGATGCTCGCACGTGGAGTACATCGGGATCTGCCGGACCAACACCAGTTCGTCGTGGTCCTCGTCGAACACCGTTGTCAAGACGTCATCGGGGTCGGCGTACAGACCGGCGAATGTCTCGCGGAAGGCACGTGCGACGCGGGCAGGGGTTTCGCGCAACCCTTCGCGGAGCGGATCTTCACCGATCGCGACGAGCAGATCGAATATCGCCGCCTCCACGGCGGCCTGGTCGAAAGCGCGGCCGGTCTCCAGCCGCGATTCGTCGGTGTACGGCTCTTCCCGCGCCTGCAGCATCGTCGCCCCCTTGCCGTCCGGCAGAAAGCAACCGCAAATCTCTTGCTGCCGCGCAATTCTGATAGCTGATATAAGCAATAACAGAGTTTTGACGGCGACGTGAACGAATTGAATGTAATTCCGCGCTCCGTTCCGCCCATGTTGTGGGGTTGTGCAGAATCGCGGCCCGCCGACGAGCTGAGCCTGGGGACGCTGCTGCTCCGGCCGGTCCGCAGTCGATCAGACTCCATTGCTCCTCGAGAAGGGTTTCCTATCTGCCAGGCAAGTCCTACGCGGTGGACGAGATTGATCTAGATTTACGTCGTGTCGAACCACTTCACCGGACTCAGCCTCGGCCCGCCGCTCGGCGACCAACGACTCGACCTGTGCGATCTGTATGCGTTCCAATCGCCTGCCGACTCCACGCGAACTGTTCTGATACTCAACGCGAATCCGAATGCCGATGCACTGCATCCGGACGCCATCTACCGGCTCGCGATCGACAACGACGGCGATCTGAAGAACGACATCGCGTTCAGCTACGTCTTCGCCACGCCGCAGGACGGGCGTCAGACCGTCGACGTCTACCTGGCCCACGGTGATGAGGCGGAGGAGCCGGAAGCCGTCGGCGAGAAGATCTTCGATGCCGTGGAGGTCTCTTTCGGCAAGATGCCCCACATCCACCGATCGAGCGAGTTCACGTTCTTCGCAGGCGCCCGCAGCGACGCGTTCTTCTTCGACTTCGACGGCATCAAGAACCTGTTCGACATTTCGGGCAAGCGCAACTTCACCTCACCGCATCTCGGCGAACTCGGCGGGAAGTCGCCGTGGACGGGTCAGGACTCCAACACCACCGCCAACGTGTTCTCCACCGTCATCGAACTCCCGACCGCCTACCTTCGACCCGATCCCGACATCCGGATCTGGGGCCGCTGCAGCCTGCGCCAGGACGGCAAGCTCAACCACGTCGACCGCGCCGGTCACCCCTCGGTGAGCAGCTTCTTCAACACCGACGACACCAAGCTGGAGTACAACGCCAGCGAGCCGGTGCACGACCGGGAGCGCTGGATCGAGCAGTTCATCCACCTGATGGGGCATACCGGCAACTACACGCGCGAAGAGGCCATCGCTGCGATCGACCGGGAGGGCACACTGCCCGACATGCTGACGTTCAACCCGGCCAAGCCCGCCAAGTACCCGAACGGCCGGACGTTCACCGACGACGTCATCGACTACCGGCTGGCCTTCCTGACCAAGGGCGAATGCCCGCCAAGCGGGCTGAGTCCGCACACGGACACCCTCAGCGAATTCCCCTACCTGGGCACTCCGCACTGAGGGTTGCGACAGAGAGCACTACTATTCGGCCATGCCGCTCGCCGCCGGACAGGAGATCGCCGGGTACACCATCGTGCGCTCACTCGGCGCCGGTGGCATGGGCGAGGTGTACCTGGCCCAGCATCCGCGGCTGCCGCGCTACGACGCCCTGAAGGTTCTCTCGGCCGCCGTCTGCGCCGACGGCGAATACCGGGAGCGCTTCAACAGGGAAGCCGACATCGCCGCCACGCTGTGGCATCAGCACATCGTCGAGGTGCATGACCGCGGCGATGTCGACGGCCAGCTGTGGATCTCGATGGACTACGTCGAGGGCACCGACGCGCACCGCCTCCTGACCGAGAGCTACCCGGACGGCCTGCCCCCGGATGACGTTGTGCGCATCGTCACCGCGGTCGCCGACGCGCTCGACTACGCCCATGACAGGGGTCTGCTCCACCGCGACGTCAAGCCCGCGAACATCCTGCTGGCCAATCCGGGCACCAACAACGAGCGGATCATGCTGGCGGATTTCGGGATCGCCAGGCGCATCGGCGACACGAACAGCCTGACGGGAACCAACATGACCGTCGGGACCGTCGCGTACGCCGCGCCGGAGCAGCTGATGGGCGAGGGCATCGACGGCCGGGCCGACCAGTATGCGCTGGCGGCGACGGCGTTTCAGCTGCTGACGGGGACTCCGCCGTTTCAGCACTCCAATCCCGCGGTGGTGATCAGCCAGCACCTGACGTCCGATCCGCCGGCCATCGGCACGCGCCGCCCCGAATTGTCCAATCTCGGATCGGCATTCGAGAAAGCGCTGGCGAAGTCGCCGCACGATCGGTTCGACAAGTGCATCGACTTCGCCCGTGCGCTCGCCCATCGCACCGACGCGACGATCTCCGGCCCCGGCCCGGTGTGGGCCTCCAGCGGTTCCGCGCCCAGGGTCGCCCTGTCCGAGCCGACGATGCTCGCCCAGTCCCCAACGGGGGTCTCGGGGCCCAGACATGCCAAGCCCCAGAACGGCTCTCGGCCCCGCTTCGTCGTGCCCGCGGCCATCGCGTTGGCGCTCATCGCCCTTGCGGGCGTCGCCTTCGTGCTGTTCGAACGCTCCCGGGACCGTCCGACCGAGGCCAAGGCCGCGCCGACCACCACCTCGGCTGCTGCGCCCACCCAGCCGGGGGGTGTCGCCCTGCCGGTGGTGGTCGTCGGCGCGGAGTGCGGGACCCTCGGCGAAGCCGGGCTCACCGAAACCGACGCACCGGCCTACTGTGCCCACCTGCCGACCACAGGCGCGGCGATCTGGTCGCTGTACCCCGGCCAGATCTCCAGTCCCACAGTCACTCCCGGCCCGGACGCTGCGGCGCTGCCATCGGAGAGCCAGCAGCCGGTGCTGGTCTGTATGGAACAGACCGGGCAGACCCATGCCGACTGCCACAGCGACATCCTCGAGGCCGCGACGCCCGACGAGTCCGAGACCACAACCGAGACCACTCCGACGACGACCGAGTCGTCGTAACTCAGATGGGTGGGAACTCCAGCCAGTCGTCCACCATGAAGGCATCTCCCCGCGCGACGACCGTCGCGCCGCCCTGCCCCGGATAGTGCGCGGGTATCACCGCAGCGCGGCGCCGGGACGCCTCGGTCAGCACGCGTCGCCGCGTCACCGCCGCCGCGTCGAAGTCCTCGTCCCATGCACACGGATCGTTGGGTCGCCGCAGCTGCAACGGGCAGTGGGTCAGGTCGCCGACGAAGACCGCGGGCTTGCCCGCATCCAGCCACACCACCGACGCCCCTGGCGTATGACCCGGCGCGGGACGCAGCCACAGTGACTCGCTGAGCTGGTGGTCGCCCGACCACAGCTCGATCTGCTCCTCCACGGGAGACACGCTGTCCGCGAACACCGTTCGGACATGCTGCTGCACCGACTGCTCTTCCTCAGACTGCGGCGTCGAGGTCTGCGCAGGACCATCGGGGCAGAAATGCCGGTAGTCGAGTTCCGGCACAAGGTAACGGGCTTCGGGGAACGTCGGCACCCACGTCTCGCCGTCGAGCATGGTGTTCCACCCGACATGGTCGAAGTGCAGGTGGGTGTTCACGACGACGTCGATGTCGGCGGGCGCGAATCCGGCACGCCCCAGCACCGTCAGGAAGTCGGTCTGCAGATGATCGAGCACCGCCATCAGCGGCCGGGTCTTGTCGTTGCCCGCTCCGGTGTCGACGAGCACCGTCAGCCCGTCCACCTCGATGACCCAGATCTGCATGGCGATGCGCCAGCCGTCCTCGGTCCAGTAGGTCGGCGTGAACTCGGTCTCCTCGCGCCAGACCTGCTGCGGCGTATAGGGCAGGATCTCGAACGGGATGTTGTCCACCTGCGTCTCGACGACGCGGGTGAGGGTGGCGTCGCCGAGGCGGAGGCGGTCGGAGGTCATGGCTTGATCCTGATGTGTCCCGGTGAGTACAGCCCGCTGTGGGTGGCGTGGCCCAGGTCCAGTGTCGCGGGTTGCGCATCGACGATGGTGTCGAACTTACGTAGCGAACCCCAGTCGCGGCCCCAGTCATTCGACAGGTACGTCGCCATCACATGCGCGCGCAGCAGCAGGTCGGTGATGCCCAGCAGCCCGCCGTTGAGGCCGTCCTCCCAGGTGTCGGTGTCCTTGCGCTTGGCGTTGTAGTCGGGCGTGATGCGGAACTTGGGGATCTCGGTGACGCCGTTGGCGTGCAGCATCGGCTGCTGGCATGGGAACGCCAACCCGACGGCCCAATCCATCAGGACGGGCTGCTCCGACCCGACGTACTCCTGCACCGACCGTAACTCCGGAACCCGCGGCGGCGTGACCGCGATCCAGTCACCCCGCGTCAGCGAAAGATCCTCGGCGACAACGCGAACCGCGACGGCGTCGTCGGGAATCCGCGCACGGGGGAACCGCAGGTTGCGCCACGACGGGACCGGACCCAGGTCGTAGGGCACCAGCCGGCCCGCGGGGACGGGGGCGCCGTTCGGCCCGGGCAGCGCGTACTCCAGCTCGACGGTCTGCCCTTCGGTACGCCCGTTGAACACGCTGTCGCCGGTGATGGTGCCCGCGGCGGTGATCACCACCAGGGGGTGCGCGTCCTCGCGGGGCGGCAACTGATACCACGCCGACGTCAGCCGGCTCTGCTGCTGCGGGCCCTCGACGTAGCTGCCCGCCACCGGAACACGCTTGGGGTCAAGGCCGTACGGCAACGGAACCGTCGACCCGTTGACACCCGGGGTCTTCAGTTTCGTCGGTTGATCCCAGTCGTAGTCGGTGCCGGGCATCGGCAGGTTCATTCGGATCGTCTCGGCGACGATCTTCTCCGGCACGCCGTTGGGCGTGAATCCGGTCGCTCCGACACCACCCAGTGGGCCGAGCGGGCCGTAGTCGCCAGGCAGCGGGGTCAGGAAGCCGTCATTCGGGTTCGGTTCCACCAGAACGTCATCCGCCAGTCCGCAGCCGCCGGTGAAGGCGCGCAGATTGGCCCACGCGTTGGAGTACGTCGGGTACTGACGCACCACACCCGCGAGCATCGATCCCACGAACACCAGCACCATGAAGCCCGCCGCGATGGGAATCGGTGCGGCCGTGATGGCGCGGGTCACACGGTCTTCGCCCCAGCCGCGGTCCGCGAAGTGCAGCACGGCCGCCCAAATCACGGCGAGGGCGAACAGTGCGAAGAAGATGGTGCTGACGGTGACCGGGCCGATCTTCGGCATGGCGTTGTTGAACGGGACGCCGTAGCTCGACACATACCACCACCCGTTGGTGGTCGCGAAACACAGTGCGAGCAGGAACAGTACGGCCGCCACGACAGCCATCCGGTTGCGCGACCAGCGCAGCACCGTGCGCGAAACCAGCACGGTGGCCAGGGCCGCCATCGCGGCGCCGACAGCGGCGAACAGACCGAAGTGATGAACCCACTTGGTGGGGGCGAACTGCAGGAAGAAGATCGTACCGAAGATCGTGCCGATCAACCGCCACGCAGGACCACGCGCGACGCCGGGAATCCGCTTGCGCCGCAACAGGATGAACAGCGACACGAACAACGCCAGCGCCGTCATCAGGAATCCGAAGCGCCGCGACAGCGAGCCGTCGACCGTCGGCAGGATCAGGTAGTAGTAGCGCAGGTTCTCGGTCCACCACTCCTGCGCGGGTCCGATGGAGGTGCGGATTCTGGTGGCCTCCAACACCGTCGCGATGGTCTGGTCGGCGAAGACGACCGTCAGGATGACGGTTCCCGCGGCCAGCATCGGCGCGATCAGCGGCCAGGTGCCGACGAGGCGGTGCCTACGGACCAGGATGCGCAGGATCGGTCTGCCGCCGGCCAGCAGCGCGGCGACGGCGATGAGCCCGGTCGGCTGAATGCCGAGGGTGAACGCCGCGACCAGCGTCGCCAGCGCTGCAGGCGTCATACGTCCCGAGGCGATGGCACGTTCGATCAGTACGTAGGTGATCAGCGCGCCGGTGGCGATCTGCCCCTCCGGTCGCAGGCCGTTGTTGAACGGCATCCATGCGGCCAGCAGCACGAGGCCCGCCGCCCACACCGCCGCCCTGCTCGACACCACGGCGGGCCCGAGCCGCGGCAACACCTCGCGGGACAGCAGGAGCCAGCACACGATTCCACACACCAGGTCGGGCAGCCGGATCCAGATGCTCGAATCGCTGACGCTGGTCATCAGCGCGAGCAGGTTGTAGTACCAGCCGAACGGATCCTCGGGACTGCCGAACCAGCGGAAGTAGTTCGACATGTAGCCGGCATGGCCGGCGACGCGCGCCATCTGAAGCTGGTAGCCGTCGTCGGACGAGTTCGCGCCGATGATGTGCCACACCAGGAAGCCGCCGACCACCACCACATCGGTGGAACTGAACGTCCGCCAGCGCGACGGGATGAGCCGCTGCATCCGGCGGCCGTCCACTTGGTCCAACCGCCACAGTGCGAGCAGCGCGATGACGGTGGCGACCATCGCCAGCAGCATCGCCGAGAGCTTCAAAACCGTTGGCTGAGTGGTGAACCGGGTGTCGATCACCGCCGACACCGACAGTCCCGGCGGTGCCGGACCGGTCAGGTCGGTGAAGACTCCGACTATCTGCGGCCGCAGGTTGGGGTCCGGGAACCCTGTGTACTGCTCCGTGCCGTCGGCCATCTGCAGCCCGACGAAGTTCGCGAACGTGCCCTTCTCCGAGGAGGTGATCTCAATGCGCTGGCAGTCGGGGGAGATCACCCGCGCGCGCGGCACACTCGCGACCACGACGTTGCGGTCGGTGATGTCGACCCGTTGCGGCGTGACCGTGACGAACAGCGACTGCAGCGCTGCCTGCTTACCGTTCTTCGGCGCGGTGCCCAGCACCATCCCGCCCGACGGCGGCATCGATCGGATGACCTCGCACGGCACCGTCGCCGTCATCGACACCGGGGTCAGCGAGATCAGCGGTGCCGTCACGTTGTTCAGCTGCCCGGCCTGCGGCCAGTTCAGTGTCGCCGTGGTCTGCACCACCGGCAGCAGCGGCGTGGCGACCGACAGCACGAAGCCGATGAGCCCGGCGATCGTCGCTACCCAACGGGCGACCCGCGTCTCGCTGGTCATGGCCCCTCTCATGGCAGGGCCCTGATCGGGCCGTTGCGGCTCCAGCCGAAGACGCGCATCGAGCCCTGCTCGACCTTGGCGTCAGGCGCCTGCGACGCGGGCACCACCCGGTCGTAGCGCTCGATCGAACCCCAGTCGCGATACCAGTCGTCACGCAGGTAGCTCGGGACGGCCGTCGTGCGCAGCAGCGCCTGGATGAACAGGAACGGCCCGCCGTCCTGGGCGGACTGCCACATGTTCGACGACGACACGATCTGCTTGAAGTTGGGCTGGATGCGGTACTCCGGCAGCTCGGCAACACCCAGGTGTTCCGAGAACGGGCGCTGGCACGGGAAATTCGCGGCCGTCGCGATGTCCAGCATCACCGGCGTCTGCGACCCGAGCAGTTGTTGTGCGGTCTCCAGCACCGGCACACGGGGCGGGGTGAACGCGAACCACTGATCGGTGGACAGGTTCGGATCGTCGGCGACGATGCGCGCGACGTTGGCCTCCGGCGGCGCCCACGCCAGCGGGAAACGCAGGTTGCGCCAAGCCTTCTGGGGGAAGATGTCGATGGGCTGCACCTCGCCGAGCGCCTGATAGCTGCCGTCGGGCCGGTGCACACCCCACTGTAATTTCAGCGACTGCCCATAGTTGAAGGAACCGTCCTCCTCGTAGTACCAGATGGCGCCCGCGGCGGCGACCGTCACCAGCGGCCGGTCGGGCGTCCGTGGCGGCAGCTGGTACCACGCCGAAGTCACCTTGGCCGCAAGGGTGTTTTCGTCGTAGCTGCCCATCACCGGAGTGCGCTTGGGATCCAGACCGAACGGCAGGAAGACGTTGGACCCGTTGACACCGACCGGTCCGTAGCCGCCGCCGGTGCCCGCAGCGTAGCCGATGCCGACGTTCGGCTCGTTGGGCGAGCCGTCGGAGTTCACCAGGCCAGGGTTGGCCGTGACGGGCTCGGCCGGCTCCAGGGTGTCGCTGACGCCGTTGGGGGTGAACCCGATCGGATCCTCACCACCGAGCGGACCGTACTCGCCGAACCGCTGGCCCGGAACCGGTTGCAACATACCGGCATTGGTGTCCGGCTCGACGAGGACGTCGTCGGCCATCGCGCAGCTGGTCGAGGACAAGCCCGACGTCAGTGCCGCGACGTTGGCCTTCGCGGTGGTGTACACCGGATAGCGCTGCACGGCGCCCTTGGCCATCGAACCGACCTCGAGCACCACCATGATGACGGCAACCACCAGCAGCGGTGTCGACGCCAGCGCCCGGTTGCGGCGGGTGTCGGCGACCTCGGTGTGACCGGCGTAGTCCATGCGGAAGTGCAGCCACCCGGCGAGCAGACCCGTCAGTATCGCCAGCACCAAGAAGATGGTCAGCACCGGGAACCCGGCGATCACCGGCTGTTTGTCGAACCACGGCACCCCGTAGTTGCCGACGTAGAACCAGCCGTTGATACCCGAAGTAGCCCACGCCAATACGAACAGCAGCGCCGTGACGTACAGCGCGAGGTTGCGTCGGCTGTGCAGCCCGACCCGGGCGAACGCGAAGGCGGTGACGGCGCCCAGTGCCCCGGCCAGCGCGGCGAAGGCACCGAACTGCACAGCCCACTTCGTCGGCGTGAACGTCAGCAGCAGCAGACCGATCGCGGTGGTACCGATCAGCCGCCACACCGGTCCACGCGCCATCCCGGGCACCACGCTGCGGCGCAGCAGGACCGTCAGCATGCCGAACAGGCACAGCAGCAGCACCAGGACCGCGAAGCGACGCGTCAGCGACGAGTCGACGCTGTCCTCGACGGTGAGGAAGTAGTAGCGCAGGAAGTCCTGGTACCACGCGATCGTCGGACCGACGACGTACTTGATGCGGGCCGACTCGGCGACCGTGGCCAAAGTCTGGTCGCGGAACACCACCACGAAGATCAGTGCACCTGCCGAAAGCAGGGTGGCCAGCGGGGCGATGACGCCATCGCGACGGCCGCGGATGATCCGGGCCACCGCGCGCGCACCGACCAACAGCGGCGCGACGGCGATCAGGCCCTGCGGGGCCAGCGTCACCGAGAACACGGCCACCACGATGGCGATCGCGTACGGCAGCAGGCGCCGGGTGCCGAGGGCGTATTCGACCAGCGCCCACACGGCGATGACGCCGAATGCGATCAGAGGCTCGGGTCGCAGGCCGTTGTTGAACGGCAGCCAGGCCGCCAGAAAAACGGCCCCCGCCGTCCAGATCGCCACGCGGTTCTGTGCGAGCCGCCGTCCCAGCCGGGGCAGCACACAGCGGCTCACGATCAGCCAGGCGCCGATTCCGGCCAGGGTCGCGGGAACGCGCATCCACACGCTGGCGGTGCTGATCGACGCGAGCTGAGCGAGCACCGACTGATACCAGTCAAACGGAGCCTCGCTGGCACCGAAGTAGCGGTAGTAGTTCGCGGTGTAGCCGGCGTCGGCGGAGACCCTGGCGATGGTCAGGTTGTAGCCGTCGTCCGATGACAGGGCGCCGATCAGGTGCCACAGCAGCAGCGTCCCGATGACGCCGATATCGGCCAGCCAGGTCGCGAAGCCGACCCGCCAGCACCGTCGCCACGCATGTGCGATGCGTCTGGAGCCCGCGCGGTCCAGCACGGCCATCGCCACCATCGACGCGATCACGGCGGCCACGCCGAGCACCATCACCCCGAGCTTGAGGAGTGTCGGTGCCGTGATGAACCGGGTGTCGACGTCGATACGGCCCGACAGACCCGCCTGCGCCGCCACCTTCAGCTCGGTGAACACCCCGGCCACCTGGGGCTTCTTTTCTGCCGGCAGCGTGCCCGCGGCGCCGGGGATGCCGATGAAGTCGGCACCGACCTCGCCGGGATTGGCCCACAGATGCAGGGTGCTGCAGGCCCCGGACTCCACGGCCGGTCGAGGCGCGACGGCGGCCACGGAGTCGCGGACCGCCACCACCACGAGGTCTTCGGTCGCCCGCACGAACATGCCGTTGCGGCTGGCGTCGATCCCCGCAGGCGGCACGGTCGATACCACCAGCCCACCCTCTTCGGGCAGGGTGGCGACGGCCTGGCAGGGAATCGAGAAGTCGAGGGCCAGCGGGGCGCCGGACACCAGCGGCGCCGTGATGTCGGTGATCAGGCCGTCCGGGCCGGACGCCTGCGGCCACAGGATGGTGGCGGTGGTCTGCTTGACGGGCAGCAGCGGTACCAAACTGCAGAGCAGCAGCCCCGCGATGCCTGCGACGACGGCGATCAGCCGGGCGAACCGATGGGTCCGCTCATCCCGGCCGTCTTCAGGGTCGCGTGGCACGAGGCTCGATGGTATGCGACTCCGGAGCCCGCGCCGACGATGCGGGGCCGAGCAAAGCCGACCGAGTATTCGTGGTCGTCAGGACAGTCGCAGCGGCGCCGGGCTCCAGAGCCCGCTGCGCGTCGTCTTCCCCAGCTCCAGCCGCGCCGGTTCGGCGTTCGGGTACCAGGGCGTGAGCCGCTGCAGCGCGCCCCAGTCGCGGAACCAGTCATCCTTCAGGTAACTCGGCACCGTGGTGGCCCGCACCAGTAGTTCCGTGATCCCCAGCGGGCCACCGCCGAGGTAGTCCATCACGGGCGAATTGGCCTCGGCCCCGAACCGGTCGGGCAGGATCCGCCACTTGGGCACCTCGGTGACGCCGTACTGGTGGCCGAACGGTCGCTGGCACGGGAAGGCCAGGCCCACGAGCCAGTCCAGCAACACCGGATCCTGGGTCCCGACGACGTTCTGCAGCGTTTGCAGCTGCGGGATGCGCGGCGGGGTAAGCGCGATCCAGTGCTGCGGGTTCAGGTCGTCGTCGGTGGCGACGAGCCGAACCTGGGTGGCGTCGTCCGGGATGGCGGCCATCGGCGCGCGCAGGTTGCGCCACGCGGGCACCGCGCCGACGTCGGCGAACCCGATACCGCCACCCGATTCGTCCGCAGCGGCCTGTTCGTCGTTGGCCCACTCCAGGGTGACCTCGCCGGGGTCGAAGCGTCCGGCGGCGGCGACCACGAGCAGCGGCCCAGCCTCGGCGCGGGGCGGCAGCCGGTACCACGCCGAGCGCAGCAGCGCCGGCTGCTGGGTGCCGCCGCGCCAGCTGCCCATCACCGGTGTGGTCGCGGGGTCGAGGCCGTAGGGCAGGCGGGCCCGTGACCCGTTGACACCGGCCGCGGCGGTGGTGCCGCCCTCGGTGCCCGCCTCACCCGCGGTGTCCTCCGCCTCCGGGGTGTCGGCGAAGTTGGTGGCGGTGCCGGGGCCGCTCATCACCTCGTCGGCCGAGATGTCGGACGGAATCCCGTTGGGCCCGAAGCCCTCTGCGGTCCCCGCGCCGAGCGCGTCGGAGAGTGGCGCGTCGACCGGCTGCAACATGTCGGCGTTCGGATCCTGTTCGACGAGCACGTCCTCGGCCATGCCGCAGGTCTTGCCCGCGACTGCCTCGAGGTTGGACCGGCCGACGCTCCAGGCCGGGTACTGGTCGATCATCGCCAGGGTCAGCGACAGCACCTCGAAAATGACCAGCGCCCACGTCGCAATCGCCAATGGCGCCTGGATGATTCGCTGGACCCGGTTCGGCGGGCCGGGTGGCGACTCGTCGCGTCCGGAGAAGTGGAACCACGCCGCGAGGAGCAGCGCCAGGATCGACAGTCCGAGCAGAATTGTGGTGAAGCCGAACTTCCACTCAGGGAACTCGTTGCTCCACGGCACCCCGAAGTTGGAGACATACCACCACCCGTTGACGGTCGCGAACGACAGCGCCGTCACGAACAGCACCGCGGCGGCGAACACCGAACGGTTACGGCGCGAACGCATCGCGGCCGCGGTGACGGCGACCGCCGCCAACGCGCCCAGTGAACCGGCCAATCCGGCGAACACGCCGAAGTGGTGCGTCCACTTGGTCGGCGTGAACATCAGCGCGAGGAACGAGATGACCGTGATACCGATGATGCGACGGCTCGGTCCCAGCGCCGTACCCGGAATCCGGTACTTGCGCAACGACATCGCCACCGACACCGCGAGCGTGAGCAGCAGGGTCAGCACCGCGAACCGGCGGGCGACCGAGCCGTCGGGGCTGGTGGTGAACAGCCGCTCGTAGCGGATGTGCTCGTCGAACCAGCTCAGGCTCGGGCCGACCGCCGACTTGAACGTGTTGGCCTGCAACTCGCCGATCAATGTCTGATCGCGGAAGATCAGGATGATCGTCACGGTGCACGCGGCCAGGATCGGTGCGAGCAGAGCCAGATAGCCGAATCGCGAAGTATGCGCGGCCACAATGGTTTTCAGGGGTCCCACGGCCACCAGCAGGGCGCCGGCAGCGGCGATGCCGGTGGGTCCGGAGAACAGTGTCAGCGCGCCGATGATGATGGCGATCGCCACGGGCAGCAGCCGGCTGGTGGCCACCCCGCGCTCCACCGAACACCAGGTGAGCAGGATGCCCAGCGCGATGATGGGCTCGGGACGCAGGCCGTTGTTCAGCGGCAGCCAGAACGCCAGGAACAACCCGGCCGCCGTCCACGCCGCCGCCTGGCTGGTCTTGACAGACTGCCCGAGCCGCGGCAAGACCTCGCGGCTGATCACCCACCAGCACGCCAGCGCCATTACGAGCGTGGGCAGCCGCATCCAGACGCTGTTGGTGCTGACGTGTGCCCACAGCGCCAGCAGGTCGTAGTACCAACCGAACGGGGCCTCCGGGGTGCCGAACCAGCGGTAGTAGTTCGCCATGTATCCGGCGTGTTCGGACACCCGCGCCATGGTCAGGATGTAGCCGTCGTCGGCGGTGTTGGCACCGACGAAGTGCCACCACACCAGCACCGCGGTGACGACGCCGTCGAGCGGGCGCACCGACCACCAGCGCGGCGGCAGAAAGCGTTTGACCCTTCTGCCGTCGGCGGTGTCCAACACGTGCAGCGCGCCGAGGGCGATGAGTGTCATCGCGACGCCGATGATCATCGCCAGCAGCTTCAGCAACGTCGGTGAGCTGCTGTACCGGGTGTCCAGGGTCGCCGAGAACTGCAGGCCAGGTGGTGCCGGACCGGACAGATCGGTGAAGACGCCGACGATCTGCGGCCGGAAGTCGTAACCGCCGCGCTCACCGCGCAGGGGTTCGCCGGCATCCTCTGAGTCGGGCGGCTGGACCAGCCCGACGAATTCGCCCGTCACCTTGTCCGCGTGTGCGGTGAACTCGAGGCGCTGGCAGTCCGGGCTGAGCACCTGGTCCAGCGGCGCGCTGACGACCGGGGTGTTGCGGACGATGACGAGCAGGTCGTTGTTCACCCGCTCGATGAGCAGGCCGCGGTCGATGGCCTTCGGCGCCTGCTTGGGCACCGTCGACAAGAGCACGGTGCGGGCGCGGTTCTCCGGCCCGACCAGGCCCGCCGCCACGCTGCACGGAACGCTGATCGTCAGGTCGGTGGCCACATATCCGATCAGAGGGGCATCGACGCTCTGCAGGACGCCGTTCTGGGGCCAGTTCAGCTGGGCGGTGGTCTGCGTGACGGGCAGCAGGGGCGTGGCGAGGGCGAGTGCCGCACCGACGAGACCGGCGACGATGGCCACGAGGCGCGCTGTCCGGTGGTTCATCCTCCTTGCCCCGTCTGCGGCCACGGGGCTTGATCCTAGTTGGGGACGCGGATGGCCAGCACGAACGGCCCGATGTCGGACACCTCGAAGCGCGGATCGTCGAACAGCGCCTCATCGAGGGCGACGTGGTAGCGCCGCACATTGGGCTGGTTGGGGTAGACGTCGGAGGCCAGCCGCAACGTATACGTGTCGTCGGCGCCGCGGCGCATCAGGAAGACGTTCGGCGGCTTCCACGGCAGCGCGTCGAGCTGGTTGATGAACTCGTCGGCGTCGGTCAGCGTCGCCCAGCCCTCGATCGTGTCGGCCCGCTTCTCGAACTGCGCGAGCGGGTTGGCGTAGTGCGACGTCAGCCCCTGGAACCCGTAATAGGGGTAGTACGACAGGAAGCTGTAGTCCGCGGTGAGGACGACGGTCTCGTTGCGTGGCAGCCCCGTCACCTCCTGAATCCTGGCGTCGATCTCGCGGTAGTAGCGCTCGGCGCCCGGGGGTCGGCGGTCGGCCCGCTGGCCGTCGCCGTCGGTGTCGGTGTAGGCGACGACGATGTCGGAGCGCAGTACGTCCGGGATGTCCTGGCTGAACGTCACTGCGCCGATGGCGCCAAGCGTCGCGGCGGCGGCGACGACGCGCCTGCCGGTTTCCGGTCGATACCGTGCGGCGATCGCCAGGGTGGTCTCGATGAAGCCGAAGGCGCCCGCCGCGGCCAGCAGCACCGTCAGTGTCGGTTGCAGCCGGAACGACAACAGGGTGGTCCCGGCGAGGGTGGTGAGCATCGACAGCAGCGACCATGCGTAGACGGCGAGGACGGCGATGGTCAACGCGGCCGCACGCGTTGAGGTGCGGGCACGCCACACCAGCCACAGCGCGCCGAGCATGCAGAGCGCACCGAGCAGCGTGGGGTGCAGCATCGGGAATTCGAGCTCCGCACCGGCAGAAGGCAGATAGTGCTGTGCCGTTCCGGAATCGGCGGGCTCACCCTTGACAGCGGCCAGCAGCCACGGGCCGAGGCCGACCAACCACATCGCCCCCGAGATCACCGCGATGACAAGCAGTCTCAGCAGTGGCGCGGCGGACCGGCGTGCGATGACCACCACGAGCGTCATGATCGTGAGCGTGAACGCGGCGTAGGCCAGCAACAGCGTGTAGAACAGTGCCGCGACACCGAGGAACAACCCCGTCCCGATGACCGCCGCCCAGCCCCCGTTGCGGGTGCCGCCCCGCAGTCCCGACCAGGCCAGCACGAAGACGGGCGGCAGCAGCACGGTGATGACGGAGGCGTACGGCTCGGCGGGGGAGTACGCCAGCGTGGCCGCGGCGGTCGCGGTCGTCACCACCAACGCGTACTCGAAGCGAATCATCGCGGTCCACAACACGAACGCGAGCGCGACGGCGACCGTGATCGAGATGATCGCCCACGGTTTGAACATCACCCATGCGGGTGTCCCGCTCAGCGCCGCCATCCGGCCACCGATCCAGAACCAGCCGGGCGGGTAGAACGGCGGCAGACCGTAATAGGTCATGTCGTGCAGTGCGGGGCTGTCGGCGAGTCGGGTGAGGTACTCGGTGCGGAACTGCTGGTCGACCGAGATGCCGAACAGGTACAGCTTCGTCGCGCCGAGCGGCATCGCGAGTGTGACCACCGAGAACGCCGAGAGGAACAGCAGTGCGCCGAGCCGGGCCAGCACTTCTCGTCCGCGTCGCCAGACCAGTCCGCTCGCGAGCAGCCCTGCCAGACAGCCGAATTGGCCGACCGTGGTCAGTGCATGGAGCTGGTTCGACGAGTTGTATGCGGGCCACTCCACTCGCGCGATCGCGACAAGGGACACCGCCGTCACGGTCACCGCAATGATGACCGCCACCGCCATCTGACCGAGGACGGCCGGTGCCCTTCCCATGACTAAATGGGGAGCTTGCGGAAGATCGGGCGTGGAATGTGCCGCAGCACCATCATCACGTACCTGAACACCCCTGGCGCCCAGACCAATTCCTTGCCCCTTGCGGACGCGGCGACCGCCAGTTCGGCGACGTCTTCCTTGTCGACGGTGAACGGAGCTTCCTTGGCGCCGGTGGCCTTCCAATGTTCGATCGTCGTCTTGGTGCGCACCTGTCCCGGTCGGATCACCAGCACGCGAACGCCGAACTCGCGCAGAGCCTCGCCCAGCCCCAGATAGAAGCCGTCCAAACCGGCCTTGGTCGAGCCGTACACGAAGTTCGACCGCCGCACCCGCTCACCCGCGGCCGAGCTCATCGCGATGATCCGGCCGAAGCCCTGCGCGCGCATCCTCTCGCCGAGCAGGACACCGACGGAAACCGCAGCGGTGTAGTTGATCTCGGCGATCTGCACCGCCTTACGCTGGTTCTGCCACAGTTCCTCGGCGTCGCCGAGCAGACCGAATGCCACGATCGCCACGTCGACATCACTGGGGCCGTCGCCGTCCGAAAATGCCTTCTCGATGACCGCGGGGTGGCTCTCGGTGTCGACGCCGTCGAAGTCGATCCAGACGACGGACTTGGCTCCGGCCGCCTCCATCTGCGCGATCGCCTCGTCCTTCCTGGGGTGACCGGGGAGGTCGGCCAGCACGATCTTGGCCCGTGCGTTGCGCAGGAAGCGCTCGCAGATCGCGAGCCCGATCTCCGAGGTTCCGCCGAGCAGCAGAATGGTCTGCGGGTTACCTGTGGCGTCGAGAACCATTTACAGCAGCTCCAAGCGTCGGGCCATGTCGGATACGAACACGCCGTTCGGATCGGCCTTGCGGCGCACCGCGATCCACTCGTCGATCAGCGGGTACATCTTGTGGAAGCGCTCCGCGCTGACGCGGGAGTCCTTAGCGGTGTAGACCCTGCCGCCGAACTGCATGACGCGGTCGTCGAGTTCGTTGAGGAATTCGTTGACCCCGGGTTTGTTGGGGAAGTCCATTGCGACGTTCCAGCCGGCCATCGGGAAGCTCAGCGGTGCCCGGTTGCCGGGGCCGAACAGCTTGAACACGTTCAGGGCGGAATAGTGTCCGCGGGTCTGGATCCACCGGATGATGGCCTTGAACTCGTCGAGCGCATCGGGCGGCACCAGGAACTGATGTTGTGCGAAACCCGCTGGGCCGTAAGCGTTGTTCCACCCGCTGACCAGGTCGAGCATGTGGTAGAACTGCGACAGGTTCAAGATCTTGCCGGTATAGGTCCCACCCAGCCGGTAGTACACCTCGCCGATCGCCATGAACGACAGCTTGTTCATCGCGCTCACCGGGAAGATGTTGGGCACCGTGAGTAGTTGCGGCGCATCGAATTTCAGCGGGTTTTTCGCGAGCTTGGGTGGCAGCTGGTCCAGTGTGGCGAGACTGCCACGGCTCACCGCGGCACGGCCCAGCTTGGGCGGCGGGCTGATGAGGTCGAACCACGCGCTCGAGTAGGTGTAGCGGTCTTCGCTGCCGTCGAGGTGCACCGCGACCGTTTCGTCGAGGTTTTTGGTGGCCACGCCATCGGCGATGAAGTAAGCCGTCTCGGTCCGGGTCATCGCGATACTGGCGCGCAGCACGATGCCAGTCAGCCCGTTGCCGCCGACGGTGGCCCAGAACAGTTCGCGTTCGGGTCCGTCCGGCGTGAGGGTGTGCACCTCGCCGTCGGCCATCAAGAGGTCCATCGACACCACGTGGTTGCCGAAGCTGCCGGCACTGTGGTGGTTCTTGCCGTGGATGTCGGACGCGATGGCTCCGCCGACGGTGACCTGCCGGGTGCCCGGCAGCACCGGAACCCACAACCCGAACGGGAGCGCCGCCTTCATCAGCTGATCGAGGCTGACCCCGGCATCGACGTCGGCCACCGCCGTCTCGGCGCTGATCGAATGGATGCGGTGAAGCGCGGTCATGTCGATGACCAGACCGCCGCCGTTGCACGCCTGGTCGCCGTAGGAGCGGCCCAGGCCCCGCGCGAGGATGCCGCGGCGCAGGAACGGCGGGCTGGACGCGCCGGGATCGTTGGCCTCGCGGACGGCCCTGGCGATCAGCTCGACGTCAGGGGTGGAGAGCACCTGCGCGACCGACGGTGCGGTGCGCCCGAACCCCGTCAGGGCACGTGAGGTGGTCGGCAGCTTGTCGAACATCGTGACGAGGGTACCGTGCGCCGGTCACGGCCCGGCTCAGCCGAAATATCGGTACAGCTAGCGCAGCCGGAAGATGACGGCGCGCTGGACGACGAAGTTGATGACCGTCGCCGTGCCCTGCGCGATGACGAACGCCGCCGGAACGCGCCACGGCTTCTCGTCCCACGCCATGTAGAAGAGGTAGTTGATGCCGACCTGCACGGCGTAGGTGACCGCGTACAGCACGCACACCGCGATGAAGCGGGCCGTGCTCGGTGGCGCCTGGAACGTCCAGCGTCGGTTGATCAGGTACGCGGTGGTGGTTCCGGCGATGAAGCTGATGGTTTTCGCGACGTTGACGTGCAGGCCGAGCGCCAGCAGGGCAACGTAAAGCCCGAAGTCGACGATCGCCGCGAGACCTCCGGTGACGATGAACCGCCATATCTGAGTCGTCAGACTCAAGCCAGAGGGCATCGGGGGCTCGGCCACCCGGGCAGCTTAGCCACCCAGCCCGCTGGCCCTCAGCACGGCGCGCAATGCGTCGATGGCGGCCCCGAACGCGTGGTCGGGCGGAGTGCCGAAGCCGATGACCAGTCCGTCGGACTGCGGGACCTCGGGTCCGGCCTGCGGATGCCGCATGATCGACAGGCCCTGAAGTGCGATGCCCGCCTCGCCGGCGCGCTGGAGCACCTCGCGTTCGGCGCCGTCGGGCAGTGTCAGGGTCAGGTTCAGCCCGGCGTCCAGGCCGCGGACGTTGATGTCGGCCGATGACAAGGCCTGTACAACTTGATCGCGGCGGCGCCGGTAGCGCATGCGCATGCGGCGGATGTGTTTGTCGTAGCCGCCGCTGGCGATGAACTCGGCCATCGTCAGCTGTGCGATGCCGTCGACGTAGAACTGCGACCCGCCCTCGGCGGCGACCACGGCGTCGACCAGATCGGTCGGTAACGCCATCCAGCCGAGGCGCAGGATGGGGGACAGGCTCTTGCTGGCGGACCCGAGGTAGACGACGTGTTCGGGGCTCAGCGCCTGCAGTGCTCCGATGGGCTGGCGGTCGTAGCGGAACTCGCCGTCGTAGTCGTCGTCGATGACATAGCCGTCGGTGCGTTGCGCCCAGTCGACGACGGCGGTCCGCCGCGACGGATGCAGCGTCATTCCGTACGGGTTGTGGTGTGCCGGGGTGAGGAGGACGGCGGGGACGTCGAGCTGATCGAGTTCCTCGACGATCGCTCCGTCGTCGTCGAGACCGATTGGGACGGTTGAAATTCCGATCGCGGCGAGTGCGTCGCGGAAGATGAAGAGCCCGTATGCCTCGACCGCGATCGGGCGCTGGGGCCCGAAGACCCGGCCCAACAGTTCCACCGCGTGCCGCACGCCTGCGCAGATGACGATCGTGTCCGGCGATGTCCGGACACCGCGCGCCCGGGACAGGTATTCGGCGAGTGCGTCGCGCAGTTCGGGGCGGCCGCGCGGATCGCCCATGCGCAGCGCCTCGGTCGGCGCGTTGGTCAGTGCACGCCGGGTCGCGGCGGCCCATTCGGAGCGGGGGAACTCCGACACGTCGGGGTTCCCGGGAAACAGGTTGTGCCTGGGGACCACCCGCATACCGCGGGGGCGGGCGGGGCGCTGGGCGGCGCTGGTGTTGACGACCCAGGTGCCGGCTCCCTGTCGTGAGGCCAGCCAGCCCTCCGCGACCAGCTCGGCGTAGGCCTCGGCGACCGTATTGCGGGCCAATCCCAGATCGGCTGCCAGCGACCGCGATGGCGGAAGCATGGTTCCGGCGGCCAGCCGACCGGAACGAACGGCGTCGCGTAGCGCTGTGAGCAGCAATTCCCGGGCGCCACGGACGCCTGGAGTGATGGTCTCGCGCAGGTCCAGGTGGAGGTCACGACTACCGGGATTGGCCCATGAAGTCATGCTGCAATTCAACCATGTATATGGGATTTTGGGCACTAGCGTTGTTGGCATGACTACGACATTGGAATCCGTTGACCGCATTCAGATCTACAAGACGTCGCCGGAGTTGTACGAGGCGATGATGGCGCTGAGCAGTGCGTCGGCCAAAGACGTCGACGTCGAACTCGGCGAACTGATCAAGATTCGGGCGTCCCAGATCAACCACTGCGCGTTCTGCCTGGACATGCATACGCGGGATGCGCGTAAGCATGGTGTCAGCGAGCAGAAGCTCGATGTCCTGGCGGCCTGGGAGGAGGCCGGCAATCTGTTCAGCGATCGTGAGCGGGCCGCGCTGGCCCTGACCGAGTCGATCACCGAGCTGCATAACGGCCATGTTCCCGACGACGTCTATCAGCGGGCCGCGCAGGTGTTTTCCGAGCGCGAGCTCGGTCAGGTGATCGCGATGGCGGTGACCATCAATGCGTGGAACCGGATCAACGTCGCGGCTCGGGTGCAACCGCCGACCGGCTGAAGCTAAAACCGTGTCGGCGTGACTCCGGCTGCAGCTGCCGCGTCGCGAATACGGTCGAGGGGTGCTGACCCGGTCCGGTGCAGAGATCGTCGTCGATGGCGACGGCCACGATGCTGTGGTCTACAAACTGCACCGACCGGGCACCGACCCCCGTCAGCTGGCCGCCCGGCTTCGGGTGGCTGCCGGGTCGCGGGCCCTGTTGGCGCCGCTGTCGACGGTCCCCGAAGCGGTGGACGATCGGTGGCGCACGATGTGGCCCTACGTGGAAACCGTTGTGCCGCAACCAGAGTACCTGCCGTGGGCCGAGGCGGGTGGATTGCTGGCGCGGTTGCACAATGAGCGGCTACATGATGGGGAGCCGTTCATGCGGATCCCGTCGCACGGTTGGCCCCAGCGGATGCGCCGGGCGATGGATGTGTTGCGGGCCCGGCCTGATGCCACCGTTTGGCGTGCTGCTGTGGCGCTGCCGGACGCGGTATGGCGCGCGGGTTCGCCGGGACGACCCATGACGGTGGTGCACGGTGACTTCCACCTGGGTCAGTTGGGGCGGCGGGATGCCGGTGCACCGTGGCTACTGATCGATGTCGACGATCTCGGGGTGGGCGATCCGGGGTGGGACCTGGCGCGTCCGGCCGGCTTTTGGGCGGCGGGGCTGATCCCAGACGACGATTGGGCGGCGTTCGTCGACGCGTATCGAGATGCGGATGGACCGGCGTTGCCCGCAGGCGACCCGTGGCCGGTGCTAGACCCGTTCGCGAGGGCCGCGGTGGTGCAGGCCGCGGTCCATCAACCCGATGACGAGCTGCTCCTGGCGGCCTGCGCGCGGATGGCTGACTAGAGGTGCGGACGCCTAGCTCGAGAAGAACAGCCGGCCGAAGCCCTGCTTGCGGTAGTACTGATTGCCGCGGTGGCCCCAGCCGGGACCGTAGTCGTAACCGCCGTAGCCCTGTGGCGGCGGTGGAGGCGGCGGTGCGGACTGGACGAACCGGTTCTCCATCTGCGTGAGCGACTCAAGCTCGCCGAAGTCGAGGAAGATCCCCCGGCACGTATCGCATTGCTCCAGGTGGATGCCATTGCGCTCGTACGTCTTCATGATGCCGGCGCACTTGGGACACAGCAGCGTGTTCCCAGCGCCGGACGGCGGGGTGGACTTCGGGGGCTCGTATGGCGGGATGCTCATATTGCGATAACGCTAGATCACCCTGGGAAGTGCCTGGGACCTTTCGGCGTGTGCCAGGGCCGCGGTCAGAAGGGTGGGGGGTCGTCGTCGTCTGGTGGTGGTGGCGTGGGTGGGAAGTAGGCGTTGAGCCAGTCGCTTCGGGGCTTCTTGATGTGTTCTTGGGCTTGTCTTTGTCTTTGTCTTTGTCCTTGTGCTTGGGCGTGGCGGGCGGCTTGGTTGTGGGCGCGTTCGGCGTCGATGGCTTTGGCGCGGTCGTGCGCCCGAGTGGCGCTGCGGCGCGGCATGGCCAACCCACGAGGGGCGTCGCCGGTTGCGGGCGCGTGGGGTCGACGAGAACGACGGGGGCGGTGGGCCGACACAGGGTGGGGAACAATAATCGGCTGCCGGGATGGGTGGTGTAGGTCTGGCCCTGCGGGCTGGTCCAGACCACGGTGCCGTCGGGTAGTTGTTGGTCGTGCCAGCCCCAAAACGTTTTGAGTAAGTGGTGTAGTTGATTGGCTGAATGACACTCGGAGATGGGCGGTGTCGGACTGTCAATCAGGACGCCTTTAGCCGCTGGAGGACGGCTTAGTGAAATCGTCCTCCAGCCGCCTCCGAGCGTGCTTACAGTCATGGGCGTGGTTGGCAAGTGCTCAGTGCCCCTACTCGCCGCCGTCTTACTGGCCGGATGCGGTGGCTCTGATAACCCGCCACCATCTTCGACGGCACCTAATCCAGCGGCCGGGCCGCCGGTATCCCATTTGGCTCCGAACGTCACCCTACCCCCCGGATCACACGAGGACGATCCCGACCAATATCCAGAGATGGAACTCTGGCGTGTGCCCACCCCGTATGACACCACGGTGAGCCATCTTCAGAGACAGTTGCCGGACAAGCAAGACTTTGACGGGCTGATGTGGTGCACGAAGGACGTAAATACGAAGCTCAACATCACGCAGTGGTCCTGGGGTGATGCTGAGGATCTGCTCGTGATCGCCGCGAATGATGACGGCACCGTAACCATCACGCGCGGTCCCGAGGAGGGCGACGACCGGACGGACTGCGATATTCCTGTTCCTGGCAATGCCCCCTACTCCGATCTGGCTCAGATTCCACTGCCGGTCGGCACGGCGCGCAGCGAGATCTTCGACCAGTCACCCACGATGGAAAACTGGGGCTTTCCGGGCACTCATGCCTTCGCAGTGCAATACCTACGCGAGCACCTGCCGATTGGCCGGGCTCACCTAGGCCTGAACTGGTGCACTGAAGACCGCGGCGACGAATCGGTGGATTGGACGTGGGGCACCGAGACTGACTTTCTCACCGTTCACGTCCTGGGAAGCCTCGTTACCATCACCCGCGAGCTGAACAGTTATGGGTGCATTTAGCTCTGCAACGACTTAGCCGCCGCCGTCACTTCAGCGCGGTTCCAACAACGTGGACTCAATCCGTCTGATGGAGGCCGTCGAGGCTATCTCAATTTCCAGCAGACCTCTGGACGGATCAGGATATCCTCCTAGTCGTATCTGCACGGGGAGCGAATGCTGCGAAAACGCGACAAGCGACGCGCGTTCGAGACGGAGGGGTGGCACTTGACCGATGCGCCGACGCCGTTACCGCCGGGCTGGTATCCAGACCCGAATGGCGTTGCTGAACAACTATATTGGGACGGCCGCGCGTGGCATACCGCGCCGCTGCCGCCTTCCCGCGCAAGCCATTCGCAACCGCGCAAAACCGTGACGAAGGTCAAATGCTTCAAATGTCACCACGTGCAAACAGAACCTGCGGGCAGAGTGGAATTCACCTGCGAGGAATGTGGACAGAAGCTACGTAGACGCGGCGCTCAAGCACCCCCGCCGCCCCCAACGCCATCACCACCGAAAGGTCCGGCCCCCACGACGCCGAACGCTGCGGACAATGATGCGAGACGTATGGCAGTTAATCTCGGCGTTCTGTTGCTCGCCGGGATTGGGTTGTTCCTGTCTGCCTTCACGACGACCACGCTGCTGAGCGGCTCCACAACCGTCTGGATCGGAGTTGCACTCGCCGGGACCGGCACGGCCCTATCATTCTTCCTCGGGGCTGCCAACGGGGTAAGAGTAACCGCTGCAATCTGTTTCGCACTCTCAGTAGCTAGTGGCCTCTACATCGAGCATGAACTCGACAAGAGGCGACACGAAGTTTCATCAGTCTTCGACAGCCACCCATGATGCGCTCGAACAGCGCGAAGGCTGGCAGCGCACCTCGGTGTCCAGGGTTCGTTGGGCGTCCTAGCCCATAATCGTCGTTCGCCGCGCGGGATTTCCGCACGGATCGGTCAGGCGGGTCTGATCTAGCCCGCCGGCTACCGGCGCGCGATCAATCGGCTCACGGGCGATCAGCCACAACTTGACGAATCTGGGTGGTGCTGTCGATGTACGCGCTGAGGTCAGGGTTGATCAGCTTGGCTAGGTCGAGGATGTCGCCAAGGCGGGCTAGAAGGTTCACCCCGAGTAGAGGTTCGTGGTGGGCAACCCGGTTGCGGATGGTGTGCAGTCGGAAGATGCGGCTGTCGACGTCGCGCGAGCGATCCGTACCAGGAGGAAAGGCATGGTGGAGGTACGGGACCCAGAGGTGCTTCTCATGACGTTTGATCGAGAGGTATCGCCAAAACCCAAGGCTCAGCTCGGCAACCACCTTGCCCGGCTGGGCAGCGGAGCCACCAGCGTCTTGGCGGGCCTTCATCAGCAGCGTGCGAGGCGTCGCGTTGACGTCGACCTTCGCCTTCGGGTTGGCGGTGCCCTTGCCGCCGCGTGTACTTCGCTGCCGCGGGAAGACGCCGAGCGGATCATTGGTCCAATCTGCGGGTCCAGGCCAATGCTTCCGGAGTGCGGTGTCGTACGCATTGCGCAACCCGATCTCCAGGTGGCACAAGTCCTGCTGGATAGCGGACGCTGCTCTAATGTTCCACTCGTAGAGCGCTAGCGCATTCGGCCGTGATCCGTTGGCCGCTGCGAGGTAAGTGGCAAACCGCTCGGCGCTTAGCCAGTCCTCCACCCACTGACCATCACAGCCAGGCAGAATTGGCGTGAATGCGGTCATCGCTTGTCCCGCCAGCCGGTCAGAGGGTACAGTTGAGGACGAACAGCCCCGGATGACCGCTGACCTTCGTCACGTCCCCGGGGCTTCTTAGTGCCCAGACTAGTGTTCACGCGGAGACACCACCTTCTACCACTGTCAACGACGGGCGGGCCACTTTTTTCGGCTGCCGACCGAACGGCGCGTGCAGCGTGTAGTGGTACTCCTGCGTCATCATCGTCGGCCCCAACGGAGTGGGTCGCAGATGCGTGCGCCGGTGAATCAGGCCGACTTCTTGCAGGTGTCGCAGTCCACGCTGGGCCGTCTCCGTGCTGATGCCGTACCAATCCTTCGCACGTTCCGTGGGCAACACGAAGTCCGGCTTCAAGGTCGAACTGATCAACAGCATCGCCTTGGCATGCAGTGGCAATGATCGATACCAGGCCTGATCAGAAGTCCAGTACTCGAACGGGAGGGTGAAGAATCGTTCATCGCGCGACTTGCCGTCCGGCGAAGTGTAGGCCTCGCCAGATCCATCCTCGCGCAGCGCCGTAAACACTGCGATTCGTCCCGACCGGCCGCGCCCGATGAGCTTGTACTTCGTGTCCAGCCGCTTCCACGTCTTCGAGATCACCGCCGCGCCGCCATCCGAGTCTGTGTGCACACCGAGCGTCCGCGCCCACGCGCCAGACTGGAGGGGCCGACTCGTCCACGGCTCGCTCGAGACCAGCGCACGGTGCAAGAGATACAGGTCGAGAGCTCCTTCGTCGTGACTGCGCACCATTGCCGCCAGCGGCCCGGGGATCGGGTGCTTCTGGTCACCACCCTGCACGAAGGCGTTGCGAATGTTCACGCGTTGAGATGGACGCTTGGCGGCGTCCAGCAGGGCCGCAACAGTTACCTGCTGCTCCTCGCTGGGCTTGCTCTTCATGTCGCCTATTGTGGCTCCTCTAGCAGCAAGCAGGCAAGCGTGCCAGCAGAAAAATCTTGTCCTGCCAGACGGATCTATCGTAGTTCGTCGAAGTCCAGGTCGGAGTCATATCGAAGCTCCATCGCAATGCCGCCCCCGGATTGTTGGAGTGGCATCTGACTGCAGCATGCCGCTCAAGCCGAACGTTGGTTTCCGCGCGTCCGAATCCCGACTCGTTGCGGGTGCGTGGTACGTCGCGCTTCGAGGGTCAACGGTCGACGCGGTGGCGAGCGTGTCTCCGCAGACTCGCCAAACACAACGTTCAGGGTGACACGTAGCCAGTCACCACAAGTCCTGGGAACCGTACGCAGCGAAAGTCGCAGTCCGTGCCGTGGCAAGTTGCTGGCGGAGGGAGGGGTTCCCTGGCCGAGGACCTTGTCTCGGAGACGCCGTGGACCGCGCGTCATTCCCTCAAGATGCTGCCTACAGATCGTCCGCACATAGGTGGATGGATGGTCTCGCAGCAAGCTCCGCGAGCTTGTCCGCACCCTGGCCCAACGCGCCCAGGGCGGCGCCGCGGCGCTGCTCCAGCGTGCGCGGGTCCTGGTCGGAGACCGCTCGGGCCATCGCGTCGAGGCGTTGATCCAGCGCGTCGCCGTCGGTGACGATCAGCCGGCCCGCGATGATCACCGTGCCCGACCCGTCGTCGGGGTCATGAACATCCACCCGTACCCCTTGGGCGGCGTATCCGGTGCGCCGCACCGCCGCGGGGTCGAAGCGGTCGACCCAGTAGTCGATCTCGGTGGCGGTGCGCTCGGCCGACAGCGGCCCCCACTGGCGGATGCGGGCGGCGAGCTCGGTGTCGATTGTGGCTCTGACGTCGGGGTCTTTGACCAGCCAACCGCGCCCACGCCCCCACCGCGGCCGGGGCCCGACTCCCGGTCGCCGCCTCCACCAACTGATCGAACATAAGTTCGACACTAATTTCGACCCCGGCGCCCCAACCACCAGCACAAACCAATCTGTGGATAAAACCCCCATTGGGGATAACTCCCCGACGGCGCGGCGGGACGCCAACCGGGCGTAGGGGACTAGACCCAGTACGCCACGCGCGACCGGTACTGCCGCATGGCAAAAGCGGCCATCGTCCAGCCGATGATCGTCAGCACAATGACCACCACCCAGTGGCGCACCTCTTGATCCGCGCCGAGCAGTGGCGCCCGCACGATGTCCAGATAGTGCAGCAGCGGATTCAGTTCGACGATGCGCGCGTAGTCACCCGCGCCCTGCTGCTGCAGCGTTGACTCGTTCCAGATGATCGGCGTCATGAAGAACAGCAGCTGCACCAGACTCACCAGCAGCGGGCTGATGTCGCGGTAGCGGGTCGCCAGGATCCCGAAACACAGTGATACCCAGACCATGTTGAGCACGATCAGGAACAGTGCCGGGACGACCGCGAAGTCCGTCCACTTCCACGGCTTCGGATAGATGATCGCGATGATCACGAAGATGATCATGTTGTGGGCGAACAGCAGGATCTGTCGCCACACAAGTCGATACACGTGCACCGACAGCGGCGTTGGAAGCTGTTTGATGAGGCCCTCGTTCGCGATGAAGACCTCGGCGCCCTCGAGGATCGACGCGTTGATCAGGTTCCAGACAATCAGGCCGAGCGTGACGTAGGGCAGGTGCTCTTCGAGCGGCAGCTTGAACAGCTTGGAGTACAGCAACCCCATGGCGACCGCCGTCGCGCCGGTCGCAATGGTGATCCAGAACGGCCCGAGCACCGATCTGCGATAGCGCTGCTTGATGTCCTGCCAGCCCAGGTGCAACCACAACTCGCGCTTGGCGAAGCCCGCGACCAAATCGCCCCAGGCGCGCGACATCGTCTTCGACTGCGCGGCGGCGTCGGTGAACGTCATCTCTTTTTCCCGTCGCCCAGGTCTGCGGGCCTCACGAACTTTTCCTTACGACCCATGCGCCGCAACCGAATCCACTCGACCAAGCCAGCCGGGTCGCGCCGTGACACCAGGAAGTACCAGCCGAACCGAACCCACTCCTGGAACAGCAGTCGGCGCAACCCGGGCTGCGACAACAGATATCCGCGGTTGCGATAGGTGAAGAACCGCTTGGCCTCGTCGTCGGGGTACTGCGTGTGCATCCGCCCGCCGAGAATCGGTTTGAACTCGTCGCCGCCCTGCGGATGCAGGTAACTGGCGGTCAAACATGTGCCGAACGGCAGCCCCGATCGCACCAGGCGGCGGTGCAGCTCCGTCTCGTCACCGCGCACGAACAACCGGAGGTCGGGCACGCCGACGACCTCCAGCGTCGACGCGCGAAACAACGCGCCGTTGAAGAACGACGCGATGCCCGCCAGCAGATCGTCGGATGCCTCGGTGCGCAGTTCGGAGACCCGTCGCCGCCACACCAGACCGCGGCGCAGCGGAAAGGCCAGCCGCCCAGGGTCGTTCATGTCGCACACCATCGGCGACACCGCGGCCAACCGATGCTTGTCGGCGCACGCCAGCAGTGCGCCGAGCACTTCGGAATCGGCGGGCCGACCGTCGTCGTCGGCCAGCCACACCCAGTCAGCGCCCAGCGCGAGCGCTTGCAGCATGCCCAGCGCGAAACCACCTGCGCCGCCAAGGTTTCGGCGTGAACCGATATACGTGGTCGGGATCGGCTGACCGGCGACCAGCTCGGCAACATGCGGGTCGTTGTCGTTGTCGACGACGATGAGATGGTCGGGTGTGCGCGTCTGGGCCGACACCGCCTCCAGTGACTTGGCCAGTTCATCGGGACGCCGGTGCGTGACGACGACGGCGCACAACAGGCCGGTCATACGGAGCGCTTCTCCTCGAGGACCTCGCGCACGTGACGTGCGGCGTCCTCGCCCTCGTACGCCCGCACGACCTCCTCGATGCCGCCGGTCATCTTGATGGTGCCGTGGTCGATCCACATCGCGGTGTTGCACAGGCGGGCCAGGAACTCGTTGGAGTGGCTGGCGAACACGAGGATTCCCGAGCGCTCGACGAGGCTCTGCAGCCGTGACTGCGCCTTCTTCAAGAAGTCGGCGTCCACCGCGCCGATGCCCTCATCGAGCAGCAGGATCTCGGGGTCGATGCTCGTCACCACGCCCATCGCCAACCGCACCCGCATACCGGTGGAATACGTGCGCAGCGGCATCGACAGGTAGTCACCCAGTTCGGTGAACTCTGCGATCTCGTCGACCTTTGCCAGCATCTGCTTGCGCGTCTGCCCCAGGAACAGCCCGCGGATGATGATGTTCTCGAAGCCGGTGATCTCGGGATCCATGCCGACCCCGAGATCGAACACGGGGGCCACCCGGCCGGTCACCGTCGCGACCCCGCGCGTGGGCTCGTAGATCCCGGACAGCAGCCGCAGCAGTGTCGACTTCCCCGCGCCGTTGTGGCCGACGAGGCCGACCCGGTCGCCCAACTCCAGCGACATGGTGATGTCCCGCAGCGCCTCGATGACGACGACGTTGGACTCGTTGCGGCCGATGGCCCCGCCGGCCTTCCCGAGGAACGCCTTCTTCAGGGAGCGCGACTTCGCGTCGAAGATGGGAAATTCCACCCAGGCGTCTCGCGTCTCGATACGCGGGGTCACCAGCCGACTCCTACCCGAATGTCAGAGGTACTGGCCGGTCCCGGGGCCGCTGCGCGGCCCGGCGACTCCCGGGGGCAGCGCGCCCTGACCGCGCATCTGCTCGAGCTGCTGACGCGCGGCCATCTGCTGGGCGAACAGTGCGGTCTGGATGCCGTGGAACAGGCCTTCCAGCCAGCCCACCAACTGCGCCTGCGCGATGCGAAGTTCGGCGTCGGACGGGACAGCCTCGTCCGTGAAGGGCAGCGTCAGGCGTTCGAGCTCCTCGCGCAGCTCGGGCGCCAGGCCGTCCTCGAGCTCGGCGATGCTGGTCCGGTGGATCTCGCGCAGCCGGTTACGGCTGGCCTCGTCGAGCGGGGCTGCGCGCACCTCCTCGAGGAGCTGCTTGATCATCGTGCCGATCCGCATCACCTTCGCAGGCTGCTCGACCAGGTCGGTCAGCGACGTACCGTTGTCATCACCCTCGTCGTTCGCGACACCTTGATCGCCGCCGATGACCTCGATGCCGTCGTCCTCGTTGTTGGCTGTCATGTCCCTCTCCGCGCGCTTGTCGAGCGGGCTTTTCCGTTGCCGGAGGGCGCCACCCTCGACTCCCTCGGCCTTTAACGTATCTAGCGACACTAGTCCGTCAGGTAGAACCGACTGTCAGCCCGCCCCGCGAGGATTGCTCCTCGAGCACCAGCAACGAATGGGCTATGAGCGCCCCGGGCCTGATCGGCACTGGACTAGTATTGCTGGCCAGGTGACCCGTACCGGGCTCGGCTGGGAAGCTTTGGGCACAGCCGGTCATCGCCCGGGATCGTGTCCGGTTGTGCATTTCACGACAGGCTTAGAGGTGGGCTGGCATGGCATACGACGTCGCCCGGGTGCGTGGGCTGCACCCGTCTTTGGGCGACGGTTGGGTGCACTTCGACGCACAGCACGGCATGCTGCTGCCCGACGCCGTCGCCAGGGCCGTATCCACTGCGTTCCGTGGTTCCATGCCCACCCCGACCGGCCCGCACCCCTCGGCGCAACGCAGCGCGGCGGTGCTCACCGCCGCCCGCCAGGCGGTGGCCGATCTGGTCGGCGCCCAGCCGGAGGGAGTTGTCCTCGGTTCCGACCGCGCGGTCCTGCTCACCTCGCTGGCTGACTCGTCGGCCGCTCGGGTCGGTCTCGGCTACGAGATGGTGGTCAGCCGCCTGGACGACGAAGCGAACATCGCCCCGTGGCTGCGCGCGGCCAATCGCTATGGCGCCAAGGTGAAGTGGGCCGAGGTCGACATCGAGACCGGCGAACTGCCGAACTGGCAGTGGGAGAGCCTGATCACGGCTCCGACCCGGCTCGTCGCGATCGCCTCCGCCTCGTCGACGCTAGGTACGGTCACCGATCTGCGGGCGGCGACCAAGCTGGTACACGACAACAGCGGTCTCGTGGTGGTCGACCACTCGGCGGCCGCACCGTACCGGCTGATCGACATCGACGAGATCGACGCCGACGTGGTCGCCGTGAATGCGCTCGCCTGGGGCGGGCCGCCGATCGGTGCACTGGTGTTCCGCGACCCCGCGGTGATCGACTCCTTCAGTTCGGTGTCGCTGAACCCCCACGCTCGCGGACCGGCACGGCTGGAAGTCGGGGCGCACCAGTTCGGCCTGCTCGCGGGCGTCGTCGCCAGCATTGAGTACCTGGCCTCCCTCGACGAGTCGGCGCACGGCACCCGGCGCGAAAGACTCGCGCTCTCAATGCAATCGGCGTCGTCCTACATGAATCGACTGTTCGATTACCTGCTCATGTCGTTGCGCTCGCTGCCCGCTGTCATGGTTATCGGTCGACCCGAAATGCGTATTCCCGTACTCAGTTTCGCGGTCAACGATGTGCCTGCGGAGAAGGTGGTGCAGCGGTTGGCCGACAACGGTGTCCTGGCGATCGCCAATGCCGGATCGCGTGTGCTCGACGCGATCGGCGTCAACGACATCGGCGGCGCCGTCACGGTCGGACTGGCGCACTACACGACGACCGCTGAAGTGGACCAGCTCGTGCGCGCGCTCGCTTCGCTAGGCTGAACGCACAGCGTTAATCTGCTACGCGCAGAAGGATTTTCCCCGACACCTCACCCGAGTTCAGCAGCTCGTGTGCAGCGCCGGCCCGCTCGATCCCGAACTCGGCGCCGATGATCGGACGCACCTGACCGTCGGCGATCATCGGCCAGACGTTGGCGACCACCTCCGTGGCGATCTCGCTCTTACTGCTGAGTCCGCTCACCGGACGCGACCGCAACGCGGTGGCGATCACCCCGCCTCGTTTACCCAGCAGCTTGCCGATGTTCAGCTCGGCTTTGACCCCACCCTGCATGCCGATGATCACCAGGCGGCCGTCGGGAGCCAGCGCATCGACGTTGCGGTCGAGGTACGCCGCACCCATGATGTCGAGGATGACGTCGGCGCCCGCGCCGCCGGACTCGGCGCGGATTCGCGCCACGAAGTCCTCGTTGTGGTAGTCGATGATGACCTCGGCGCCGAGTTCGGCGCACAGGTCCAGCTTGTTCTTCGACCCGGCCGTGATCGCAACCCGACAGCCAAGCGCGCGGCCGACCTGGATGGCATGCGTGCCGATGCCGCTCGCACCGCCGTGGACGAGCAGCCGCTGACCGGCTTTCAGGTGCGCGGTCATCACCAGGTTCGACCACACCGTGCATGCGACCTCGGGCAGGGCGGCCGCGTCGTGCAGCGCCACCGTGTCCGGGACCGGCATCACCTGTCCGGCGGGCACGGCGACGTACTCGGCGTAGCCTCCACCCGCCAGCAAAGCGCAGACCGGTTGCCCCACGTCCCATCCGGTGACCCCGTCGCCGAGGCCGGCGATCGTTCCTGACACCTCGAGCCCGAGGATCTCGCTGGCACCAGGTGGCGGCGGATACTTGCCCGCCGCCTGCAGCAGATCCGCCCGGTTCACGCCCGCAGCGTTGACCTTGATCAGCACTTCGCCGTCGCCGGGCGCCACGTCGGGAACTTCTTGCCAGGTCAATTGGCCTTTGCTGGCGGTCATGATCGCTTGCATTCAAACAAGGCTACTACGCTGCGAAAACAGTCTGATTGTTCCTGCCCCAGCAACGCCTCAGAGATTTACCATTGCCGCATGGAGCAGATCATCGCGGGGCGTACGGCCAGTGATATGCCGGGATTGGATATCGCTGAACAGCGGTCGTGGCAAAACTTCCTCGATTCCGCATTGCGGATGTACGCGACCCTGAACCGGTCGCTGATGGATGCACACCAGCTGACCCTCAACGATGTACGACTCCTCGACATCCTGGACAAGTCCGAAACCGGATCGGCGCGGATGGGCGACTTGGCAGACAACCTGATGTCGCTTCCCAGCCGCGTCACCCGCCAGATCCGCCGCCTCGAGCTACAGGGTCTGGTGCGACGCGGCGCGAGCCCCGACGACGGCCGCGGCGTGCTGGCCACCATCACTGACGAGGGTCGGACCGCCGTGCGCGAAGCCATGGTGACCTACGGCCAAGGCGTGCGGACACACTTCCTCTGTCGGCTGTCACGTCCGCAGATCGCGGCGATGGGGGAGAACTGCCGACGCGTCAGCGTCGCTCTCAAGGCTGCGGCACCTCCCGCGAAACTCGGCCGCGTCTGAGCCCGTACCCTTATCGGCGGTGGCGTGGCAGAGCGGCCTAATGCACTCGCCTTGAAAGCGAGAGACGGCTAAAACCGTCCGGGGGTTCAAATCCCTCCGCCACCGCCAAAGTGGCGCTATGAGCCGCCGTGCAGCATTCCGAGACCGACGAGCCGGTCACTGACCGCGCGCAGGCGTTCGGCCAGGGCATCGTCGCGTGCGAGTTCGGACGGCTCTTTGATGCGCTGCTTGTCAAAGTATTGGCCGGTGACCGCGGCGACGGCAGGATCGGTCGCCAGATAGGTGAGCCGCCGAGCACCCACCTCGGGTGTGATCATGAACAGTCGCTTGGCTATTTCGGTGAACGGTGCGAGAAACCAGGGCGCGCCCTTCCAGATGTCGGTGGCCACCTGACCGGGATGCACCGCATTGACGGTGACGCCGGTGTCCGCGAGTTCGGTTGCGAGACTTCGCATGTACAGCACGTTGGCCAACTTGGAGCGCGAATAGGCCTGCAGCATGCTGTAACCCTCGAGGAATCCGAGGTCGTCGAAATCCATTGTCCCGGCGGAGTGCGAGATGGACGACGTCATCACGATCCGCGACGGCGCACTGGAAATCAGCATCTCCTTGAGCAGTTCGGTGAGGAGATAACCGGCCAGATGGTTGACGGCAAAGGTGGCTTCGTAGCCGTCGATCGTCTCGGTGCGACGACCGAACACCGCGCCGGCATTGTTGATGAGCACATCGAGCCGTTCATAGCTGGAGCGCACGGTATCGGCCAGCGATCGCACCGAGGACAGGTCGGCGAAGTCGCAGACCATGGTGTCCACCCGGGCCGCCCCGGCGGCGGTGACGTGGTCGCGCGCGACGGCCAGCTTCTCGGGGTTGCGGCCTACCAAGACCAGATGGGTCCGCGAGGCCGCGAGTTGCCTGGCGGCCTGCAACCCGATGCCGGCGGTGGCGCCGGTGATCAGAATCGTCCTCAATGTGTTGCCTGGACCTTTCACACTTGTTGCAGCGTCGAATTCCAGGCTATGGACGGTTGAGGATGCGCGCTAATCGTGTGGCTGTGAGTTTGGTCGTAGCCCTGCCGCCGGGGTGCGCCGAATGCTCAACAATCCCATAGCGATTCCACAGTGTGCAGGTGACGGGATTTTCACTACCTTTCATCCATGAGCGCAGCGGTGGGGGCCGTGATCGGAGTCACGGTGCTGGCTGCGGCATGTGCGGTGGTCGTGGGTTGGTTGCTGCGGAGTAGCCGCCAGAGAGCGCCGCAGGATGTGAGCTGCCGGTTCGGCAGTTAGTCCAGCGCCCGAGCCAGTTCCCGCACGCCCCGTTCGATCTGCGACTCGGTGAGGTTGGCATAGCCGAGCATCAAACCCGGTGGCGCCGTGGCTGGCGCGGCGTAACAGGGAGCAAGCGGCTCGACTCGGATCCGCATCCTCGCCGCGTGCGCGACGAGATCGTCGATGGGGAAGCCCTCGGGAAAGCGGACGGTGAGATGGACGCCCGCCGCCGCACCCAACACCGTCGCGTCGGGCAGATGCCGGGCCAGTGCACGCAGGAGCGCATTGCGGCGGACCTGATAACGCCGACGCATCTGTCGCAGATGTCGGTCGTAACCCCCCGATGTCAGGAACTGCGCGAGGGCGACCTGATCCATGACCGAACTTCCGGTGTCCGCAAGCCCTTTCGACAACACCGCCGCGTTGACGAGGTGCGCGGGCAGCACCATCCAGCCGATGCGCAGGCCTGGTGCCAACGTCTTACTCGTCGATCCCACGTACACCACACGGTCGGGCGCGATGCCCTGCAGTGCGCCCACAGGTGCACGGTCGTAACGATATTCGGCGTCGTAGTCGTCTTCGATCACCAGGTGGCCCGCGCGGGCCCACTCCACCAACGCCGTGCGCCGCGCTGCGGAGAGCACGACGCCCGTCGGCGACTGGTGGGCGGGGGTGGTCAACACCGCAGTGGCACCGCTGCTTGACAGTGCCGCGACGTCGATGCCCTCGTCGTCGATCGGTACCGGAATGGGATCGATACCGTTGTGCTGCAGTATCTTTCGATGTAGCCAGAAGCCGGGATCCTCCATCGCGAGCGGGGTGCCCCGCAGTGCCTGCGCGAGCAATGCGACGGCCTGTGTCGCTCCGGAACAGATGACGATGTGCTGCGGATCGGCCAATACACCGCGGGTGCGTCGCAGATAGTCTGCGATCGCAACGCGGGCCGACATCAGGCCCTGGGGCGCGACGTACCCGAAGGCGTCGGACTCGAGGCCGGCCAACCCCTGCCGCAGCGCGCGCAGCCAGGCGTGTCGCGGAAAGCTGGACAGATCCGGCGACCCGGGCAGGAAGTCGACGTCGTAGCGCGCCGGTTCGGCGGTTGCGCGCTCGGGAGCGCTGGCCATGTCCACGGTGGCGACGCGGGTACCCGAGCCGTGCCTGCTGAGCAGGAAGCCCTCGGCCACGAGCTGGCTGTAGGCATCGACGACGAGTCGACGGGAAACACCGAGGTCGGCGGCGAGCACCCGGGTCGACGGAAGCCTGGTGTGCGGCGTCAGTCGCCCGGAGCGGATCGCGTCGCGCAGGCCGTTGGCGAGTTGATGGTGCAGCGGAGCCGGTGCCGTCCTGTCGAGTTCGACCAGCAGCTCCGGACCAGAAGTGGTACCCGAATTTGTCATGTAAGTGGTGCCTATCGTGAGGCCAGTCGCGTACTACCGTGACGGTATGACGACCACTCCCACCCGCACAAGAGGCGGCTTCGTCGAGGTGACGCTGATCGTGTTCGGGCTGTACGCCCTGGGCGTCGGGCTGTTCATGCTGTTCGCGCCGGGACCGTTTTTCGACACGCTCGGGACGTTCGGGGTCCGCAACGATCACTACATCTTCGACAACGCCACGTTCGAGATTCCGCAGGGCCTGCTGCTGCTCGCCGCGGTGCGGCGGGTGTCGTGGCGAGTGCCCGCATTGGCCTTCGCCACGCTGCACTGGGCGCTGCACGCCATCAGCCACATCATCGATCCCCATCACGGGGCGGGTGACCTGTTCGGCTGGCTGGAGGCGGGCGGTCTGGTGGCGACGACCGCGATCCTCGCAATTGCGTTGCGCACCAGCGTTATCACGGAACGAGGTGGTCGCTGATGCGCGTGCTGGTAGGTGGCGCGACGAGCGTGCCCGGGATCCCGCTGCTGCGGGAGTTGACCTCGCGCGGCCACGAGGTGATCGGCGTGACCCGCTCTCCTTCGAAGACGCCGCAGATCGCGTCGGCAGGCGCCAAGCCGGTGGTGGCCGACGTGTTCGACGCCGACGCGATCGACGAGGTCGTGGCCGACGCCGGCCCGGAGGTCGTCTCACTGCTCACCACGCTGCCAAAGTGGGGGCCCAAGAGCCCCAAGGACTTTGAGCCCGCCAGGAAACTGTGGAGCGTCGGCGCGCCGAATCTCGTGCGTGCCGCGCAACGGGCGGGCGCGCGTCGCGTCGTCGCGGAGTCCGTGGCGTTCGCCTACGGATACCCGGCATCGGGTCCGCGATGGGTGGACGAGTCGGACCCCTATCCCGGTCCGCCGCCAAAGGGAGGCGACGGCATGAAGGCGAAGGCCGAACTCGGCTGGACCCCTATTCCCCGGTGAAGTTCGGCGGCCGCTTCTCGAACGTCGCCCTGAGCCCTTCCGCCAGATCCTTGGACGGCAGGAACGCCGAGTTCCACGCCGCCACGTAACGCAGGCTCTCGGAGACCCTGGCGATGCGCTGCTGATCGAGCACATCCTTGACACCGCTGACGACCAGCGGCGGGTTGGCGGCGATCTCGGCTGCGGTCGCGTGCGCGGCGGCCAGCGACGCTTCTGCGTCGTCGAACACGTCGTTGACGAGGCCGATCTTCTCCGCCCGTGCGGCGTCGATGTCCTTGCCCGTCAGCGCCAGCTCACGCAGGTGCCCGTCGGACAGAATCAGCGGTAGCCGTGCCAGGCTGCCCACGTCGGCGACGATCGCGAGCTTGACCTCGCGCACCGAGAACTTGGCGTCGGCGCTGGCGTAGCGGATGTCGACGGCGGAGATCAGGTCGACCCCGCCGCCGATGCACCAGCCGTGCACGGACGCGATGGTGGGTGTGCGGCAGTCGGCGACGGCGTTGATCGCGCCCTGCATGCGCAGGATCGTCTTGTGGAAGTCGGACCGCGGACGAGCGGTGGCGCCTTCGGCGAGTACGTCCGAAAGGGTGCCGCCCATCGCGAGCAGGTCAAGCCCGTAGCTGAAGTTCTTGCCCGAACCGGTCAGCACGATCGCCCGGACCTCGCGGTCGGCGTCGAGCTCGGCGAACACCTCGGGCATCTCGGCCCAGAAGGCCGGACCCATGGCGTTGCCCTTGCCCGGACCGACCAGCGTCACCTGCGCGACGTTGTCCTTGACCTCGACGGTGACCGATTCGTATGCCCCAGGGTTCTCGCTCATGGGCAGAAGGCTAACGACTCACGGTGGCGAGCCGGACACCACCTCGCTGACTGTCATGTCTGGCATGAACTGGCACATGGCACCGGCCATGAGTATCGCCGTCAGCTCCGCCGTCTCGTCGGTCACGCCCTCCTCGGTGAGGATGGCGCGGATCACGGCCTTCTGGGTGGCCTCGTCGAGACCGGTGTACTCCTCGCACGTCATCGTCTGCGCATTCGGCGGTGGGGGAACATCGGGGACGTCATCGCCGCCGAACCCTGGCAGACCGGGGATATCGGGGATCTCGATGCCCGGTAAGCCCGGAATGGTCGGCTGCGCCGTCGCCGTCGGCTCCGACGTCAAATCGGGGCCCGGTTCGGTCGTCATGGCGACGTTGCCCTCGGTGGTGCGCTGGCACCCGGACGCGAGGCCGATCACGATCAGCGCCGCGGCCCCCACCCGCACGTGCGTCTTCATCTGGGCAACGATAGGCGCAAGCGCGACGTAGCGTGGCATTCATGACCGACGACCTGCGCCCTGGACCCGATTCGCCGCCGACGGACGAACTCGACGGCGCCGAAGCCACGTTCGCCGTGCTGGGTCATGTCCTGCACGGAATCGCCGACGCCGACCTGGAGAAGCAGACGCCGTGCCGCGAGTTCGATGTGGCGTCGCTCACCGACCACCTGATGAACTCGATCACCATGATCGGCGGTGCCGCCGGTGCCGAGTTTCCCGAGCGGGATCGGACGGACTCGGTGGAACGTCAAGTCGTGCTCGCCGGACGGCCTGCGCTGGACGCCTGGAAACGACGCGGCCTCGACGGCACGGTGTCGTTCGGGACCAACGAGGTGCCCGCCAAAGTGATGGCGGGCATCCTGTCGCTCGAATTCCTCGTTCATGCTTGGGATTACGCGGCCGCCGTCGGACGTGAGGTGAATGCGCCGGACTCGTTGTCCGATTACGTCATGGGCCTGGCGCGCAACATCATCACCCCGCAGGGCCGCGCCAACGCCGGTTTCGACGATCCGATCGAGGTACCCGACGACGCAGGCGCGCTGGAGCGGCTGCTGGCGTTCACCGGCCGTAACCCGGGTTAGATCCAGCCGCGGGCGAATTCGAGAAACGCGTCGTTCTCGTGTTGCGCGCCGATGGTGACACGCACCCCGTCCTCGGCGTACGGCCGCACGATGATCCGGCTGTCGGCCGCGGCCTTGGCGAACTCCTGCGTCCGGCCGGGCAGTGGCAGCCAGACGAAGTTCGCCTGGGACGGCGGCACGGTATAGCCGGCGTCGCGCAGGGCATCGGTGACGCGGGCACGTTCGGCCACGACCTCGTCGGTTCGGGCCATCAGTTCATCGGCGGCCTCCAGTGAAGCGATGGCCGCGGCCTGCGACACCGTGGTCGCGTTGAACGGCACGTAGACCTTGCCCAGCGCCGTGACGATGTCAGGATCGCCGACCGCGTAGCCGACGCGCAGCCCGGCCAGCCCGTAAGCCTTCGAAAACGTCCGTAGCACAACGACGTTGCGATGATTGCGGACCAGGCCGAAACTGTCGGGCACGAACCCGTCGCGGATGTATTCGACGTACGCCTCGTCCAGGACGATCATGATGTGCGACGGCACCGCGTCGACGAAGGCGGCCAGTTTGTCGGGGTCGACGACAGTGCTGGTGGGGTTGTTCGGGTTACACACGAAGATCAACCGGGTGCGGTCGGTGATCGCGGCCAGCATCGCGTCGAGGTCGAAGATGTAGTCCGACAGCGGTACGTGTACCGGCGTGGCCCCCGCGGTGCGGACCTGCAGCGGGTAGATCTCGAAGCTGCGCCAGCCGTAGAGCACCTCGTCGCCGACAGTCGATGTGATCTGGATCAACTGCTGGCAGAGGCTGACCGATCCACCGCTGACGGAGATGTGCTCGGGCGAGAAGTTGACGTGCTTGGCCAAGGCCTCCCTGAGCTCGACGTAGCCGTTGTCGGGATAGCGGTTGATGTTGTCGGTGGCCTTCACGATCGCGGCCCGGACGCTGGGCAACGGCCCGTGCACCGTCTCGTTGCTGGCGATCTTGATTGCCCCCGGCACGTTCATACCGGGGGTGTAGGCCGGTAGATCGGCAAGCTCTGGTCGTAGCCGGGCAGTCACCCGATCAGTTTAGGGGTGGCTGGCGCGCTCCTGATCTGCTTTGCTTCGCGCTATCGGGGCTGTGTACTCTGTCGGATCGGCGGTAAACGTCGGGAGGCGTGCCAGAGCGGCCGAATGGGACTCACTGCTAAT